>DATBFG010000030.1:0-81797 GCA_036558645.1 Terriglobales bacterium
TAGTTTTCGGAAGATCACGTTCATTATTCTCGCTGAACCCAGACCTTGTAGTTCATTACATGTCCGGCGCGGTCTCGTTCGGTTTCAACCTTACTGATGCTCACTTCTCCGGCGATGGGCTCGATAATCTTCAACAGTTCAGCCCGAACTCCCGGATCGTCGCTGCTCTTAACCGCGCTTCCCGCTATTTGATAAATAAAGCCGGACTCTCCATCCGGCAGAACCGTCACTCCGGTACGATGCGGGTTATGTTCGACAGGTTTGTCATTGAAGTCAATCCAGAGCGGTGAAAGAAAGACGAAGAGCAGAATCAGTGAAACCATTACGTCATACTGAATCGTTCCGCGCTCGTAACCCCAGAGGATGTAGCCGCGGATTGTGCGCCAGATCGAGTTCATGGGCACCGTTGGTGCGGCAACCTTCGTAGGTAGCTCTGCCCTGTCCAAGTCTAGTTTCGCCCCCTCATTTCAAGCAATGTAGATGTTTCGAGCTGCGTCAAGTTGCCCGACAAATGGATCAGAACTTCTTGGGCGCGATCCGATCGGTCCCCAGATACGGCCGTAAAACTTCGGGAACCACAACGCTTCCATCAGCCTGTTGGTTGTTTTCTACGATAGCAACCCATGTCCTCCCAATGGCGAGACCGCTGCCGTTGAGTGTGTGAACATATTCCGTCTTGCTTTTTCCCTCCGGGCGGTAGCGGATGTTCGCGCGCCGCGCCTGAAACGATTCGAAGTTCGAGCAGGACGAAATCTCGCGAAACAATTGCTGTCCAGGCAGCCAGACTTCCAGATCATACGTCTTGGCAGATGAGAAACCCATATCGGCGGTGCAGAGAGACATCACCCGATAATGCAAACCCAGCTTCTGCAGAATTTCTTCGGCGTCGTGAGTCAGGCGTTCTAATTCTTGGTACGAGTCCTCAGGCCGCGAAAACTTCACAAGTTCGACCTTCTGGAACTGATGCTGGCGGATGATTCCTCGCACATCCTTTCCGTAAGAACCCGCCTCACTGCGGAAACAGGATGTGTAGGCCGTCAATGAGATGGGCAAACGCGAGCAGTCGAGTACCTCGTCCCTGTAGAGATTTGTGACCGGCACCTCGGCGGTTGGAATTAGCCATAGCTCCTTTTCGCCGTGTGGAACGCGGAACGAGTCGCCGGCAAATTTCGGCAGCTGGCCGGTCCCATACATAGATTCCGAATTCACCATGAGCGGAGGCAGGACCTCGGTGTAGCCATGCTGTCCGGTGTGAAGATCCAGCATGAAGTTGGCAAGCGCACGTTCCAGCCGGGCTCCCAGGTCCCAATAAACGGCAAATCGCGCGCCCGATAGCTTGGCGGCGCGCTCCAGGTCGAGTACTCCCAATTGCTCGCCCAGATCCCAGTGCGACTTCGGCGTGAAGTCAAACTTGGGCGGCGTACCCCAGCGGCGCACCTCGACATTGTCTTCGGCGGTCTTACCTACTGGGACGCTGGCGTGCGGCAGGTTCGGAATGCCAGAGAGAATATCCTGCAGCCGTGCTTCCAGATCGTTCGTTGTTTTCTCGAGCTCCTGAATCTGCTCGCGCAGTTCCTTGGTCTCCGCAATGGCGGCAGTAGCGTCACCACCGGCCTTCTTCAGCTTGGCAATGTCTTCTGACGCGCGATTGCGCCGCGACTTCAAAGTCTCAGCTTCCGTAATCACTTTCCGCCTTTGGACGTCTACGTCGCGGAAGCCATTCAAGACCGTAGAGGGGTCCATGCCACGCTGCCGTAGCTTTTCCTCGACCACAGGAAGGTTGTCGCGCACAAAACTCAGATCAAGCATGGGAGGTAACTAATTTACAGAAAACAGAGCGGGAGTGCACGCTCAAGGTAGCACTATCACAGAGTACTGTAAGGAATGGAACTTGAGATGAGGGTTGGTCGCGATCAACTCTGGCTGTAAACTACCATCGCAATGAGGCGTCCGGGTGTGAATATCGTGGGTGCGATTCTCATAGTCCTTTCTTTCGTGACGCACGTTTTCGCGTCTGCCTATAATGCGCGCCCAAAATTGATCGTTATTGTCGTGATCGATCAATTTCGGGATGACTATCTGGAGCGTTATCGCGACCAGTTCGTAGAGGGAGGATTCCGTCTTTTCCTGGATCGTGGCGCCAGCTTCTCCGATTGCAACTACAACTATGCCACCACCCGAACCGCGCCGGGCCACGCAACGCTCCTGACGGGTACTTACAACGATGGTCATGGCATCATCGATAACGAATGGTGGGATCCGCAAAAGAAGAAGATGGTGGGATCGGTTGAGGACGATGCGACCAAGCTCGTCGGCATTGCCAGCAATGCGTCTGGAGCTTCCCCGCATAACCTCATGGCCGATACGCTCGGAGATGAGCTCAAACTTGCCACACAAGGCAAAGGGCGTGTTTTTGGAATTGCATTGAAAGATCGTGCCGCGATCCTACCTGCCGGATTCGGCGGCGATGGCGCGTATTGGATCGATCCCAAGTCCGGAGCGTTTATCACTTCCACCTACTATCGAAGTGAGCTGCCGGCGTGGGCGCGTGAGTTCAACGATCGCAAATCCGCCGAGAAGTATCTGAATCGCGAATGGAAGGACGCATCCGGCAACGTACTTCGCAGCACAACGCCACCTGCAGGAAAGCCTGCGAGCTTCTATGAACAAGTGGGCGCGACGCCCTTCGCCAATGACTACGAGTTTGAGTTTGCTCGCGAACTCATAAGCTCTGAACACCTGGGCGCCGGATCTGCCACGGACCTACTTATCGTTAGTCTGTCCGCGAACGATATCCTGGGTCATCAGGTTGGGCCGGATTCTCCACAACTGGAAGCCATGGTCCTGGCAACGGATCGCCAGCTTCTCGATTTCTTCAGTTTTCTCGGACGCCAACTAGGCTTGGCCAACGTCTGGCTCGCTCTTTCAGCCGATCACGGCATCGCACCTCTTCCCTCTGTTGCGACTAAGCTGCACCTTCCTGCCGCGGTCATGCCCGGTGATAAGTTGCGTGCCCAAGTAAACCAGGCGCTTGACGCAAAGTTGTCGTCCGGAAAATCCACTGAATTCCTCAAGGGTTTTGTCTATCCTATCGCCTGGCTAAACCAGGATGAGTTCGCCGCAATCCAGATGAAAGAAGATGATGCGGAACGTGCCGTGGGCGAGGCCATGAAACAGGCAGGCTTATTGGGTTATTACACGCGTGCGCAATTGGCGCGCGGCGAAGCTCCTAACACGGATTTCGGACACAAATATCTCCATAGCTATTCTTCGCATGGTGGATGGTACGTGATAGGAGTTCCACCCCCTTTCGTCGTTGATTTTCCTAACGGCACTGATCATGCCACTCCATACCGGTACGATACCCACGTACCCCTGGCGTTTTATGGTCTGCCATTTCAGCCGGGAATTTATCGAACCCCGGCTGAACCAGTCGATCTCGCCGTAACGCTAGCTTCGTTGCTCGGCATCAATGCTCCGACACATTCCGTAGGAAGGGTGCTGACGGAAGCGCTGGCGCCACCCCGTCGAACAGACGTCTCGCCTTCTCCGGGCCACAACTCGTCGAAACCGCCGCAGGAGATGAAGCCCGCCGCAGGTGGGGCACAATGAATGATCTCAGCGTAAGCTTCGCGGGCATCCAGCTCAAGAATCCCGTCATTGCCGCCAGCGGAACCTTCGGTTATGGCATCGAATTCGAAGACGTAGTGCACCTCGACCGGCTTGGCGGTTTTGTCGTGAAGGGACTGTCCAAGGAGCCGATGCCGGGTAATCCGCCGCCGCGCTTGTACGAAACGGCTGCGGGGATGCTCAACGCGATCGGTCTGCAAAACATAGGCGCGCGCGCGTTCGTGGACGAGAAACTCCCCAAGCTGCGCGAGATGAAGAACACCGTTGTGCTGGCCAATGTCTTCGGATACACCAGAGCCGACTATGAGCAGACTTTGCAGATTCTGAATGAGGGAGAGGGTATAGCCGCGTATGAATTGAACGTCTCTTGCCCGAATACGGCGCATGGAGGCATTCAGTTCGGCTCGGATCCTCGCTCGCTGGATGAGCTAGTCAGCATGGCGTGCCGTGTTTCGCAACGTCCCGTGATCGTGAAGCTGTCGCCCAACGTGACTAGCATCGCCCAAATGGCACGCATCTCCGAGGATGCCGGCGCGCATGCGATCTCACTGGTGAATACATTTATCGCGATGGCCATCGACGCGGAGACCCGAAAACCACGTATCGCGAACGTCACGGCGGGACTCTCCGGCCCAGCGATTAAGCCTATCGCCCTCCGCATGGTTTATGACGCATACAAGGCGGTAAAGATTCCTGTAATTGGAATGGGCGGCATTTCTACTGCCGAGGATATCGTCGAGTTCATGCTCGCCGGGGCTTCGGCGGTTGAGATTGGAACCGCTAGTTACTGGGATCCCGTCGCTACAGAAAAAATCGTGGGTGAACTGGAGCGCTGGTGCGCTGATCATCGCATTGAAAAGCTGTCGGAGCTTACCGGCGGGCTGGTGACGGAGAACTGAGGCCGACTACTTTCCGCTGCTATACCAGATCGATCCCGGGGACTTGAAGTTATACCCTTCGCCCCACACTGCCTGCGTGTGTCCCTGGTCGTCGATGTCCATCTCAAAATAGTCGCCAAACGGGAACCGGAAGCCAGCGGGGTCGATGTACGTGTATCCCGGGACGTAGGTTGAAAGTCTCACTTCAGGAGACCAACTCGCGCCGCCGTTGGTCGAACTTCGGTAATAGGTGTTCCAGAGAGGATTCGATCGAGTATCCATCCAAGCGATTCGAACATCGCCTGCGCTTCCGGCAACGATGGCCGGGAAGGCGTGTTCGACGCCCGCGGGGGCTCTCGAAACGTCGATACCCGGCGACCAAGTCGCGCCCGCAGTCGTCGAAGTCGCGAAATAGATGCGCTCCGGGCCTTTCGCTGTCGCCCCGGCATTCCACAAGGCATACAGGGTTCCAGCTGCATCCGAGGTAAGCGTGATCTGTGCTCCCAGGTATGACCAGCCGCAGTGGTAGGCCGCGCATTCCGGAGCAGCCTGGGAGATTTGCATCAACGCATTCGACCAGGAGGCAGCGCCATCACTCGACTTGCTGATGTACAAGTCGACCGTACCTTTTGGGTTGTTCGCCGGATATCCCGCCCAGGCAAAATAGACATTGCCGGTGGCGTCAACAGTCCCGCCGCCGGCCAGCGACCACTTGAGCTTCCCGGCTGAAGTGCGCCTCGTCGTGAAGGTCACGCCTCCGTCATGCGAAGCTGCCACAGTGAGCTGTCGGTCTTGATTGAAGGCGATGTAAACATCCTGTCCCCGGACCGCCAGAACCGGCTTGTCGGTCTCTTCGTTGCGCGCGGCAACGACCATTGACCAGCTTTGTCCGAAGTCGGTAGACTTCGCGACCACCAAGTCGGATTCGTGGTTTTGGACCCACGCCGCGTAGACCGTTCGACGGTCCGCCGGGTCTACGACGATCTGAGGATCGAACTGTCCGGAATCCGCTGGACCAATCCGCCGCGGCGTCTGCCAAGTCACGCCATTATCGTCACTGCTGACCAAGATCAGCGTGGGCAATGGGCAGGAAGAGCAGCTAGGCACCGCACCATATTGAGGATAAAGGACATAAACGTGCCCGAAGCCGTCTGCAGCGAGAGCGGGTTCCCATTGATCGCCAGTCGTAAATCCGAGGTGAGCCTGGGGAGTAAAACCCGAATTCGCCGCCCAGCCAAGAGCCGTCAAGCCCAACGTAAGTAATGACAGCGCAAGGATGCGCAGGGTCTTGCCGAGGTGAAGGAAACTGGCTGGCACGAAACCTCAAAAAGGCGTGGAAACCGCTTGCAGACTGGACTTTAACCTGAATCCGGGCACCCGTCAACTTGAGGCTTTCCTAAGCAGGTGACCTTCGGCATTGTGTAGGCCAACCCGTGAACAGGGCGATTCCACAACTCGGCAGCCGTTGTTTCGCTGGGGTCCGTTACTTTCTGCACGCGCGGATCATCGAATGATTATCAACAGTTGATGGATTCTCTCGTCTGGCAATTGGACCATCGCCATTTTTTTGTTTATTGTGACTGAACAATTCTGGGAGCATATCTGATATGGCTAAAGCTACGTTTGCCGCTGGCTGTTTCTGGGGAGTTGAAGCTACTTTTCGCGCACTTCCGGGGGTGACCGCCACACGGGTCGGATACATCGGAGGAAACACGGTTAACCCTACCTACAAAGATGTCTGCACCGATACGACTGGTCACGCCGAAGCTGTGGAGGTCGACTACGATCCGGCGAAAGTCAGCTACGACCAACTGCTGAATGTCTTTTGGGAGAATCACGATCCGACGCAAGTCAATCGGCAGGGCCCTGACTGGGGCACGCAATATCGCACCGCGATCTTTTTTCATTCTCCTGAGCAGGAAGCCGCTGCGAAAGCGTCGAAGGAGAAGCTCGGTAATTCGGAGATGTATTCGAAGCCGATCGCAACCCAAATCGTTCCGGCAACTACGTTCTATGAGGCCGAGGATTACCATCAGCAGTATCTCGAGAAACGCGGCATGGCGACCTGCCACATCAAGGCATAGACAAACGATCTGGGGACCGGGAGGGCTAAACGCTCTCCCTATTTTTTCTATGCAGCCGTTAACAAGATCGGTTGTCCCTTGGTGATCACCAGCGTGTGTTCGTAGTGCGCTGAAGGCCGGCGATCCGCAGTGCAGACCGTCCACCCATCGCGGGCAAGGATGGCGCGACCCGAGCCCGCCGCTATGATGGGCTCTACAGTAATTACAAGTCCCTCGTTGAGGATTTGGTCAGCCTGCGGATCGGCAAAATTCGGCACGCGCGGCTCTTCATGAATGGTTCTGCCGATTCCGTGTCCACCTAGCTCGCGGATCACGGAGAACCCACTGCGCCGTACTTCACGCTCTATTACGCGACCGATCTCGAGTACGCGAAACCCGGCTCGCGCAACCAACATCGCCTTGGCGAAAGCGCGTTCCGCACAATCTTTGAGGAGCCTGCTTTCTTCGGAAAGTGTACCGACGGCTACCGTCTCGGCAGCGTCGGCCATGAACCCATCTTTTTCGATAGTGACGTCCAGCTTCACCAGGTCGCCTTCCTGGATCTTTCTGTCTCCGGGGATACCATGTACAGCTTCCTCGTTCACGCTGATGCAGTTCGCGCCGGGGAAACCGTATACCAGTGAAGGAGCGGATTGCGCGCCTGCCGAGCGCATCACATCAGCGCCAACCTGGTCAAGTTCTCGCGTTGTCACTCCCGCGCGAACCTGTGCCCTCATTGCTTCGATCACCCGGCGCACGATGGCACCCGCAGCGCGCATGCGTTCCAGTTCTTCAGGCGTATTGATCGACATATCTTCTCTATTCTTAGCTTAACTCACTGGCTGGCCACTGCGGGGCAAGCATCATCAGAAGAACGAACGCCGCCAGGTAGAATGGGGCAACCTGCGAGAGCGAAAAACCGAGAAAGCGCAGCACCAAGCCGTACAAGGCGATCGTTTCAGCGAAAGCATATGCGAGGATATAGCCCGTACGCCAACGGTTGATCGCGGCATCTGGAACTGGCATTGGAAGCGCAGCCGCAGCCGGTACGATCCAGAACCGGCGGAAGCCCATGATAAGAATCACCGAGGTGATTGCCATGAACGTCAAAACGTAAAAGATTATCAGATTGGGAGGTGCAGCGCTCTTTGGCGCAGCCATCTCCGCAATCACCACATACAGGACAACACTGACCAGCATGGCGATGCGAATGAGCTTAACTACTCTCAATGCAGGATCCATGGCCTATTGTGACCCTATTTCGCTAAACGAGAGCCCTTCCTTAAGCCCTGTGTACCTGAATCAGCAATATGGGACCGCTCGAATCGTCCTTCACATCCTCACTAATTTCCATGGTCATGACCTTTACCTGGTCGGGCGCGCAAGAAGACGTGGAATGACACAGGCTGATCTCCGTATGGTGAATCGAGCGACGAAGGTTTGGAATAGAACGTCACATCGGCGCCTAGTCCCAACTGCCAATGCTCGTTCTGAATGAGGTCACGTACGCCACCGAAGGTATATGCTCCGATGCGAAAAGATGGATGAACCGGCGAATCCGGAAACAACTCGTCTTTATCTACCAACTCGAGCCGCGTAAAAGCATAGTTGCGGTGTCGGAAATTCAGAGTTGATTCCAGCAGGTAACTGTTCAGCACCCGATCATCTTCCAGCTTGCGCTTGCGACCCCAGATCAGGCTGGTGGCCCAATTGCCATCATGCAGAGGACGGTTGTATTCAATGGATGCGGTTTGGCGAAGTTCACTGCCTGGCTCAAGCGCCTCCGGATGCTCCAATCGTCCATAGCTGTATTGTGCTGTCCAATTCCGCGTTGGAGCCACGCTTGCACGCACCGACCAGGAATCCAGGCCATCCAACTGGATCGCCCAACGCTCCTCTCCAGGCTCGCGTCCATTGAATGCCGACGCCTCCAGCTTTACTCGGTCGAACACAAATCCGGTCGTGATCACTCCGAAGCTCGTATGCGTCGAGTCTTGCAGGTGATGACTTAGGGGCGCAGCGGGATCCTCCGATGCCGACTCGCGATGCAGATACATCACCGGGCCGATCGCGGGCTCTCCGACCGGGCCGCCATAAAGCAGCCATGAAACTTTCTCGCGGATGGGCACGGTGTAATACGCCGCGAGCTCTGAAAATACATTATGTGGATGCTGATGATCGACCAATGGCTCGCCATGGTAGGTTTCGCCAGTCTGAAAGAGCAGCGGGAATCCAGGATGCGGTGAAGTTAACGACTCCGCTGAAAACATCTGTCGGAACAGAAGAGTGCCCGGTCCAAGCTGGTGCTGCTCCATCAGCATCAGGTAGTTCACCGATTCAGCCTTGCCCGCGCCTCGCGGACCACCCTGCTGGTTATAGGTTAAGAAGAGACTGCCGTGCGCCATCAAGTCCCACCCGCTACGGGAGGTCATCCACATGCGCTGTGGAACGGACGCTGGCTGCCAACCAGTACCCGACCCCACGTGCGGCGACGGCAGCTCCGATGTCATCTCCGAACTCATGTGCATGCTTGGCGATGGAGGCTGTTGATGCATATCCGTGTCGTGGCCTAAGGTCTGCGCCGCGGCAGTCAGGCTGACACTTAGGATCAGCAACAATGCAAGAAACACTACCCTCACTCTTTTGACTCCCTATGCGAAAAACCTTCAAAACACACGATCATGCGATCGTGCTTCAGTCTGAAGCACGCACTTGGAAGGAATGTGAGGTCTAGATACGAAGTGTAGTAATGCCGGGCGGGTCCGAACTGGACAGGATGATCTCTTGCACAACGAAGTTCGAAGTGCAACTCGAAAGCGAGCTGGAAAATCTCTGGCTCAACGTTGCCGACAATGAAACCTTCACAACGTGCTCTGCCTGGAGAATGGCAGAGTTATGCCCCGCCTGACAACAGGTGTAATCGGCAGGGCGAGGAGCAGGCTTGGTTCCGCCATGGTGGTGACATCCGGCAGATTGGGCAGTCGGAACGGCTGCCGCCAACGCAAACCCGGTCAGCAGCGGCACATATAGAGTTCCCACCAAGAGAAAGCTCAAAATTGTGGCCGAACGTCGCATGTTTCGAATTGCCGTCTCTATGACCCGGTAATCTTCATCCGCAAGTCTTCTGGCAGGCGCTCCCGGATTTCGGCCGGCAACCGGTCATGCACTCTCCGCGCCCCGAGTTTTGCGACATCCACGACCGCAGTGGGTGCAGGTGTGGCGACAGCGACGACTAACCAGAGCAGCACGGAGAGGGCAAATCCTCCTAATGCTGCGATCTCCAGCCAGAAGGCGTGACGGGGACCGAGCCGCCAGATAATTCCGAATGCCAGGAGAAAAGTGACTGCGGAAACCGATGCCAGGGCAATCAGGAAAACGTCGATACCACGATGCAATCGCTGCCGGGAACGGCAAAATTCGCATTGCGCGAAGTGGTCTTCGTAGCCTTCCCGCATCTCTGGCGCAATGCCGGAAATGTCGTAACGCCAGCCGGCAAGAATTTTGCCTACGATAGGATCAACACACTGCTGACTCATACTGAGCTACAGTCGAATCGGTTCCAGCGGCCCACCTTGCTCCGCCAGCATCACACGATTGTGCAACAACGTCCGACGGTTCCCCAGTGCTCTCTCCGCCGCCCCCCGGGCGATTTCAGGATGATTATTCTGCTCCGAGAGGTGGGCCAGCACCACGTATGTCGCTCCTCCATCATAGTCCTTGGCAAAGAATTCCGCGAGGGCATCATTGGAAAGGTGCCCGACCCGGCTCATGACCCGCTGCTTCACGCTCCACGGATACGGACCTACTCGCAACATTTCGACATCATGATTCGATTCGATAACCAGAAGATCGCAACGACGCAAGTGATCGCGCACGCTTGCCGGAAGATAGCCGAGGTCGGTGGCAAAGGCTACCTTCACGCCCTCAGAGCGGAAAGTAAATCCGACTGGATCGGCGGCGTCGTGCGGAATGGTAAACGGCATCACGCAGATGTCGCCAATCTGAAAGCTGCGCCCCGCAGAAAATAGCTCCAGCTTGTCGAGCCGGGCACGCCTGCCTTCCTCGTCACGCATTGCCTTCGACCAAGTCGCGTACGTGGCCTCATTCATGAATACGGGGACTTTCAGCTTGCGCGCCAGCACTCGCAGGCCGTACACATGGTCGGCGTGTTCGTGCGTAATGACAATTGCGCCGAGCTGGTGTGGGTCGTCTCCAATGGACTTCAGTCGCTTAAAAGTCTCACGGCAGGAGATGCCAGCGTCCACCAGGATGCTGGTGCTCGAACTGCGGACAACGGCGCTGTTTCCACGGCTGCCGCTCGCCAGCATCGAGACAGAGACTCCCATGTTCGGAGCATAGCGCTTGCTGCTGTGGAATTGGGAGTGACTTTTTGGTTAGCCGAGACTTTCGAGGTACCGAAGCTGTAAGCCTATTGACACCGGAGCGCCGCCTCAGGCTGCACTATCATGAGGTCATCCCGCCACCGGGGTTTTCCGCCATGAAGAAGAAGCTATTGGTCTGCCTTCTCCTATTCGTAGCTGCACCGGCGGCCGCGCAGTCCTCGGATTCCTCGTCCGCGGACAAGAGCTTGTTGATCGCCCTCGAGAATGCATGGAACCAGGCGCAACTCCATCATGACTCTAGGGCCTTGGAAGCAATCGTAGCCGACTCTTTCATCAGCACTGACAACGATGGCGTTATCACCAACAAGGCGCAGTTTCTCGCCGACAACAAAGACCCGAATTATGTCCCCACGGTAATGGCCAACTCCGACATGCAGGTCTTTCTATACGGGAAGGTGGCGGTGGTAGCTGGGACCTATCATGCGAAGGGGAAATATAAAGGCAAGCCTTTCGACCACTACGGGCGCTTTACCGACACCTGGGTCAACCTAGAGGGCAAGTGGCAGTGCGTCGCCACTCATACCAGCCCGCTGAAGAAATAGACCCTCCTAGGATTTGTTCAAGATCACAGTCAGCGCCCTTCTTCCGGCTGACCCTCCATAAGCTCCCGCCGCTCCGGGAAGGAATACCAGAAAAGACTCATATATCTGCGCCGGATAAGGTTGCTCTTTGAGAAACAAGGCGAGGAACAACATCAGCGGAACACATCCGGCTACCACTAAAATCCATCGCCAAGGTTTCTTGGGACGCAAGATTCCCAATACCATCGACGATGCCAACACCAGCAAAGCTGTGAGCAACAGGTCGCCGATCCTGATGTCCAGATAGCCGGAGGCCAGCCCAAGAATCGTCCCCAGAATGTAGAAGGGTAAGTCGTTTGTGCGAGACTCTGGGTCCATTGAAACGCTTGGCGGCGACGCGCGTCCGCATACAAACATCGTTCAGTACTTGTAAAAACCTCTGCCGCTTTTTCTGCCGAGCCATCCCGCATCGACCATCTTGATCAGCAGCGGGCACGGCCGGTACTTCGGATCCCCCAGGCCGTCGTGCAGCACGCGCATGATGTCGAGGCATACATCGAGTCCGATAAAGTCCGCCAGCGTTAGCGGCCCCATGGGGTGAGCCATTCCCAGCTTGAAGACTTCATCAACCGCCTCGGCCGTGGCCACGCCTTCCATAACCGAGTACATCGCTTCATTCAATAGCGGCATGAGCACACGGTTTGAAACGAAGCCCGGTGCATCGTTCACTTCGACAGGCGATTTGCCGAGCTTCACGGAGAGATCGCGTACGACTTGGAAAGATTCGTCGGAGGTCGCCAACCCGCGAATGACCTCAACCAATTTCATCACCGGCACAGGATTGAAGAAGTGCATTCCAATAACTTTGTCAGATCGTTTCGTGACAGCAGCGAGTTTAGTAATAGAGATAGAGGAGGTATTCGAGGCAAGGACTACTTCAGGGCGGCAGATGCGGTCGAGGTCGCGAAAGATTTCGGCCTTAATCTCGAACTTTTCGGTGGCAGCTTCGATTACAAGATTACAGTCCGATAACTGTGAGCGATCCACGACGGTCCGGATACGCTGAAGAGCAGCGTCCTTGTCCGCGGGAGTAATCTTCCCCTTAGCTGCCTCGCGATCGAGGTTCGCCCCAATGGTTGACAGCGCCCGATCGAGAACCTTCTGTTCGATATCGCACAGAACCACTTTGTATCCGGCGCGAGCAAACACATGGGCGATGCCGTTTCCCATGGTGCCCGCGCCGACGACTCCCACCAGTTCGACTGCCATGCTTTCGCTCCTCAGATTGTGCGGATTCCTGACGAAAATCACGCTTAAGAACTACAGAAGCGGGCTCATAACTCACGACAACCCGGTTGAAAGGCCGCCGATTTGAAAAACTACGTTCGATAACGAACCATTAGCAGTCTACCGAAATCGCTCTTATCTGTAACGCAGCGTGAAAGCCTTACCCTTCGCGGGTTTCGGAGCGTGGCTTCTACTTACCTCAACATTTATTTACGTTTCGTGAAGCAGCAAATTCAGAATAGCAGCGCATCCCACCTTCAGAACTATGGGTCATGTTTTCCGGATTCCCTTCTGGCCACCGGCTTCAAACAAGACCCCGGGCAGAACTTTTCGGAGGCATCTATGCTTCAAGCAGCAAAGAAAGCCGCGTGGCTGATAACTAGCGGGCTCTTGTTGAGCGCGGTTTCGTTCGCTCAACCCCGCGACAAGGACGACAATCATTGGAAGAACGATTACCGTGTCGATCATCGCGATCATGACCGCGACAAAGGTCGATGGGATGATCATGATCGGGGCAAGTGGCGTGGGAATGACCATGATCGCGACGACTGGCGGCGGGATCATGACCACGACAGTTGGCGATGGCACGATAACGACCGCGATCGGCGTTGGGACTATCGCCGGGACGGATATTATCGGCGCGACGTCTACCGCTATCCGGTGAGCAACTATCCGGTCTATGGCAACACTTATCCTGCTTATCCGAGCTACCCCAGTGGCGGCTACGGCTACCCAACGTACCCCAACGGTGGATATGGATACCCGACCTACCCAAACGGCGGCTATGGCTATCCAACTGGCGGCAACGGTTATCCGAACGGCGGTTCTGGATATCCCGTCTATCGCAATGGCAGCTGGGGAGGCTATGGTCAGAACAACAATACGCCCTACAACTTTGGCTATCAGGATGGAGCCATGGTCGCGCGTCAGGACATGGCCGAGGGGAAGCCGTATCATCCCGATCCACGCGGAAAATACGAGGATGAGGATCACGGATACTACAGTGGTTGGGGCGACAAGAGCTACTACCGGTCGACGTATGCCAACGGCTATCGCGCCGGATACATGTCTGCTTTTCGCCGCCGCTATTAGGCGTTACTGAACTGAAATTGATTCGAAGCCGCCAGCGATGGCGGCTTTTCTTTAGTTGGGAGCCCGCCTGCGAACATCCGCCTTCGCCGCACTCTGAAAACGATAGTACAGCCCATGCAGATTCTCGCTCAACCAGCGCACCACCTGCATGCAAAATTCCGGGTACTCCCGCATCAGGGCAAGTAGGATCGGACGTTCGATGGTCGACACTTGGCCTGGTTCGACGACCTGTGCTGTCATACGGTAACGCTCTCCCGTGATGCACTCGGCCAGTCCTAAGACTGCACCCGGACCCGCTACTTCGAAGAGTCCCGCCTTGTGCCCAGGAGTGTTCCAGCAAAGGCTTACTGAACCCTCCTCGACCAGGTAGATGGCATCAGCGACTGCATCCCTTTCGAAAAGCACTTTTCCCGGCGCAACCGAGTCCATTGCCTTGAGTCCGTCCAAGGACTGCCAAAATCCTCTCGCACGTTGGTCGGGAAGGCTGGGGTTCACGGGTGCTCTCACATCATGTCCGACTCTTTTATCCGAGCTCTCTCGGCCGTGCGGTGACCCACATCACCAGGGCAAGTGATCAACAGGGATGAGAGCCAAGGGCTCTGTCCGTAGCTGGAAGTTGAAAGATGCAGGAGCAAAAAGAAAGACCCGCAGTGCAGTGCGGGTCAAAAAAGACTCTTTTCAGGATGTACACGCTACTCGCGCGACATTACGTCATCGATCACAACTTTGCCGCCCTTATCCACCGTGACTACGCGGTGAACACTCTTGTACCCGCTAGCCACGATATCAATGACGTAATTGCCCGGGTTCAGGTAGAACTCTACCGGTGAGAGCTTGTCGAGCATGCGGTTGTTCACCAATACCTGCGCACCCTTGGGTTGCGTCTTGACACTCACCATGCCGCGGCCGTCGGTGTCGGAGCCGCCGCCAAACATCTTCTTGAATTTACCGACGGTCTTCACCGTATCTGCGTTGCCCAATGGACGAAGGCTGGGAGCATAGTGGAACGTCTGACCCATTTGCAGGTTCGCGGTCGTACTCTCCTCAAGGTAGCCTTGCTTTTTCAGGGTGATGGTGTGATTACCGGGCTTTTCCACGGAAAGCTGTGCTGGGGTAGTCTTTCCCGTATCTTTGCCATCGATGATGATCGACGCACCAACTGGATCTCCAGCAAGCGAAACACTGGCCGTCAGAGCAGCGAGTTGAACCACCAGAACTGACTTGCTTCCAGAGCCCACATCAATGGTCCGATTCTCCGATGCGAATCCGGCCTTGCTCACTGTAATCGTGTGCTGGCCGGGCGCGATTCCCGTGACATTGAATGGCGTAATCCAACTGCCATCAGCTTGTCCATCAATGTGTATCTGAGCGCCTTCCGGAGTTGAATTGACGGTGATCTGTCCCGGCACAATCGCCGGGGCCGCCGCCGGAGTTTTCCCGGAATTCTTTTTCTTCGGATTGTATTTCGACTTGATGGAGACACTCGGCGCAGCGTCAACTGGCGCGGCATCTGTCACAACGGGTTCTGGTGCCGCCTGAGCCGCTGGAGCGGGTTGCGGAACGCTTGTTGGCGCGCTCGTAGTCGGCGCAGAAGCCGCCGGCGTGCTGTCTTCATCGGCATCTTCATTGCGGATGTGGAAAGCGATTCCGACGATGACAAGGAGAATGACGCCCACGGCTCCTGCAATCGAATACATGAAGAGCTTGGGTGGTGTCTTCTTGATCTCCTTGACAGCCTTCCTCGCTACGACGCGCGGCTGCACCTTCGGCTTTTCCGGTTGTTGCGGCTGTGGAACGTGCACTGTCGCGTGCGGTTCTTCCGCCGGAGGCTCCGGTGGAGGAGGTGGGGCTATAAAGATTTCCTTTAGCGGAGGCAGTTCGTCAATCTCAGAAAAACTACGCCCGCGGTTACCAGCCACAGGACTGGCTTCAGCCATCATTGGATCGACGTGAATCGACGGAGACTCTACCTCTGACTCTGCCGTCGCCGCTGACAACTGCGCGGCCTCGGTGGCCAACGAGTCCACTGGCGCCTGCACGGAGTTGCTGACAAATTGCTGAGGCGGATCGATCTTCGGCATGCGTGGCATCTCAGCGTTGCCTTGGGTTGCGTGACTAGCCGCACCGGCGGCGGCTGCCGACGCTTTTTCTCGCCGTGGTGGCGTGAACTGTACTTCCTGATCGGAGAACTGTTCCACGCTGCTTCCGGAAGGCCTTATTGGGCCAGCGCTCGGAGCCTTCGTCGTGGGGGCCGGAGTATTGGGCACGCGTGGCGCAGCAGGCGTGGACTTCTTAGCCTGTACAGGAGGCTGCGCGATAGGCTTCGGTTTCTCGGGCGCAGGCGGGGCTTTTGCCGCAGCTTTCGCAGGATTATCCTTGCATCGTTCCAGGTCGTTTACTAGTTCCTGGCCCGACTGATAGCGCTCATCCGGCGACTTCGCAATCGCCTTCATAATCAGCTGGCTCAAGCCAGGATGCACCTTGCGATTAATCTGGTCCGGCGCAACCGGCGTCATTTCGAGAATCGACTGCCGCACCTCGTCCGCATTCTCGCCACTAAACGCCTTTCGCTCGGTCACCATTTCGTAGAGGATCGCACCCAGGCTGAAAAGGTTGGAGCGGGCATCCAGTTGGTCGTCCCGTATTTGCTCGGGCGACATGTAGTACAGAGACTCGGGCGCATCGCCTTGCGCCTGCGCGGCGTAGGTTCCCATGAGGGAGATCCCGAAGCCGAGCGTTTTGACAGTACCGTCCCAAGTCACCATGATCTTGGCTGGCTCCAGGCTCGCATGAAAAACACCCTTCGCGTGAGCGTGGTCGAGACCCTGGCAGGTCTGGCGCGCAATGTCCTGCAGATCCCAGATCGAAAATCCTTCCTTCCGCGCCAGCATCGTGGCCACGCTGTTCCCCTGCACATACTCCAGCGAAGCGCATAACTGACCTTCGATTTCTTCTACCGAGTTCACCACAGATAGATTGTGGCTGTTCAGGACCTTCGCCTTGGCCGACTCTTCCGTAATGCGTTGGATGTATGCCTGAGCCTGCTCACCCAGCGCTTCGAGCCGCAGCGTCTTGATTGCAATCGTCTGGCTGCTCTCCGGATCGTTAGCCTTGTAGACGGATCCCACGGGCGAGTGGTTGATCTCACTTAGAATCTCGAAGCGACCAAGCTGATTAGACATTTCGTGGCCTCATACCATCTGACCTGTGTGTAGCCTCCCCTTGCGAAGACACACTTGACCTTGGGGAGAGGTACAAAAAGGATATCCCGATCAGGAACGAGATCGTGAATTACGAAAGTCACTCGAAAGAAGCAACTTATAAAGGCTCCCTTAGTGAGGCAACCTCTTGCTCAAGTTGGCGTTCGAATACTTAAACCCACTTAGCTTGCGGAATGCCAGGAGGTTCGCATTGATGCGTATCGTCGCTATCGTATTGGTTGTTGCAGCAACCTTGATCCGTCCATGTTTCGCCCAGGTACCCAGCGGAAATGTCTACTTCGGATATGCGTACTTGAACGCCGATACCAACTTTGATCGCATCAATACCAACGGATGGGATGCCTCCATCGAGGGCAAGTTTTTTCCTTTTATCGGATTGGTTGCGGACATCGGAAGAACCTACGCGGATCAGAACATTTGTACTTCGGCGTCACCAGTTACCTGCTCTCCGACCTTAAACGGACGTCTCGACACCTATCTGTTCGGGCCCAGGCTCTCGGTCTCGGTCGGCAGAGTCCGGCCGTTCGCTCACGCGTTGTTTGGCGTCGCCCATACCGATACTAGCGGCTCATTCTTCTCTGACACGGCATTCGCGACTGCGATCGGAGGCGGCGCCGACATTGGACTGATCCCCCTGCTCGCAGTGCGCGGCCAGGTGGACTTCCTCCAATCCAGGCTTCTGGATAACACGCAGAACAATGTCCGCTTTACCACCGGCATCGTGTTGCGGTTCTAAAATCGCACACGTTAAGAAACCAAGCTGCTTTCCTGCTCGGCGACGATCTCACGATTAACACCGGGCTTACGTTGCAGTCAGTCTCGAGAGTGGTGTTCGCTTTCGGACATGGAGGCGCGAGAGCGGACACCAGATAGCCAGATAACGAATCCGTAAGGTTGCTTATCACTGTGGTCATCTTAGACTTAGGTACCGTCGCTCCGTGGTCCTATGCTTGCACCACGATCGACGACCTTCCATCTTCGGCGCAGAGATCGAACCATGCATGGCTTATTGCAGGATCTGAAGTACGCTTTTCGCCAACTGCAACGAAGCCCTGGGTTCACTCTGACGGCAGTCATCATCCTGGGTCTCGGGATCGGCTTCAGCACGGCAATTTTCAGTGCGATCAACCCGGTCCTGTTCGAGCCTCTTCCTTATCCGCACGCCGATCGGATCCTGATGATCTGGTACGCCAATGTCGCCGGCGGCCGCCGCGCTCCGCAGACATTCCATACCTTTCGCGAAGTGGCAGAGCGGAATCGCTCGTTCGAGTCGCTTGCAGTGATGAAGGCGTGGCAGCCTACGGTAACCGGCGAAGCTCAGCCCGAACGTCTTGATGGTCAGCGCGTGAGTGCTAGCTATTTCCGGGTATTAGGTATCTTGCCTGTTCTGGGTCGGGATTTTCAGGCTGCGGACGATGTCCCCAACGCGCCTCGTGTGGTCATTCTCAGCAATCGCGTCTGGCACCGCCGCTTCGGTGGAGGAAGTGAGATTGTCGGTCGGCAGATCAAGCTCAATGATGACGCGTTTACTGTCATTGGCGTCATGCCATCGACATTCGATAACGTCATCGCCGCTGATGCGGATGTCTGGACGCCGATGCAATACGACAGTGGCAACATCATTTCTCTGGAAACAAGGGAGTGGGGACATCACCTCACGATGATGGGGCGACTGCGGGATGGAGTGACTTTAGCGCAGGCGAGAAGCGATCTCGCCTCGATTGCAGGGACCCGGGTGCCTGAGTTCCCTCGCGCCGCGTGGGCATCGTTGTCCGACGGCTTTATCGTCGGTTCGCTGCAGGATGAAGTGGCAAGTGGAGTGAAGCCGGCCTTGCTTGCTCTGCTTGGTGCCGTGATGCTCGTTTTGCTGATCGCTTGTGTGAACGTAACCAGTCTGTTACTCGCGCGAGGCGAAAGGCGGCGGGGAGAATTCGCGGTGCGCGCAGCGTTAGGTGCGGCGCGTCCCCGTTTGCTGCGGCAACTGATCACTGAGAGTCTATTGTTGTCGCTGCTCGGCGGCACCTTCGGAATACTCGTCGCCACCTTCGGGGTAAAGGCCTTTATTGCAATCAGCCCGACTGAGCTACCGAGGGTGAACGCAATCCGCGTCGACAGCACTGTTTTTATCTTCGCACTCGCGATCACAGCTCTGATTGGTGTGCTGGTTGGACTGTTCCCGGGGCTGCACGCTTCACGCGGCGACCTGCACATCACCATGCAGCAGAGCTCAGCGCGCATTTCCGGTGGCCACCAGTTCACTCGCCGAGCTCTTGTTGTCGCTGAGATCGCGATTGCGCTCGTGCTGCTGGTAAGTGCGGGACTTCTGCTCCGCAGCCTGAATCGTCTGTTCGCCATTGATCCGGGCTTCGATGCCGCTCATGTGCTCACCATGCAGTTGCAGCAATTCAGCCATCGATTCGAAACCGATGCAGCTCGTAACCGATATTTCGAACAGGTGGTCGACGCAGTGCGCCGGGTTCCGGGGGTCGAGATGGCGGCGCTTACAAGTCAGTTGCCACTGAGCGGTGACTATGACGGCTTCGGCGTGCAGTTCGCGATGGATCCCATCAACAACCACGAAGCTGCTCTTCGCTATGCCGTGACGCCGGACTATTTTTCGGCAATGCACATCCCGCTGCGCAAAGGCCGCCTATTCACTCCACACGATGTAGTGGGAGCAGTAACGGCTGTTCTGATCAGCGAATCGTTTGCGAAGAGGAGGTTCGCCAATCAAGACCCCGTAGGGCAGCG
Source organism: Terriglobales bacterium (assembly GCA_036558645.1). Lineage (GTDB taxonomy): Bacteria > Acidobacteriota > Terriglobia > Terriglobales > Acidobacteriaceae > DATBFG01. Next base: position 19,847 of record DATBFG010000030.1, read on the forward strand.
CGTTCGTGTGGGCCCTGACATCGGGCACGAAGAGAAGCCGTGGGGAACGATCGTCGGGGTCGTTGGAGACGTGAAGCAGGCGTCACTAGCGCTGAATGAACCTGATGCCTTCTACACCTCGACCAGTCAGTGGGCATGGGTCGATTCCGTGCAATCGCTCGTGGTCCGAACGAAAAGTGATGCCGCCGGCTTGATCCCCGCAGTCCGCAGCGCGATCTGGTCAGTGGACAAGGACCAGCCCATTGTCCGCATTGCTACCATGGAAAATCTCCTCACAAAGTCCGAGGCGGAACGGCGATTCGTGCTGATGCTGCTCGAAGCGTTCGGCCTGGTTGCACTCGTGCTCGCAGCCATCGGAATTTATGGCGTTCTCTCGTTCAGCGTTGCCGAGCGCTTCCGCGAGATCGGAGTGCGGGCCGCGTTAGGCGCAACCCCTGGCAATATCCTTCTGCTCGTTGTTCGCCAAGGCATGGTCTTGACATTCGTTGGCATCGCGATCGGAGTTGGGGCTGCGATGCTCGCGAGTCGGGCATTGATCACATTGCTCTTCGCGACCTCGCGACTCGACCCATTGACCTACCTGGGTGTGGCTGCGCTGCTAGTGGGAGCCTCGGGGATCGCATGTGCCCTTCCAGCATGGCGGGCAACCCAGGTTGATCCATCCATCACGTTGCGGGCCGAGTAGCAGGATTGCGCATTCAGAACTACGGTCTCTGGCCACGAACTCCTTGTCTTCCTTCCATTTCCGGAATGGCCGTGCGCTGTCATGGAAGATTTCCTCATTCCGAGTAACCTTTTGGCGCTCTCATCGTTTAACTGTTATGGGGTTAGTTGAGACTGGTTCCGCAAACGGTATGCGATCCGGGATTTGTGGAAACTACTCTTCAGGCTAGGTTGTTCACGGCCAACTTATCGTCTATCCTGATGGGCAGAAGTCTTCTCGACTGGCTCGCCAGGAATTCCGGGTCCCTCAGTTTCAAAAGTCTCGAGGAATTCATATGACCTTGGCACGATTTGTGAGCAAGAACGTCTTCCGCAACAAGCGCCGCAGCACTCTTACCGCCCTGAGTATTGGCTTCTCATTGCTGCTGTTGACCTTAATGATGACGATTTGGCGCACGTTCTACATTGATGAAGGCAGCGCAGAGTCGGCACAGCGGATCATTGTCCGCAATAAGGTATCTCTGGTATTCAACGTTCCCGAGCACTACCGGGAGAAGATTCGCTCGCTGAATGGCGTGAAGAACGTCGTCCCCCAGCAATGGTTTGGTGGAACCTACAAAGACCCGAATAAAGACAAGCAGTTCGCCCAGTTCGCCACCGATCCGGAGGAATTCTTCGAGGTCTACCGCGACTTTCACATCGCGCCTGAACAACTGGATGCCTGGAAGAAAGATCGCGCCGGTTGTGTCGTGGACTCCGAATTAGCCAATGAGCATGGGTGGAAAATAGGCGATAGGATTTTTCTGAAGGGAACTATCTTCCCCACCGATGTGGAACTGACCGTACGCGGCATCTACACCGCGCCTGCTAACACACTGTCCCTTTATTTCAACAGGAAGTATTTAGAGGAGGCTTACACACCGTTGAAGGGAGGGGTGGGCTTCTACGGCGTACTGGCTGACTCGGCACAAAACGTACCCGTGGTCGCGAAGGAAATCGACGAAGCGTTCCGCAACGCCGACCGTGCCACCAAAAGCGAGAGTGAGAAGGCCTTTGGCCTGGGCTGGATCGCAATGCTTGGGAATGTGAAGGCTTTTATTCTCAGCATCTGTGGCGCCGTGGTATTCGCGACTCTGCTGGTTTCGGCGAACACCATCGCGATGTCGATCCGCGAGCGCACACGTGAAGTTGCGGTCCTGAAGACGCTCGGTTTTACTCAGCGTACGGTACTCGGATTATTCGTAGGGGAAGCGATTGGCATCGCCCTGGTTGGCGGGTTGCTCGGCACGTTGGCGACGCCTGCACTGATTTGGGTGATGGCGCAATCGCCGCAAGGTGGATTCTTCTTCAGCAATATCAAAATGACTTTCACGATCGCTGCGATAGCCATGACGGCTGCCGCGATTGTAGGCTTCCTGAGCGCTTTCGTCCCGGCCTACAATGCATCGCGCGGAAATATTGTGGACGGACTGCGTCATATCGGCTGAAAACGGAGAGCACGACTTTCAGCGATTATCGTAAGCATCTGAAATACCTGAGCACTGGTGTTAGAGTGCCTGCCTGCGCACGCAAGTTGCCGGCACGGCGCTCCGACCTTGACGGACTGAAGGCGGAGACTTCATGGCAATACCCATCAGCTACAACACGCGCAACCTGATTCTGCGCAAGGGCGCAACTATTATGACGGCGCTCGGAATCGCGTTGACAGTCGCTACTGCGATCTTCATTCTTGCCCTGCTGGCTGGTTTGCGAGACGCCTTCAAAAGCAGCGGCGATCCCAACAATGTGCTGGTCCTGCGCAAGGGTTCGAACTCAGAATTGGCGGCGGGCGGCGTCGATCGTGATGCCATGCAGGTTATCCGCGATCTGCCGGGAATCGCCCGCAATACCAAGGGCGACATCATGGTTTCGGGTGAAACCATTCTGGTTATCGTTCTGCCGCGCCTCGACGGAACCGGCGATACCAATGTGACTGTCAGGTTCGTAACCCCCATGGGGATGGAAATTCGCCCCGAAATGAAGCTGGCGGCGGGCCGATGGTTCGCGCCAGGACAACGCGAGATCGTAGTGAGCAAGTCAGTACACGAGCGCTTCGGCCAAGCCAACATCGGAGATTCCATGTGGATCGGCAAGGGCGCGTGGAAAGTTGTCGGCATTTTCGATTCGAACGGCTCCGCACATGAGTCAGAGGTATGGGGTGATATCAATCAGCTCGCATCCGACTTCGACCGCAGCACTTATTCTTCGGTCCTGATACGCGCTACTGACCCGGTCGCGGCTGCGGCGCTGAAGAACACCGTCACGGATGACATCCGGCTCAAGCTGAACGGCATGCTCGAGCCCGATTACTATGCCAAGCAGACCAGCACTGGTGGCCCAATAAAGTTCGTGGGCTTCATGGTGGCATTCATCATGGCGGTCGGGTCGTGCTTTGCCGCGATGAATACCATGTATGCCGCAGTTGCGTACCGTTCACGCGAGATTGCTACGTTGCGGGTTCTCGGCTTCTCTCGCCCGAGCATCCTGACATCGTTCGTTCTGGAATCCCTGATGCTGGCATTGCTCGGAGCCACTGTCGGAATTTTGCTGATGTTGCCGTTTAATGGGCTGACAACCGGAACCTCAAATCCGGTCACTTTCAGCGAAGCCATCTTCAGCTTGCGCATGACCAAGGACGTGATTCTGACAGCAATCATTTTTGCCGTGGTAATGGGTGTCTTGGGAGGCATGGCGCCGGCATGGCATGCCGCGCGGCAGAGTATTTTGAATGCGCTTAGAGGTTAGGGAGCCTGCAGTGCTGGGCAGTTAAGATTGCTGTCTGATCCATATGGCTATCGATTCAAAACATGAAGAGTTACAGAGCCTGCGCATCGATCGCTCGGCTCCTCCATCTGGCGATGGTGATCCCTCGCCGTGGGCACGGCGCTACATCCTGGCGGGCATTTCAGTCATCGTCTTGCTGAGCATTGTGGCTGTGGCCTATCGCCTGCTTGCCCGCGACACGCCGGAAGTGGAAACCACTCGTGCGATCGCGGAAGGGGGCGAAGATGAAGCAGGCGGCACAGTGCTTTCCGCCAGCGGATACGTAGTGGCCCACCACAAGATCAACGTGAACTCGAAGGTGACCGGCCGTGTCGCCTGGATCGGAGTTGAAAAGGGTGACCGCGTGAAAGAAGGGCAAGTGCTGGTTCGACTGGAGAACGACGAATATACGGCACAGGTGGAGCAGGCGAAGGGATCGGCCGCGAATGCCAGGGCTTATTTGGAACAACTGCGCAACGGATCGCGGCCCGAAGAAGTAGCGCAAGCCGAGCACAACCTCGCGGAAGCGCGTGCCACCCTAGTCAACGACAAGCTGGTGCTCGACCGCACTCGCAATCTGGCTAAAGAAGGTGTGCTCTCCCAGCAGGCCCTCGATGATGCCACAGCGAAGTATGACGCCAGTCAGCAGCGGGTGAATTCTCTCGAGCAGTTAGCGCGTCTGGCGAAAATTGGGCCACGACAAGAGGAAATTGCGCGTGCGGAAGGCGCCTACGTGCAGGCGCAGGGCCAATTGGCTTTCGCCCAATCACAATTGGATGCCACCGTCATCCGCGCTCCCGTGAACGGCACCATTCTGGAGCGCACGGCTGAGAAGGGCGAACTGGTCACGGCTCAGTTTGCCAGCGCAGCGGAAGGCGGTCCGAGGGGCTCAGTCGTGGCGCTTGCCGACCTCAACGACATTCAGGTGGAACTCGATATTGCGCAAGACGACTTTGCGCGTCTCGGTCCGAAGCAGAAAGCGAGCATTTCTCTGGATGCATTCCCAGACCGCAAGTACGAGGGTGTCATCGCTGAAATTTCTCCCGAGGCCAATCGGTCTAAGGCGACTGTGCAGGTCAAGGTACAGATTCAGAATCCTGACAGCTATCTTCGCCCTGAGATGAATTCGACCGTGAAATTCCTTGCTGAGGAACGAAAGAAAGAATCAAGCGCCAAGCCCGCCGGCGCACTGGTTCCTACCAGCACTCTGCGCGACGTCGATGGTAAGAAGGTCGTATTTCTTGCCGTAAACGGCAAGGCGCTGGTCCGAGAGGTTCAGGTCACTAACACGCGGGCAAATGGAGTCATTGTGCAAGGCTTAATTGGCGGAGAGGATGTAATCACGAATGCCCCTCCCACCTTGAAAGATGGTGACAAAATCAAGATCAAAGGACAATCATGAGCACTGCTACGATTCCACATACTTCCACGCAGACGAAGGTCGTCCAGGCGCGCAATGTCAGCAAGATTTTCAAGCGCGACGCTTTTGAAGTTCGCGCGCTCGATGATGTTTCCATCGAAATCGCTGCGGGCGAGTTCCTTGCGCTGATGGGACCCTCCGGTTCGGGCAAGACCACGCTGCTGAACATGATTGCCGCCATCGACCGTCCCACCTCGGGAGAGCTGCTGGTGCTGGGCGAGAACATCTTCCGGTTCAGCGATTCGCAGTCCGCGCGCTGGCGCAACGAACATGTTGGATACGTATTCCAGACCTTTAACCTGATCCCCGTACTCACGGCATTCGAGAACGTCGAATTGCCTCTGCTCCTCACCAAGCTGAACTCGCAACAGCGTCGAGATCACGTGATGACCGCGCTCAAGCTCGTAGGTTTGCAGGAGAGAGTCAACCACCTTCCCAAGCAGCTTTCCGGTGGCCAGGAGCAGCGTGTTGCAATCGCCCGGGCTATCGTCAGCGATCCTACGTTGCTGCTCGCCGATGAACCCACGGGCGATCTCGACAGCCACTCAGCTTCAGAGATCCTGGAGATCCTGAAGCGCCTGAATGAGGATTTTCACAAGACGATTGTGATGGTAACGCACGATCCACACGCGGCATCGTTCGCGCACGTAACTCGCCACTTGGAGAAGGGAATGTTGCTGCCCGCGGCCTGAACAGCAACCATCATTGAAAGAAAAAAGACGGGCTACGTGCCCGTCTTCGTTCTTGATCAAAGATTAGATTTCAGTAATCGCATCCTGCGGCTTATTGAATCCGCTTTCTGCGGGATCTGCTACCCACTGCCATGCGCGCCTTCCGTTTTCGCGGATAACAGTTCGCGCCTCGCCGTACTCGACCAATCGATTGAGCACGGTTGTGACCGAGGCTAACGGATCCTTGTGCCGCAGAAGCACAGGTGGAATCCGCTGCTGGATCTGCTCGCAAACTTCCCGTGCTCCCAGCGGCTTGTCCGCTTCCATCAATACCATTCGACAGGCCTTGGTAAAGCCCGGCTGCCGACCTCCGCTCTTACGATCAACCAGTTCGAGCAACTCTTCAGTGAGGACATCATCCCCGAACAGGTTGGCCAAACCGACAATGGTTTGCTTGACCGTGCCGATTCGCTTCATGATGTCGGCTCGCTGCCGCATGAGTTGGCGTAACTCATCGTGTGCGGCACGCACTACTTCCTGTACATGCGGGTCTCCACTGCCTGGAAGGCCCCCATTCTTTCCGGTGTCCGCCGACCGCCCAGTATCCATGGCCACCCTCCGGATCCGGCTACTTTGCTTGCTACCAGCATCGGCTTCCCCGGTTCCCCGCGGGTCCCGCACACTGGTCCTGCTAATTGATACGTACGGATTAGCGTGCCCGTTCCCTGATTCTTGGATGATTGTTCGGTTCACTGCGACTGTAGAATCCATCAAAACACCCCACGTGATACGACTATTGGCTTTTAGACGTTATTGGTATTGAAAGGTGAGTAACTTTGTGTGGCTCACCCTCGAGTGAAGTCCCAACAGCGCAACAGACAAATGTCTATGACAGGTTGCTCTTTTCAGCACTCAGATCCGCTTCCTATAGAGACCAAATATGAGAGTTCATAAGCACTTCCGCTTTGCCGGAGGCTGGTCCTCCAGGCCGTCGCGAAAGTGAACACCCTTGTTCAGCCATGAACAGTTGGGTTAACTGATGCGATAATTCTCCGCGCAGATGAGCCAACCAATCAGCAACCTTCCTGCAGAGCGGAAGTACGATTCCTTGTGGATTGCCTTCACAATCGGCGCCTGCGCGGTCATCCTGCAGATGTTCACGAACGGACAATATGGCTACTTTCGTGACGAACTTTATTACCTGGCAGCGAGTGATCATCTTGCGTTTGGCTACGTCGACTTCGCTCCTCTCATCGCGGTTCTTACTCATCTCAGCCGGGCGATGTTAGGCAGCTCACTGCACGCCATTCGGCTGCTCCCCGCGCTTGCATTCGGCGCGGAAATACTGCTAACCGGCCTTATCACACAGGAACTTGGCGGAAGACGATGGGCGACCTTACTTGCTTGCATTTCGGTCCTAACGGCACCTGTCATTCTTGCCAATGCCAACCGGCTGTCCATGAACCCGCTCGAGCCCTTGTTCTGGATGGGCGCCCTTTACTTCGTGCTTCTCACCATCAATCGTAACCAACCCACACTTCTCGTATGGTCCGGCGTGTTGCTCGGACTCGGACTTGAAAACAAGCACTCGACCATCTTCTTCATCAGCGCGCTCGTCGTGGGTTTGTTGCTCACCGACGCGCGCTCGCTTCTGAGAAGCAAATGGTTCTGGATCGCCGTTGTTATTACTGTTGCAATTGCACTGCCTAACTTTGTTTGGCAGTACCTTAACCATTTCCCAACTCTCGAGGACCTAAGAAATGTAAAAGCACTCCATAAAAACGTGGAGTTGCCCCCGCTGCCATTCCTTCAGCAGCAACTCATGACGCTCGGCCCAATCAGCGCCCTGGTCTGGATCCCTGGAATGATCTACGTGCTTTTTGTAGGAAAAGTTCGACGCTACCGGTTTGTGGGAATCACGTATCTTGCCTTCCTCGGGGTCATGATGTATCTCAAAGGCAAGGACTACTACCTGGCGCCAATCTATCCCGTGCTTTATGCCGCCGGCGCCACCTTCTGGGAGCACATGGCTTCACAGCGTCAACGCTTACGATGGGTGAAGATCGCCATGCCGGCAGCTATCCTCCTATCCGGATGCGTCACTGTGCCAATTGTGCTCCCTATCCTCCCTCCCGACAGGGTCGCGCCGTACTTTGAGCGGCTCGGCGTCGACATCCCGCGTACCGAAAACGGCATGCAGGGCCTGCTGCCGCAGTACTTCGCAGACGAGTTTGGCTGGCCGGAGATGGTCGCAACTGTCGCCGACGTGTACCATGCCTTGCCGGCCGACGAACAAGCACACACTGCCATCCTTGCCGGCAACTACGGAGGCGCGGGCGCCATTGACTTCTTCGGTCCGCAATATGGGCTGCCGAAGGCCATCAGCGCCCACCAGAACTACTATCTCTGGGGAACTCGCGACTTCACCGGCGAGAGCATCATTCTGCTGGAATGGAATCTAAGAGAGGCACAATACTGGTGCGGTAGCGTTGAGCAGGGCCCGGAGATCCATCCTTATTACGGGATGAGTTGGGAGCACTACAACATTCTCATCTGCCACGATCTGAAAATCCCTTTAAAGCAGGCCTGGCCGGAATTCAAATTCTGGAACTAACGGGCAGCTCGAATACTGCGCTACCGATTCGATAAAATGGCAGTCTCATCATCTCGAGGTATTCAGCATGCAACGGGCGTTCGGCTTATCGATCCCTCAGACCCTTGAGGACGTGTGCGATCCTTCGCGTCTGGCGTTGATCGTCTACGACATGCAGGTGGGCATCGTAAGTCAGATCAAGAATGGATTAGGGATTACGCAAAAAGTTCTCGAAATTCTGAACGCGGCCCGCGAAGCGCACATACGAGTTTTCTTCACCCGCCACATGTCGTTGCCAAAGGAACTCATGGGTGCGGCGCAGATGCGCATGGCCATGGCATGGCAGCGCGTGCATTCGCCCGATCAAGTCACGCCCTGGTTCCTACGCGACGCACCCGGTTTTCATCTGATTCCCGAGATGAAGCCATTGGACAGTGAAGCCGTAATCGACAAGATCACAATGTCAGCGTTCGAGGGCACGCCGCTGAACATTGCCCTGCGGGATTGCGGCATCAGCGCATTCGCCATCGTGGGGATTGCGATGGAAATTGGAATTGAACCGACGGTTCGACAAGGAGCCGACCTGGGTTACATTCCAGTGGTGGTAAAGGATGCCTGTGGGTGCGGTCACGCCGATGCCGCAGCTCGATCCATTGCGAGTCTGGAATTTGCTGGCGACTCACTGTTTACCGATACCAACGAAATTTGCGCACAGTTTCGCCGGATAACTTTGCCTGCCAATCGCGCCTCGTAGCAGATGTTGGTGTCATTGGACAATAGGGATCAAGGTGGTTTTCAGAACTCTCATAGGTGCGCTCGTTCTCGTGCTCGCAGCCTGCGGCGCAATAGGCCAGGAAATTCCTACGCTGCGCAGTCAATCGAACGTCGTGCTGGTACCTGCTTTAGTCAAAGATCAGAATGGCCAGGTGATTGACGGTCTAACGGCAGATGACTTCGTCATCGAGGATGATGGAGTTCCTCAAGCCGTTGAGTTGGAGGATTCCGTGGAATCCGATCCCGTTTCCGTCATCTTGGTCATTCAGACCGGACGCCGTGCCCGCCGAGAGTTTCCACGTATCCAAGGCTTGAGCTCGCTGGTGACTCCTCTCCTCGATCAGCCTCACACCCGCATGGCATTGCTGGAGTTCGATAGCCATGTGCAGATAACCCGTGAGTTTTCTGAGGTCTCGGGAGACGTCGATAAATACCTTCAGGATCTCCAACCGGGCGATAACGGGGCGGTCATTCTTGACGCACTGAATCTTGGCATCAATCTGCTGGGTAAAGAACCTGAAAATCGCAAGCGAGTTTTGCTGTTGGTCAGCGAAATGCGCGATCACGGCAGTCGCATCGCCACCATTGACGACATCGTGGCTGCAGTCGGGAAGAACAACATCGTGATGCATACGATTGCCTACTCTCCCGCCGTGTCGCAAGTGCTGGATACGGAACGTGGATCCAACCGCGATGAGACCGGCTGGAACGCACCGCCTGACCTGCTGGCGCTACTAGCGCTGGCCAGGAACTCGATGAAAAAGAATGTCGCGAAAACGATTTCGCAGATGACCGGAGGTGAGTACGAGGAGTTTGCTACCCGCAAGCATTTCGAGCAGGACATGACCGGCTTTACCAATCACATTCACAGCCGGTATATGCTCAGCTTCACCCCGCACGATCCACATGCAGGACTTCACCAGATACGCGTACGCTTGAAACAGCCACGTGACGGCGTGACCATCATTGCAAGAAGCAGTTATTGGGCAGAGGGCGCGCCGAGCGAACGTTAAAGAGCGCTACGACTACTCTGCGAACCCGTCCGGCTGACTGACAGCAATCCGTACCTGGTGATCGATAAACTCGCGTCCAGCAGCCAGAGCTTTGCGGTTGATCTCGAGCAATTCGGTCTTCTTCACTTTGTCTCGCAGAACCCCCATCGCTGTTCCCGCCGCAAGGCATTCAGTTTCCTCGAGAAGCGCACCCATCAGCACGATGTTTGTTGCCTTGGTTGAGCCGAGCTTGTCGGCGATCTCCGACGCAGCAATGCAGATGACGCGTACGCCAGGAGGAGTAACGAAGTCCGTCGGCAGAGCTTCGCGGTTATAGAGAATCACACCACCGGGGGCGACCTGAGCAGCGAATTTGCGCAGGGAGATTTCATTCATCGCGATGAGCGCATCCGGATGCGAGATCAGGGGCGAGCCTATTCTTTCTTTCGACAGGCAGACATGGCAATGCGCGCTTCCGGAACGCATCTCCGGCCCATAAGACGGTAGCCAGCTGACGTCCAGGCCCTCGCGCATCCCCATTTCTGTAAGCAACTGCCCGAGTAGAAGCACGCCCTGCCCTCCAAAACCGGCGACTTTGATGGTGAAGTCCTTGAAGTGATGATGATGCTGGATCTGCGTCGTGGATGAACCTTCTTGGGTAGCAATCTCGAGCACTTCCGCCACCGGGCGCTGCGGAGGATTGATTCCCGCAGGGATCTCCGGCGCCTGGTCGCGGAAAACATTAAGCGGGAAAGCGGGAATCATGGCGTTCTGAATCCATTGCCGGGCAACGACGGGATCCTTGCCCCAGATTGTGGGACAGGGAGAAAGTATCTCGACGAATGAAAATCCGGTGCCGTCGCGCTGAATCTCCAGCGCTTTCTTTACGGCACGCCGCGCTTTCATGATGTTCTTGTTATCCGACAGGGCAACACGTTCGATATAGACCGGCGCTTGCAACGTCGAGAGCAGCTCCGCCATGTGTAGCGGATAGCCTTCATTCGAGGCCCTGCGCCCCCAAGGTGTCGTGGTGCTCTTCTCCCCAACCAGGGTTGTGGGCGCGAGTTGCCCACCTGTCATTCCGTAGATTCCGTTGTTCACGAAGAATACGCTGATCTTCTCGCCGCGATTCGCAGCATGCACGATCTCTGCAGTACCGATAGCGGCCAGATCGCCATCGCCTTGGTAGGAAATGACAATCTTTCCCGGGTGCGCACGTTTGATTGCAGTGGCAGAGGCGGGAGCGCGACCATGCGCAACCTGCACGTTTCCAACGTCGAAGTAGTAATAGGCGAACACGGAACATCCTACGGGGCTTACGAAAATAGCGCTGTCCTGCAACTCGAGTTCCTGTAGCGCCTCAGCGATCAGCTTGTGAACCACGCCGTGACCGCAACCGGGGCAGTAATGTGTCTGGTGCTGCAGGTCGCCCTTGCGCTCATAGGTGTCGTAAAAAACCGGCGACTTGGAGTGAATAATTTCGTATCCGCTGTTGCTGATCTCCGGCTCCGTCAATCCAACTTTTTCGTCTGCCATTGGGATGTCCTTTATACGGATCCTTATGCCATCACCGCCATGCGCTGGACGATCTGTTCCACCAACTCTTCCGTGGACGGAACATTCCCGCCCACCCGTCCATAGAACTCGACAGGGACTTTGCCATTGAGCGCGAGGCGAACATCTTCCACCATCTGGCCGTTGCTTAACTCGACCACCAGGACTTTCTGTGCCCGCTCTGCGGTCTGTGCCAGTGCCTTCGATGGGTACGGCCACAGCGTCAAGGGGCGGAATAAGCCAACCTTGATTCCCTGCTGTCGCGCCTGTTGCACCGCCGAGCACAGTACGCGGGAGACAATTCCGTATCCGACTAACAGGATTTCTGCATCTTCCGTCTCGTAACACTCGTGACGGGCTTCGACCTGTGCGCGTATGTACTTTGCCTCCAGCTTCCGCTGATGTGCTTCTAGATCGTCAGGCTCTAGATAAATCGAGCTGATCAAATTCTTGCGAGTTTCAGCCGTCCCTTTCACTGCCCATGGCTTCTCGGGAGCAGTAATCGCGCGATATTCAAGGTCGAGCGGCCCCATCATCTGACCGATGAATCCATCTGCAATTACGATCGCTGGATTGCGATACTTGTCCGCCAGGTCGAAAGCCAGAATCGTGAAATCCGCCATCTCCTGCACTGAAGCCGGGGCCAACACGATATTGCGGTAGTTGCCATGGCCTCCGCCCTTCACCATGGCGAAGTAATCGCTTTGTTCAGGAGCAATGTTGCCCAGACCTGGACCACCGCGTACCACATCAACGATTACGCATGGCAGCTCAGCGCCCGCGAGATACGAAATGCCTTCTTGCATCAGGCTCAGTCCAGGACCGGACGATCCGGTCATGACGCGCTCGCCCGCGGCCGCAGCACCGTAAACCATGTTGATCGCGGCTACTTCGCTTTCAGCTTGCAAGAACGTGCCGCCGACTTGCGGGATATACAACGCCGCGTATTCGGCGATCTCACTTGCCGGGGTGATGGGATACCCGTAGTAGGAGCGGCATCCGGCGAGCACCGCGCCCTTCACGATTGCAACGTTGCCCTTACAGAGCTGTCGCATGTTTCCCTCCCGTGGGTGTCGTGGTTACCGCTTTCTTGGGAGCAGCAAGACGATAGACCGCGATGGCACCCGGCTCCGGGCAGCAGTAGAAGCAGATCCCGCACCCGGTGCAATCGGCGCCCGTATAGCGTGCAGGATGAACTCCATAAGCGCTCAACTCCGCCGCCAATTCCAGACACTTGGGCGGGCAGCTTTCCACGCACAATCCGCAGCCCTTGCACTCTTCCACATCGATCGTGACTTTACCGCGCGATGGCCCTGGCATGTTCACCTCGTTACGGCATTCATTTTGTGCGGACGTTGCAGCCACTTGGTCTTTTCGCAGTATTCGTATAGCTCTTCCCGGAACTTCGGATGCGCAATCTCGATCAGCGATTTGGCGCGCTCGCGAATGGACTTGCCATGCAGGTACGCGACGCCGTATTCGGTAACTACGTATCGCACCAACCCGCGGGATGTCACTACGCCTGCTCCTGGGCTCAGCATGGGCACAATCCGTGACACCGCCCCATTCTTGGCTGTAGAAGAGATCGCAATAATCGGCTTGCCGCCCTTCGAACGCGACGCTCCACGCAAGAAATCCACCTGTCCACCGATGCCGCTATAGAACTGATTCCCAATCGAGTCCGAGCACACCTGTCCGGTCAAATCGATCTGCAGGGCAGAATTGATCGCAATCATGTTGTCATTTCGCGCAATCAGCGCCGGATCGTTGGTATACGCCGTGGGATGGAACTCGAACATGGGATTGTTATCCACGAACTCGAACAGCTTGCTGGTGCCGAGCGCAAATCCGAGGATGATCTTGCGTGGCTTGAAGTTCTTGCGATTTCCATTGATCACTCCCGCTTCAATCAGCGGGATCACGCCATCGGCGACCAGTTCACTATGGACTCCCAGGTCTTTGCGATCCATCAGCATGGGCAATACGGCATCCGGAATGCCGCCGATCCCGGTCTGGAGTACTGCGCCATCTTCAATCAGGCCGGCGACGTTGCGGGCGATGGCCACGTGGAGATCGGTTGGTTCGACTCTCTTCGCAGCGCACAATGGACGCGAGGACTCGACAACCACGTCGATATCGCTGACATGGATGAAGCTGTCGCCGTAGGTGCGCGGCATCTGGTCATTAACCTGGGCCACGACATATCTGGCGCACTTTGCGGCGGTCAGAGTGGTGTCGACTCCGACCCCAAAGCTGCACAGTCCGTGAGCGTCCGGTGGGGAAACTTCAATCAAGGCCACGTCGATCGGCATGGCTCCGCTTTCAAATAAGTCTTCGATTTCGCTCAAATAGATGGGAGTGTAGTCGGCGCGTCCTTCATTGATGGCGTCGCGCACGTTGCTGCCAATAAATACAGCGTTGTGACGGAAGTGGTCTGCCATGTCCGGGGCGACGTAGGGCGCCGCACCCATCGTCATCATGTGGACGATTTCCACGTCCTCCACATACGGTGCGCGGCGCATAAGCGCTTCCACCAGAGTCTCGGGTTCAGCACAACCCGGCTGGATGTAAACACGCATGCCGGACTGCACGCATCGCAATCCTTCGTCCGGAGTTCGCAGCTTCTTCTTGTATTCCGTCTCCCACGACATCAAACACTCTCCTTTAGCTCCGCATTCATCGAACCCGACGTCATTGCAACTTGCTCACGCTCGTATCCCAAGGCGGCATAATAGATCGCCGAATCGAAGAACTGGTCGAGCAACTGCAACATCTCCAACTCGCCGAAGACTTCCGTGGGCCGCGACATCGATGATTCCTGCTTCAGGTATTCCCAGAGATTTTCCTTGGTGAAGATAATGGTCATCGCGAGCTGGCTCAGCGGTACGTGCTGGCGGGCGCGTTTTGCGCCAATCTCCTTATATCTCGCCTCAATGTCGAACTCGCCCTTGCCCAGCAACCAGTCTCCCAGGTGGCGATAGATCTCGAACACTCTCTGCTTAAGCTCCTGGGCAGGAACATAGTTGTACGCCTGCGTGCACTCAGACTCCTGGACTTTTTTCAGAAGTCCATTCGCCAAGGCTTCGGAGTGGCGCTCGATGAGACGGACCAGCCGGTACGCGAGCATCATGACAGCACTTCCTCACTCATCCTGACTTCAGTTTCAAGGTATCGCCGAGTTCCAGCCGTGACCATTAGCACAAGCGGATGTGACCGCCATCACATAGGTAAGGCCTTGCAAATGCGAGAGTTGCTGATATAGCCTCGGCGTTCAAGGGCCCCATCTGGGTGCGGAAGTTCTCCGAAATTGTCGGCCCGAAACGAACCCTGTAGATATGCTGCCAACAAAAATAAGGTCGTTGAAATGAAACAACTGATTCTCGCTTTGCTTTGCCTGGTCGCCATGCCCGCCTTTGCCAAACACGAAACCGGTTTCCTTGATCGCGTCGTGACTGTCAACGGGACAAGCTATCGCTATCAGGTATTCGTTCCGTCCACCTGGGACACGAAAAAGAAATGGGCAGTAGTCTTGTTTCTTCACGGGGCAGGCGAACGGGGAAGCGACGGCCTTCTGCAAACCGATGTCGGGCTCGGTCATGCGATCCGGATGAATGCCTCAGACATGGCGTTTATTGCGGTGATGCCGCAGTGTCCAAAGGACAAGCTCTGGACTGAGCCTGAGCAGCAGGCACAAGCACTAGCGGCGTTGGAGGCAACGATTAAGGAATTCAAAGGAGATCCCCAGCGCGTTTACCTGACCGGCCTGTCCATGGGAGGTTATGGAACCTGGGACATTGCTGCCAAGTATCCACATAAATTTGCCGCTTACGTTGTAGTGTGCGGAGGGATACAGGGTCCGAAACACTTTCCCGCGTTGCATGTAAGTCTGGTCGACAACCCCAAGATCGCCGATCCCTACGCCGAGACTGCCAAGCTTGTGGGCAACACGCCAGTATGGATCTTTCACGGCGATGTAGATCCAGCCGTACCTGTTGAGGAATCCCGCAAGATGCGCGATGCCCTGCAAGCTGTCCACGCGAACTTTAAGTACACGGAGTATCCCGGCGTCGGCCATAACTCCTGGGACAACGCGTACGCCGAACCGGAATTGCTGCCATGGATGCTGCAGCAGCACTTGGAGCGCTAAGCATTCGGTTGAAAGATACGCGATGCGTGGCAAGGTTCTAGTTTCAGCATGACGCCGTTTAACCGCGTTTGCATGGCGACAAGGTTTGAATCATTCGTCGTCGTGCTATGCGGCGTCAACTCAAAGGCACGCTCATACAAGAGGCGCGCCCCGACCAAATCACCGGCAGCCTCCAACACAGTCGCGAGCATCCACATCACGCGCACCGTGTACGTGTGCGCATGCCCGAACATGCTCTGGTAAAGAGCAAGCGCCCGCCGGCAATAAATCTCAGCTTCGTCATATTTGCCTTTCTTTTGAAGGACGCCAGCAAGCCGTACTAAGGTGAGAGCTTCGGCCCGGGTTGGCGAGTTCGAGACACTCCTTCGAATCAGGAGCACACGGCGAAGCAGGGATTCAGCATCTTCGGACTTCCCGGTTTGCTCGCCGACAACAGCGAGGCTTTCAAGCAGATTGGCGAATACCAGGTCTGGCTTGTCAGTTTTTTCGCGAATTCTCAACGCCTCATGAAGAAGCGACAGGGCACCCGTTGCATCTCCCACTTGGGCCCGCGAAGTCGCAATTGCTTCCAGTAGCCGAGCGCAAGAACGATGATCGGGACTATGAATTTTCTCTTCCAGTCTGAGTGCCTTCCAAAAAGTGAGCTCAGCCTGGAGCGCTGCTCCTTTTTCCCCGAACATCATTCCCAAATTCTTATAGGAATCGGCCAGAAGTTGTTGCGCGGCATCCCCACTGTTTTCCGCAATCGCAATCGCCCGACGGAGGCATTCTTCAGCTTCCGACCATTCCTCCCGTCGTACCAACAGGTATCCAAATGAGTTCAATGCCAAGGCCATCACAATATGATCTGGGCCGTAGACCTCTTCTTTGATCTTCAGCGCTTCAAGAAGTAGTGCTTTCGCCTCGTCGCGCTTCCCGACGTCGTATAGCGATCTGGCCAAATCTTCCATCCTGCTGGCGCGCTGCCCCGGATCGGGCGGTTGCAGTTTTTCCTGGATAGACAATGCTCGCCGCAGTAGAGGCTCGACCGCGAGAAAGTCCTTCTTCTCACGCAGCAGCTCGGCCAGGCCAATCAAGACGTCTCGGACACCAGCATGGTCTGGCCCGAACTTTGCCTCTTGTAAGCCGAGCGAACGCCGATAAAGCGCTTCGGCCTCCCCGATCTCGCCTTGTTCCTTTAGCACGAACGCCAGGTTATTGATGCTGTAGGCCAGCTCTTCTTCCTCCTGGTTAGGACAACTCTCATGAATTTCGATGGCGCGGCGAAATGCCCAGATTGCGCCTTCGGTATCGTGCTTGGCGTGAAGCGCAACACCCATAAGGTTGTAGACAGGAGCACTCTGTGAGGAGTCGTCTCCAAATGCAGCTGCTTGAATTGTCACCATGCGACGCAGATACAACAAGGTCGCTTCATAGTTCTCTTGGTGACGAAAAATCGCTGTTAGCCACTGGCAGGTGCCAATCAGATCCGGGGACGCGGAACCGAGGTTCGTCTCTTGAATATGCAGAACCCGCAGGAATAATGCTTCTGCGGCCGGAAAATCATTTTGGTCAAACTTTATCCGGGCAAGTTGGCGAAGAGGAGCCAGGAGCTCAATGGCATCACGACCAAACTCACGCTCGGTGGACTCGACCAGCCGCCAGAACTTCTCCTCGGCTTCGGGAAAGCGTCCAGCACTAGCCAGGACATGAGCCTCATTCCTTAGAGTCTCGCGGGTATGGTATGGCCTCTGCCTGTTTTCAAATAGGAAGCGTAGAAAAAAGAAAAGAATAACGAGTTGCACAACCGGTGAGGAATTCGTTCGCTGCCCCCTTTTTCCCTGAAACCTGCCGAGTGGCAGTTCAGGAGTACCAGAACCGGAGTGCAAGCCCTGGCGTGCAGCTAATTGGCCCTCGACTAATAAGAAGGTGTTGCAAGCGCAGACTTATACCACACCGGGTTCGGTCCTCAAGTAAGTATTCACCAGGAGAAGCCAGAGTACAAGAACTGTCTTTAGTGCGTGGAAGCAACGGTTCTGGCCACGCAGAATCACGCCAAAGCTCTCGGTTGATTGTGCTCTTGCCATCGCCACGTATAATTCCCCGGCGTGGCAACTAACTCCCAGACCAAGCCCGCCATTCGCAAAGCTGGCCTGTTCTTCTTCGTCTGGGTGATGTTTTCCTACTGCACGGGTGGTCCATTCGGGCTCGAGGATATGGTCACTACATCCGGCCCGGGCCTCACGTTGATTTACCTGTTAATCATTCCATTCTTCTGGTCGATTCCCGTTTCACTGGTTTCTGCGGAGCTCACAACAGCTATGCCGGTCGAAGGCGGCTTCTACCGCTGGGTGCGCGCCGGCTTCGGCGATTTCTGGGGATTTCTTGCAGGATGGTGGAACTGGTGTGCCTCTTTCTTGTTGGGTGCAGTTTACGCGGTGCAGTTCGCGGATTACCTGGGCTTCTACGTTCCGGGACTTACGGACTGGAAACACTATGCAGTTTCGCTGGCAATCGTCGCCATCATCACCTACATCAATGTGCGTGGTATTGACGCCGTCGGAAAGTTCGCGACCGCACTCGAATTATTCATTCTGCTGCCCATCCTAGTTCTTGTTGTGATGGGGCTCGGGAAGTGGCAGCACAATCCGTTTGTCCCAGTCGTTCCACCGCATCGGCCCATGTTCAGCGTGCTGGGAGTCGGACTCGCCTTGGGGTTGTGGCTCTATTCGGGCTACGAACAGTGCTCGACAGTTGCTGAGGAGGTCGAAAACCCGCAAAGAAGCTACCCTCTCGCCCTCGCGATCGTCGTGCCGCTATCGGTCGCCGTGTATTTTCTTCCGACACTTGCATCTCTTGCAGCCCTGGGAAACTGGCATGACTGGCACACACGCTATTTTTCTGACGCCGCACAACTGATCGGCGGTCCGTGGCTGGGATCGTGGGTAACTATCGCCGCCATGATCACGAATGTTTCGCTCCTGAACGCAACGGTTCTCACTTCTACGCGCATGCCTTTTGCCATGGCGGAAGACGGATATCTTCCGCACGCGCTCACCGGAAAACATCAGCGATTTGGAACACCATGGATTGCGATCATCGCATCCGGCGTCGTCTACGGCCTTCTCTCCGTAAAGTCACTCCTCCAGTTGATAAGCATCTACAACTGGCTACGGGTTGGGACGACAATCATGACTGTGCTTGTCGCGTGGCAACTGCGTCGGAAGCGCCCCGAAATGCCAAGGCCATTCGTGATCCCTGGCGGAAAGCTGGGTCTGATCGCCGCTGTAGGCGCGGTTGTCGTCATGAGTCTTGTTGCGTTGTTAGGAAGCGATAAGTATGGACTGCGATGGGGACCCGTGGCGCTGGCAGCAGGGCCGGTGGTCTATTGGGTGTTGAGACGGATACCTGGCCAGCAAATTAAGGGTCGACTCTAAACAGCGTTCTCATTCCGCCTTCGAAGTGTCCATTCATATGGCAATGAAACATCCATGTGCCGGGATTGTCGGGCACCATGTCGGCCACCTGAGTCATCATCGGATTCAGCATCACCATGTCCATGCGCATGTGTCCGACAGTAACAGTCTCGCCATGCCAATGAGGCGTATGAATGTCCCACGCTTCCAGCTCATTCGAATTGGCAAATAGATACCAGCGCACATGCTCGCCCTTTCGCATGGTAAGCACGGGCCCATTGGCGTCCAGAAGGCCGTTAATAGTAAAGAAGTGATGGAACTCGTGCACCTCGCGGTTGCTGTCATCGTACCTTTTCGGGTCACCGTATAAGTGCTTGAGGTTCTCATCCCAATACCAGCTCTGGTGCTCATCGAACATCCCAAAGTCTGTGACGAATTCGCGGTCGACATCTTTCGGTGAACCGTCCGGACGCGCCATGCCGCGGCGCGTAATGATGATTGGTCCGATCAGGCCGGAGTTGATATCTCTGCCCTCATTTACGTGCGAGTGATAGAGCCAGAAGGCGGTGCTGCCATCGCCATCCGCCGGGCCGGCGCGCTCGGGAACCGGCCACGTATACGTGTACGTTGCACCGGGCGCGACAGAGTCATCTCCTTTGTACTTTCCGCTTGTGCCGTCGAGATAGCCCGCGCCCTCGGAATCCTTGTTGTAGAACACTCCGTGCGGATGGACGCTGTAGGCACGGGTCGCGTTGTTCTTGAAAACTACCTTGATCGTGTCGCCCACTTCCGCGCGAATAAGTGGCCCAAGGATTCCGAGATGCTCCCACGCGGGGGGTATGGGTTTTAGTGTGCTGAACCTCGCATCCGTATATTCGCGGAATCGCACCTTGCGGTAATCGGTCGCATTGGGATCCAATTCACCCTTGGAGCCGGGGTCATCTTTGAAGTCGTATTTTGTTCCGTGGATCTTGTCGGTGTGGGATGGAGCGAAATCCCAATCTACTTCATCCGCTGCGATGTAGTAGGTACGCGTTTGGCCCGCCGGACTGCCTGCCATAAACATGGCCAGAAACAGGATCAGCATCAGCGACCCTCCGAATTTAAAAGTTGCTGGATTATACGCGAGCAGGTGAGCGATCGAAGTAGTGACTCAGCTTACCCAATCGAGGAACTTGTAATATGCCCCGGCCAACGGCAGGAACCAAGGCTTCTCCCTATACAACCCGAGCGGAGCACCCGGGAACGGAATATTAACGAATGGATTGTCGGTCGTTCCGCTGGCGATCATTTCTGCCATTTTCTGACCTTGCCATGTCGCCATCGCTACGCCATGCCCCGCGTATCCAAGCGCGTAGTGGATACCATCCATCTGCCCGGCGTGCGGCATGATGTCGAAAGCGAAATCGAGTGTGCCGCCCCAGACGTATTCCACTCGCGCATCGCTGAGCTGCGGGTAAACGTCGATCATGCCTCGGCGTAGAATCTCAGCGCTGCGGCGAACTGAATCTCCCGTCTCCGGGAAGAATGCCGCACGCCCACCAAAGAGCATGCGCCGATCTGGTGTCAACCGGTAATAGTAGATGTAGTGCTTGGAGTCGTAGATCATGCGATTGCGCGGGCTAAGCTCGCGCGCCAAATCTTCCGGCAACACTTCCGTCGTAATGATGTACGAGCCTATGGGGATGATCTTCTTCCGAAGAGCCGGTGTAGCGGAGCCGGTGTAGCCGCTGGTTCCGACAAAAACCTGTTGCGCAAAGACCGACTCTTGCGTTGTGTTCACGTTCCATCCCTGATTGCCGTTACGTGCCTCGCGCGTGATCGCCATTACGCGCGCCTTCTCGTAGATGCATGCTCCCGCTCGCCTCGCAGCTTCCCCCAACCCCGCCACATAGCGCGCCGGATTCAATCCTGCGCTGACGTCATCCACCATTCCACCGTAATAGATATCCGACCCGATCTCCTGGCGAAGCTCGCTCTTCGGCACGATGCGCAAATGATGATTGAATTCCCGAGCGATCACTTCCACTTGACGTGCGTAATCGTCGAAATGACTCTGCTTGCAGGCGACTTCCAGGTGACCGCAGCGCGAGAAATTGCAGTCAATATTCTCATCGCGAACGATTTTCTCAACGCAATTGATCGATTCGAGAGACGCGGCGTACATGCTCTGAGTTCGGTCGCGTCCGTACATAGATATCAGTTTGTTTACGCCCAATTTGAGCCCGGTAAGCACCATGCCGCCATTGCGTGAACTCGCGCCCCACCCAACCGTTTCGGCTTCAAGGACGGCTACGCTGATCCCGCGCTGAGCTAGTGAACGGGCGGCAGAGAGTCCGGTAAATCCCGCGCCGATCACTGCGACATCAACCGATGCAGGCAGAGACTCAGGTTCGAAGCGAGGCATCGCAACCGTTGTCAGCCAGTAATTGCTCTCTGCAACGCTCATTGTTGTTGCCCGTAAGCCCCGACGTTGAACGGAAATCTTCGCCTCGGCTCGCTAGGTGCTATGGCTGATAGCTGCCTACAACACTGCTGTCTCGTGAATCGTTCTTCCTTCTGCAAATCGCGCCAGGTCCAGCAGCTTGGCATCGATCAAGGACGTCTCTCCGTCCAAAATCAGATCCGACAAGATTTTCCCAGTGGCCGGTGCATGCATCACTCCATGGCCGCTGAAACCGTTGGCGAGGAAAAATCCGGGCACGCCTGGTGCTTCTCCCAATATCGGATGGTGATCCGGCGTCATCTCATAGAGCCCAGCCCACGCACGTTTAGGATTCACGGCCAGGTTTTCGAAAATCGGTACGCGGTCCGCCGCACGCGTCAAGATTTTCTCAATGAATGTCGGCTCAAAATCAGTTTTGTAGCCCGGCGTCTCCTCGGGATCATTCCATGCCAGCAGAAATCCCCGTGCTTCGGGACGGAAATGAAATCCGTTCGACATATCGATGATCATCGGGGCTGTGTGCGGAAATTGATCAAACGGCTCCGTCGGGACGAGCATTCTGCGCAACGGCTCAACCGGCAGATCGACTCCAACCATCGCCGCTACCGATCGAGCCCACGCACCGCATGCGTTGACAACTTTGCTCGCTGAAACTTTCCCTTTAGACGTTTCGATCTCAAAGCCGCTGCCGTTTTTTGCAATGCCCTTGACCCCAGTGTTCTTCCACAATTTTGCGCCATGATCGGCGGCCCATGTCATAAATCCAATCATCGCGCTGTAAGGATCGACAAAGCCATCGGTAGTGCAGATACTGCCGCCGATAATGTCATCGCCGCGCAACTGCGGGAACATGCTGCGTATCTCGTCACCCGAGATCATCCGAACGTTCCTCAGCCCCAGCGCGATCTGCTTTTCCTGGTTGGTTCGGAGATACGCAAGGTGCTTCTCTGACGTTGCGCAGAACAGATACCCCTGCGGGCGATAGTCGCACGGATGCCCCAACCGATCTTCAAACGAAGCGTAGAAGGGAATTGAGTAGAGCGACATCTGGATGTTCACGGGTGTCGAGAACTGGGCGCGCACACCTCCCATGCTCTTGCCGGTCGAACCCTTCCCCTGTGCGCTCTCCCGTTCGATGACGAGGACGCTTTTACACCCCGCTTCTATCAAGTGGTAGGCAATGCTCGATCCGACAATGCCCCCGCCGATGATGACTACCTCGAATGTTTCCATGCCTGGCAACCTGCGGAACGAAGCATTGTACAGAGGAAGGCCAGCCGAATACCAAGGTACAAGTACGGCTGTCTACACCAAGGTCCCATCTATCTTGAACCGGGCCTCCCATCACCCTAGAATTGCAGTATGCACTCGCATGCCAGCCCGAACGCGAACGAGAAGACCTCGCGCGTTCTCCGGTTCTCTCTGCTGGTTACGCTCGGCTACATAGCGTTATTGGTAGTAGCCGGCATTCGGGCGCATTCCCTGGCATTGCTATCGGAAGCGGGCCACAACCTCTCCGATTTTGCTGCCTTGCTCTTATCCTTGGTGGCCGTATATTTGCACTCGCGCCCGCCGAGCTCGACCAAGACCTACGGATACCACCGCGCCGGCGTCTTGGCCGCGTTGATGAACGCCGTTTCGCTGGTCGTGGTCGCTTGCTTCATCTTCTACGAAGCGTTTCGGCGCCTGGAGAATCCACCGGAGGTACATGCCGGCGTGATGATCTGGGTAGCGGCGGCGGGCGTCGTCATGAATGGGGCCATCGCGCTTCTGCTCTACCGCGCGGGACGCGATGTGAATATCCGCAGCGCCCTGCTGCATGAAGTAGGGGACACGATTTCGACTGCGGCTGTGATCCTTGGCGGCTGGCTGATTTTGGAAACTGGTCAAACGTGGATTGATCCGGCACTTTCGTTCGGTATCGGTGCTTTGATCTTGTGGTCCGCCTTCGGCATTGTGCGCGAGACGCTGAACATCCTTTTGGAAGGTACGCCGCGCGGTTTGAAACTGGATCGAGTGGAAGCCGCGATGCGATCGATCGACGGGGTCAACGACGTGCACGATCTGCATGTGTGGAGCATCGGATCTGAGACGCATGCCCTCTCTTGTCATATTGCAATCGCAGACATCCCACCGTCCGTGAGCGAACGCATCCTTCGGGAAATAAAAGATGTGCTGCACGAGCAATTCCAGATCGATCACACCACGATTCAATTCGAACATGTGGAGTGTGAAGTTGCCCACGGATGCGTGATGCCCGTGGGAGAAACGGAACACCACCACTAGAGCAACTAGCTCCTGCCCTGCTTCTCATAAATCTCTTTCGCCCTTTCAATCGTGTCCGCTTCTTGCGGCGGCTTATCCGGCCGCAGCCGCACAATCCTCGGAAAGCGAAGGGCATAACCACTGTCGTGGCGGTCCGAACGCATCATGTTATTGAAGGCGACTTCCAGCACAATCTTGGGCTCGACGATTAATCGGAAGCCCTGGTCCTCCACCACATGTTCCAGAAACCATGTCGTCATTTCGTTGATCTCAACGTCGGTGAGGCCTGAGTAAGCCTTGCCAATATTCACGAGTCGGTCGCGGTCCCAGACCGCAAAGGTGTAGTCGCTAAGCACGCCGATACGCTTGCCGTGTCCGTACTCAACCGCCGTTACCACCACGTCCAGAGTCGCCAATTCCCGCTTCATTTTGAGCCACCATTTGCCACGACGGCCCGGAGCATAGGCGGAGTCTGGATCTTTAATCATCAGGCCTTCGTTGCCGCGCGCTTGTGCTGCCTCGAATAAGTCATTGAGCTCATCCGGCGCATTCGCCTGCCGTACTGCCGACCGGATGATCTGCGCTGTAGTACGCATCTCCTCGCCAAAATCCAATCGATGCTGCGCTTCCGTTTGTTTTCCTTTGTGTCGTTTGTGGTTGCTCCCTTTCGCACGTGTAATCAACGAATCCAGAATTTCTGCCCTCTCGCGCAACGGACGATCAATCAGCAATTCGCCGTTGGCATACAGAACATCGAACGCCAGATACGCTACCGGCACCCGCCCCATCATTTCTTCCGTGACTTTCTTTCTGCCCAGGCGCTGCTGCAGCGCGCTGAACGGCAAGGCCCGTCCTGCTTCGCCCGGATCGTCGGTAAGATAACTCCACGCAACAATTTCGCCGTCGAGAATCACATCATCCAGCGCGGAGAAAGCGTCCGGCAATTCCGGAAACGATGCGGTAATCTCATCCCGGGTGCGCGAGAAAATTCTGACTTCGCTGGCGGACACGTGTACTTGAGCACGGATGCCGTCGTACTTGTCCTCAATCAGGGCATTTTCAAAATAGCTGAGGGCCTCTTCGGCGTTTTGCGCGGGGCTCGCTAACATGAAGCCCAGGGGATGGAACAGCCGCATCTTGGCTTCGTCGAGCCGCCCCTCGATCGCGAACTTCGTCGTTTCTCCGATATCCCCCAGCAGCATATTGGCACGCTGCACCTGGACCAAACCGTCGCCATAGGCCTTGGCGATGGCCTCTTCCACGAGACTCTCTTTCAAACCGATCCGGAGATCGCCCGTCATGATCTTTACGATGTACTTGGCCTCGAGCGGGGAAACCTGCGTCAGGAGTTCTCGAACCAGTGCAGTCTTAGCCGCTGGTCCACGTACGGAGGCAATCTGCCGAAACCGGTCTTCCACCTGAACAATGCTTAGCTCGCTGTGGTCACGGGCAGGCAAGATGTCCGCCGCGACCGCTCCAAGATCACCCAGCTTCCGATACGAGGACGTAATCTCGGCTTCGGGCTTCCCTGAGATCTCCGCCACTAGTCTCCAGAGCAGCGAGCCACCGACCTGCAAAGTAGCTTCTTCCCACGTAGGAAACGGTCGGCCAGATAAGAAAACCGCCGATGCCGATGCCTCCTGCAGCGCGCACGACTTCATATAGTCCGCCACAATGGCGATCTTCTCGAGTTTCTTGGTAGTCGCTGCGATGCGCTCGCAAGCCAGTGCTAGTTTTTTCATCACTAATCGTCATGCCGACCGGCCGGCTCGCCAGCGCCGCCACGACCCTGTTCCTTGCGGATTTCCTTATTCCTAACGCCGGTGGACAGAGCGGCACCCCTTACATTGTTTTTTGCTATAACACTAATTAAATCAGCAGTATAGATGGCTGGTCGTAGACCCGCGATCTACCCACCTGTGATAGTCTTACATCTGCTACTTCGATTCCGGAAAACTCATCTAATCGTTATGCGGCCATGGCGAACCATCTTACGTTTTCTTGCAGCGCTTCAACTGCTGCCTGCTTTGGAGAGTGGCGAAGAAACCACTCTTGTGGGGGGCCAAGCGGTGCTTGAGGGCGTTATGATGCGGTCGCCGCATGCCTGGGCAATCGCCTGCCGCAAGCCATCCGGAGAAGTTACTACTCATTGCGAGCCGCTCGAACGGCTGTCCGAGAAACACAAATGGATGGGATGGCCCGTGCTTCGCGGAGTGATGACACTCGGGCACGCCATGACGTTGGGCTTCCGCGCGCTGAAATTTTCCGCCAATGCCGCACTCGATGAGATGCCGCCCACGAGCAGTGGAAAGAAGCTCGAGGTGAGCGGCTGGATGGCTGCCGTCAACATCATTTTCTCGGTTGGCTTTTTCATCTTCATGTACAAGTTCCTTCCGCTGGTCGCGGCGACGGAACTGAAGCGTGTCAATCCAGTATTCGGCGAGCAGGTTATTTTCAACCTGGTGGATGGCGCGATCCGGATTCTCCTGTTCCTGCTTTTCATATGGGGAATCTCCCTTTGGAAAGACATCCGCCGCGTCTACGAATATCACGGAGCCGAGCACAAGACGGTTTTCGCGTTTGAGAGTGAAGACAGTCTCGATACGCCATCCGTACAAAAGTACTCGACGTTTCATCCCCGATGCGGCACCAGCTTCCTGATGACCGTCATGATCATCTCGATTCTGGTCTACGTCGTGGTGCCCGCGTCGACGTTCTGGGGCAAGTTCGCAGCGCGGATCATTCTGCTGCCAGTGATTACCGGAATCTCCTACGAGATCATCCGCTTCGCAGCCAAGCACCGCGGCTCCCTTTTTGCCCTCATGACCACACCGGGCCTTTGGTTGCAGAGAATCACCACGCAGCCTCCGGCGGACGATCAGGCAGAGTGCGCTATCGTTGCCCTCAATCAGGCCATGGCGCTTGAGAAAGAACGCGGTGGCGAACTGGTTATCGCCTAGGGGAGCTATCCCCTCTAACACTTCTTCTTGCTTTGTTCCCGAACTAAAATTAGTTAGTACCCCGCCAGTGAAAGGCGGCTTTTGCCAACGACCGAGACTAAGACTAACAACATGTTTGAAAAACTGAATCAAATTGAAGCGCGCTACGAGGAACTGACGCAGCAACTGGCGTCGCCGGAGATCACTTCCGACTCGGCGAGATATCAGAAGACCGCCAAGGCGCATAGCGAGATCGCACCGATCGCCGAGAAGTATCGCGAGTACAAGGATCTCAAGCGTGGCATTGAAGACAGCAGGATTCTGATCGCTGACGAAAAGGACCCCGAGATGCGCGCCTACGCGCAGGAAGAACTCACTTCGCTGGAAGCACGTCTTGCTCACACCGAAGAAGAACTTAAGATTCTTCTGGTGCCCAAAGATCCCAACGACGAGAAAGACGTCATCCTTGAGATCAGAGCCGGAACTGGAGGCGATGAAGCGACCCTCTTCGCGGCGGAAATGTTCCGCCTGTACTCGCGCTACGCCGAATTGCAGGGGTGGAAGGTCGAGGTGCTTTCGACTTCAGAATCTTCGGTCGGCGGTCTCAAAGAAGTGATCGCCATGATCTCCGGCGACAAAGTCTACTCACGTCTGAAGTACGAAAGCGGCGTGCATCGAGTGCAGCGCGTGCCCGCTACCGAACAGCAGGGCCGCGTCCACACCTCTGCCGTAACCGTGGCTGTGCTGCCCGAAGCAGAAGAAGTCGACATCAAGATCGAAGCCAAAGACCTGCGCATCGACACATTTTGCTCATCTGGCCCGGGCGGGCAGTCGGTCAATACGACCTATTCCGCGGTACGCATCACGCATATCCCCACTGGCACAGTCGTAAGCTGCCAGGACGAAAAATCGCAGATCAAGAATCGTGAAAAGGGAATGCGTGTTCTGCGATCTCGTCTTTATGAAATGGAGATGCAGAAACAACAGGAGGCTCTCGCGAAGGAGCGCAAGACTATGGTCGGGAGCGGAGACCGCAGCGAAAAAATTCGCACCTACAACTTCCCGCAAAACCGCGTTACCGATCACCGTATTGGCTTCAGCGTGCACCAATTGCAAGAGTTCATGGACGGCAAAATTCAGCCGCTGATCGAAGCCCTGATGACACACTTCCAGGCGGAAAAACTTAAGCAGGAAACACCGGCCGCAGTCTAGTCGTTGCCAGGATTTGGACTAACAATTTCAGAATTTACGAATTGAAGGATTGACGAATTTTGGAGAAAAGTTCGACAATTTGGAAAATCCGAACATTTGACAATTTTCGATCCGCGTTAGCTGAGTTATCTTCGTGATGAAATATGGTGTAATGCCTCTCGGAGATCTTCTCGCCTCGGCCATCGCCGACTTGACTGCAGCTAAAGTCGGTTCACCTCGATTGAACGCCGAGGTACTACTGATGTTTACCCTCGACGTGGATCGCGCTTATTTGTATGCCCATCCTGAGCGCGAACTCAATGCGGATGAGAGGCAGCGCTATCATCAACTCATACTGCAACGCTCGCAAGGAGTACCCTCGCAATACATCACTGGTCACCAGGAATTCTGGGGCATGGATCTAATCGTTGGTCCGGCCGTGCTCATCCCGCGACCTGAGACCGAGCATCTGATCGAAGCACTTCTTCCGATGGCCAAGCCAATGCAAGCGCCCCGCATCGTGGACGTCGGTACAGGTTCCGGGTGCATTGCACTCGCCTTGGCCCGGGAACTACCGCGCGCCGAGATTCATGCTACCGACATCTCTCCTGACGCATTGGAGATTGCAGAGGCAAACGCCGCGCGCCATCAACTCGATGGGCACATTCAGTTCCATGACACCGACCTGCTCACGGGACTGGAATCGAATAGCTTTGATTTCGTTATCTCGAATCCGCCTTACGTAGGCAGTTGCGAGGAGGATCAAGTCCAACTCGAGGTTCGCAAATTCGAGCCACGGAGCGCCGTATTCGCCGGCCCGACCGGCCTCGAGGTGATCGAGCGACTGGTCCCTGAAGCGCACCGCGTTCTGAAGCCCACCGGATGGTTGGCCCTAGAAGTGAGTGGCACAATTGCTGCTGGAGTCGAGAAGCTCTTGGCTGGATGGGACTCACTAGAAGTCAGGCCAGATCTTCAAGGCATCTCGCGCGTAGTACTCGCACGCCGGCCTGCTCATTGAGCGCACAATAAAGAGGGCTGCCCTTTTCGGACAGCCCGGTATCACCTAACCAGCCAAGTGGTTAATTATTGTGGAATGGACCGCCGAGGAAGTTGTCGCAACCCCCGCCGCGTGCATTCTCCCAGTTCATTTGGATGAGATAGTTGACGCCGTTCATGGTTTCGTTATAGCCGCCGTTTCCGATCGTCCCTCCCAAGAGCGTGCCGAACTTCCAGG
This sequence comes from Terriglobales bacterium, assembly GCA_036558645.1. Classification (GTDB taxonomy): domain Bacteria; phylum Acidobacteriota; class Terriglobia; order Terriglobales; family Acidobacteriaceae; genus DATBFG01. The sequence continues at coordinate 48,933 of DATBFG010000030.1, forward strand.
CGCACTTATCGGCATTTTCCTGCCCGACGTTGTCCCACCAGGCATTGAGGTCCGGATCAGAGATAGCCTCTTCGAGTTCATGAGCCGCGATGTTGATCATGCCATCGGCGCCGCTGTCATTGTTCGGGCTCTTGGTCTGCGGTTCGCAGGAGCTTGCGCAACGATCGGGGTTGCCCACAAACGAATACTTGATGTCACTGCCGCTGATCGTACCGTGCGTATGCCATCCGCAATACACACTGCAGAAACCTGAAGTCGCGTTGACATCAGACGTCGTTAATACGAAGTAGACACCGTTCGTGTCCTTCGGCAGCTTGCCGAGGCTGATGACCTTGCTCACGATCTGCTGAATGGCCGCATCCGAAAGGTTCTTACCCATGGGATAGTTGGTTGCTTTTGCGGAACCAGCGACATTGACCAACCCAGTGACGTCATTGCTGTTATCACCGTAAGTGCTGTTGATCATCTCGTAGCCCGAGCCACTCACATTTTTGAAGAAGTTGGTAACCAGATTGACGGTGGTGAGACTGTCCGACGGTGCCGGGCCGCTTATCCAGTTGCCGTACCAGATCAGATAAACATTCGGCGTTCCCGACATGATGGGGCCGCCGTGATAGTTGATGCCATTGCCCTGATGCACGGAAAAGCGCTCAACCTGCGGTTCTCCCGGAACCCCATAGCCCTTACCGCTCGGGACGAGGCCACCGGAATGGCGAACTGTCTGGGCGCTTGCGAGCGCGGCGTATAGGCACAAGAGCGAAACGATCAGTATTACTTTGCGCATCTGTCCTCCTGGGAAAGGTTTTTGTCTGAGTTGTCTTGCAATTGGCCTTGCAAGCAGCAGAGTTTGAGGCCCGATATCCTAGATGGTATGAACCGGCAAGGTCAATGTGGCCTTTGCTCCAGGGTCCAAAATCTCTATGCCACGAAAGACCTTAGGCAAGAGAAAGAACCTCGGAATGTATACCGGTATTAATTGTCATGGAACGGCCCACCGAGGAAGTTGTCGCAGCCGCCACCGCGGGCGTTCTCCCAGTTCATCTGAATGAGATAGTTCACTCCATTCATGGTTTCGTTAAAACCACCGTTACCAATGCTCCCGCCGAGCAGTTCGCCGAACTTCCATGCGCATTGGTCGGCGTTTTCCTGGCCAGTGTGGCTGTTCCACCAGGCATTCAGGTCTGGGTCGGAAACCGCTTCCTCCAATTCATGTGCGGCGATGTTGATCATCCCATCTGCCCCACTGTCATTATTCGGACTCTTGGTTTGCGCCTCGCAGGCGGAAGAGCAGCGGTCCGTGTTGCCCACGAATGCATACTTGATGTCACTTCCTCCGATCATCGCGTGGTTATGCCAGCCGCAATAAACGCTACAGAATCCCGAGGTTTCATTTACATCCGAGGTCGTCAACACGAAGTAAATGCCATTTACATCCTTCGGCAACATCCTGGTACTAATCACCTTGGTTACGATTTGGAGGATTGAACCATCGCTCAGGCTCTTTCCCAAAGGATAGGTCGCTGCCTTCGCGGCGCCGGCGACGTTCACCAGGCCGGTGACGTCGTTGTTGTTATCGCCATAAGTGCTGTTAATCAACAAGTAGTTCGACCCGCTGACATTCTTGAAGAAGTTCGTTACCAGGTTCACAGTCTTTGCACTGTCAGATGGCGCCGGACCACTTTGCCAATTTCCGTACCAGATCAGGTAAACATTTGGAGTGTTCGGCATGATGGCGCCGCCGTGATAATCGATCCCGTTGCCTTGATGCACCGTGAAGGGGTCTGCATGGACAGGTAGGGCGGGGCCCGGAACACCAAAACCCTTACCGCTTGGAACAATTGAGTTAGAGCTTCGAACAGCCTGGGAATGGGCGTAGGTCAGCCCGGCCGAGAGAAGAAGCGTCAGCAAAAGCCTCTTTCGCATCCGTCCTCCTGGACGTTTTCAAATGATGTCTGAGCTTTTTGGCGGGGGAGGGGCTGCAGGAAGCAAAGCGATACTACTTCGTCCGGGGACCTACGTCAATACGGTCCTTGATCCTAAAGACTTCTGCCTCTAAGGGTTACTGGCTGATCGGCACTGTTACAGGTTGGATTTCCTCGACGTCCACCCAGTTAGTGGGATATTTCCCCGTGTAGCAAGCCGTACAGTAGGTCGTATTCTCCCCGTCACCACATGCCTTTTTAAGGCCGTCCAGCGAGAGATATGCCAGGGAATCGGCACCGATGAACTCGCGAATTTCCTCGACTGATTTATTGGCCGCGATCAGTTCGCGCTTGGAAGGCGTATCGACACCATAAAAACAGGGCGAAATCGTGGGCGGACAGGAAATCCGCATATGGACTTCCTTGGCCCCAGCACCGCGGATCATGCGCACGATCTTACGGCTGGTGGTCCCGCGCACGATCGAATCGTCGATAAGCACGACGCGCTTGCCTTCGAGCAAGCTGCGAACTGGGTTCAGCTTCAGTTTGACTCCAAAGTCTCGAACCGTCTGGCGAGGCTCGATGAACGTTCTGCCCACATAGTGGTTGCGGATCAGCCCGAAGCGGAAGGGAATTTCGCTTTCCGCCGAGAATCCCATCGCGGCGGTAACCCCGGAGTCGGGTACAGGTACCACGATGTCAGCCTCAACCGGCGCCTCGCGTGCGAGCTGCCTGCCTAGCTCTTCCCGGCTCTCCTGCACTGCCCGGCCGAAGACGCGGCTATCGGGCCGCGAGAAATAGACGTGCTCGAAGATGCAGCTCGATTGCGCCAGCGCCGGCGCATAGAACCTTGAGGTGACTCGGTCGGGGCGCTCAGGACCGACAATGACTAACTCACCCGGCTTTACATCCCGTTCGAATGTTGCACCAATCAAATCGAAGGCCGAGGTCTCGGAGGCGAACACGATCGTGTCGTGCTTTTCACCCAGTCCTGCCGGAATGCGGCCCATCGCCAATGGACGGAAGCCGCGAGGATCACGGGCAGCAAAGATGCGGTCCGGGCTGATCATGACCAGGGAAAAAGCTCCTTCGACGCGGCGCAAGGCGTCCGCCATCGCCTCAGGTAAAGTCTGCTCCTTCGACATCGCAATCAGGTGAACAATGACTTCCGTATCGCTATTGGTCTGGAAAATGGATCCCTGCGATTCGAGCTGATGGCGGATTTCCGGCGCGTTCACAAGGTTTCCGTTATGTGCCAGGGCCACCATGCCCTTGTTGGACTGCACCATGATGGGCTGCGCATTGAGCAGCGCCGAATCACCTGCAGTCGAGTAGCGTGTGTGACCAATCGCCAGGGTGCCACGCAGTTTCGTAAGAACGTCCTCACGGAAAATGTCGGCTACCAATCCCATGTCTTTATGCATGTGCAGAGCCATGCCATCGGACGTGACGATCCCAGCAGATTCCTGGCCGCGATGCTGCAGCGCATGCAGCCCGAGGTAGGCCAGTTTCTCCGCCTCAGGATGCGAATAGATCGCTACGACACCGCATTCTTCGCGAAATTTATCGGGTTTTGGCATGGGCACTTAGCCTTAGCAATCTATTGGTCGAACGACGTTAACTTCCTAGCCCGCGGCAACAAGTTCCGGTTCGGTTCGCAACATCGTCTCCAGCGCACTGTCGTAAATCTCGCGCAACTCAGAGACACTTGCCGCCACGCGGATTTGCCCGTCGATCCTGATCTCCACTTGTCCGGGAACTGTTTCTCCGATCACGTCTGCCGAGAGCCCATATTTTACCGCTATCTGTTGGATTCCCGACAGGTTCATTTGGTCGCAGGAGAGAACCACCCGACTTGCATCCTCCCCAAATAGCACGCATTCAGATGGAAGGTCTTGCGAGGCTAAATCCACCTTGAAGCCTATGTTCGCGGGTAGGGAAGATTCCACCAGTGCTACGGCCAGTCCGCCCTCAGAACAGTCGTGCGCAGAGTCAAGTAGCTCCGCGTCACTCATCTCTACTAGAGCCTTTTGCAAAGCAGCCTCTCGCTCGAGCTCGAGCTCCGGCGGGTATCCCCACATGCTTCCCAGAACTTCCTTCACGTACTCTGACGACCCAAACTCAAGCTCGGCATCCGTTGCATCTCCCGGATCAGTCGCACGCAGAAGCACAATGCTGCGTCCCTCATTCCGAAAGGCGGGCTTCACGGCCTTGTGGACGTCCTCGAAAATCCCCACAATCCCCAGCACCGGAGTCGGATAAATCCCTTCGCCTAACGTTTCGTTGTAGAAACTGACATTGCCGCCGGTGATTGGGACTTCCAGTTCTTCGCAGGCCTTGGTTATGCCGTCGATCACCTGCGAAAACTGCCACATGATGTGCGGCTTCTCCGGATTGCCGAAATTCAGACAATTGGTTGCGCCGATAGGAGTGGCTCCCGCGCAAGCTACATTCCGCGCCGCCTCGGCCACCGCGTGCATGGCGCCCAATCGCGGGTCCAGGTAGCACCAGCGTCCATTCCCATCCAACGCCATTGCCAAGCCCCGCTTCGATCCTTTAATACGAATCACGCCTGCATCGCCATTTCCTGGCCCTTCGACGGTGTTGGTTTGCACCATCGAGTCGTACTGCTGCCATACCCAGCGCTTGCCACAGATGTTCGGGCTGGCTAGCAATTGCTTCAGATCGCGTGTGAAATCCCGGCCAGCACCAAAAGAAATCCCTCCGGGCACATCGCGCGGAACGGGAGGTTCCCAGCGCTCTAGCGGGCGCTTATACACGGGAGCGTCGTCGGTAAGTGCCTCGTTTGGAATGTCCGCGACGACCTTCCCATGTTCGAGCACCCGCATCCTGCCGTCGTTCGTGACGCGGCCGATCTCCACCGCGTCTAGGCCCCACTTTTCAAAAACTCGGAAAACCTCAGCCTCGCGGCCTTTTTGCGCGACAAGCAGCATCCGCTCCTGCGACTCGCTCAGCATGATCTCGTACGGAGTCATGCCGGTCTCACGCTGGGGGACGAGGTCCAGTTCGATTTCCGTGCCGACTCGCCCACGCGCACCCATCTCGCACGTCGAGCAGGTAAGACCCGCCGCGCCCATGTCCTGTATGCCGACGATCGCCCCGGTTTGCATGGCTTCAAGACAGGCTTCGAGCAGTAGCTTCTCCAGGAACGGATCTCCTACTTGGACATTCGGCCTCTTTGCTTCCGACGCCTCGCTAAATTCCTCGCTGGCCATCGTCGCGCCGTGAATGCCATCTCGTCCTGTCTTCGATCCGACGTAAATGACTGGATTACTTTCTCCGGCGGCCTTGGCATAGAAAATCTGGTCGCGCCGAACCAGCCCAAGCGCGAATGCATTCACCAGCGGATTGCCGGAGTAGCAGGGCTCAAACTTGGTTTCTCCGCCAAGATTCGGCACCCCGAAACAGTTTCCGTAAGAAGCGACGCCGCTGATGACACCTTCCATCACGGAATGGTTCTTGTGAATTTCCGCTTGTGTAGGGGCTGGCGTAGTCACGTGTGTCTCAGATGGCTGTTTGATGGGGCCGAAACGCAGTGAATCCATCACCGCGACAGGTCGGGCGCCCATGGTGAAGATGTCCCGAAGGATCCCACCAACGCCAGTTGCGGCTCCCTGGAAAGGCTCAATGAATGACGGATGATTGTGGGACTCGATCTTGAAAGCGCACGCCCATCCATCGCCGATATCGATGATGCCGGCGTTTTCTCCCGGCCCCTGCACGACAAGACGGCTACGCGTTGGCAGCCGCTTCAAATGGACACGCGATGATTTATACGAGCAGTGCTCGCTCCACATCACGCTGAAGATGCCGAGCTCCGTAATTGTGGGTTCACGTCCGCCCAGCAAAGTCTTTATTTTTTCGTACTCGTCGGGAGTAAGGCCGTGCTCCGCAATGACAGCCGGAGTGATAGCAAGGACAGACTGGCTCATGGGGATCAACTCTATTTTCGCATGTTACAGATGCGATGGATAGGGTGCGCATTCGGCTCAGTTCGCTAGCACTGCAAGGCTATACTGACTTGGGAATGAAATCCGTTATCGTAGGCACGGCCGGACACATTGATCACGGCAAAACCGCGCTGGTCAAGGCTCTCACCGGCATTGACGCCGATCGCCTGGAAGAAGAAAAGCGTCGTGGAATCACCATCGATATCGGCTTCGCCAATCTGGATTTAACCAGCCTTTCGGGCGAAAAGTTGCATCTCGGCTTTGTTGACGTTCCCGGCCACGAGCGTTTCATCCGCAACATGTTGGCAGGTGTCGGGGGAATTGACCTTGTTCTGCTCGTAATCGCGGCGGATGAATCCATCAAACCGCAGACTCGCGAGCACTTCGATATCTGCCGGTTGCTGGCCGTGCGTCGGGGCATCACCGTACTTACCAAGACTGACTTAGTCGACGCTGAGACCGTCGACGTGGTCAAGCTCGAAGTCGAAGAATATCTTCACGGTTCTTTTCTCGATCCAGAGCTCGCCCCTGTCATCCCGGTTAGTGCGCTGACCGGAGCGGGCCTTGGCGACCTTAAAGAAGCGCTGGCTCGTGTCGCATTAGAAACTTCGTCCAGAGACCCGCACGCAATAACGCGGCTCCCAATCGACCGAGTGTTCAGCATGAAGGGATTCGGGACCGTGGTCACCGGAACGCTGGTCGCCGGAACTATCCGCAACGACGATGAATTGGAAGTCTTTCCTTCGGGCCGTCGAGTTCGCATTCGCGGGGTCCAAGTTCACGGAGAATCGACAGATCAGGCTGTGGCTGGGCAGCGCACAGCTCTGAACCTGGCGGGGCTTGGCAAGGAAGACCTGGCTCGTGGCATGATGCTTGCCTCTCCCGATGTATTTCACGCCACCAATCGAATTGATACGCGTTTGACATTGTTGCCGTCAGCCAAGCCGCTCAAGGATGGTGCACGCGTCCATTTCCATGCGTACACAATGGAAACGATTGCACGGGTAAAGGTTCACGAAGGAAAACAGATCGAGCCAGGAGGAGAAAAGAACGTACGCCTTCACTTGGATGATGCAACGCTGCTTCTCCCAAACGATCGTTTTATTCTCCGCCAATTTTCGCCTGTGATAACAATAGGTGGCGGATTCATCCTTGATGCCTCTCCATTGCTGCGCAAGCAACCTGCCACTGAACTCGCATCCTTCCTTTCGACGATGGCCTTTGGAACTGCAGAGAAGCTGCTCGAGTCACGCGTGCGGCGGCGCGGACTGACCGGACTAGCAATAAGAGACATCCCCGGCGAGATGAACATACAAACAGGAGACGTCCGCAGATTAGCCGAGCAGGCGAAACTTCTCTGGTGCGGCCAGGTGCTCGTGACACCCGCCAGCTTTGCAACGGCGACACAAGTAGTCGTGCAGACGGTCGAGAAATTTCACGACTCCAATCCGCTGGTGAGTGGAATCAGTCGCGAAGAATTGCGAGAGCGTACGCGGTTGAGCCCAGATGTATTTCAAGGCGTGATGACCAAGCTACTCGCGGACAAGAAACTGAGCCTCGCTGGCGACCTTGTCCACGTACCAGGACGCGGCGTGGCCATGAAAGATGAGGAAACCGAGTCCAAGAAAACGATCGAAGCAGCCTTCGCGTCGGCTGGATTGAAAGTTCCTGCTCTCCAGGACGTGCTGGGCAGCCTGAAAGTCGACAAGACTCGCGCGCAAAAGATCGTTACGCTTCTCCTGCGTGATCGAGTGCTGGTTAAGATTTCAGCAGATCTGGTTTTTCACGACTCTGCTTTGAAGAAATTACGCGAGCTGATGGCTGCACAGAAGGTGAAATCGTCGAAAATCGATGTTGCTCAATTCAAGGATCTGGCCGGAGTCAGCCGCAAGTACGCTATCCCGCTCCTTGAGTATCTGGACCGCGAGCGAGTGACCAAGAGAGTGGGAGATGCGAGGGAAATACTTTAGAACAAGGTTTCAAGTTTCAAGGTTTCAGAGTTTCAAAGCGTTTCTGGTTTCAAGTTCTAGCGTTTTCCTGGGAAGTAGCTCTTATTCAACAAACCTAAATCTAAGAATTGACTAGACACTAAAAACCAGAAACCTTGAAACGCTGAAACCTTGCAACCCTAAACGTGTATTTATACCTTCTCTTCCGGTATCTCCAACTCCAATCCCAGCGGATCGGTAAAGCGATTTGTCAGGTTAACCAAGCCCGTGAGCAGGTGAATATCGAGAATTTCTGCGTCGGAGAAATGTTTCTTTAATTCAATGAAATCTTCCTCGTTCACATCGCGCGACGAGCGGGTGAGTTTCTCGGCGTACTGCAGAGCAACACGCTCTTTTTCCCCATATCGGCTGTAATCGCCACTTTTCAGTGCTGTCCAGTCATCTGCGGTGAGCCCTGCGCGCTTTGAGGCCGCTACATGGTGTTGCATGCAGTATCGACAGCCATTCATCATGGATACCCGAATGTAAATGCTCTCATACAGCTTGCGGTCTAGCCCGCGCGCAACGCAGGAGTAGAAGCTGAGAAAGTTCTTCAGCAATTCGGGCCGTTGGGCCAGAACTTTCTGCGCATTCCCTGGCTTGCCACGAAAAAACTTGTCATAAATATCTTTCACATCGGGTGGCGCCTGATCAGGTTCGACGTAGCTGATGCGTGCCATAAGAGCCTCTTTCTATCTGCGACCGTATAATGAATGCAAGCCGCTGAATCCGCCCTGAGGAAGTGACCTGTCATGCTCTCAATTCGACCCGCGACTGTCAATGATGCCGGGCTTCTCTTGTCGTTGATTCGCGAACTGGCCGACTACGAGCACGAACTGAGTTCGGTAACAATTACTGAATCTCAATTGACCCAGCATGGCTTCGGCGCGAACCCCAAGTTTCGCGCGCTGATCGCAGAGTGGGATGGCCAGGCCGCAGGGTATGCACTATTCTTTCCCTTTTTCAGCACGTGGACAGGACCGCAGATGTTTCTCGAGGATGTCTTCGTGCGTCCGCAGCTCCGTGGCAAAGGAATCGGGACAGCCCTGATGGCGCAAGTTGCCCGAGTCGCCCGCGAGGAAAACTGCTTTGCCATGCGCTGGGAGGTGTTGGGATGGAACGAGCCATCGATCAAGACTTACCTTGGGATGGGAGCAGAGTTTCTTGAGGATTGGAAGTTGATGTGGCTGACGGGAGGCTCGCTTCATAATCTGGCGCAGCAGGCAGCATGAGCAATCGTGTACGGATCATCGGCGCAGGGCTCGCCGGCTCAGAGGCGGCATGGCAATGTGCGCGGCGCGGTGTGGCCGTCGAACTGTACGAGATGCGTCCCACACGCTCGACGCCTGCTCATCAGACATCTGCCTTCGCAGAACTTGTCTGCTCCAACTCGCTGAAATCGGATTCGGAAAACACCGCTCCCTGGTTGCTAAAGCAGGAGATGCAGCGTGCCGGCTCACTGCTTCTGGCGATCGCCCGCGAATGTGCCGTTCCCGCCGGCCACGCGTTGGCTGTTGATCGGACGACCTTTGCAGCACGCGTCACGGAAGCTATCTCGCGCGAACCACTCATCACCATCCGCCGTGAAGAAGTCCACAAGATTCAAGAAAGCGAATTAACAATCATCGCAACCGGCCCCCTCACATCGGACGCGCTCGCAACTGAAATAGCGCGACTGAGCTCCGTTGCCACTAATTCAGAGACAGAACAAATCACGCCACAGCATCATCTCTATTTCTACGATTCCATCAGTCCGATCGTTGAAGCGGATTCAATTGCCATGTCGCGCGTATACATGGCAGCCCGTTATGACAAGGGTACTGCCGACTACATCAATTGCCCGATGACCCGCGAAGAATATGACCGCTTCTATGATGCGTTGCTTTCCGCGCAGTCGGTCGAGGAACGCGATTGGGAGAAGCTTAACTACTTCGAGGGATGCCTGCCGATCGAAGAGATCGCACGCCGAGGCCGTGACACTCTGCGCTTTGGGCCGATGAAGCCGGTTGGTCTACGTGATCCGAGGACCGGAATTCAGCCTTACGCAGTCGTGCAGTTGCGACAGGAAAATCTGCGCGCGGATTCTTACAATCTTGTCGGATTTCAGAATCACTTAAAGTTCGCCGACCAAGCGCGTGTGCTCCGCCTGATTCCAGGACTCGAGAACGCCCGCTTCCTGCGCTACGGCCAGATTCATCGCAATACTTACATCAACAGTCCGGTCCTTCTTTCTGAAACACTACAGATGAAGCAACATTCGCAAGTTCTTTTCGCCGGACAGATTTGCGGAGTGGAAGGTTATGTAGAATCCATCGCGACGGGACTTTTGGCGGGAGTACATGCGGCGGCTCTGGCAACTGGCGCAGACCCGGTATCTCCTCCGCGCGCCACCGCCTTTGGATCACTGATTCACTACATCACACATGCTGATCCGAAAAAGTTTCAGCCGGCGAATATTACGTTCGACCTCTTGCCTTCGCTCGAGAAGAAGATTCGCGACCGCGCAGAACGACACCGCCTGCAATGCGAGCTGGCACTTCGGGAGTTTAGTTCGTGGTGGGAGAAAGTTGCTGCTTTGCTGGCGTCTAGTTCTGTCACCCATAGCGAAGCATGAGCCGGAAGCTTGAAAACGAGCATCTACGCCGTTCGCAGTGCCCTGCTCAACATCAGTGCTAGCAAGTAAGCTCCCGCTCCGCACGCCATGGTGATGTTCAACCCGAATTGGATTGCGATGACCATCGCCATCACCGAACCCAGAACGCTCGACGCCGCATTCATTGCCCAGGCCCATTCAACGGAATTCTGATTTTCTCCTCGCGCCAGGTCAACAAGCGCGCGAAGGCCGGTGGGGAACGGCATCCCCATCGCGAATCCCAACGGCACCAGGATCATTGCGCTGACCAGTAGTTTCACTGCGAACGGCGATCCCACCAAGGTATTCAGAATTCCCGGAAGCACGAAAACATAAATCAGCAAGGCCGCAATGATGAGAGCTAGCGGCAGCCGGCAATGTTTCGTTTCGGCCATCCACCTGCGTGAGGCAAGGCTGCCCGCACCGCTCGAGAGCAGCATTAAAAACACGACCACCGTTAACGCATAAGTAGGATGTCCCAGGAACAACACAAATCGCTGAATGAAAGCAATCTCTACCAGAATGTATCCCAGGCCAACCGCGACGAAATACAGAAGCGGCAGCATGCGGTGACCCCCGGTGGTTCGCAATGCAAGCGGAACGATCAAAAATGCCAGCACCGCAAGCACTGAAATGATGAATACCATTCCCAACACCGCCACGCCGAGATTCACCTTCCAGTCGATTCCCTGTTGCAGCGAGGTTTCCTTGAACATTTGTCCCAGCTTCAAGGTAAAGAAGAAAAATGGCGAGTTGTCATTCACGGGCGCGACATTGTATGGATATCGCGCCGCGAAGCCATACGGATCATTGCCGAGGATCAATTGCGTGAATGGATTATCTTCATGCTTCGTCGGGAGATACAGCCCGACCAACGCAGGATGGGCCGCTAAATGATTTTGTACTGCCTTCTCTTCCTCCGCGGTAAATGCAGTCTTTTTCGCCAGTACCGCAACCGGGATGCCGTCTTCGTCAAGGTCCCCTTCAGAAACGACGATGAAGTTTTGAGAAGTTTCTTGTACTCCAAGTTGATGCAGCGCGCTCATCGCCACGGAAACTACGCGCATCGCCTCACGCGGCTGTCGAAATTCCCACCGGGTTATCGCGAGCATGCCATCGGGTTTCAGGTGCGTGAAGTACTCGCGAAAAGCATCCTCGGTGTACAGGCTGTTTTCGCTCAACGCAAATGCCCCTGCGGCGGTCGAAGCCCAGGTATCAACCAGCGTCATTTGCACCACGTCGTATTGCTGATCAGAATTGCGAATGAACGAGCGCCCATCGCTCACGTGAATGTGTACTTCGGGCCGCTGATAAAGATGATAGGAATAGTCCGCATAAAGGTCGCGCATGACCGTGTCAGCAATGATCGGATTGATCTCGATCCCTGTCACATTCGAACTGCCATTCGCCACTGCGCGCAAGACATCGACTCCGCCTCCAGGGCCAATAATTGCGTATTCGCCATGCGGACGCAGTATGTTGGCGACTGCGGGCGGCGCTGACATCAGATTGTGTTCCCACTCGGTGCCTTTCCATTGCTTCGGATCGGCGTTCATGATGTACGTGGAAGCATCCGCATCGATAACGACTGCCTTAGCAGCGCCCTGGCGATCGACTTCTACGCGGGAAATCGCATTCCACCGCGCGAATTCAACCCACGAACGGTCGCGGAACAGCCCCTTGGCATAAATAACGTCGATCCATCTTCCCGAATAATTCGCTGCAATGAGCGAGATCAGGATTACGGCCAACCCGAAGGCCAGGTAGCGCGGCCGCCTACTTACAGCCCAGACCGCACTTGCCGCCGCGGCGACGACGGCTGCAAAGACAATTGTGTTAGGACCGCCAATACAGTTAAGCAGAGGAACAATGCCGAGGCACGCAGCCGCCCCACCGGCCAGATCAGCGCCATACATCCGCGGAATGTGCTCATGCTCTCGCGCAAAGATCACTGAGAATTGCAGTCCAGTCAAAAAGAACGGCACAGCGGAAGTCAGGTAGATCGCCGTAAGCCGCAAAAAGTTGCTGCGCGAAAACTCAAGCGATACCGGCACATGCAGCACGATTTCGAGCACGAAAGGTATCAGCATGGCATTGACCGCGCACAGGGTTGCCATCATGCGCCGTGTCTCGAAACGGGCCAGCCACGTCTTGCTTATGTGAGCAAATACTCCTCCGGCGCCCAAGCCAAGCAAGGCAATGGAGATCGCCAGGAAGGCGAAGTGATAGAACAGGATGACCGAGAAAAGCCGCGTCAGGGCCAGTTCCAGCAGTAACGCCGCAAAGCTGCTGAGGGCAAGTCCTGTGAGCAACCCTTGTTGGCGAAACTTCGTATCAGACCCGAGATAAGGTGCGGTTAGAGTCGAAGACATGCGAGAACCGACTGGGAAGTCTACCAGAGGGCATCAGTTTTCGAGGATGACCTGGGCAAGCGCTTGCGTTTCTGTGTGCGTGAGAGAGAGTGCAACATGAGCCACACCCAGTTTGGCTGCGAATTCGGCTGCCTTACCATGAAAGGCGATCGTGGGACGCCCGCCGGGTTGGCGGCAGACTTCCACATCTCGCCAGCGCACTCCATAGTTCCAGCCAGTGCCCAAAGCCTTCATCCCTGCTTCTTTGGCGGCAAATCGCGCCGCATAGCGTTCAATGCGGTTCGCCTTCGTATCGCAGTAATGGATTTCAGCTTCGGTAAACACCCGATGAAGGAACCTGTCGCCATAACGGTTGATCGCTTCCGCAATCCGCGGCACTTCGGCGATATCGATTCCCGTTCCGACGATCATCCCATGAAGTTAGCACACTCACCGGGACTTAACCTCATAAGAGCCGATCGCCTCGATAGATCAGCCGGCCATCTATGACGCGCGCTTCATCCAGCATTTTGTGAGTTTGCACAGGGCCCGTGGCATTGATGTGCCAAACCTCATGGCCATGGGCCACCAGCCAGTCGGAAACAAGCATGCGATGGCATTGAAAGTACATTCGCTCAGCGCACATGTAGGCAGTGCGGCCGTTCTCAGCGAGTTGAAGCAGCTTGTGGATACCTTCCTCGAACTCGGTAGTCAGCATGTGGTCCGCGTAATTGCGAAACGAATCATTGCGAAGAGCAATGTTCGGCGAGTCGTCCCGAATCTTCTTTCGCCTTCCGCCTAGTTCTTTAATCCATACATATCGGATATCGGCCTTAGGCAGGGCCGCTTCCAGCGACTCACGATTGAAGTGAGGCAAACGCCGCGACATTGGGAGAGATCGTATGTCGACCAGAGCCCTTATCTTGTGCGCTTTTAACGGATCAAGGAATTCCTCCAGGGTCCGCGTGGAATGGCCGATTGTGTAGAGAGAAGCCAACTTGAATTCCGGGATCTAGCTCGAAGAGCGGCTTTGAAGAGTGTCAGTCCGTTTCCCGGATAAATATTGCAGCGCGGCCAGCACAACTCCGTCCTGTTCAGGAAACACGGTGCGCAGATCGAGCAGCACCCGGCCTTCCTCCACGCGCGCAATCAGCGGCGGTTCAAAATTCCGCAATCTCTCGGTTATTTCATCAGCACTCAGATTTTTTGCGGATATTGCGAGCAGCCGAGTCGGGAGAATCGCAGATGGCGCCGACCCGCCTCCTACAAGCGATCCGCCGTCGACGATTTCTAGCGTCAATTCGGCGGGACCAAGCTGTGAAACTATAGCTTTGGTACGTCGCTCAATCTCATGTACCGAAAGTCGCATCATGCGCAACAGCGGAATCGAATCGTGGTCCTGCTTTACATATGCCAGCAGCGTAGCTTCCAGCGCTGCATAGGTCAGCTTGTCGACACGCAGTGCGCGGAACAGCGAATTGGTGCGCATACGTGCAACCAGATCGCTGCGCCCACTGATTAACCCAGCCTGCGGACCACCCAACAACTTATCTCCGCTATAGCTGACCACATCCACGCCGATGCGAAGGCTATCAAGAACGCTGGGTTCACCACGGATTCCCATCGCACTCAGGTCAACCAGAGATCCACTGCCGAGGTCTTCCATCAGCGGAATGTTCCGGCTCCGCGACAACTTCACCAGCTCTTCGAGGGTTGGTTGCTCCGTGAACCCGGTGATCTCAAAATTTGAACGATGCACGCGGAGAAGCAGGCTCGTCTTCTCAGTGATTGCGCGCTCGTAGTCGGAAATCCGTGTGCGGTTCGTCGTTCCCACTTCCCGCAACATGGCATTGGATTTCGACATCACATCCGGGATGCGGAACGATCCCCCTATTTCAACCAGCTCTCCTCGGGAGACGATGACCTCGCCACCATTGGCCAGAGTATTCAACGCCAGCAAGACGGCTGCTGCGTTGTTGTTGACCACGATCGTGGACACGTCTCCTCTTGCGCCTCCCAGATCAAGCATCTTTCGAAAGAGCCGGTCCACGTGGACATCGCGCTTGCCTCGTTTGCCCTCCGCAATATCAAACTCCAGATTTGAATAGGCGATGGATGACTCACGAATGTGGTCAATAGCCGCAGGGCTCAGCGGAGCGCGCCCAAGGTTCGTGTGAAGTATTACGCCAGTGGCGTTGATGACGGGACGTAGTGAATAGCCCAACGCCTGGCGGAGTTGGCGAACAATAGCGTCGACAATTCCCGAGAGCGCTAAGTCGACGCCGTTACCGTCGAGGCGATCGAGGGAAATCTCTTCCCGCAACCGGGTGAGAACGCTGCGTGCCGCCTCCGTGACGGCTGCTTGTCCGTCACACGCAATTAAATTCGCCAGCCCAGGATCCCGAAGAAGTTCATCGACGGCTGGCAGCTTGCGATATAACTCGGACTTAGCCTCTGTATTCACGTTCAGGGATTATCCCACACCAGGGAGACGGGCCTCGCTCGATCTAATCAGCCTGGGCTGCCGCATTTCAGGCGACGATTCCTCAGCCGACCTCTGCCAACCCATAAGTCTTCTGCCACCGCTTGCGCATGTGGCGTATGACCCGCTCAATATCAGCTTTCGAGATCTCCGAGTTCGGCCCGGCCAGCACGGCGGCGGCCTCGCGCTTGGCCGCCTCTAGCAGCTCACGATCACGAATCAGGTTCGCAACTTCGAAGCTTGGCAAGCCCGCCTGCTTAGTGCCGAAGAATTCTCCCGGTCCACGCAGTTCCAGATCAAGCTCCGCAATCTGAAATCCATCCGTGGTGCGCACCATGGCATCCAGACGACGCTCACCTTCCTCGGAAATTTTTCCTCCCGTCATTAGGATGCAGTAAGACTTCGCAGCCCCCCGTCCGATCCGGCCTCGCAACTGGTGAAGCTGGGCTAGCCCGAATCGCTCGGCGTGCTCGACAACCATGACAGCGGCATTCGCGACATCCACACCCACCTCGATCACTGTGGTCGACACCAGGATGTCCAGCTTGCCTGCCTGGAACATGCGCATGACTTGCTCTTTCAAATCGCTATCCAGCCGGCCGTGAAGCAACCCGACTCGCAGGTCCGAAAATACCTTGTTGCTGAGCTCCTTATACATCTTCAGCGCTGCCTTAATCTCACGCTCCTCATTTTCTTCGATCACTGGATAAACGACATACGCCTGTCGGCCGGCCTCCACCTGCTTGCGCACAAAAGCCCAAACTTCATCTGCACGATCATCGGACACTCGCCGTGTCACAATCGGAGTGCGACCGGGCGGTTGCTCATCGAGCACACTGACATCGAGGTCGCCATACAGGGTCAACGCGAGCGTCCGCGGAATTGGCGTGGCCGTCATGACCAACACATCGGGTTCGCCGGCAACGCCTGTTCTTTGCATGCTCGGCCCATTCCCCTGGAGTCCTTCATCCCCTTTTTTCTGCATCAACTTGAACCGTTGCAGCACTCCGAACCGGTGTTGCTCATCCACGATCACCAACCCCAGCTTGGCGAATTCCACCTTCTGCTCGATGAGAGCATGGGTACCGATCACCAACTGAGCGTTGCCTTGCGCAATGTGACGTCGGACATCGCGCTTGCGATCGTCTTCGAGCGAACCGGTGAGCAACACCACACGATATCCAACCTGCTCAAGAATCTGCCGGGCGGAGAAGTAATGCTGTTGCGCCAGGATCTCGGTCGGCGCCATTAGCGCAGCCTGATATCCATTCTCGATCGCAATGATTGCCGCTTCGAACGCAACGATCGTTTTGCCAGAACCAACGTCGCCCTGGAGCAACCGCCGCATAGGTGATGGCTTCTCCATGTCGGAGGCAATCTCTTTCAGCGCGCGTTTTTGCGCCGTCGTGGGATGGAAGGGCAGAATCTTCTTGATGGCCAGGCGCGCCCGGTCATCGAGTTGAAAAGCGATTCCCGTACGAGTTTTCTGATCTCTACGCCTCAGTTCCAGCCCAAGCTCCACCAGAAAAAGTTCTTCGAAAATCAGCCGTATGTGCGCCGGGGTTCGTGCCGATTGCAATGCCTGCAGGCTCTCTCCCGCATCCGGCCAGTGGACCTTCCACAACGCCTCTCGCGGAGCCATCAAGCTCATGCGCTTGCGAACGATCGCGGGGAGCGGATCGTCCTGCTCTGGCGGTAAATTCTCGAGCGCCCCATGGATGACCCGCCGAAACCAGCGCGACGTCAGCCGCCCATTTCCGGCCGATTCGTAAATCGGAACGATGCGGCCAACTTCCAGCGAAGAGGCGAGTTTCGCCTCGGTAGCATCGGTCGAAGTGCCTTCGCCTCCCTCGTCCAGAACCTCGAACTCTGGCTGGACGATCTGCAATCCACCGCCGTACTCGTCTCCTTCTACCTTCCCATAAAGTGCCAACAGCTGACCCGCCTTAAATTTGTCTCGCAGGTAAGGAGCATTGAACCAGATGCACTTTAGACGAGCCCTGCCTTGCCCCGCGGTCATCTGAAACAGAGGTCCCTTGCGCGTGCGGAACAAGCCGGAGTTGCGAACCTCAGCGATGACTGTAGCCATTTCCCCGGGACGCAGTTCTGCAATGCCCCGCGGGTTTAGCCGGTCTTCGTAGCGGAAAGGCAAATAGTGCACCAATTGGTCCACAGTCTCGAGTCCCTTGGCTGCCAGGATCTCCGCTAATTTGGGCCCAATTCCTTTTACGTACTGAACGGGAGTGGTGGGTTCCAGCATCTGAAGGGATGGTAACAAAGGACACTCTCTGCGTCGGGCCAGACCCGGGCTAGTGCGCCTTTGGGTGGGCGAAGTCCTGGTGGATCACCTGGACCTCCAACATCCTCATTCGGAGTCCCTGGTGTCTAAGACGGCAGTGACCAATTTCGTTCACGCCTTGATCGCTGTGTTGTGCGGTAACGCGCTTTATTTCTTAGTCATGCCCTACCTTCCAGAACCGGCTCAGCACGTCGCGCCTCGCATCGACTTGGGATTGGCCGTGGATTTCTGGGTCTGCCTGGTAGTCCTCGGGGTCGTGAAGCTCCTCGCCGGAAGACGGAAAGCACACTCCAAGCCGAACGAATCCTAGCCGCGGTACGTCCCCAAGTACTACCCCACGTTACTTTCGGTACCTCAGTAACTTGAAACCCCCGATTTAGAATTCATCGAATGCAGAAAATCGCAATCCTCTATGACGCCAGCCAGGCTGTCTTGTCGACTCTCGATCTCGACGAGGTGCTGCAGCAAATCCTGATGATTGCGCGGGATTATTTTCACCTCCAGAACGTCGCTATCCTGTTGTTGGACAGGGATACTGACGAGCTTTATCCACGAAGCCAAATCGGCTGGGATCAAGGACACGAAACCGTCCGCCTCTCCCGTGGTGCGGGAATTACCGGGGCTGCCGCGCGCCTCAAGCTTCCGCTTTACGTTCCGGATGTGAGCAAAGATCCTCGATACATATGTTCGGCCACTCGAACTCGATCGGAACTGGCTGTGCCTCTCATGGTTCGCGATGAAGTGGTCGGTGTGCTCGACTGCCAGAGCGAGAACCTGAATCACTTCGATTCTGAGACCATCGATTTGCTGACCCTCTTTTCGACGCAGGCGTCGATGGCCCTGCAGAACGCGCGGCTTCATTCCCTCGAGCGTCGCCGCGCTTCCCAACTGCAGGCGATCAATGCCATTGCCCAGCAAACAACCGCCGAACTCGACATCAAAGAACTGCTGGCAAAGGTTTGCGTGTTGATCCAGGAAGCATTCCATTTTTCGCATGTTTCCGTCCTACTGAAGGAAGAAGACGCGCTGGTGCTGCGCGCGCATCACGGAGAACTTACTCCACGCTTCCTTGAGAACGGACGCCTTCCTGCCAGCTCCGGATTGTGGGGAAAGGCTCTTGCGGATGGCAAAACCTTGATCGATAACAACGTCAATGGCGAATCAGACTCTTTGGGATTGTTCACTGAGACCAAGTCCCGTATGTGCATTCCCCTCGTCTCATTCGGACAAACACTGGGAGTATTGGTTCTGGACAGCAAGACGGCCGGCGCCCTTCACGCAGGCGATACTGGGCCGCTCGAATCGGTGGCCGACATTTGCGCTACGGCAATCCAAAACGCTCATTACGTCGATCGGGTAAAGCAACTGGCTTATATTGATGGGTTGACTGGCATATTCAATCGCCGGTATTTCGAGCTGCGCTTTACTGAGGAACTCGAACGCGTCGGTCGCTTCGGTGGGAGCATGGCCGTAATTATGCTCGACATCGACCACTTCAAACATCTCAACGACGAGTTCGGGCACCTTTTGGGAGACGAAGTGCTACGCCAGGTCTCCTCAATTCTTCACCAGCAATTGCGCAAGATTGACGTCGTCTGCCGCTATGGCGGAGAAGAATTTGCCATTCTGCTTTCGCAGACGACACAAGCGGACGCGTTGGGAGTTGCTGACAAGCTGCGCCGGCTCATCGAAAGCTGGCAGTTCCCTGGCGTACCCCGCCCGGTGACGATAAGCGCCGGTACTGCTTCTTTCCCTGAGAATGGAGCTACGCGGGATCAACTCATGAAGGCTGCAGACGCAGGAATGTACGCCGCTAAGCAGGCAGGTAGAAACAAAGTATTTGCTGCTCCCGCAAGCCTGTCACAGGCTGCGGCAACAATGATTTAGCCAACTTACCGTCTTCAGATCTCGGTCCACTCGCCGCGCAGTTCGTGCCGCACTTTGTTCTGGATCTCGCGCTGTTGTTTCCGCAGGTCTCGCTTCATCCGAATCGTTTCTTCCTGCATTCGCCGTTCCTCTTCGCACAATTCCTTCTGGACGCGCTCGATCTCGCGGCTTGCTAAATCCATCTGCGGCTGGAGATGGGCAATCTCGGCATCGGCAGTGTCTGCAGCTATCTCCAGAACCGCGTCCTGATCTATCTCAGGATCGTCCAGGCTCTCCTCAATAGCGCCCGATTGCTTCCGTTCGGGCAGAGTGAGGGTCAGCGTTTGCTCCTTCTTATCCCTGAGGATGGTTACACTTGCCGTGTTGTCGGATCGCGAGCGCAACGCGTGGCTGAAGTCACCGCTGTCGTTTACAGACTCTCCATTGACCTTCACGATAACGTCGCCGGCGCGGAAACCCGCCTTTTCGGCACGGCTCCCTTTCTCTACTGAACGGACCAGGACGCCCTGTCCATTCTTCACGCCGAAGAAATCACCAAGCTGCGAGGTAAGGTTCTCAACCATCAGTCCGCTACGCATCGAGGAGTGCACGACCACAACCGAGACGGGCAGATCCATATCGACATTTGGCATAATCGGCATGGCTGGCACCGCCGGCATCGCGAAATGAAAGTCCTTATCTGATTTCGAGTACGAGTAGGCGAACGCTTTTTTGCGGTCGGCAAGCTGAACCTTCAAGGTAATCGGTTGGCCAGCGCGGCTTATACCCAAGGTGACCTGGCGTCCAGGCGGCACCTCCCGAATCATGCGCCGCAACTGCTCCACGCTTTCGACTGCGGTGCCGTTCAGAGTGAGGATGACGTCGCGCTCCTTGATGCCCGCTTTGCCTGCAGGAGCATCCTGGTCCACCATGGTCACTTCTACGCCATGCTCATCCTTGAGCTTTAAGTCGCCGAGCCGCTCGGAGGTCACGTCGCGCGTGTCCACGCCCAGGTACGATGAGCCACCGCCGAAATCCTCATCGCTGGAATAGCCCCAAACCTGCTCATTCGGTTCATAGCTGAAGCACTCGACCGCATAGCTCGCAACTGCGACCAGCGGCAGGATGACTAACAAAGCCAGCCCAATGGATTTCCGCATGTTCGTTACCTCCCTGCTCAGGAATGCTAGTTGCTACGGCGAATGACGATGTCTCCAGTCGTGGTTCGCACCTTCAACACCGGTCCTCCTCCGTTCACATTGCCTTCAGCCGTGATCGTTCGCGGACCGTAGGATTCTCCCTCGCTGATCACGCGAATCTCGGAAAAATCGCTGCGGATGCTATGGCCGTTCGCCATCTCAATGGCGGCTCGCACCGTCATGTTCAATTGCGATGACAGATAGATCACGATGTCGCCGGCAGAAGTCTCGAGTTGGGAATCCCCACGCTCGCCTGATGCGATGAACTTAGCGATGATTCCACCCGCACCTGTTTCCGCGCGGGCCGAGGGTACGCCGTTCAGTTCGATGCTTCCTCCACCAGTCTCAGCCCTAACGGGTCCCTTGGCTGAGGCCAACCGGATGCTGCCGCCGCCCGTCTCAAACTCTGCCGGCCCCGCAATGTCGCCAGCGTCGATGCTGCCGCCACCGGTTGTGGCTCTCAGGTGACCGTTGCATCGCTCTACCTGAATATTTCCGCCGCCGGTTTCAAGGATGGCTCCTTGAAGACCTGAGACCACCATGACACTGCCGCCGCCACTCTCGGCACTGATCTTTCCTTTTGCGGACGCTACCTTGATGCTGCCGCCACCGGTTCGCAGGTTGACATCACCGCCCGCAGAGCCCACATCAATGCTGCCGCCTCCGGTTTCCGCCGTGATCACCCCGCCGATGTCTTCGAGCTTGATGCTGCCACCGCCGCTCTGCGCTTCCATGCGGCCAGAGATCGTAGCTCCGGTGACGCTGCCGCCCTCAGTCTCAACCTTCACCAGATCCATTGCGCTCGGAACATTCACTACAAAGTCGCCCGAGAACTTACGCGGACGTTCTCCTTGCCACTCGCCCACGATCCATGCCGTATCGCCACGCACATAGGCACTGATCTTGTAATTGTCAAACTGACGGCGCGCCTTGTCCTCGGAAGAGACATAGGCTTTGCTGTGAACCACATAGTTGATGCCTTGCTGGGAGCCTCCCACAACGCGTACGGAGCCAATATCCACTTTGATATGGAGATTCTTGGCGGCGGAGAGAGTCCCATTCACCTCTTGCGCCCAGTTTCCGCCATCCCCATACACGCGAGACTGCTGCGCCAATGCAAGTGGAATGGCCAGCAACAGCATCGCGATCGAACTTGAGAATTTTTTCAACGTTACCTTCCTTAAAATGATCTACCTAGCAGACGGTCTGTCTTGTGTTCTGTGATCAACTCACGACACAACTCGTCACAGAAATACGAACTTGTCGATACAACACACGGTTTGCGCCTGGAATCGTCGTGCCGACAATTGACGAATGTTGCCATCGCGAGTGCTGTCGAACAGCACATCAGCCCACTAGCGATAGGGCGTCTGCCCAAAGGGGAGTCGCTATGGGGGCTCAAACTCGCACTAATCAATCTCCGGCAGCTGCGCTAAAACCGTTCGTGCCTGTGAGCGGATGTATGCGCTCTGGTCGGTGTCCGCCAGCTTCTGGAACACTGCCCTCACGCTCCCATCCGCGCGAGCCGACTCTAGGGCATGCATGCACTGCGCACGTACACCGGGATTCGAGTCATTGACCAGCGCTTCCAGCATGGCATCCCGAACTCGCACGTCTTCCCTAACGTAAGGGCCCAGCGCCTCCAGAGCCTTCAACCGCACTCCTGGATTCGAGTCATAGCGCAAGCCGTAGATCAGCGCTTCGCGCACGTGCGTATCATTCGGAGTTTGTGTGAGCAGATCTACAGAATCCATTCGCACGCCCGAGTTGTAATTATTGCGCGCGGCAAACAGAAGCAGTTGCTGAATCTTCTGGTCGTTCAGCGAGCCCTGCGCTTCCTGTGTGGAAACCGTATCGTACTTGATGTTGACTGTATTCGAGCCCGGGTCCTGTGAGATGGAGCGTATGCCGGAGACAGAAGCCTGCGCTGGCTGGGTCGTAGTACCGAATTGGGCGACTTGCGCCGTGCCAGAAACATACTTGTATGTCGCACCAATCCCACCCGCAAAGCCGAGAATGAAGATTGCAGCCGCCAGCGCCGGGGCAAAACGAATCTGTCGCAGCCAAGCTGCCGGGTCGAACATCAGCTTCTGCCAGAAGCCGCCCTGTTCGGCTGTTTCAAGAGCCTCTTGCAAGCGCATACGCGAGGAAGCCAAGAAGTTCGGGCTGGGATCCTCCACCGTGAATTGCGATACTGAGGAGTGGAAGTTACGCGCGGCCTTCAGTTCACCGGCGCAATCGGTACAGCGGGCCAGATGCTGTTCGAGTTCGTAGCGCGCATCGTCAGCGAGTTCGTTGTACACGTAAAGCAGAATGTTTTGTTGAACCCACTCACATTTCATAATTCGACCCTCTTCACGGGGAAGTAACACAAATCCTTCACGCCTATACCTCTTTTCATCTCATGTCCGCCAGCGCGCCCCGCAGCTTTTGCGTTGCGCGAAACAGTGTATTCTTGGCGGTCTCTTCCGTTGTATTCAAAATCTCGCCGACCGTCCGCAACTTGAGTCCCTGGTAGTGCTTCAGCTCGAAGACCATACGTTCGCGGGGAGTCAGTTGCTCCAACGCCCGGTTGATCCGACTTCCCAACTCCCGCGACATCAGATCACGCTCCGGATTTGCACCAGCACGCGCGTCCGGAAACTGATCGAGTACGTCGTAGGCTTCACCTTCCGAATCGACGGCGACCGGTGCATCCTCTTTGCGGACCTGCCTCTTGCGCAAGTGATCGAGACAAAGGTTCGTGACGATGCGGTAAATCCAGGTGTAGAAAGAGCATTCGAACCGGAAGTTCCCCATGCTCTTGTACGCCTTCAAAAACGCATCCTGGTAAATGTCCTGCGCTTCGTGCTGCGAGCCAGTCAGGTGCATGGCCAGCCGGAGAACGGCCTGGTCGTAGTGCCGCACAAGCTCCTCGAAGGCAGCGCGGTTGCCACGCTGCGCTTCGCGAACCAGAAGCGAATCATCGATGCGGCCTAGACTTTGCCCAGACATGTGGCCCCGGAGAGGGGAGTCCTGGGTACCGCCATTGCTTCTAGCCATCTCGTCGCGTCTCGCGCCCGGATGGGAACGTTCGCCAACCGCAAATGGTATTGCCCAAGCATCGGCCGGCATGGTTTCTGCTTTCCTCGACTACCGGGCTCCATGCGTGCATCCCGGCTTGCAATGCTATGGACGGTCGTTGGGCAGTTCCGTGAGCAGAAATTATAGGAGTTTGGCAGTAATTTTGCTTGGATTGGAAGGGAAGTAACACGCGGAAAACAAATCGCTTAGGAATGGTTGCCGCAACTCCTTGCGGCTGGCATTTTCACTTGGACTTTCACTCCATGAAAAGAGAACTCGCGGTCAGGAAAGAGGCCGCCTTTCGCCCCTTTCCTGCCTTCAAGATCTCCCCTACTCGGCTGCTTCTTTCTCGATGAGGACCTTGAAGTGCGCCGTAACATCCTTATGCAGCTTGACGGGAACAGTGAACTCACCCAGGGTTTTCAGCGGGTCGTGCAGCTGAATCTTTCTCCGATCAACGTCAAAACCCTTCTTTGCCAAGGACTCCGCAATATCACTGGAGGTCACCGAGCCGAAAAGCTGATCGTGCTCCCCGGTGCGGCGAGAAAAGTTGAGAGTGACGCCATCAAACTGCTTCGAAAGCTCTTCCGCCTGGGACTTTTCCTTGGCGGAACGCCGCACAGCAGCTGCTTTCATCTGCTCGATCACGGCCTTATTTCCGGCATTGGCCTCGATCGCCAGCTTCCGAGGCAGCAGATAATTGCGTCCGTAGCCCTCAGCGACCTTCACCAGGTCTCCGCGTGAGCCGAGTTTCGCTACATCTTCCTTCAGGATGACTTCCATAATGACTCCGTTGTCAGCCACAGGAATCGCGGATTTACGCATGACAAGATGCCAAAATCCTGACGATCGGTGGCAAAAGATTTTTTACATCGCGCGGCCGGCAAACGGCAGTAGTGCGATATTGCGCGCCTGCTTGATCGCAACCGAAAGCCGCCGCTGATGAGGCGTGCAAACACCCGTCAGACGCCGCGGTACAATCTTGCCGCTCTCGGCAACGAACTGCGCCAGCAGACGAACGTCTTTGTAGTTAATCGCCTCAATTTTCTCGACGCAGAACTTGCAAACTTTCTTGCGGCGGAAATACTTCCGGCCACCTTCACGCCCGCCCCCGGGACCGCCAGGTCCACCCGGACGTGGCGGACGCCGTTCTCCCCGGTCACCACCGCCACCTTGTTCACGATCGCCCGCGGGCGCCGATGTTGCTCTTGTTTCGTCAGGCATAATGCTCCTCTAAAATCCGTTCGTTTATCTTTTCCCGCTCGATTAGGGCCGATGCTCGCGCATCTGCATTCCGGTACCCGGCCCGAGCTATCGCTAATAGATCTATGCAGTCGCTGGTGCCGGCTCGCCGCCTGCAGGTTCTGGTGGCGCTGCCGGGGCGGCTGCCGCGGATTGCTTGCGTCGCGCATCGCGGATCGCCTTGATCTTGTCGAGACGCTTCTGCTCCTCGTCAATGCGCACCGTCATGAACTTGATCACGGGTTCAGTTACGCGCAAGCGGCGCTCGAGTTCATGAATCAGTCCACCGCTGCCCTCAACGGTCAGCAATATGTAAAGGCCTTCATGGAAGCGGCGCACCAGGTATGCCAGCCGGCGCTTGCCCATTTTCTCGACACTTTTCACCGTGCCGCCGGAATTCGTCACCACGGACTCCAGTGTCGAAATCAGTTTGTCCTGCTCCTCCTCCTGCATGTCGGGCCGGACAATAAACATCAATTCATAAGTACGATTCATGCTGCTTCTCCAAATTCGTGCCAGAATTCACTCTGGCGAATCTTCTTGTGGCTCCGGCTTGCGGTTGAAGCGATTCATGGCCGCTGCCGGGCCCTCCTTCAAAATCGTGTTCACCGCTTCAACGGCAACATCAAGCACTTCGTCAACAATCTTCAACTGCGCCTTAGGAAACGGCGTCAGAACGTAGTGCACGCCATCCGTGATCTTGTGATCCGGCGCAACCCCCAACCTTATGCGCAGAATCTCCTGGGTACCCAGGGCATTCAGGATCGATTCCATCCCGTTATGCCCCGCCGAGCTACCGCGCTCGCGAACCCGGATCGCGCCCAGCGGTAAGTCCAGTTCGTCGTAAATCACGATCAAGTCGCTCTCCGGCTTGATCTCATTCTTCGCAACCAGTTCATGAACCGACAACCCACTCAGGTTCATGTAGGTCTCTGGCTTCGCCAGCAAGACCTCTTCCGATCCAATCATGGTGCGAGCCGTCAGGGCCCGGCAATTCCGGTTGCGAACTTCCACACCGTTAGCCTGCGCCAGACGATCAATCGTCAGGAAACCCAGATTATGCGGCGTGAATTGATATTCAATCCCCGGGTTTCCCAGCCCGATTATCAGTTTCAAGAGCAGCTCTCAGCTATCGGCTCTCAGCTTGTAGCCTCGAGCAACTATCACCGCAAGCCGGTGCGTCAACGAAAACCGTTGGCCAACGACTAACGGCCACCGACTAACGACCGCCTTACTTCTTCTCTTTCTTTTCGGCTGGAGCCGCTTCCGCGCCCTCCTCGCCTTCAGCTTCCTGCTTGCCCTTCTTGATCACCTCGGGCTCCGTCGGAGTAGCGCCAGCTTCAGCCGCCACCGCTTCAGGTGTCGCCACCACTTCTTCCTTCACCGAGATGATGTGCGCAACGGGCTGATTCGGATCCGACACGTACTTCAGCTTGTCGTTCTTCGGAAGATTCTCGACACGCATAACCATGCCGAACACGAGCTCCGTGACATCCAGCTCGATCGAGGATGGAATATCCGCAGGCAAACACTCGATCTCAACTTCGCGCAGAATCTGCTCCAGGATGCCGCCCTGCTGCTTAACGCCGGCAGGGTCGCCCTTCAGCACAATTGGCACTTCGACCGTGAGCTTCTGGTCCATGGCGATCCGCTTCAGGTCGATGTGCAGTAACGCACCCTTGATCGGCTCATACTGCCAGTCGACGATCATGGCCTGGGTACGCTCACCATCCATAGCGAGCTCAAAGATCGTGTTGTGACCAGTCTGCGAGTGCAATATGCGCGAGACCTGGCGTGGATCGAGGCTCACCGACAAAGCGCCCTTGCCCGCCCCATAGACAACGCCCGGGATGCGGCCTTCCCGGCGCACACGCCGCGCGTCATTCTTCGTTCCTGGAGTTCGCGGTTGTGCCTCTAGTACTGTGGTGTTTTGAGTTGCAGTAGCCATAATTTCAATTCCTGTCTACATGAACAATTTGCTGACGGACGTCTCTTCGTGTATTGACTGGATCGCCCGTCCGATCAAACCAGCGATTGTCAAAACCTTGATCTTCGTTTCTCTCTTCGCTTCTTCCGTGAGAGGGATGGTATTAGTCAAAACCACTTGTGAGATGCAGGATTGCGCGATGTTCTCAACCGCTGGGCCTGAGAGCACGGCGTGCGTTGCGCAGGCATAAACCCCGCTGGCACCGTTGTCCATCAATGCGGACGCGGTCTTTACCAGTGTGCCCGCGGTGTCGATAAGATCGTCGATCACGAGACACGTACGATCCTTCACTTCACCGATGACATGCATGACTTCGGCAACATTCATTTCGACCCGGCGCTTATCGACGATGGCCAGCGGCACTGTGGAATCCAGCTTCTTGGCAAAGAACCTTGCCCGCTCCACGCCTCCGGCATCGGGCGAGACCACCGTCAGATTCGGCAAAGCCATATCTCTGAAGTGGCCTACCAGCACGGGTGATGCGAATAGGTGATCCACCGGAATATTGAAGAAGCCCTGAATCTGCGGCGCATGCGGATCGATCAGTAATGCCCGGTTCGCACCGGCCGTCGTAAGTAGGTCCGCCACCAGCTTCGCCGAAATAGGGGCTCGCGGCTTGTCCTTGCGATCCTGCCGGCTATATCCGTAATACGGAACCACCGCGGTGATACGCCGTGCCGATGCGCGTTTCAGCGCATCAATCATCAGCAACAGCTCCATCAAATGCTGATCCACCGGATGGCAGGTCGGTTGGATCACGAACACATCCGCGCCGCGCACATTTTCCTGAATCTGGACGTAGGCCTCGCCGTCCTTGAACCTCGTGACCAGCGCTTGGCCGCGATTCATCCCGAGAAAGGCGCAGACTTCATCGCACAACGCTTCATTCGCTGTGCCGCAGAAGATCTTGAACTTGTCGTCCACGCGCGCGCGCTGAACCTTGCGCTCCGGCTTGTCCTCGGAACTCATCGCAACCTTCTTTTCCGTCGCTGTCGCAAGTGTGGCCATTTTCAGCCCTCAGCTTTCAGCCATCCGCCGTCGCCTTCAGAGCCGACAGTGAAGCCTGGTACTAGGATTCTCATCCCGGTGTTTGCAATCGCTTGAGCTTCGAACCAAACGCGTCTTCGCTGAAAGCTGACGACAGAAAGCTAACAGCGGCTTTATTGGCTGGGCCGCTAGGATTCGAACCTAGACAAAGTGCTCCAAAGGCACTTGACCTACCATTAGTCGACGGCCCAGTAAAAACGGGTTTCAGAGTCTCAATGTTGCAAAAGTTTCCAGTTCGAGTCCCATCCGAAACTTTGAAACGTGAACCCTTGAAACCTGATGTTGAAACTAGAAACCAGAAACCAGGATTCTTCCCCAGTACTGTTTTCGCGTCAGGGTAGATGTCGTCACCGCCGGAACACCTTTCTCCTGCAGCGCCGTCACGGCCTTCTGCCCCAGACCTCGCGATGCAAATAGTCCGTATACAGCTGAGCCGGAACCCGACAGCGACGAATAGCTCGCGCCTGCTCGAGTGAGGACACGCTTCACCTCTCGAAGTGCGGGATACTGAGGAAAGACGACCTGCTCGAAGTCGTTTTCGATCCCGGTACGGACGAGGTCGAGAAGCGGTGTCTCGGCCCGGCCCCTGCTTCGCTTGCCAGGGACACCGGATAACATCTGGGGTAAACCACCCAACCACGCCGAAATTGTGTGGCTGAACTTCCACATTCTATCGGACGCTACCGGACGCGTCAATCGTGCCGGTCCCTTCGCCTCGCCTGAGCCGTCGTCCTGATACATCTCGTCCCAATCCGCGAATGCCCGTGGCGTCGACACTCCGATTTCCGGCATCGCCACTACGCAAGTCACAGAAGGCAAGTCCAGTGCAGGATAGACCTCTTCCCCGCGTCCGGTTCCGATCACGGTTCCACCTAGCAGGAACAAAGGCAAGTCCGATCCTACCTCCGCAGCGATCCGCAGTCTCTCGCTCGGGGATATCCGCTTTCCCAGCGCCCGCTCGACTGCAAGCATCGCCGCGACAGCATTGCTCGACGCACCGCCAAGGCCACCTTTGACGGGTAACCGCTTTTCGATCTCGATGACGACGCCGCGTCGCGCCTTCAGCACCGCGAGCGCGCGCGCTACCAGGCGATAACATGTGTTCGATTCGTCCGTCGGTACGCGAGGATCGGCACAGCGCACCTCAATCCGCGATCCCATCGTGGGACGCACGCGTATAACATCGTGTAACCCGATCGTCTGGTACACGGTCCGCAGCTCGTGGTAGCCATCCGTACGGGGCGCACCAATCCGCAGTCCGAGATTGATCTTGGCAAACGAACGAACCGTTACCGTCATCGGAGAATGATTGTAAATTCTAACTTCAGCTTTTGAATGTTCAAGGAGAATAAGCAGCCGTACACAAACACATGACTCGCAGACAACAGGCGGCATGGCTAATCGGCATAGCACTCGCGCTCTTCGCATGTGGACTGCTTCTGCCGCGCATTCCACAACCCGCCTCCTATCACAATTTCGCCGACCAGCGATCCTGGATGGGAATTCCGAACTTCGGCGATGTGGCTTCCAACCTCCCTTTCGCGATTTTTGGAATCTGGGGATTAATCTTTCTCTTCAATCGGAATGACGAGCAGTTCCGAATCGCATTTGCAAACAAGAAAGAGCGCATTCCATACCTGGTTGCCTTTGCTGGGTTGCTTCTGACTGCGTTCGGATCCGCTTACTACCATCTCGCGCCCGATAACGCTCGCTTGGTCTGGGATCGACTGCCCATGACTCTCGTTTTCATGTCCATGGTGGCCGTCGTGATCGCCGAGCGAATCAGTGTCCATGCCAGCCTGTGGTTGTTGCCTCCTCTTCTGATCCTCGGCGCAGGAAGTGTCCTCGAGTGGTACAGCAGCGAGCAGCAGGGCATGGGAGATCTCCGGTTGTATGCTGCCGTGCAGGTGTACGCGGCGCTGGTTCTGCTCTTCGCAGTGTTCTCTCCATCACCGTATACGAGAAAGGCAGACTTTGCCGTCGTCCTCGGTCTGTACGCCTTGGCAAAGTTGCTGGAAACCGCCGACACACAGATCTTCAACCTTGGTCATCTGGTCAGCGGACACACTCTCAAACACATCGCCGCAGCATTTGGCGGCTACTGGATCATTCGCATGCTGGAGAGGAGAAGATTTCTGGTTGAACCTGTGCCGTTCTGAGAGGCCACATCGTTGGATAGCATCAGAAGTTTCCAGCGATATTCTCCCGCGCCCCTTCTAATGAGAAGTTGTGCGTCATCCAGAAAATAGCGAGCAATGCTTTTCTTATTGGCCTGAAACCAGTGCAATTTCTTGCAACTTTGAAGAAAACGTCTGCGTCCGGTCGTAAATTCCAAAGTCATCAACATTTTTTTCAATCGCGCTTGACACTCTAGACGCTCTCGATAAGAATCATTCGGCCTTGATCGTGCGTTCTCTCATCGCGAGCGCGACTCTCTATCAGGCCCTTGCGAAGCGTTAGTTCAAGAGAAGCTGTCTTCGTTCGATCAGGTAATCTGTCCAACTCACCTTAACGGAAAAACAATCTACAGGTCGGGGTTCCGTCCTGAATTCTTGCGTCTGATCGTAAAAACCTACGGAGGAGAACACGTGAATAAGAAACTGCTTAGGTTGTTCCTGTGCTTGACGCTTGTCACGGTCTTTGCCACTCTTGGGCTGGCTGCAGACAAAACACGGCCATCGGGTGTCACAACAACGGTAACTCGTCAGGCCCGCCCCCAAGTCGATCCATTTGCGGGCGTAAAGAAGCTCTTCAGCAATTTGGGACCAGATCCTACCGACCTGTACGATGCCTCTAATGGTTGGCTGGTGGCTGGTCACTTTAACGTTTACAACGGCCAGAAACAGGACGTAGCTATCCCATTCCGATCCCCTGCCAATGCTTCCATCGTTGGCGTTCGCCTGCCTCTTCAGTGGTACGGTTATGGTGCGAACCAGGCCACGGTTGCCATTTATAGCGACGCCGGTGGTGCACCCGGTTCCGCCATTGCGCACAAGGATCTGAAGAATTTCGACAGTTTCGGATCCGGGTGCTGCAACCTTGCTTCCTGGAAGCTTGCAACTCCTGTGCCCGTCACCAAAGGAACAACCTATTGGGTCGTGGCAACTACGAACAATGCCTCCAAGGATTCGGTGAGTGTCTGGGATCTTATCTACAACGATGCACCGGGAATTTGGGCCTATCAACAGGATGATGGTGGCTGGATCGTAACAACCGCCTCCGACGGCTATGCGTTACCTGCCGTTGCAGTCTACGGCCAATAGTCCGATACACAACTTGATCATGAAGGCCGCTGGCAAAAGTCCGCGGCCTTTTACTTCGGCGTGAACTCCTGCCACACATTCTTTCAACAAAAAGGGCGCGCAGTCTTTTCTTGTTGTAGTAGTACTCGCAGTGTTTGTATGATCCCTCGCGCCTGTCCGGCGGGCCGGCATTCCGCGGACGGGCGAGGTTAAGAGGGCTCGTCATACGAGGCGGGCCTTTTCCCTCAATTTCTTCTCAGCCCGAAAGTCTCTATGCAATATTCACGTTCGATGACAGTCGCGCTTCTGTTTTGCAAAGTGTGCGCAGCAGATTATCGACATCATGCAACGTCTTGCACTCGTGATCCACGAAACACATCTTCTTCGTTTCCTTTGTCGGTTTTCTCTTGACTTTATTTCCAGTCAAGATAGGATGCGTTCCCGCCGGCCCGCACGGGTCAGGGTCGATTCTGTACTGACTCTCGAATTCAAAAAGCGAGTACCCACCCACAAAAAGTTGTACCGAGGAGGATGAATGGTTAAGAAAGCGTTTTGCGTCGTTGTGCTGATTGCCTGCCTGGTTCCGGCTTCTCTATTGGCACAGAAGAATGCATCAATCAGCCACAGCGGTCTGGGAGGATCGAACAGCAACAACGTTAACGTCTTTACTCCCCCACCATATTGCAGCCCCTGCTTGTTCTACGGTGGTGATTGGGATCCGAACTCATCTTGGGTCGCCTACGCCAACTGGAACACAGTAGCTCTCGGTCAGGCCACGGTTTATGTTCCGTTCACAGTTCCAACCGGAGAGGTCTGGACCATCGACAACATGTTCACCAACAACCTGGCGATTAACTTCGACAACATCGATCCCAAAAAGGCTGACTGGTCCATCAACTCCGGCATATCGGAGGGCAACCCGGGTACGGTAATAGCTTCTGGCAACGCCAACGCGAGATTTGTCGCCACCGGCCGCAACTACCAGAACACCTATTTCGAGTACACCGCTCAGGTAAAGCTTTCTCCCAGACCCCAGCTGCAAGCCGGCACCTACTGGTTCTCAGTGGTCCCGAATTGCACGAACGGTGCGGATGCGAACTGCAGCTCAGTTGCGTACTACATCAATGACACCATTGGCGGCGCCAATCACTTTGGCCCCCTCGAACCCAACAACAAGACCTTCCACAATGCTCCTGGATTCGGCTTGAACTACACCAACGTTTGCAACGAAGGCTATCCGCCGCCGGCTTGCTCGCGCATGTCGGGCGGTTTGGGCGGCAAGCGCGCGCACGCCAACTAAGCGTCACGCGACTGCTTCTCTTAGCTTAGAAAAGCCGGACTTCGGTCCGGCTTTTCTGTTGAATTGCTACGTGTTCTGTGAGGGCGTCCAGTGGGTGCTAAACTCAACCGAATGTTTCCTTCCCGCTGGCTGGCCCTGTGCACTCTGGTCCTGTTAACGTCGCCTCTTTTCGCTGCGGCCAAGCCCAATGTCATCCTCATCACGCTCGACACGACTCGCGCCGATCGCATGGGATTTCTGGGGTCAAAGCGGGGCCTGACTCCGAATCTGGACG
>DATBFG010000031.1:0-53368 GCA_036558645.1 Terriglobales bacterium
GGCGAGAACCTCGGCCAGCGCATCAACCTCCCCGATTCTGCGGAGCCATGTCGCAATGCCTTTTCGGGTGGACGGGTACGATTACCAAGTCACAGGTGACTCGGGGAACAATCTGCAGTACGAGGTTAAGGAGTCTGGCAACAAATCAACAGGACAACTGACTTGGGCATTCGGAGCGGGCAAGGTGGGGCAGAGTTACCTTTCGCAAGAAGGTGAATCATATCGCGAGATTCGTTTCAGCTATTTCAGTAACCTGAATGAGTTCGACGTCACTCCGAACCAGTTCCTGCAAACTGTACCTACGATTCAAAAGGCTGCGGGTCGGTTACTTTCAGAAGGCGAGGCGCGCAGGTGCTTTGGATGCCATACGACGGCTTCGACGGTCGGAAATACTTTCGATCCCGGCAAGGCAATGCCGGGTGTTTCGTGTGAAGGTTGCCATGGGCCTGGAGCAAAGCACGTGTCCGAAATGAAGGCCGGTAATCTTGAGGGGGGCCTCGCGGCAATTACCAATCCGAGCCAACTGAAACCAGTTGACGCGGTCGATTTCTGTGGAGCCTGTCACACTACCTGGTGGGACGCGAAGGAAATTGGGGCCAATGGTATCGCCAATGTTCGATTCCAGCCCTATCGGCTAGAAAGCAGCCGATGCTGGTCACGTGGAGATGCACGTTTAGCTTGCTTCGCCTGTCATGATCCTCATCAGCCGCTGGTGAAGGACGCCGGGTATTACGACAGCAAGTGCTTGAGTTGCCATGCCAACCGATTAGCCAAAACACAAGCACAAAAGCTTGCCGGATGCCCGGTCGCGACGAAAGATTGCGTGACTTGTCACATGAAAAAATATGAAGTTAAGAATATGCACTTCAAATACACGGACCACCGTATCGGGATTACGAAGGCTGATGCGGGGTTCCCCGAGTAGCCGCACGTTTTAGCGGTCAGGCCGAACAGCATTTTCGCCTTCTTTGACTAGATAGTAATGATCGGCCACAAGATTTGTGAACCTTGAGGTCTCCCCTGACGGCCAGCGAACCTCAACTTTGTCGATGCTCGTCGCCTTTCGAAGCCCGAAGTGCACTCGCAAGTCATTTTGCGACAAGTAGCTGCCACCAGAATGTATTTCGCCACGCTGCACCATTTCACCCGCAGTCACCTTCACACTTGCTCCAATCGCTAAGCGATTGCTCCGTTTTCCCTCGAGGCGAAATCCGATCCAGTGATTGGTACCGGTACTTGTGTTACGCAGGATCATCGGTTTTCCGTCAATATTCTCAACCACCACGTCGATCTTCCCATCGTTATCCAAATCACCAAAGGCTGCACCACGGCTGGGTTCAGGCAACGTAAGCGCAGGACCTGCTTCAGAAGTTACGTCACGAAATGTCCCATTGCGATTGTTTCTCAGGACGATCTTGGGTTCCCTATATTTAGCTCCGGCTGCAAGAGAATCGACCTGCGGATATACGTGTCCGCTTACGATGAAGACATCCGCCCACCCATCGTTTTCGAAGTCCTCACATCCGATTCCCCACTTCAGGAGTTTTACCGTTGGAGTCGCGAGTCCAGACGCAAAAGAAACATCGGTAAAGTTCATACTCCCACGATTGTCATAGAGAACGGTCGCTTGGTCTTCGAACGTGGTCACCAAGATTGACAGGCGTCCAGTGTGGGCATAGTCACAGACTGCCACACCCATTCCTGCAGTTTCGGATCCCTCTCCCGTCACCGCTGTTCCTGAAATGAAGCTAAGATTTGAAAAGCGCCCATTCCCATCATTGCGATACAGATAGTTGGGGGTGGAGTCATCTGCAACGAACAAGTCGGGGCGGCCGTCATCGTCTAGATCGCTCCAAGTGAGTCCCAAACCGTAATATCTTTCCCCATCATCTACGCCTGCGGATTTCGAGGTCTCAGTAAATGTGCCGTCTCCGTTGTTGTGGTAAAGGCTGTCGTTCATTCCCTTCAGCCCGCGTGGACCGCATTGGACAGGGATTCCTCGATAGTGGCAGGTTGCGCCCTCGCCGAACACTGGAAGGTTCTTTAGATCAAACTCTACGTAGCGCGTCACCATCAGGTCGACAAGGCCGTCTCCATCGTAGTCGCCGAAGGCAACTCCCGTCGTCCAGCGGGGATCCGTCAGTTTCGCGTCCTTCGTGACATTGCTGAAGGTGCCATTTCCATTGTTTTTGAAGAGAACCAGACCATCCTGACAGGTGATGGCTATATCGGCCCATCCATCATTGTTGTAGTCACCCACTGCGCCACCCATGGCCGAGCAAGGAAATCCCACACCTGCCTTGTCAGTCACATCGGAGAAGGTCAAATCATGGTTGTTGCGATAGAGTGCACTTTTGACTTTTTTCCCCTGCTGCGCCATTGCGATGCTCTGGGCATTGGTGAAGTAGAGATCGAGCCAGCCATCCTGGTCGTAGTCGAGTAGGAGCACCCCGCCAGACATCGATTCAATCAGGTACTTCTTTTCAGGAGAGAGCGCATGCTCGAATGCGATGCCACTGGAGTTGGTGATGTCCGTGAACCGGATTTCGGCTGGGTCTTCCTTGATTGTTTCTTGCGCACGAACTGCCTGCAAGAGGAAGCACAATAAGAAAACCAGATACAGTTGCCGTAAGAAAAAGCGAGTCATTGGTCTCGAAATAATCGGTCTTTGTACCGTTGGGCAATCCAGAATGTCAATACGATTCGCTGATGTGAGCTGGTCATTTCCCGCGCTGCGCACTGGGTTTACGGAAGTAAGCCAAGCATGATGTTGTGTGCTAGCATGACAGTTTCCATGCGGACCCTGATGTTGGCAGTTTTGTCGGTTTTTGGCGGCCTTGCGTGGGCGCAGACGCCGAATACGCCGCCCGTACCACGTTTCGAGGAAGTCGCTAAACAAAGCGGCCTGACTGTCCCCCACAATTCCTCCCCTGAGAAACGATACATCATTGAATCGATGAGCGGTGGGGTAGGCTTCATCGATTGCGACAACGATGGGCGGCTCGACATTCTGACGATCAACGGCTCCTCGGTCGACAGGTACAAAGCTGGAGGGGATCCGATGGTGACCCTCTACAAGCAAGTCGGGGACCTGAAATTCACGGACATCACGAAGGAAGCTGGACTCACTCAAAAAGGATGGGGGATGGGTATTGCCGTCGCCGACTTCGACAACGACGGTTGGGACGACATTTATGTCACCGGATATGGTCACAATGTGCTTTATCGCAATCTTGGTAACTGCAAGTTCCAGGATGTGACGGCTAAGGCAGGGGTTGCGGTCGGCGGCTTCAGCACCGGCGCGTCATGGGGAGACTTCGACAAAGATGGCCTGGTTGATCTTTTCGTACCACGCTATGTCTTTGTCGACATCGACAAGCTCCCCGTGTTTGGAAGCGACGACCACTTCTGTCGCTTTCGAGGTGTCATGGTGCAATGCGGTCCGTGGGGACTGCCGGGCGAGTCTGATTTCTTGTTCCGAAATCGTGGAGATGGAACGTTTGAAGATGTCTCCAAGCAATCAGGGGTTAGCGATCCGAAACATTATTTCGGCATGCAGGGTGTCTGGGGCGATTACGACAATGACGGCTGGCCCGATCTTTACGTCGCCAATGATGCCGGACCCAACTATCTCTACCAGAACAAGCGGGATGGAACTTTTCAGGATGTTGGCCTTCTCTCGGGCGCAGCCCTTAGCGCCGATGGAAGAGAGCAGGGTTCCATGGGTGTTGATTTCGGGGACATCGACCACGACGGCCTGTTCGACATTATCGTGACGAATTTTGTCGACGAGCCGAACACCCTCTATTGGAATCAAGGCAAGCAGGGGTTCGTCGACATCAGTTATGCATCGCACCTTGCCCAGCCGAGTTACCCTCTCGTAGGCTGGGGAACATCCTTCTTAGATCTTGATAACGACGGCTGGCTGGACCTCTTCGTCGCCAATGGGCATGTTTATCCTCAGATGGACTTAGTGCGCGGCGGGGCACCGTATCGCCAAACATTTCTCTTGTTTAGGAACAATCGAGACAAAACCTTTGAGGATGTTACGCAAGTGTCTGGCCTGAATGACTATCCGCCACAATCTCGACGGGGCGCCGCTTTTGGAGACGTAAATAATGATGGA
Source organism: Terriglobales bacterium (assembly GCA_036558645.1). Classification (GTDB taxonomy): domain Bacteria; phylum Acidobacteriota; class Terriglobia; order Terriglobales; family Acidobacteriaceae; genus DATBFG01. Next base: position 4,127 of record DATBFG010000031.1, read on the forward strand.
AGGGTGGATGTTCTCGTGCTCAACGTCGGAGAGCCTCCGCTTCTTCTGATCAACCGCACACAAAGCCCAAACCATGCGGTCCTTCTAAAGCTGGTAGGAGATAAGAGCAACAGGTCGGCAATTGGTGCGCGCGCGACCATCACAGCAGGTGGAGTGACTCAATTTAACGAGGTACGTGGCGGATCCAGTTATCTGTCGCAAAATGATCTTCGTTTACATTTTGGCGTGGGCTCCAGCACAACTATCGATTCGATCGAAGTATCCTGGCCAAGCGGCAAGAAAGATGCCTTTCGCGGACTGACGAGCGACCATATTTACGTGATCTCTGAGAGCGGTGGTATTGAGAAAAAGACACCTTTTAAGAAGGATTAGCCTTCAACACCTTTCCATGACAGGCCTGCAAGGGTTCCTACGGATGGACGGATCCTGATCGAGGAGACTTCCCTAAATCCTCGGCATTCCTCAGAACTTGAGATCGTTCCAGGTGTTGATGAGCTTCATCATTTCTTCCTAACTTGGCGAGAACTAAACCGAAATCATATTGGGATTTGAAGTTATTCGGATTTACGGCGACGGATCTCTCCAGAAATCCTCGCGCCTTGTTCAAGTCGCCTGTTTGCAGATAATGCGCTCCTAGGCTTGCCAGCGCCATTGCATGTTGCGGCTGTAATTGGACGGCTCTCTCCAGTCGTTGAAATGCCTCATCTGTTGCGCCCTGTTGTTCGGCCACCATAGCAAGCTCATATTCGGCATCCGCGAGGTTGGGATCAATCTCAAGGGCACGTTCAAGCGCTTTTCTCGCTTCCGGGTACTTTCGTTGGGAGAGTTGAGCGACCCCCAGGCCAAGAAATGCCTTTGCATCGTTTGAGCGTGCCTGAACATATTTTTCGAAAATCTGCTCTGCCGTGACGTCATCCTTAGCTTCGAGCATGGCCGCGGCCGCAACGTACTGATCGTCAGGACTGTCTGGGCTCTTTGCTGCAAGTGCGTGGGCGGCGCTTAAGGCCGCCGCATGATTTCCGGTCTTCATCCCTTCGATCACCAGGGGCCGTAAAACCCTGGGCGAGTCCGGCTCCAGCGCATTGGCTCGTTGAAGCAATTCCATCGACTTATCATGCTCAGCCTGTGACGAGTACGCGCTGGCCAATGCGAGGAGAGTATCCACCGACTTGGGGGCACGCGTGAGCGATTGTTGAAGACTGGCCAGAGCAGCAGTCTGATTCCCTGCCCCTGCCAATGCACGACCGCGGAGGTACAGAAGCCGAGCCGACATGGGCTGCGCTCCATTCTGAACTCCCTCGATCACCTTCAATGCATATTCTGGAGCGCCGCCTTCTAGAAAGACTTCTGCCAAGTCAGCAGCAGTGTTGGGGGACTTCACTGCGATGGGGATTAATAAGGCGGCTTCCTTCGTTTTACCCAGTCCAAGAAGAGCTGCCGCCTTCAGTGGAACTGCATCCACAGGAAAGCGGTTGGCCTTTACTTGATCCAGAGCGGAGAGTGCTTCGGTGAACTTACCGGACATCAAGTAGAGATGCGCAAGCTGTATTCGTAATTGGGTATCATCTGGTGCTAACTTAGTAAGTATGGTGTATTCGTCAATGGCTTCGATTGTCTTGTTTTGTATCAGAAGTGCATTTGCAAGGTTCCTATGCGTTTCTACGGCCTTCGGATCCAGTTGAAGCACTCTGCGGAACAGCGCCTCCGCCTCGGGATACCGCTTTTGCTGGCCGCGAATCAACCCCAGGAGGTTCAGCGCTTCCGCTTGATCGGGGTTCGACGACAGCACCTTCCATAGCTGTTGTTCTGCTTGATCGAGTTCCCCTTGGGTGAGTGCCTTTTTCGCTGCTGACAGTGCAGAATCTTGATTGTTTGCTGGATTTTGGCAGACGCAATTCGCAGAGAAGAAAAGAAGACTAAGGAGAAGGCCTACACAAGCGATCCGCCTATTCGTTGTTCGGTGCATCGCGGCCTCGATGACTGTTCTTGAGGGTCTGATAAAGCTTCATCTCCCGTTCTGCATTGTCCGCTTGCTCTTCGCGCCGGTACGCCAAGGCCAACTGATAATGAATATAGTCGCTCTCGGGACTGAGCTTGGTTCCGGTCTCCAGGTTTGAAACAGCGCTCTTCGTGTCGCCCTGCTCCAATTGAAGCTTTCCTAATTGATAATAGGCGTCTGCGTACTTGGGATCCTGCTGAATGACCTCTCGTAAGAGAGGTACTGCCTCCTGCTGCCGCTGCAACTGTATCAGTGAGAACGCCAAGTGATACTTACTGTTCACATCGGTTGAATCCAACTTAAGTGCCGTCCTCAGTTCTTGCTCCGCTCCTTGCGGATCTCCCTGACGAATCATGCTCAAACCTGACAGGTAATGTAATCGCTGGGATTGAGGGTCCAGTTTTAGGGCTTCACGATACTCTTCAAGCGCTTCTGGATGTTGGCCTTGGTCCGCAAATGCCTGCCCTAAAAGCATGTGGACGTCTGCGGATTTTGGGTCCGCCTTCTCCAACTCACGCAACCGCGCGATACCCTCGTTGTAGGCTCCAGTCTTTACCTGTGAGACCGCGAAGGCATACGACAACCCCGGATCGCCGTCCACTTCCGTTTGAATCGGACGAAGGACTTCGAGTGTCTTGCCGTAGGCCTGCACCCCAAAAAGCGACAAGCCAAGCGCAGCACGGGCACGTACATCATCCGGCTGCTGCTGCAAGTGCTTGCTAAGAGGCTCGACAGCCTGATCGTAGCGGTTGGCATAGAAGGCAGCCATGCCGAGATTTCGATCCACCGTTGCAAGAGTCGGATTCCACGTACCAGCCTGCAAAAAGTAATCCATTGCAGACGGATAATCCTTCTGCCCTGCTGCAATGACTCCAAGATTGTTGTAGCTGTCGGCTATCGCGGGTCCCAAGTCCGCCACCAAGGTTTCCACCTTCTTTAAAGCTTCCGGTGACACTTGTTCTTTTGGAACAGCCGTTGATGCTTCATCCGCGGGGGTGTCGGGCACAGCATCGCCGCGGCGACGCTCGGGATGAGGCTTGTCGCGCAATTCCGCAGAGATCTGCAGCTCTTTCTTGCCTTCCTCCTCGCGCCCTGTCTGTAACAGGATTCTGCCTAAAGAATAATGCGCACGGTTAATCTGGTAACCATTCCGCGACGGATCCGTGGTCAGCTCAATTGCTTTCCTGAAGGTCTTCTCTGCTTCATCAAGACGCCCCGCATCCATGTAAATTTGGCCGAGACTGATCAAGGGATCAGGACTTTGCGAATCGAGCTGTGCCGATTTTTTAAGCTCTGATTCAGCCGCCGCAGCATCGCGCCGTTTAAGAGCGATATACCCCAACATGTAGTGGGTGCGCGCGTCTTGCGGATTCACTTTGAGTTCCGCCTCGAGCTCAGGGATAGCCTCGGCAAATCCTGATTCGCCGTCGCGTTCAAGGTATGCCATCGCCGTCAGGTAGTGGGCAACCTTGACTTTGCTGTCTTTCGCAACCGCCTTGTGCAGCTCCGCGATCGACTGATCGAGAAAATCGCCTTCGCGGTATGCCCGTCCGAAGAGAATGTGAATTTGGGCAGTGTCCCCGAGTCCGGCCACCATTTCGTTGAAAAGCACCGTTGCGCGGGTCAAGTCGTTCAGTTTGATATAGGTCATGCCTAGCAGGTAGCCGACCTCAAACTTTGGTTCTGCCACTACCGCTTTTTCGAGGTGTTCCTTCGCGCCCTTGTAGTCCTGTTGGTGATAAAGCGAGCTCCCAAGCATGTACTGGGCGCGCGAATTACTTGGATCGAACTGAACGGCCTTCTCGGCAAATTGCTGGGCCTCTTGTGATTTGTCCTGCTGCAGGAGCAATGTTGCATAGTCGAGGTTGAGGGCAGCGCTTTCGGGCGCGAAGCGCAGCGCCTCGGTGAGGACCTTGTCCGCTTTATCGGATGCGCCCGCATGAAGGTTCGCATCACCTATGAACCGCAATGCACCTGCCAGGAAAGCCTTGTACTCCGTCGCCGCCTGCTCCAGGCTTCCCGTTAACTGGTAGGTTCGCCCGGCATCGTAATGTTCCTGAAGTTCCTGTAACGGTGTTTTCTGCTTGTTCGGCTTAATTGGCTTGGTCGCGGTCTGGGCCGCCAGCGACACCATCTCCACCTGCGTGAACAACAGCGCGAACAATAACGAACAAGAATGAAAGATGCGGAGAAGACGTACCGCCGGGAAACTGCGGGGAAAACCCATGGTTCGATTATTACAAAAGGGGCTTGACGGAGAGTCAAGCCCCCAATGATTGTGAAGGCTAGAAGGTGACTTTCAGACCGTATTGAATCTCGCGCGGTCCTTTATCCTTCGTGGCAACTCCATAGTTTGGATTCGCCGTATACGAGCACACCACATTGCCGCACACCGTCGCGCCCGGGTTCGTGTCAAGGGTGTTGTTCACATACGTTGCACCCTGCGCATTTCCGAGGAACTGGACGTGGTTAAACAGGTTGAAGAAGTCCATTCGGAATTGCACGCTGACGCGTTCCGTTGCTTTGAAAGTTTTATAGACTCCCATGTCGGTGTTGGCGATTGGCGGTCCAAGGCAGTCGCCCACGCTCGCGTTGCCCGTTGGCGTACCAATCACGTAGCCAATGAGCGTGTAACGATTTGGATTCAGCCATTGGTTCTTGGGACCGCTGCTGGCTCGGCAGGGCTCGCCCGGCACCAGGTTCGGCCTCAAGTTATCCTGACTGCCGCCGATTCCGTTGATACCTCCGGGCGCGTTAGTTGCCGCACGAGCACCGTAGGTTGTCATAGATGGGCCACTGGCGTAGTCGAGAATACCTGATATCTGCCATCCCCCAAGCGCAGTCTTCACGAACGCATTCGACTGCGAGAATGCCGGCACGTTATAGATCAGGTTGGATGTGAAAACGTGCGGCCGATTGATGGATGACGGACCGTAATTCAAGTGCGGATTCGCTGGATCCACCAGCAGACTGCCCTGATTGACGTTGCCGCTGTTCGTAATGTCTGTATCGGACAGCGATTTGCCCCACGTATAGGCGAACTGTGCATCGAGGGCCTTGATCCGAGTTCGGAAGAGCGCCTGCAATGCATGGTAGTTCGAACCCCCGCCCCAGAACGCGTCGTTGATGGTTCCCCAACTCCCCCCTCCAAACGGACGGTGAGTGGGCGAATTGTCAAGAGCGAATGCAGCGCGCTGATTGGCAGGAATCAGGTTGGCATCGGTGTAATTCAGCAGATGGATACCGCGGTTGCCTACATACGCCAGTTCCATCTTTGTATTGCGAACCAACTCTTGTTCATAGGTGACGTTCCACTGCCAAGTGTTAGGAAGGTCATCCCCTGTATCCTGGCTAAATGCGGGAGTTCCGGTCGCGGTGAGCGTTCCGGGCGCCGGAGGTGTACCCATAGTACGGTTATAACTGGCGTTAAGAGAGAACGGCGGGTTGGTGGCCATTTGTAGCGTGTTGTTCAAACGCTCTCTTTGGAAAAATTGACCAACACCTACGCGAAAAGCTGTTTTGCCGTTGCCGTGCGGATCCCATGCCAATCCAAAACGGGGAGCGATGGCATGATTATTTTGGGCTTTGAGGGCGCGACTGTCACCCTGGATGCCAGGCGAGAATCCTGCTGCGGCGCACCAGTTCGTTCCCGGCGGTAGCACAACACCGTTGCAGGGATCCCCTCCCAGCGCCGGGTTATAGAATCTGGGATCGAAGTTCCCAATCTTATCGGGACCGCTGTAAGGCATCCTGAGGAACGACCAGCGGAAGCCATACTCCAAGGTCAAGTTACGCGTGAGTTTCCACGTGTCTCCGAAGTACGGCTCGATATCGTGCCAGCGAATCTGCGAGTAGGGATTCGTTTGTGCCTCGCCGCCGCCCCACTGTACCTGATCCCACAGCATGTTGAATGCACCGTTGCCGGTGTTGTTCGCGGCAACGCCCCAGTAGAACGCGTTCTCCTGGGACTCGTTGTTCACCATTTCGTTCTTCTGGTTGTTGCTTACCAGGAATCCAATCTTGAATGTGTGATTGCCCCAGATCTTCGAGAAGTCGTCTCGAATGACGTAGAGCTGTTCATTGTTGTGCCAGGGCGCTTGGGTCCACAGGTTGTCGCCGGTGGCGCAATCAGGTCCGCATCCACCCCAGAAGCCGGGATAGCCAATCTGATTTCCCTGGAGCTTATCCGAAAACGGATAGTACGTCGGAGCCAGCTGATTGATGGTGTCGTTCAGACCGGGGTCTGTTCCCGCTCGCGTGACATTGATGCGGTTGGCAGAGTAGGACACCTGGAAGTCGTTAACGGCAGAACTGCCAAAAATCTTGGTCAGCTTTACAGTGGCCTGATATCCAGGTTGATTCCAGCTGCTTTCAATTGATGGATACGGATCATCGCCCCAGAACCCTAAGGTGCTTGGATATGCCTGGGACCAGTGATCCTGGGTATAGCGTCCCATCAAGCTCCATGTGCTGCCAAGTTTGTAATCGATGCGAACACTTTCTTCACGCCAGCGGATCGGAGCTGCCAGCGATTGTGCCCAGTTCTTGCAGTTTACCGGGTTGGCGACGTTCGGATCGGGGAACATCGAGAGATACGCCTGCCCCGCTGCGGACAATCCGCCTGTTGGAACTTGGGAAATATTCGTGAGTGGGGTGCCGTTGACGGTAGGCACCGGATCGCACGTGCCTCCACTGTTGTCAAGGTCGGTTCGAAGATTGCTGAAATCACCCGCCTTCTCTGCGACGGTCGGGACGTCACCGCTGCGGGCCGCGCCACGTTGCTCGTGATTCCATTCTTGCGAGAAGAAGAAGAACAACTTGTCTTTGAAGATTGGTCCGCCGATGTTGTAACCCCAATCGTTGCGGCGCAACACATCTTTTTGAATGCCATTCAGGCCATTGAAGTAGTCGGTCGCATTCAACACATCGTTACGGCCATCGTAAAAAGCGCCGCCGTGGAAGGAATTCGTACCACTTCGAGTAACGATGCTTACGATAGCTCCCATGGCTTGGCCGTATTCGGGGCCATAACTATTTCGCAGAATCTTGAACTCTTGGATTGCGTCGATGGACGGGTAAACGAGAATCGTGCGGTTGGAACCGATGTCGTTATTGTTCACTCCGTCGACCATGAAGATGTTGCCGGTCGTGCTATTTCCGTTGACGGAGAAGTCGACGCCAGCCTGCAGGCCCTTGTTCTTTGTATCGAAGTTCGATGCCGGCGACACGCCAGGCATCAATTGCGTCAACTGAGCAAAGGAGCGTCCATTCAGCGGGAGCTGCGTGACTTCATTCCCAGTAATCACGTTTCCGACAGCGCCAGTCGCCGTTTCGACTTGGACAGCGCCGACTTCGACCGTGACCTGCTCGTTCACGTGTCCGACTTCCAATTGCGCATTGGCGACGGCAATGCTCGAAACGTTCAGGATGACGTTCTTACTTATGAACTCTTTGAAATTTTGCTGTTTGACCGAAACCGTGTACGTCCCGGGATTTAACTCGACCGCGACATATTCGCCGGATTGATTGGAAGAAACGGTGCGCGCTTCTTGCGTCGCATCATTCGTGATCGTCACCGTTGCGCCTGCGACAACAGCGCCTGAGGCATCGGTAACGGTGCCGCGGATCGTGCCGGTGAACTTCTGGCAAAACACTGGCAACGCAAAGAGGCAAACACACAGAACTAGCGCGAGACGGCTTCGAATCACAGGGCACCCCCACTCTGGGATTTGGTCCTGCTGCTTAATACAAAAGCACTATTCGAGTTCTTGATACTCTTCGCCGCGATCTCCGTTCTGTCTCACTTTCAAAAAATAGAGAGAGTTTCGCGACCCCACTCGAAAGTTCATAATGCTATATAGCAGAAAAATACTAGGGTCAAGAAAAAAATCGAGTGGTCGAAAATATGTTCTCTTTTTGGAACAGGACTGCTCGCGGAATGAGTATGCGACCGGAGCGCCTCTTCGCGAAAACTTCCATTTTTAGAAGCGTTTTGCCGGATTCTTGGCACGTTCCATGCCAGGCCTTCTAGGCACACGTACCCAAGTCCCATTCTGAAACAGTTCTTTCGGAGCCCTTTACATCCCCGGCATTTGACGCTATATAGCAGGTGGAGCCTTCCGATCCTCGATTACGATCGCTTATAGTTTTCAGTGAGGGGGCATGGCTGAAAGCAGGCGTAATGGCACTCCGGCATATGTTCGGATCCAGCAATCGGTCCGCAATCAGATCCAGTCGGATCAACTGAAGCCCGGCGACCCGGTGAGTTCGGAGCGCGAGTTGGCCAGGCAGCATGGTGTCAGCCTGATGACCGCTCGCCACGCCCTCGCCATTCTCGAGCGCGAAGGGGTGGTGGAGCGCCGCCCCGGAGCAGGGACTTTCGTCGCTCCGCCTCGCATTCACTTCAACAAGCTTATGAGCTACACCGAGCAAATGGGCAGCAGAGGCCTGGCTCCACGCACTAAGGTGATTTTGGCAAGGATTATTGAAGATGAGCACGAGGTCGCGGCCCGGCTCGGCTTGCCCGGAGAGGGCCGAATCGTGAAAATTGAACGAGTAAGACATTCCGCCAACGAACCATTCGCCCTCGAAACCTGTTATCTACCAGCCAACGATTTTGCTGGGCTGCTTGATCTTCCGCTGGCGCGAACCTCCCTGTTCGACACACTCGAGCATGACTATGGGGTCGAAATCGCTTATGCCGACGAGGAGGTGGACGCCACGGTCGCAGAAGGCAGAGTCGCCCAATTACTGGATGTGCCGCGAGGAGCTCCCCTATTGCGCATTCGCCAGGTGATTTACTCGTCCAACAGCAAACCAGTCATCTACGTCGTTGGGTTCTACAAGTCAGAAAGACACTCCTTATTTGTTCGTCGAATGCGATAAGTATCAGCTAAGTAATGGAAACCATAGACTAAGAACGGATGCAGGGTTACCGCTAGAAATTATACGACAATTATTAGATGGCTATAAGTTACAAGTTTAGATATTGCCAACAATATTCAAGCTGTTTCAACCTGTAGCGACTGCACATTTGGTTCCCCAGTTGAAGTAACCTCGTACTCCATGCGCTTGTCGGACAAACTTCCGCTCGTAACACTGATCGTTCTCGCAATCACTGGGCTCGCCACTTCCATGCAAGTGATCTATCCGTGGTTGTTGCCTTTGATGGAGCGAACTCCCGGTGCCATGTCGCGTCACGAATATTGGAGGCTGTTTACGCCCATGTTTGTTCATTCGGGAGGATGGCGTCAGATATGTTTCAACTTCCTCGCGATAGCAATCGTTGGCTGGGCAGTCGAGTACTTGTATGGAAGGCATTTGTGGCTCGTAATCTATTTTGCTTCTGGATTGTTGGGTGAGGTCGTGGGCTATGCATGGCAGCCGAATGGGGCTGGGGCGTCTGTCGCTGGGGCGGGCTTGTTAGGCGCGCTCGCCGCCTGGCTTCTATTCGTCAACAGAAGTTCAGGAGGAATTCTCGGTGGGTTGCTACTGCTGATAGGCGCAGCCGTTCTCACATTGATGAGCGATATCCATGGTCCGCCGATGCTGCTGGGGAGTTGCATTGCGTTGGCAGCGATCGGCGCGAGAAATCAAGCGCGGCCCTTCAATACGTGAACGACTGAAACTCGGTCACGTTCGTGTCCGGACCATCCACGAAACCGGTTCGCCGACCCGGATTTAGAGCGATGTGCACGGGGAAAACATTCCCAGTGCCGTTAAAGCTTAGCCCGTCCACAGACTCTACAAAGCTTCCATCGATGTCGTACACCTGGATGCTACTGCCGCTTGTCCCGGTACTGGTGAACGGTTGGGCAACAAGAAAGAGCTTGTTGATCGGGTCAAACTCGACTGCCTGTCCGCGAAATGTGCCGTCGTTTTCCGTCGTGTTCGGGAGCAACACGTTGATCCGGCTACCGGTATTGAGGTTATAGAACTGTACCGCCGGATCGAACGAGGTCGTGGTGCAGATGATGTTGTCTTCGGAGTCGACAGCAATGCCATTGATAACACCGAGGCCTAGGCCAGTGAACTTCAAGAACGATCCGGTCGCAAGGTTCACAATTCCAATCTTGGGTGGAACGATGAACTGCGAGTTTGTGTTGTGTCCGAGCACGACTTGATTTGTCACGCCGTTGTAAGCGAGCACGGGATCGTTCTCAAAATTGAAGTCGTTATCAGTAATTTGGATAACGGGGCTGAAGGTGTTGGCCGCAACGTTGGAACTGAAGACTACGGGGATATGGGGTCCGCTGACGTCAGTTGCCAGGAATGCAGTGTTGCCCCCTTGGATACGGCTGACGCGCGTGATGATGTGCTGCTGATCAATCGGAGGAGTCCAAGGCGCATTGAGTTGGCCGGAACTGAGTGGATTCATGGCGCGAAAGCTTCGCTGGACGTTAAAGAGCGTAATGGGATGCTCCCGCTCAATGAGTCCGATCGAGTTGCCAACGACACCCAGCGTCACGAAATCGTCTTTCGTCTCCGATCTCTTGACGGTTTTCAGGATTCCACCCGTGGTCTGATCGAACATCTCGACCGCAGCCCGGACAGTACCGTTATCCAGGATTTTAGCCTCACTCAGAATGCCCAAATTGCCGCTTTGATCGACGTCGAATCCGAAAATCAGTCCGCCAAGCTTGCCTTGAACAATGATGCTTCCGGCGCCGGCGTTTGGATTTGCCTTCGGATGGTTGATCTGCTGTGCCGCACCGACCTGGACACCGACGAGAAGCAAGAGAAGAAGAACTACAGAGGCTCTCAGTTTTAGAATCACGCCTGTGATCTCCGTTACTTAAAATCTGTCCTTATTTTAGGCACCTAAGGATATGTCAAGAGAGGAGACCCTCTGTCGAGAACTTGTCGGAGAGTTGTAAAAGATTTATCAGGAGTCTCGAACTAGGGAATCAGCCCCCCTCACGCTGTGTCGGCAGTGTTAGGGGGGAAGTACGAAATTCCGGACTAGTTTGGCTGCTACGGCTCCACGTTTACTTTCACCTCTACTCGATCCACATCGAAATCGCTCCCGGCAGGGTCCTCGTTATATACCAGGAAGGTATCCACTGGCACGAACCCGTCGGTGCATACGCGCAGCAGTTCCCACTCTTTAGTCTTTGTGCTCCATGAACTGGGTCCAGACAATCCCGCGGTGGCTTGCATTACAACGTGACCTTTCCGAACGTAGACCCAAGCTGAGCCAACAACCTTGGTTAATCCAATCGGCAAGGTCTGGAACACACCGCTTTCGCTTCCGTCGGAATGGATGCGCAACATTCTCGCTCCTCCGCCGATCGGCAGAGTGGAAGTCACCAAGGCTGTGCGTATCAGATTGCCGAAATTGTCACTGTGAATGGTCCAGTTGGCAGCGGCTGACGCGGTCGGGTCCGAGGGGCAGGTTGAATTGCCCATCTTCCAAGCCGTGTGAGTTCCGCAAGGTCCGACTGTGTTGAAGTCGGGGTTGACCAGAAGGTTGGGATCCGGGGGCGGGGTAAATGGTGGACAGGTGGGATTCGCCTGCGCCGCAAGGTAACAGGGCATGGCAAGGGTCAGGGTGAGAATCAGGAGATTGGTATAAGCGTGACGGCCTACGCATTTGCAGTTCATCGTAATCCTCTCTTGTGCGAAAGACAGCAACGCATTCCGCACTGACCGCGAAGCCCCAAGCAGCTTCTACATGCGGCTACCATTCGCGATGCGAATTGATCTTGCAAAAAAACGGAAAGATTATACGACGAGGCAATGCGAACGACCATGTTTCCAGAATCAACAGCCCAGAGCGCGCGAAGGATTGGTAACTCAGTAAGCGGGGAGCGCAGTACACCTCTCATGATTTGGCAGAAATTCACTGACCTCTAACAATTCCGAAATAATTGCTATACAAACAACAGTTGAGGATGGGCAGCGCAAGACAACGGGAGATGCCGCCCCTGTTGCAATGCAAGCGATGCCGCCACTGGCAAAGGAAAACTTGGAGGACCCTATTGGCGGGACGTGCAATTGTGTGCTTTTGCGAACACACATCTGAAATGCCAGAAAAACTAATCTTTTTGGGGCAACCAGCACCCGGGAGTGAAGGTCTCAATAGAGGTGCTCGGAGCACCCGCCTACAGTAGTCAATGTATGGACGATAATGGATCGCAGACGCGATCATTATTCCTTCGTCTTCCGCGTAGCCCTCGGAGAGTTCAAGCTAGTGAACACCAAACTCGACAAACACGTCGGTGATGAAATGGAGCGAATATCCCGCCTCTCAGAACCTGCACAGGAACCTCCGACGGCGGAGATGGAACTCCCTCCAAAAGGGCAGGAGTCACAGTTCCGACTGTTCGTGGAAGCGGTTCAAGACTATGCGATTTTCATGCTCGATCCGGCGGGGCACGTTCGCACCTGGAATCGAGGAGCTTGGCGCATAAAGCAGTACTCTGCAGAAGAAATCATCGGCAAGCATTTCTCGATTTTCTATCCCGAGGAGGACAAGCAAAACGGCAAACCGCAATGGGAGCTGGAGATTGCCCTGAAAGAGGGGCGCTTCGAGGACGAAGGATGGCGCATACGAAAAGATGGCTCCCGATTCTGGGCCAATGTGATCATTACGGCTGTGAGGGATAACGCCGGCAAGCTGGTGGGCTTTGGAAAAGTGACAAGAGACTTCACGGAACGGATGGAGGCCAAGGAAGCACTCGCCAGGTCCGAGCGATCTCTTCGCGAACTGTCACTGCACCTCCTCAGTACGCAGGATGAGGAGCGAAAACGAATTGGGCGTGACCTTCACGACAGCTTGGGACAATATTTGGCTGTACTTAAGCTCAAGCTGGAATCTGTTGCATCGCATCTTCGAGCACAACCCGATCTCTCGGAACAGGATGTTGCAAGTTGTATTCGGCTGACGGACAACTCCATAAAGGAAGTACGAACTGTCTCGTACCTGTTGTATCCGCCAATGCTGGAAGAGATGGGGTTGAAGTCGGCAATCCCGTGGTATCTCGAGGGATTTTCTTCCCGCAGCGGAATCAAGACAACGTTCGACGCTCAAGAACCGTTCTATCGCCTTTCATCCGAGGCAGAAGTGGCAATGTTCCGAGTTTTGCAAGAAAGTCTTACAAACGTCCACCGCCACTCGGGAAGTGCGACGGCTGACGTTCGCCTGTTCGCAGATAACGAGAAAGCCATCTTGGAAATTGCGGACCGTGGCAAGGGCTTTGATCAAAGCCTCTTGGAACGGGGCGGGAAGGATTGGATGGGCGCCCTCGGCGTAGGGGTGCGAGGGATGACCGAGCGTATGAAGCAATTAAAAGGAAATCTCGAAATTTTTAGAAAGGAAGGTGTAACTTTGGTTCGAGCCACGATTCCAGCCGTACACAGACGTACCGAGAGAGGCTAAATTAGGCCGCCTCAAAGCCTTCAGCTGATCTTTCAGAAAGCGAGTTGCCGAATGGCTCCAAAGATTTTGATCGTCGATGATCACGAAGTAGTACGGGAAGGCGTCCGCACGCTGATCACAAGGGAACGGCCCCAATGGGAAGTTTGTGGAGAAGCAAAGAATGGTCAGGAAGCCGTTGAGGCGTCCAGAAACTTGAAGCCAGACGTTACAATTCTGGACATCACGATGCCGAAAATGAGCGGTCTGGAAGTGGCGTCAACCATCTCTGAGCTAGGATCTCGAGTGCTGATGTTCACGATGCACGAGTCGGAACATCTTGCAACGGAAGTTTCGCGAGCTGGCGCTCAAGGATTTGTCCTAAAATCACAAGCCGGCAAAGACCTGATTCGCGCCATTGAACGCCTCCTCAGTGGCGGCACATTCTTTGGATCGGAATCTAATCCACAAGAAGATTCACCTGCAGGCCAACCGCCCTCGGGCAGGTTGGCAAAAGGGTCTCCCTATGGAAGCGCTACTCCGCTTTTGTTCGGCGTAGGAACTCCGCTCTCGTGGTATAGGTCGTATTGAAGCTGAGACTGCAGACTACAGGCCATGCGATTCCACCTAATCGTCAACAAGCAAAGCTAGGTGCACCGATCCTCCAGACGGGGAGAATTCTATAGCGCGTGTGACCTTGGATTCTGCGGGCAATTTCTTGCCGGAGGGATCAATTTTGAACCAAACTATTAAAGATTGAAGTCATCTCCTCGAATGATGTTGCCCTGAGTTTGTTTAGGAGTTGGTACGGCGGGCTGCCTCCTAAGGATCCGACGGCGATCAAGCTGAAAGACTCCAATCTCAAGACTGTGCGTAATCAGCTCGTGTTTCACTTTGGTGAAGCTTAAAGCCTTACGCTCCTGCACCTTTCCAGTACCTAACCAGCACCACGAACGTTATGTAGTGCGTCACCAACAACGCCGGAACCCAGAATGCCGGTATCCAATACGCGGCTCCCATGAAGACTGCAGCTCCGTGCAGTTGAGCCAGCGCAATAGCGTTAATAAGATCAACGATTCCTTCCACGGCGAAAACCCATACCAGAAAACGTGCGCTTTTCCAGTTTTGGACCATAGCGAAAAGGGCGAGTAGGGCCAGCACTGCGGCCAGCAGATCGCCGAATGCAGCCGGATAAGCAAACTCTCTCGCAAGGCCTGGATACGTTGCGCCGGGGGCAAGAAACATTAATCCTAAATGCCTGAACGCATGCAGCAGAAAAATTGGCAGGAGTACCGTTCGAGACGATGTCTGGTGAAGTTTCGGAAACACATACAATTTTGCTGCAATCCAAAACACCAGAGTGCTGAACACGAGATTAACTGTGAGTATGTTCATGAGCCACCCGCACACCATTCTCAGACTGAAAAATTTCACGTTCGTTAGCTGTTGTGAACAGGATATGGCTACGCAAAATCCGTCGGAGGAAGGGGGAGGGTCAATGAGTGCTATCGGGAATTTTGCAATAACCGACCTCTAATTGTAAGGAGTTTCGCGCTCGGGAAAGCAGGTTAGACGGCCCATTTTTGTTTTGTATGCTCGCTCGGTTCGCCAGTCAATTGTCGAGATCAGGCGTTAGCGCAAGCATGCGCTTTTTAATCGCTTTTTGATTGTTAACGAGTGAAAAACGGAAAAGCGGATCCACACGCCTCCAGTGTCACGAGCGCTCTCTGCCAAGTCAGCTCTTGTTGCCCCAACCACCTCGAAATCGGATGCTTAGAGCCTCCTCTCTTCCAGGGGGCACCCCTAATGTTCGATACGCGACGCGTTCGCTCCACATGCGGGGCAGCTGTGGAACTCAACCATGACCCCTTCAAAGTCAGGCAAGGGTGTGCCATTCATCCCATCTGCTCTGACGATCTTGTCAGCGTGATGATTCATGCTGGCACCACAGCGCGGGCACCTCATCTTCTCAGTTGATCTCATGATCTCCTGCCCTGGTCAAAGGCCAATATTTTCCCGTCCATATCGTAACGTTTTCGCCATCCAGATAATTTCTTTTAGGAACTTTTCGATACGGTGAATATAAGCAGAGTCGAGCAACTGGCCTCCAGCGTCGAAGATGTTTTGCACCGTGGAAAAATTGACGTCCCAGAAGATGTTCACCATGCCTAGTTCACGCATGACAGGGAGAAGGTTTTCAATGACCCGAGTCCCCCCAAACGGTCCGGCAGAAACGCCAACAATACCGACTGCCTTGTGAACGTATTCTTTGAGACAGCTATCCAGAACATGTTTGAGCAAGCCGCAGTAGCCGTGGTTGTACTCGGGGGCGACGATCACCAGGCCATCGGCACGATCCATCTTCGAGGCGAAGGTGCTGTCTTTGATGCCCTCTCCGGCATTGTTAGTGGGCAATGGAAGATCCCCAATATCGATCAGTTCAGTTTCAACTTGCGAGTGCTTTCCAATTTCTTGAACCATCAGTTGCGCTACGTGCTTGCTCATGCGCCCCTGCCGAGTGGTCCCGAGGATAGCCGGAATGTAAAGCGAACGTGCTTCCATGTCTTTTCGTCACCTTGCGCCAAACTCGTGGCCGAAAATTTCTGATCTAGAAATCTGCAACCTCACAGAAAACTTTGATCGAACCGTTCGGATTCGTCAGCTTCGAGAACAACGTCTCATAATTCTCCAGGCCGCGAACCGGATCGGTCAGCAGGCGGCTAAGCCACCCCGGATAATCCGCTTCGGCCAGGGCCATGTCACGCACTCCCATCTCGAAATATTCACGATTGGCGTTCACTGTCCCGACCATCACTTTGTTTCCGAGGACAAATTCAAGATTGATGCGATCCGCGGGTACCTGGATCGTGCGGTCACCCCCCGTAACGCTGGACAGCACAAGCACACCATTCTTGCCGAGCGCCTGCATACTGTCGAATACCACGCCGGAATTGCCGGTGGCTTCGAAGATCAGGTCAAATGGACCAAATTTCAGTGCTCCCTCGGCGATCGACGTTTCCTGCGTGATCTCGTAACGAGCGCCGAGCGCTTCTATCAGGTCGGCGTTCAGGTTAGGTTTTGCGTTACGCGCAAAGGTCGTGACTTCGATACCCCGAAGCCGCAACGCCAGAGTAGCCAGCAGCCCAATCGTGCCAGCACCCATCACAGCGGCTCGACGCGGATGCCAGACCTTAAGGCGACGCTGAATCTCATATGCTTGCTGAATCCCCTTCTCGACCACCGTGAGCGGTTCGAGCAGAACACCAACATGCCTCAACCCCTGAGGGATCTTCACAATAAAGTCAGCATCATCGACGTAGAACTCTGTCAGATATCCGTGGCGCAGATTAATCCCCCGCTCGTAGTACGTGTCGTCGGTGGTCATGTCGTTAGTGCCAATCAGATCGTAAATGCTGCGACCAGGACGGCGGACTGTTGCGACCACGTAGTCTCCTGGCTTGAGTTCGGTGACGTTAGAGCCAACAGCCTCGACACGTCCAAATCCTTCGTGGCCGATTACCAGGAAGTCATATCCCGCAGGGGCGGCACCATATTCAGCAGCATTTATTTCTTTATCGGTGCCGTCGACGCCGACGCGCAGAACCTTGACCAGAACGCCGCGCCCATTGGGAACATCATTCACCGATGGCTTGTTCAGTTCCGCAAGGTGGACACTGTTTTGCTTTCCAGGAAACACACTGATGGCTTTCATTGCAACGCCTCCGTTCAGAAGTAATGTGCTATGAGTCGGCGAAAGCGATTCCGCGTTCCCGCTTGGCCAATTTGTCCGATTCGCCACTCTGCTGGAGCAGCTTTGATACGAGGCCCGTCCATCCGGTCTGGTGACTTGCACCTACGCCGCGGCCGTTGTCCCCGTGGAAGTACTCATGAAACAGAATCAAGTCTTTCCAGTACGGGTCGGATTGGAATTTGGAGATTCCGTGATAAACGGGTCGCTCACCCCTTTCATCACGCAGAAAGATGCTCGCCATCCGTCGCGAGAGTTCAGCTGCGACTTCCCACAGAGTGAGCATCTGCCCAGAGCGAGCGGGAAACTCGACCTTGAACTCGTCGCCCAGGTAATGATGGAACTTCTGTAGTGACTCGACTAGCAGGTAATTCACCGGAAACCAGATAGGACCACGCCAATTCGAGTTCCCGCCGAACAATCCCGTGCTCGATTCTGCCGGCTCGTACTGGACTCGATATTCCATGTCATTCACGCCGAGAGAATATGGGTGTTCGAAGTGGTCGCGAGACACTGAGCGGATTCCGTACGGTGAAAGGAACTCCTGCTGGTCAAGCATGATCTGCAAGACCCGGCGTAATTGATCGCGAGAGACGATCGACAACAGCCTCCGCTCCGACATCCCCTTAGTACGCATGCAAGCCACATTTCCGACCAAATCAGGACGGTTATCGATGAACCACTCCAGGCGACGCTTAAAGCCTGGTAGCCGGTTCAGCAGCTCCGGTTCCAAGGTCTCAACCGCGAAAAGCGGAATGAGGCCAACCATCGAGCGAATGCGCATCGGATGCTGGCGACCATCGGGGAACCGCAACACGTCATAGAAAAAGCCGTCCATTTCATCCCATAATCCGATTCCATCATCCCCGCGATGATTCATTGCGTGAGCGATGTAGATGAAATGCTCCCAGAACTTGCTCGCAACATCTTCGTAGGCCGGGTTTTCGCTCGCTAGCTCCAGCGCAATTGCGAGCAGGTTTAGGGTGTACATGGCCATCCAGCTTGTGCCATCCGATTGCTCGATGTATCCACCAGTGGGAAGCGGCGCGTTGCGGTCGAATACGCCGATGTTGTCTAATCCCAGAAACCCACCCTGGAAAATATTCATACCACCGGCATCTTTGCGATTGACCCACCATGTGAAGTTCAGCAGCAGCTTATGGAATATGCGCTCGAGGAATTCGCGATCGCCTTTTCCCGTACGCTTCTTCTCGATTTTGTAAACACGCCACGCCGCCCAGGCGTGCACCGGAGGATTCACTTCGCCGAACCCCCATTCGTAGGCGGGAAGCTGTCCATTCGGATGCATGTACCACTCTCGCAACAGCAAAACGAGTTGCTCCTTGGCGAATTCAGAATCCACCAGCGCCAGCGGCACACAGTGGAAAGCCAAGTCCCATGCGGCATACCACGGGTACTCCCACTTATCGGGCATGGAAATTACGTCAGCGTTGTACAGGTGGCGCCACAAACTATTGCGACCGTTCTTGCGCTCTGCCGGGGGAGTTGGATTTCCTGGGTCGCCTTCCAACCAGGGCTTGATCTGATAATGATAGAACTGCTTCGACCACAACATGCCTGCGAAACTCTGTCGCATCACATTCTGAGCATCGGGCGACAGATCCTGTGGAATCGCGGTTTGGTAGAACTCATCAGCTTCTTTGCGACGCGTTTCAAACAGCTTGTCAAATCCGTCGAACGCAGCCTGTGCGACTCCGGAGAAGTCGATATCGGTCAGGCGCAAACGAACCGTGACTGTCCCACCAGCCAGAACCTGCAGCTTGTAATGTGCTGCAGCCTTCGTCCCCATGCGCTCGACGATTACCGCGTTCGTATTGCCATGAACGATGTAATCGTTGATGCCATCTTTCACGCACGCGCAGGTATTCTCGATACCGAACAACCGCTGAGCATTGGTCTCGTTTTCCGTGAAGAGAAGTTCGGGAGATCCTTCGCAGTAGAGCCAGCGTTTGCCGAGCGTGGGATGGTCCAGTTCGATGCCCCCGGACACCTGCCGCAAGTCGGGCCAAAGGGTTTGATCTTCTCCCCAAGACCAGGTGTTGCGGAACCAGATGGTCGGCAATAGTCGCAATGGAGCAGCCTCGGGGCCGCGATTCGCGACTGTCAGTTTGACCAGCATGTCTTCGACGTCGCCCTTGGCATATTCCACAAAGATATCGAAGTAGCGATTGTCCTCGAAGATGCCAGTATCGAGCAGCTCGAACTCGCCCTGATCTTTCCCGCGGCAGCGGTTCTCTTCTATCAACCGTGCGTATGGGAATTCGGCCTGCGGATATTTGTATAAATACTTCATGTACGAATGCGTCGGAGTGCTATCCAGGTAGAAGTAGTACTCCTTCACGTCCTCGCCATGGTTGCCTTCATTGCCAGTCAGTCCGAAGAGCCGCTCTTTCAAGATTGGGTCGCGTTCGTTCCACAACGCCAAGGCGAAGCAAATCAGTTGATGCCGATCCGAGATGCCGGCTAGCCCGTCTTCATTCCATCGATAAGCGCGAGAGCGAGCGTGATCGTGCGAGAAGTACGCCCACGCATTTCCATCGCCACTGTAATCCTCGCGAACTGTGCCCCAAGCGCGTTCGCTCAGGTAAGGCCCCCAGCGCTTCCAGTGTTTGGTGCGTGCCTGTGATTCTTGAAGTCGGATCTCTTCTGCGGTCATCTTAGTTCTCCAGGAACATCGATACGAGCTGCTGAATCATCGGATGCTCGTTCTCAGCGCAAGCCGCAAACGGCGCCAGAGGCGGTTCCAGCTCTGCCGCATCCACATTCGATTCTCGATAATCCAATTGCAGGTCGACTTTGCCAGTCAGCGCATTTTGCAGGATTCCTTTGTTCATGGCCATCTCCTATTTCTGTTCTACGCGGATCGCGTGCCCGTCAGGGTCGCGAATCAGAAATGCTTTGTGAAATCCAAGCTGGCCATCCGATTCGGTTACCACCGTGGAAGATACAAACTTTGTGTTGGCAGAAAGAAATTTATTGGCGGCGCCAGTGGCATCGGAAGTCTCTACCACGGTCTCGCGATGAACGATGTCGTTTGCCTGCTCATCGGCTGGAAATGCGCGCCCATCGCGTGGCGCTAAATACTCCAGCAACTCGACTCCGGGGCCGAACGCCGCACGCAGCGAGGTAATGCGCAGACGCGCACCGAATACGTTGTTGAGGTGCTCTTGTTCGGTGCCGTAATTCTCGCTCTCCCCTGTGATGCGCATTCCCAACAGATCGCGATAGAAACCGAGACTAGCGTCCGTACTGCCTACCACGATCGCCGTGTGGTCAATCCCAAGAAACAGATCTCCAGGGGTGCGATGCCATTTGGGTAACCCCTTGTCAGTTGGAAACTGTAGAACCTCGAGTGGGTGTCCGTCCGGGTCTTTGAAGTAGAAGGCGCGAATGCCGGCAGCGTTCTTATTCCAATTAGGAAGACGTTGCGGTCCCGTCGATGCGTGCTCCACTTTGTTCTGACGAAGCCACGCATAGGCGCGGTCCATGTCGCTGACGATGATCGCGATGTGCTGGAACGCGCGGTCGTTGCTGCGGGCATCGACGGGAATCGGGCGTCCCTTAGGTGCTAAGTACTCGGTCAACTCGATAAGCTCATCGCCAAGCTGCATACGAACCACGTGAATTCGCAACCCGAAAAGCCCTTGTAGGTTTTCGTAATCTTCTCCGGCGAGTTCCACGTCCCATACTTTACGGAACTGCAGAACCCCCGAGTAGAAGTTCATCGCGCGATCCATGTCGGACACTGTCATGTTCACTGCATCGACTCTGCTGGCAAGAGGGGTATTGGGCTGCTGCGCAAGTGAAAATATGCATACCGCGAACAGCAGCCAGATGTTAAGGAGTGATCGACGACATGGAGTTAAGTTCTTCATTTCGGTTAGCCCACAACCGGAGCCGCCTCGTTTACAAACGCTTGCACGGTCGTCGAGCCCAGGCGATTGAGCAGGTGATCTCCCACCCGCAACGCATTGGCCATGATCGTCAATGCGGGATTCACCGCGGCACTCGACGGGAAAAAGCTGCCGTCGACGACGTACAGGTTGTCGAGGTCATGAGCCTTGCAGTTCACATCCAATGCCGAAGTCTTCGGATCGTGTCCGAAGCGAATCGTGCCGTTCTGGTGTGCGACCCCAGCGAGCGGAATTCGCTGCCCGAGGTAGAGATTGCGCGAGAACAAGCCCTGATGGCAGTCATGCCCATGGATGGAGCAGGTGTTTTGCTTCATTGCTCTCTGCAAATGAGCTTTCAGCTGGTCGTGCGCCTTGAGATTGTTGGGCGTATATGTCAGAACGATTTCGCCGTCCCGATTGATTGTCACTCGATTGTTAGGGTCGGGCAGATCCTCCGACGTCAGCCAGAAATCCAGCGAATGCTCTGCCATGAGCTCTAGGGTGAACCCAGGAGCGATGGCTGGTGCACCGGCGCGAAGCGTAATCGCATCGAGCTTCCCAACAAATGAGATGTGTCCCATCGGGAACTCGAAGTCTTTCGATCCGAAATAGAAGTCGTTCACGGATAATGTCTTCTGGAAAATCGTCGGATTCGGGCACTTCGAAATAGCCATGAGTACTGAATTGGTGTGCCCCATGTAGTGGCGCCCAACGGCATCAGAGCTGTTACCAAGGCCGTTGGGGTGCCTGTCATTGGCCGATCGCAGCAAAAGTGCCGCTGAGTTGATGGCGCCGCACGAGACAACAACGACGTCGCCAGAGTAGGTCTCGACCTTGCCTTCCCGCTCGACCACCACTTGCTTCACTTCACGTCCTGAGGCATCCGTCTCCAGACGCTTGACCATGGCATTTGTAAGTAGCGTCACATTGGGATGACGCAGGGCCGGATCCACGCACAGAACCTGGGCGTCAGACTTCGCCTGCAGTAGGCATGGGAACCCATCGCAGGTATTGCAGCGAATACAGGGACTGGTGCGCGGGTTCTTTTCATCGAGCATGACGCCCAGCGGCGTATGAAAAGGATGAAGGCCCGCCGCCGCAAAGTCATCCGCCAAGTGTTGAATTCGCTCTTCGTGGCTCACCGCAGGCCAGGGAAAGGGTCCGTTGGTGTGCGGCTCGGTTGGATCTTCTCCGCGCGCTCCGTGAACCTGGTACAAGCGCTCTGCCTGCGCATAATAAGGCTCCAGCTCATCGTATGTAATGGGCCACGCCGGCGAGATTCCGTCATGATGGCGGAGTTCGCCGAAGTCACGCTCGCGCAAGCGAAATAGTGCGGCACCATAGAACTTGGTGTTGCCCCCAACGTAGTAGTTCGTGTGCGGGTGTAGTTCCTTACCGTCCAAGTCTCGCCAGTGTTCTCTGGTGTTGTAATGGCTGTCAACGTTGACCACTCGCGGGTTCCAGTTGTCTTTCTCCCGAGGCACGTAATCGCCGCGCTCGAGAATCAGAATCCGCTTGCCCGAGGGAGCCAGGTGGTAGGCGAGCGTGCCTCCACCGGCTCCTGTCCCAATAATGATCACGTCGTACTGGTTGTCGGCGCTCATGAGCGTCTCCTTCGTAGTCAGCAAAGTTAGTTCATCGCTACCGGGGTCGCAGGTGAGCTCAACGGCGCCGTACCGAAGTTCACGCTGAAGCGCTTGCACCAGATCGTGACTGCGTGATACTTGGCTAGGTCGACATCAGCGGGCAGTTCATAGTTCTGGTCGCCGATGTTTCCCTTCAGTGGAGCGATCTCGCGGAATCCGGACTTTGTCACGGTATCGTTATCCGAGGCATCGTTCGCCGCGACCAGGTAAACCCGAACATCCGGGCCATTGGAAGTCTCGAAGTTCGTAAAGCGGAGGATGCGCTTCCCGTCGGAAAGTTGGTAGATGTTAGCGTTTCCCGAGCTATTGTGCGCGACGGAATGGAATGCGCCCGAGGCGAGAACCTTTTCCGTCGCGGCGGCGGACATGTTGTTGGAAGCTGGCATCGCCTCGTTCACCTTTGCGTTTACGAAGAGGCGTTCGGGGCGGAATGCAGCCCAGGCGGCAATCGCGAATACCAGCACAGCACCATAGATTAGAGTTTTGCGCTTCATTTACATCATCTCCTTGAGTGTTATTGGTTGTTTCAGAGCTTGATAATTGCAGCGAAAGATGCACCTCTTGTCATTGTCGTGGTGCATCTTTGCGCAGAACACGGCGTGCTTGCCGCGAAGTCGTAGGTAGACCTCGGCTGCCAGCAACATGCCGATCGGGGGAGCGGTGAAGTAAATCCAAAGTGCGTCGAAAACGCGGCTCGGGAAGGCAGAACTCAGCGTGCGAGCCGGGTTCATGCTCATTCCTGAGAACGGTGACTCCAGCGTGATAAATGTCGCGACCAGCGCGCCAGCGATGACTCCGGTGAATCGCGCGATTCCCGCAGAGTTCGAGACGTTCAGCACCATGGTCATCATCAGGAACGATATGATCAGTTCAGCCATGAACGCGACACCCGCACCGGTTCTACCTGGAACCGTGGCGGCGTAGCGGACGTTCTGGTGAGCTACGGCTGCTCCCCAAATCAACTCACCTAAAATGACGCCAAGTGTCCCACCGGTGAACTGCGCAACCACATAAAAGGCGGAATCCCAGGGCTGGACCTTTCCCAGTCGGAAGTAGGTCAGTGTCAGCGATGGATTCAGATGTGCTCCCGACTGCTTGCCCCAAGGCGAGTAAATCAATGCAATGGCCGTCAGGCCCATCGCAACTCCAGTGAGGCAGCGGCGCACGAATTCGTTCGGCAACGCCTGCCGCAGTGCCGACCCTGGATGTTGCAGCAGCACCGTAATGCTGCATGCCGAAACCATGAACAGGCCAAGGCACGCGCCTTCGATGAGATATTCGGGCCAGTGCCGTCTCAGGGCCGTCATCGGGCTCATATTGAGCGGGGCGCTCCACGCGGGAACCTCTGACATCCGGCTATCGGGCCCTTCGATCATGGTTGTTATGGGCATTTCGCAATCGGATTCCTGGCATTTGATTAAGTGACACGGACTGCGAGGGAAACTCGCCAAATAAGTGGAGACAAACCCGCGTAACCTTTCACGCGTCTTCGAATCTCACAAAAGCTTATGACCGAATTTGACGGCCTTGCCAAGTGCAGGCAACGTTTCGAAAGGAGGAGTCGTGGAGATTAGTTGTCTGGAGGTGATCCGGGAGCTTTCTAGCTATGTTGATCGGGACATTCAATCAGAATTACGCAGCCAAATCGAAGCTCACCTACCGACCTGCGCGCACTGTTCTGCAATTTTCGACGGGATAAGAAATACGATCACGCTGGTCGGCGACGGCAGGAGTTTTGAATTGCCAGTAGGATTTAGTCAGCGTTTGCGCGATCGCTTAAAGCACCACACAATGTAACTTCTCTCTCCCTCTTTCCTGTTACCCCTTTAACCTTCCCCGCCCAAGCACCGCCCCAGCCCGGCGCCAGCGCATCGCGCATCTGCAGCCGCGCTCGCGAAGTTCGAGTCTTGACATTCTCTTCTGAGATTCCCATGATCTGTGCTGTCTCCGCGATACTCAGCTGCTGCACATCGCGCAGGATGAGCACGGTGCGGTATTTCTCCGGCAACGATTGCAGAGCCGTATTCAAGGCTTCCCGCAACTCCGCTTGTTCCAAAGCGTCGGATGGAATCTCGCGCCAGTCTGCCAAGTCGGCCGGAATGTAATCGCCGTCTTCCGTGGATTTGCCCTCATCAATCGATTCATAAAGATGACGGCGATCCTTGCGCAACTTCATCTTGGCTTCGTTGATCGCGATCTGAATGAGCCAGGTGCTGAACTTGGCCTCATGACGAAAGTTGGCCAGATGCTTGAACCCCTTCAATACGGCTTCCTGTGCCACCTCTTCCGCATCCGCATCATTTCGAAGGATCGACACCGCTGACAAAAACACCGCTCGCTCATACGGCCTTATCAACTCATAGAAGAGTTCCGTTTCTCCGTTCTGCACGCGTCGAATCAGCGTCTGCTCCGAAACAGCTTCAGTATGTTCCGGGCTCACTATGGCGTCCATGTTGGTTATGACGGCGGCGTCTGCGTTCATAGCATTGTCTCCTTCAATTGTTGGCTGATGAAGGTCGAACAGTTCAGGTAGGCGACTTCCTGCTGCGCCAACTCCTGCAGGAGAGCAATGCCTAGCGCATCCATAAACCACAACTTCTCCAGATCGAGCGTGACTTCCGTCGCTTGCAACATCGCTTGCGCGCTCTGCTGCCGTAACTCGTCGACCCACGGGCCCACCAGCCAGCCTTCTACGTTCAGCCGAATACGATTTTCGGATTCGTTAATGATTGAAATTCTCAGCACGACATCTCCCTCGGACGATGGTGATAAAGGCAAGAGCTGTGCCAATCTCAGGAGAAGGTATGAAGGTGGCTAAACTACTGAAAGTACGTGAGGTGGCTGTCTTGCAAGGAGACTCGTACCGGTTGCTACCCACGAAATTTAGTGGGATCGCCCACGAAAGGTGTCGTGGCCACGATATGTCGTGGATATTAGGCGGAAACTGAGGAGCGTTCGATTCCGAGCTTCTTCATCCGACTTCGAAGCGTATTGGGATGAAGGTTGAGGATTTTGGCAGCGCCGCGAGGCCCTTCAATCACGCCACCCGTTTGCTTAAGAACTTGAAGGATGTGCGCCTTCTCAACCTGCTCTAGTGATTCGGCTCCTCGCTGAGAAGCGCCACCCGTCGAGATGATTTCTTCCTCCGGAGGGTCCCCCGTTGCAGGCAACAGATCCTTCCCGAGTCGAAGCACCGACCCTGGGCAAAGCACCACGGCGCGTTCAATCACGTTCTGCAGTTCGCGGATATTGCCCGGCCAGGAATAGTTGGAAAGAAGATCCATTGTGTCTTGGGCAACTCCGGTGATGCGCTTTCCGAACTGGCGGCTGAAGCGGTCTACAAAAAATGATGTCAGCAGCGCGATATCCGATCGCCGTTGTCGCAACGGAGGCAGCGTGAGCGGAAGAACATTGAGTCGATAAAAAAGATCAGCACGAAACCGGCCTTCCTGGACAGCGGTGGCTAAGTCGCGATTACTGGCGGCGATGATCCGAACATCTACTTTGACCGTCCGACTGCTGCCCAGTGGTTCGAACTCGTGCTCCTGGAGCGCGCGTAGCAGTTTCACCTGCGTTTCGAGCGGGAGTTCACTCACTTCATCCAGGAAGAGCGTGCCACCATCCGCGAGTTCGAAGCGGCCAGTGCGTCTTTCTAGCGCACCAGTGAATGCGCCTTTCATGTGTCCGAACAACTCACTCTCGACCAGGCCGGTGGGGATCGCTCCGCAATTCACCTTCACCAACGGACGATTCTTTCGCTTACTTCGATTGTGAATAGCCCTGGCTATGAGCTCTTTTCCGCATCCCGTCTCGCCACAAACCAGTACGGTCGAGTCCGTGGCCGCAACTGTCTCAACCTTTCGCAGCACATCAAGCAACACCGCGCTGTTGCCGACAATTTCTTCAAAATTATGTTCCTTGCGGATTTCTTCCTGGAGGTAAACGTTTTCGGCTTCGAGTTTTTTCTGCAGAGCCTGGACCTGCTCCAAGGCATCCTGCAGCTCGGCTTCGGCCCTCTGGCGCTTCAACTCCGCGGCAGCACGCGCGGCAAAGATTCTAATGAGGTCCACAGCACGTTCATCGCGCTCCATCGGCTTGTCATCAATGATCGCGATATGCCCGATGACTCGCCCTCGCGGATCGAACATCGGGACACCCAGGTAACTCTGGGCTTCCAACTTGACCAAGCCAGTATCCAGGGGAAAGAGTTCGATCAAACCCTCACGATAATGGCAGACCTCTCCTTCGACCACCTTTCTGCAAGGCGTATCGGTCACATCGAATTCGAAACTGTCGCGGAAGTGATCTCCCTGCCAGAAAGCCAGCGACCTGGCATGCTTTCCGTCATCGCACTCAGTGATGAAAGCATGGCGGACACCCAAAGCTTCGGCCATGTGTTTCACCATCGATGGGAAAAAATCGCTTCCGGTTGCCGACGCAGTGCCGATGACGATCGCGCGAAACGTCTGTTCCGCAATATGACGGTCGGTGACGTTGTACACCAGGCCAATCACTCCGACAATGTCGCCCTGCGCGTTGAAGTGGGGGGCAAATGTACAGGATTCCCATACGTCGCGGCCATCGGCAGAGTGCTTGGGAACGAGGACGTCATCGATTTTGACGATCTCACCGCCCAGGGCCCGTTGCAGCATTGCCTCCACACCACTGGTGCGGAGGCGTGGAAAAACCGCGGCCGCAACCTTTCCGATCACATCTTCCCGACGTCTTCCTGTCAGGCGCTCCATGGTCGGATTAAAGACCTGGTATCGCAACTCCCGGTCGTAAACGATGATGCCCTCGGCCGCACCCTCGATAATCTCGGAATTAAATCTGTTGGCTTCGCGGAGCGCCTGCTCTCCCATCCGTTGGGATGTCACATCACGGGAAAGAGCGAGTATTTGGGATGGTTTGCCGGCAGAATCAAGGATAGGACTGACAACCACATCCCACCAGCGCGGCTGGCCGGTGATGCGCGTGGCGAAAAATCCGGTGAAGCGACCTATTTCTCCCTTGCGAGCTGCTTCGACCGCGTCAGATGCTTTTTGGCGATCGTCGCCTTCCCAGAAATCCACCCAGAGGCTGTTCAGAACTGGCGCAAGATCGCAGATCTCAAGAGACTGCATTCCACCCTCATTCATGTAGATCAGGCGGCCTTCTAGGTCGAGAACCTTGATGCAATCGCGACTGCAAGCCAACAAGCGGCTTTTGAACTCTTCGCTAGCCCGCAGGGCCTCGCGCAGCAACTGTAGATGGTCCCCTAGGTTTTCTGGCACGGACGCTTTCACCCCAAGCGATCCTTGAGTAAGACGGAAATCCGTCGGCCATCGCGGCCGCGGATTGCTACGAAATCCTACCAAAAGTGGGGGTCAGCGCCTATTCCGAGCGGGCTTAACGCAATGAGCGCCGGGCGAACCCTGGAGCGTTCATGTGTATACGCCTACCTTCGGGTCAATGAGCGAATGGGATTGCGCGCCAAACTACGAATCGCTTAAGGCTTGAGGCCAGAGTTTTGCGAGTGAGATCCGCCGTGCCCATTTGCCTTTCTGCCAAGTTCTCAAAGATTGTCCAAGTGGCGCCTACGCATGACGAAATATACGAGCGAAATCAGCCCGAGCAGAGGGAGAAATGTGGGGATCGTGTATTCGAGTCCACTTACCCAGGCAGTGCTGACCGCTATAGCAAGCATCGCCAGCAGGGCGCCGATCGTTGGCCAGGGATGGCGAGGAAGTTTCAACGGCAGTTTCGCCTCCTGATCTGGTCCGATCGAATTGCGAAAGCGCAGGTGGGTTACAAGGATGACGATCCACACGTAAAACATTCCGGCAACGGCCGTTCCATACAGCAACAGGAAGGCATTCTTGGGCACGAACACCGCCAGCAGTATGGCCGCAACCATCCCCCCGCTCGAAAGTGCCAGCGCGCGATGCGGAACTCCGTTTCCGCTGAGCACTCCCACCCATGTGGGAGCGTAGCTTCCACGCGAAAGGGAAAACAGCATGCGAGTGGAGAGATAAAGGTTCGTGTTGGCGCTCGACAAAGCCGCAGTGATAACAACCAAGTTCATGATGCCGGCGGCGAAGGGAATGCCCGCTAACTCAAAGGCGCGCACGAAGGGGCTGCCGCTTATACTCGAGCTGCCAGTGCGATTCCATGGCGTCATCGCCAGCATGACCGTGATGGCCAGGACATAAAAAATGATAAGACGATAGACAATTGTCTTCATGGCGCGCGGGATGCTGATCGCAGGATCTTCGGCTTCACCGGCAGTCACTGCGATCACTTCAACGCCCATGTAACTGGTGATCGTAAGAGTAAGGGCGAGCCAAACACCGCGCCAACCGTGGGGAAGAAATCCTCCATGCTGAGTTAGATTCGCGAATCCAAGGGCAGGCCACGGACCAATGCCAGTGATGAAGAGGATGCCCACCGCAATGAAAGCGATGATCGCGACGACCTTGATAAGCGCAAACCAGTATTCGAATTCTCCGAAGTTGCCCACCTGAAAGGAATTGATCGTGATGAGCGCGGTGGACACTAGCACTACCCACGTCCAGGCGGGAACATGCGGCCACCAGTAGGCGAAGTAAATTGCTACCGCTGTCACTTCCGCCCCGATAGCAATGATCTGACAGAGTCCATAGGTTGCGCGGACCGTGAAACCCACCCAGGGACTCAAATACTTCTCCGCATAGACGCCGAAAGAGCCTGCAACGGGGTGGACGACCGCCATTTCAGCGAGTGCATAAGCCATCACAATCGCAATCAGCGCTCCGATCAGATACGTGACGATGACGCCCGGTCCCGCCTGTGCGATGGTGACGCTGCTTCCGAGAAACAATCCAACGCCGATCGCGCCTCCGATCGCAATCATAGAGAGTTGGCGGGACTTCAACCGGCGTTGCAGCTGCTGTCCGTCCGGTGAGCTATCGGCGGCGATTGATGAGCCGGGTAGCGAAGGTTTTTCCAACTCTGACACCAGGCCTCTCAGGTGGCTTTGAGATTGCCGCCTCTAGCGGCGGCTGATACTTTGCAAGACGCTTGCGAAGGTTTCGATCTCCTCAACGGTGTTGTAGTGCACCAACGAGGCGCGAACCGCTCCCGTCCTCTCGGGAATCCCCAGGCGGCGCAGCAGGCGCGGCGAGTACATGTTGCCATCCCGCACACCGATACCGTTGGTGGCGCACTGTTCGGTCACAGCCGCGGCGTCGACTCCCTTCAGGTTGAAGCAGATGGTGGGAACACGGTGTTGGAACTGTTGTGGATCGAGGACTCCATAGACCGAAACGCCATCAAGGGCAGAAAAGCGGCGTAGCACTTCGCCGGTCAGATAGAGCTCGTAGTTGCGGATAGCTTCCATGGCGGTGACCAGAAGAGTGCGCGAAGGGGTCAGTTTTCCGTCTCTCAGCACCTTGCGCCCTAGTTCCTCTAGATACGCGATGGCTGCATTCATTCCGGCAACGTTTTCGTATACATAGGTTCCGACCTCGATCTTGGTAGGCACTTCATCGGGGATGAAATCTTCGCGGAAGGTCGGAAGCTTTTCGAGGAGTTCACGCTTGCCCCAGAGAAAACCCATGTGCGGCGCGAAGATCTTGTAGCCGGAGCAGACCAGGTAGTCGCAATTCCAGTCCTGAACATCAACCACGCCATGCGGAGCATAGTGGACAGCATCGAGAAACAGTTCTGCGCCGGCGGCGTGTGTCATGGCGGCGACTTGTTTCACATCGACGATCGATCCTACAGCGTTCGAAGCGACAGCACAGGCAACGAGCCGTGTCTTAGGGCCAAGTAAGGGCGCCAGATCGTCGACGTCAAGCGTACCGTTGTCGCGCATCTTCCACCAACGAATCTCGACGCCGCGGTTCTGCAACGCAAGCCACGTGGCGATATTGGCTTCGTGATCGAGCTCTGTGACGACGATTTCCGTACGCGAGCCGAGTATTTCCGCGAGCGCAAGGCTGACGATGCGGATGAACGACGTGGCATTCATGCCGAATGCGACCTCGGCAGGTTCGCGCGCGTTAAGAAACGTGGCGACGCTCTGTCGGGCGCGGCGAATCCCGGCGTCCACCTCCTGGCTCCTGCCGTAGCGGCCGCCGCGCTGCACATTGCACAGGACGAGATGGTCCTGAACTGCATCGAGAACGATCTGCGGGACCTGCGCTCCGGCGCCGTTATCAAAGAAGATGAACCTATCCTCGGTTTGCAGGGCCGGGAAGACGCTGCGCACCCATTCGATCGGGAAGTTTGAGCTTGTCATTCTTTATGTGCCTGCAACTGCTGATAGATGACGGATGCGTTGTCTGCGAAGGTGGCTTCGTATTTCGAAAACTGACGGAAGTCCGAAAACTTTTCGAGATGAAGGTTCTGTTCAATCTGATCGAGGGAGTCGCCCTTCGCTTTCAGATCGACGACCTGCTGGTACAGACTGGCCATATAGTCGCGGAAGCGTTGCAGATCAGCTTTCGTCGAGAGTTCGAAGTGTCCGGGCACGACATGTTCTAGTGGCATGGTGAGTGCGTGATCGAGAATCCGGATCCAGTTGGCGGCGCTGCCATTGTCCATCGCTGGGCATGAGCGGTTTAGAAAGATGTCCCCCATCGCAATGGCATGCTGCTGCGGGAAGTAGACCAGAGCATCGCCAGACGTATGTGCCTTGCCAGAAAAGAAAATCTCCGCAACGTAGGGATCGAGGTGAAGGGTAACCTGCTTCTGAAAAGTCAGGTCAGCCGGGTGGAAGTGAAACTTCTCCATGGCTGGGGTCTTGCTGACGTCGAGCGTGCGATCGCGAGTGAAGTCAGTAGTGATTACGACCGCATCTGATCCTACAACTGAATTACCACCCTGGTGATCGGGATGATAGTGCGTGTTGACGATGTAACGGACGGGCAGCGGCGAAACTGCGCGGATCGCCCGGAGGAGTTTCCCGCCTTCCATTTCGTTCAGTCCGGTGTCGACAACGAGAATCGCCTTCTCGCCAACGAGAAACGTGGCGTTGGCGCTGGCATCGTTGTCAGAAATATAGGCATAGAGGCCAGGACCGATGGACTGGGCAGCGGGCGCCGCAAAAGCCAGTGCCGAGCCGATTGACAGCCCGACGACGAGTTTGAGAGCGGTCAGGCGCATGACGTCAGAAGGCGATCTTCACCGCAAGTTGAATCAGGCGTGGTCCGCCCGATCCGAGACCGACGTTGTTCTGGGCAGCGTCGGGAGTCGTAAATAGCGCTCCGAAATTTGGAGCCGCCAGAATGCTGGCGGGCAATGCGAAGGCCGGATGATTGGCGATGTTGAAGAATTCGGCGCGGAACTGTGCGTTTACGCGCTCGCCAATTTTCGCGTTCTTCATAATGGAGAAATCGAAGTCACTGTATCCGGGACCGCGGACGATGTTGCGTCCGGCATCGCCGAAGGTGAGAGGCTGATTGGGAACGAAGGCTGCAGTATTGAACCATTTCTGCACGGTGTGAGGCCCGGCATTCGGATCGCCGATCAAGTCCGGTCGGTCGTTGCCTAATCCAGTGCCACTCAGGCCTTGTCCGGTAAGGACTGAGAACGGCTGCCCGGTCTGCCAGGTGAGAATTCCACCCAGTTCCCAGCCTGCGCCTAGAACCTTGGGGAGCTTGGGTGCTCTGGGCACTTCGTAGTTGAAACTCCACACGAACCGATGGCGAATGTCGAAGTCGCTGTCTCCGCGTTCCGCCCCGAGATCGTAGTTGTTCTGCGGAAAGATCGTGGTGGCGTTGGCACCTGATCCGAAGAAGACCGATGCGCCATCGATCGAGTGCGACCATGTGTATGAGGCGAGGAATGACAAGCCGTGACTGAAGCGCTTGTCGAGTTTGGCCTGGAAGCTGTTGTAGTTCGAACTGACCACGTCCTCAGCCTGGAAAAGCTGCGCGAAACCGAAGAAGGGCGTGCGAACTATGCTCGGCATCGCGGCCCACAACTGGTTATCGTAGAGTAACTGCGCGATGAACGGAGGTATACCGAGCAAAGTCATGCGGTCCACAACGTTAGGTGTGAGAGTATCGATCGCCTGCTTGGTGATATAAGCCTGATCGATCTGGCGAAACCGCGGCAGCTTGGTGCCGGTGGTGCCCACATACGCGAGCTCGAGAACCATCTTTCCTGGAAGCTGGTCCTGAATAGACAAGTTGTAGTGCTGGGCGTAGGGTGTGCGCAGATTCTGCTGCGTGATGGTGAGGACGGGGAACCCGGAAGGTGCGAAGGCATTGGGCCATTGCGTAAAAGGGAACGGGGTGAAGAAGTCTGGCAGGAACGGCGGGTTCAGCATCACATTGCCTGGGATGTTGCCGATGATTGTTTCGTAGAACACACCATATCCTGTTCGCAGCACGGTCTTGCCGTTGTTGAAGATGTCCCAAGCCAGGCCAATGCGTGGCGCGAAGTTGTTGTGATCACCGTCATAAATGCCGCCAACTTGATCCTGCGTCACAACACCTGAGGCCTGGAGTGCGGGTAGATCGTTCTGAATATTGGGATCCGTGGGATCGAGGAACGTTGTGTAGTTCTGCGGCCGCCACGAACTGAGAAGACCATTCGATTCGTGGAGGACGGTGTTGAGTTCGTAGCGCAGGCCGTAGTTCAGCGTGAGGTTGGGCCGCAGGCGAAACGTGTCCTGGAAAAACAGTCCGTAGCTCTGGTTGGTGAAGTCCCGATTCGAATTTCCCACAAACTGAAGAGCGCCGTCTGGAATTCCCAAGGCGAAGTCGATCAGCGAATTGGGAACGTTCGCTGGGCCTCCTTGGCTATCGGTGCCTGCAAGGTTGTTGTTGCCGCTAAAGCTGATCTGTCCGCTGAAGGCCAAGTCATAGAGGCGGTTGAGTTGCAAGTAACGAATGTCGCCGCCCGCTTTGAATGAGTGGCGGGCTGTGGTGTGTGAGAGGTTATCGATCCACTCGAATGTATTGGCGGCGGTCCGGTTCGGCTGATCAATCGCTCCACCGAGATTTGAGACCGAAGAACTACCGGAAACAAATCCTCCGGCGAACGCAAGTTGCGGAATGTTGCCAAGGCTGAGCGGCGCATCCGGCGCCCAACCCGTGTTGAAGCCATAGTCGGCAGCCTTGGGGCCGGGTTGGGTGGTGAGCGATAGATTCAGCCGATTGAAACCAAAGCGTGCCTCGTTGATCGTTCTGGGACTGAGCACAGCGGTGTAGGAGATCGCGACGAGATGGCTATCGCCGCTCTGCGTGATGCCGTATCCCGGAACATTGGTGCCACTCTGCCCTGGTGTGAAGGGGAAAAAGCTGTCGATCCCAGTCCGGCTGTAACGACCCGAGAGGGTGTCGGAGCTGCGCAGATGCTGATCGATTTTCACCAGAAACTGATCCGTGCTGTCGGTCTGGTTCGGCGCGGAGATGAAATTCCCCGAGGGATCGTTGAGGTTCGGGTTGGGGAACAAATTGAAGAGTTCCGCGCTGACCGGATTCACCGTAACAGTGATTGGATTTCCGTTCTGATCCACGAAGTTGCCGGCACGTTCGGCGAGCGTGGGAACATTGGTGATGCGGGTGATACCGGCGGTCCGACGGAAGCCTTCGTAGTTGAGGAAGAAAAACGTCTTGTCTTTGATGATGGGGCCGCCAATGGTTCCGCCGAACTGATTCAGACGAAGCTCCGACTGCGGGAATTGGGAGTCGTTGAAATAATTCCGGGAGTCGAGTGCGTCGTTGCGGAAAAATTCGTATGCCGAGCCGTGAATCGCGTTGGTGCCTGATTTTGTAACTAGGTTCACGACTGAACCGGTGTTGCGTCCGTATTCGGCTGAAAAAGTGTTGGTTTGGACCTCGAATTCCTGAATAGAATCAATCGACGGGATCTGCGCCGCTGTTCCCCCGAAGTAATCGTTGTTGTCGATGCCATCGACGCGGAAATTGTTGGAGGTGGATCGCTGGCCGTTTGACGAGTATCCGGAGACACCTCCTTCACCGCCTTGCTGTCCCCCACCGCCTCCGGAAGCCGCAACACCCGGGTTGAGGCGTGCCAGTTGCGCGAAGTCACGTCCATTGAGCGGCAGGTCTTCCACCTTTCGGTTGTCGATAATTTCGCCGAGCTTTGAGCTCTCGGTCTGGGTGAGCGCGGCATCCGCCTGCACTTCGACAACTTCGTTTTTCGCGCCGACGCGCAGCACCAAGTCGACTGAGCGCGTCTGATCGACGCCAACCTCAATTCCGGTAGTGGTCCGGATGGCGAACCCCGCGGCCTCAGCTTTGAGTTGGTACACGCCGGTGGGAAGACCAGTCACGCGAAAGACGCCGTTGTCGGCAGAGGTGGTCTGGCGCTGCAATCCAGTCGAAGGATTGGTCACAGTGACCGTAGCGTTCGCAATGTTCGCGCCTTTTTCGTCGCGGATCATCCCTACGATGCCGCCCTCGGTCGTCTGGGCAAACGCGCCGCCGCCGAGCCATAGCAGTACCGCCATCGAGAACAGCGTTGACTTCAACGTCGTAAGCCGCATAAGTCCTCCTCGCCGGACAACCCTTAAGGTTCAATTAACCGGCACGCTTGTCCCGGAGATTTCATTTTTGTAAACCACTCCATCCTTCATGACGAACTGCACATGCTGAAGTAAGCGAACATCCTGCAAAGGATCGCCCTTGACCGCGACCATGTCGGCAAGCATCCCCGCGCGAATAGCTCCGATGCGATCGGACCAGCCCATCAGTTCCGCAGCGTTGGTCGTGCCGGCCTGCAGCGCTTTTAGGGGCGAGAGGCCGAGCTGTACCATCGACCAGAACTCGCCTCCGTTCATGCCGTGCGGATAAACCCCGGCGTCGGTGCCAAGTGCCACACGCACATCGCTGGCGAATGCTGCTTTCATATTCTTCTTGGCTGCGGGAATGATGATGGCGACCTTTTCGAGAACCCAGGGCGGAAGGTGCATGCTTGGGGCATTCTCCTCGAACCAGAAGAGCGGAAAAGACGTTGGTACGAGGAAGGTGTGATGCTCTTTCATCAGGGCAATGCCATCGTCGTCGAGAAAGATGCCGTGTTCGATCGAATCGACGCCGGCGCGAACCGCGTCCTTAATGGACAGCGCAGAATGCGCATGGGCAGCGACTTTCCGGCCGAGGCGATGCGATTCTGCGATCAGAACTGTCATCTCCTCGGGGCTGTACTGCTCGAGCATCGGATTGTCGCCCTTGGAAAATACGCCGCCCGAGGCGCAGAACTTCACGACATCGGCGCCGTACTTGATGACTTCGCGAACGCGGTGCATCACGGCTTCATCGCCGTCGGCCACACCTTCCGCCGAATAATGAAATTCAAAGGGCAGCAAGCTGTTGTCGCAGTGTCCGCCGGTAATTCCGAGCGGCGGTCCGGAGACCTGCATACGCGGTCCGATGACGTCACCCACGTTGATCGCATCGCGAAGTGCGACGTCCGCATAACCCTCTGCGCCGACATTTCGCACCGTGGTGAAACCGGCCATCAGAGTGAGCCGTGCGTTCTTGGCGCCGATTAGAGCCGCTCGCGGAGTTGAGATCCCCAGGCCCTCATAACCACCTCCGCCGGAATTCGAGGTCAGGTGCGTATGAACATCGATGAATCCCGGTAGCAGGGTGGCGTCGCCCAGATCGATCACTGTGGCGCCAGCGGGCGCAGATCCGCCGCTTCCGACCGATTGAACCTTGTTCCCGACGATGACCACGACAGGACGATCGACCATGCGCCCGGTGGCTGGATCGAAGAGCTTTCCGGCGCGAACGACGATGGTGGCGGCTGACTTACTCTCCTGCGCGGGCGCGACCCCCGCGCTCAGGAAGAGGACGGCCAACAGCGATGCAATGACTTGGCAATCCCGTGAGAGGCGCATGGTTCTTCGTTCTCTTTCTGTCACTTCATGTCGCAGCACCGGTAGGCGCCGGCGAAGTGGTAAACAAGTCCAGGTGCTGGGAGATAAGGCTAAGCACTGTTTTCACCTCATCGAGCGTGTTGTAAGCGTGAAGCGAAAGGCGCAAACCATCGTGACGGCTGGAACAGACGACGCGGTTCTCATCGAAGATTCTGACAAGGTTGTTAGCGTCGGGAGCCTGCAATACGACCAGCGGTCCCACGCTGTCGGCCGGCGTCTTGATGCGGACGCCAAGCTCAGTTACGCCCTGGACTAATGCTTGCGTCAGGCGGCGAACTTCGGCAGCGACATTCGCGAGACCAAGGTCTTGCAGCAATTTGACGCCAGTCATGGCGCCATAAATCGAAGGAATGGGCGGTGTTCCCGTTTCAAAGCGTCGAGTTCCAGGAGCAGGGTCAAGCAGCTTAACGTCGAAGGCGAAAGGATTTCGTTGCCCAAACCAGCCCGTGGCGGTTGGCACCAGCGAGTCCGCAAGGTCTTCGCGCACATAAAGGAAAGCCACACCCGGCGGTCCAAGGAGATACTTGAGCGTCCCGGAGACGTATGCGTCGACGTTCATCGCTTTGACGTCGATCGGTCGGGTTCCGCAATCCTGATAATCGTCGAGCAACACCAGCGCGCCGCGGTCATGCGCAATTCTTACGACCTCGGCAAGCGGGCTGCGAAAACCATTTCTAAAGCAGATGTGCGTGACAGGGACAATCAGCGTGTTGCGATCGACCAGTACATCGTAGGCTTCGGGACGCATGCGGTTGCCCGCTGCCTCGGCAAAGATTACATCTGCACCGCGTGCGCGCTGAGAAAGCCAGATGTGCCCCATGGTGGGGAATTCGAATTCCCCAAGTACGACCTTCTTTCGTTCCGTGTATGACAAGGCACTGGCGAGTGAGTTCACACCCGCCGAAGCGCTGGGGACGATAGCGACTTCTTCCGGGCGGGCGTTGATGAAGGAGGCGAACTGGCGGCGCGCGGCCTCGTACTGGTCTACCCAAACGTCCCAAGGAGAGCCCTTGCGATGCCAACTGAGTACCCACTCGCCGATCGCCTTTTCGACGTCGTGAGAAAGAGCGCCTTGGGAGCAACTGTTGAGATAGATCTTTTCCTGAAGAATGGGGAACCTGGCGCGAAATGCAGCAACGTCGGAAGCCACGCGACCTCTTTTTTGCGACTGAAATAGACCGTAGTTCGAGAAAATGCCGGATCGGGCGCAAAATACCGCGAGGGGTGCGGCGTGTCAAGATGATTCTGAAGATATATGAGTGGTATGCAAGCAAAACACGTCGTGGTCAGGCAGGGTCATTAACTAGAAAGGCCACATAACATGAATAGTTTGTTCATCTTTTAATACCCCAAAGCACGGAATCGCATACAACCAGCGTGCTCAACCAATCTTTGCTGTCAGTGAAATTCATGCGCTGACTGGCATTTCTTGTGCATACCATAAAAATCCTCTTGACATGTCGGTGTCACAGGATTAACTTCCGCGGCAATTCGCTGTGAAGGAGCTCTCCCATGGCTCAGGACGTTTCTCGCGCAAGTCTTGCTGTCATCGCGATTGCTTTGGTTGCGACGTGCACAGCACAATTGTTTCCCGGACGCGTGACCGGCCGTATCCGCGACGAACAAGGTGCAGTGGTTGCAGGTGCTTCCGTCAAACTAAGAAACCCGGAGACGGGGTTCGAACGTTCCTCCACGAGTGACGCCAACGGCGAGTTCAACTTTCCCGAACTTGCTCTTGGATCCTACGAATTGACAGTGAGCAAGGCCGGTTTTCAGACAACTGTGCTTACCGACGTACGTACCTCGCAAGGGCAGGTCAACACTCTTACTCCGGTGCTCAAAGTCGGGACAGTGACCACTCAAGTGGAGGTAACTTCGGCTTTGCCGCTGATCCAGACCGAGACCAACTCGGCCGGTGGCGGCCAGATTTCGGAAGAGATGGTCAATGCATTGCCCATTGGCAACAGCGATTTCACCCGCTTGGCGCTGACCATGCCCGGAGTCACCCAGAACAGCAACTTTGCTTTTGCGCAATATACGATCAACGGCTCTCGTGCTCGTTCCAATGGATTCAACATTGACGGTGCCTCGAACACCGACCCATCAACCTATCTACCTTCGATCAACGAGGGTGGTAACTCAGCGACCGCCGCCACACGACTGCCGCTCGACGCGTTGCAAGAGGTGACGGTCATAAGCAGCACCTCAAGCGCGGACATGGGACAAAACGCTGGCAGCGTGATGAACGCCACCGTCAAGAGTGGCACCAACACTTTCCACGGCTCGATCTACGAACTTCATCGTGATGCAGCGTTAGACGCCGCCAACTACTTTGAGAATCTTAGAGGCGTACCAAAGGCTCCGTTCGTATGGAACGAATTTGGAGGATCGGCGGGTGGCCCCCTCTACATTCCGAAGGTGTACGATGGACGCGATCGGACGTTCCTGTTCGGTGCTTACGATGGGAGCCGTCTTCGTCTGGGAACGACTCTCAGCGGGAGCGCACCGACGCCGGCCCAGATTCAGACAGCAGAGAACTTCATAACCTCTCAGGGCCTTCTGATTAACCAGCTTGGCCTAAACATTCTTGGCCTGTATTCCACTCATGGTCTCTCTGGTCCGTTTGTCATCGACAACCGTGGCCAACAGTCACCCAACAGCTTCGTGATCAAGCTGGACCATCAGTTTTCAATCAAGGACTCACTCTCCACACGATTTCTCTATGGAAACGGGGAGGACGAGTTTCCCGGAGGTGGCCCCGGACCAGGAGGCGGTTCCCAGCTAGGGCCATGGTTTGGAGTGACTCCGACGCATGTCGCGAATTACGCTATCAGCGAAGTGCACGTGTTTGGTCCAACTCTCATCAACACAATTCGTCTCGGCTACAACCGGTTCAGTCAGTTCCAGAAGGGACGCGACGCTGATGTAGATCCGGCTACGATCGGCTTCAATACTGGCGTGGGGCCGGAAAGTTTTGGCATTCCCGAGATTGACATCGGATCGGGTTTAACAGGGAGCGGCGATCCCGGTCGTTTTGCCAACCTCGGCCTTCAATATGGAGCCGGCGGCCGTGTTGCTACTTCTTATCAGATAGCCGATGACGTGAACTACACGCATGGTAAGCACGCATTCAAGTTCGGTTTTAACTTCCTTCACAATTATTCAAACTACACAACGGTCGGAACGAGGGGGCTATTCACCTTTGATGGTTCGCAACTAGGCGACACGAACGATCCGGATCAGGGCGCGCTCTCTGGACTGATCGATCTGCTTGCCGGCCTTCCCGCCGATGGCGGGCTCACCAACATCTCGCGGGTACGCAGCGATCGCTCCAACATCGCACAGAATGTGACCAGCCTTTTCGCGATGGATACGTACAAGATCACTAGCACTCTGACTTTGATGGGCGGCCTCCGTTACGATTTTCTGGGAACCGTGGATGAGACCCGTGGTCGGTTTTCGGCGTTTGATCCAAGCCAAGGCCTAGTGCCGGCGTCGCAGCTTCCTGACGGTGAGATCTACGATGCGCCCGGGAGAAACTTTGGGCCTAGGATAGGCTTAGCATGGCAAACGCCGGTTTCGATGATTCCCGGTCGTCAGCTTGTGGTACGCGCAGGGTACGGGATTTACTTTGACACCTCACCTCTAAATAACTTTGTGGGACTGTCTCAGAATCCTATCGGGAACACTGGCGGCTACACGATCAACCCAAGCGCCCCGATTCCATTTGACGTGGATGTACCGATCTTCGGAACGGGAGCACCCGCGCCGCCGTTCGATCTCAATAACATCGCCCACAACCAGAAGACACCAAACACTCAAACCTGGAACCTGAACGTGCAGCAGGAACTCAGTCGAAACTTTGTCCTCGAGGTTGGCTACGTGGGCAATAAGAGTACTCATCAGTTGCAGTTGCTGGACATCAACCAGCCAACACCGGGTGATCCGGATACGGCACAGCAACGCCGGCCATTTTTTGCCCAATATCCGGATCTCCGCCAGATCAATACCATTTCTTCCGTGGGGTGGGCCAACTACAACGCACTCCAGGTAACTTTGAAATCAAACAACTTCCACGGATTATCGATGCAGGCGGCGTTTACCTGGTCCCACAACATCGACACCGCGTCCGAGGTAAGCGACTTTTTCGGCACTAGCGGCTATGTACCGCAAGATTCGCGAAACTTGGCAGGCAGCGTCGGCAATTCCGAATTCGACCAGCGCAAAGCGCTGATCATCACATATGTCTATGCCGTCCCGAAAGTGCCGGGAAACAAGTTCATTGAGGCTTTTACGAGAAACTGGCAATTTTCGGGCACTACAACCTTTCGCGACGGATTAGCCACGC
The DNA here is from genome assembly GCA_036558645.1 of Terriglobales bacterium. Classification (GTDB taxonomy): domain Bacteria; phylum Acidobacteriota; class Terriglobia; order Terriglobales; family Acidobacteriaceae; genus DATBFG01. The sequence continues at coordinate 45,017 of DATBFG010000031.1, forward strand.
CAGTTTTGACTTTCGGTGGAGAAAGCGGAACCCAAAGTTTCCACGAACGCCCGAATTGCGTCGGTCCTATTCGTTACCAGCTTACGGACCTGACACAGCCCTATGTTCTGCCCGGTGCTTTCGCGCCGCCGGCGCCAGGAACATTCGGAAACTGCCCGCGCAACCCCATCGTGGCACCCGGATTGAATGCATGGGACATCAACGTGCAGCGCACGTTTCGGTTGTCGGAGCGCTTTGCCCTTGAGTTCCGCACCGGCTTCTTCAACGCATTTAACCACCCCAACTTTGCCGAGCCGTCTCCTGATTTGAGCACGACCATCACTGCCACAGCAGATGACGGCAGCTTCGACTCCCACTTTGGGGTTGGCGGACCACGCAACATCCAGTTCATGGGAAAACTGACGTGGTGAGCAAAACATTAATCTAGAGGACAGGAGGACCAGATGCCTGGACCGCGGCGTGTGCTGACGAGGTTCGTCCCGAGTAAGTGTCGATGCCTCGCCATCGTGGTAGTTATCGCCAGCAGCTTTGCCTGGGGGCAGAACGCGAGCCGACTGACCGGCCCAATGACGATCTCCGTGGATGCGACACAAGCTATGCACAAAGTCCTGCATGCCGAGCTTTCGTATCCAGTCACGCCGGGCGCGATCACGCTGTACTACCCGAAGTGGCTACCGGCCGATCACTCTCCCGATGGTCCGATCTGGAATATGGCCGGACTGAAATTTTCGTCTGCAGGCAAGCCGGTAAGCTGGAGTCAGGATTCGGCCGACATGTATGCGTTTCACCTCCAAGTTCCATCTGGGGCGAACTCACTCACCGCGCAGCTAGACTTTCTCCTCTCCTCCCCGGGTCAAAACATTGATTTCAGCGCGTCGGGAACGGCCAAGCTCTTCGTCCTGATGTGGAGTCAGGTCATGCTGTACCCCGCGGGACCTCCGGTGCATTCCATCATGGTTGAGCCTCGCGCGAAACTGCCGGCGGGATGGAAGTTCAGCACCTCGCTACCGGTGGCCAGTGCGACGGACAACAACATCGCATTTAAGCCTGTAGAACTCGATCTGCTGCTCGACTCCCCGGTGCAGTCGGGCGAGTACATGAACGTGGTTGAACTCACTCCAGGTGAGAATCCGCGCCATGAAATCGATATTGCGGCTGACGGTCCCGCGGCTCTCGATCTGCCGCCGGAACTGATCGAGAACTACAAGAATCTGATCCGTGAAGCGCAGGCGATTTATCAATCGCATCACTATCGCGAATATCACTTCCTGCTGACTCTCAGCGATAACATCATGGAGTTGGGCCAGGAGCATCATGAGAGCAGCGATGATCGCATGGCCGCGAACGGCTTATCGGATCCGAACCGCCGGCTCATGGCGGCCAGTTTGTTCCCCCACGAATTTACCCACTCATGGAATGGGCAGTATCGACGCCCCGCTGGATTGGCGACACCGGATTTCCAACAGCCCATGCTGGGTGATCTGCTTTGGGTATACGAGGGAATGACTGATTACCTGGGCACAGTGCTGGCTGCGCGCAGCGGCTTGCTCACGCAGACGCAAGCTCATGAGCAACTCGCTTCGCTGGCTTCGATGCTCGATCACCGTGCGGGACGGACGTGGCGGTCGCTGGAGAATACGTCGCGGGCTGGACAGGTTCTTTATTTCTCGCCGCCGCAATGGGTCTCGTATCGACGCGGAACCGACTTCTATACCGAAAGCGTTCTCGTCTGGCTGGATGCCGATGTGATGATCCGCAAACTGACCCAAGGCCGACGTTCGCTCGACGACTTCTGCACCGCATTTCTGGGCGGTCCTGAGACAATGCCGGTCATCAAGACTTTTACATTCGATGACGTGGTGGCTGGGATGAATGCCGTCGCTCCCTATGACTGGCGCGGATTCTTCAGGGAGCGGCTCGACTCTACTTCTGCGCATGCTCCTATGGACGGTTTGATCGGGGGTGGCTGGAATCTTACGTACAATGACCAGCCGAATGAGATCATGGCCGCAGAGCAGTCTGTCCATGGGGGGGCGGATTACACGTCATCGATCGGATTGACAGTCAAGAGCGACGGCACAGTAATGGATGTAATTCCGGGAATGGCGGCCTTCGAGGCCGGAATGTCCCCGTACACACGGATAGTTACGGTCAACGACGAACAGTTCACGCTTGACGCGCTGACTCGTGCAATCGCAATCTCATCTGCGCAACGGTCGCGCCTTGTTTTGCAGGTCATGAACAGCGGCTATCTCGAGAGTCATGAGATTACCTACCGAGGCGGCTCGAGGTATCCGCACTTGGTTCGCAATTCGAGCGAAAACAATTATCTCGATCAGATCCTTCAGCCGAAGGCAGCGAAGTAAAAACTATGTATCATGCACAGGGAGTCATCGAGGCTTGGGTACCCGTACATTGACTCTAGAGGCGGACTTACAACTACATGGAGGGACAGTGGCCAAGGGTGTATCTCAAAAAGGCGCGCGTTCCAATCATCCCTCGGGAATCAAATACAAGCTTAGCGAAAAGGTTTACAAGGCTCTCAAGCAGGACATTATTCGTGGCATTCATCCTCCCGGGGAACCTCTGGTCGAGAAAGAATTGGCCAGGAAGTATCACGCCAGCCGCACGCCGGTGCGGGAAGCGGCTCTGCGACTGCAGGAGGACAGGTTGCTGCGCATCGTTCCCAACCGCGGATACTTCGTCAGCCCCATCACATTGCAGGAACTGAATGACGTCTATGAATACCGCATTGCCGTGGAATGCGCTGCGGCGGAGCTGGCTGCGCGGAAGGCAACGGACCTCGAATTGCTCGAAAAGCTAAGCGCACTCGCCGAAACGTCCTATCGCGCCAACAGCGTTGAAAGCTATATGGAATTCATCGAATCTGACACCCTGTTCCATGTGGGCATCGCGCGTCTGTCGCGAAACCAGATGCTGGTACGTGCGATCTCCGAGGCCCGTTCACAGATGGAACGTATTATGTATGCCGCTATCGACATCCACTACTACGGCGAAGTGCCGACGCGGGAACACCAGGAGATCATCAAGGCCATCCGCCAGCACGACCCCGAATCGGCGCGAAAATCGATGTACCACCATATCAGCCAGTCCAAGGACAAAGTGCTCCGACTGACGATCTCTCCTAGCGTGCGTTCTTAACATGCCTTACTCCAACGAACAATTCTCAAAATCAGGAACTGCCACCCGGCACCAAGTTCGGAAATCAGGGATGCCCATGTTAGGAGACTCCCCGCATTCGGTGTGAGTGTCACGGGATCAGAACAAGCTTCAGTTTTACCTAATCAGCTGGACGTGATATCAAGAATTGGATCCAGCCCACGTAGATGCTGTTCACGGCAACTACTAAATTGTTTTCGCTCAGCGATACGCCCAGCAGGATCGTTGCTGCATTGACCCAAAGGGTTATGGAGCTTTTTGGAACTCGGATTCGAGCGAGAAGACTGGCACGCTAACACATAAAAAGAAAATGCGACCGGACTTTTTCTGGCTTCAAAGATAGAGCAAAACCGCGGTAGTGGCTGGAGAAATGTCGGAAGTATGGAAACAAGACAGAACAGGATTATCTGCTCAATATCGAAGTGCGAAAACCGCGTCCAACTTGCGTCCAAAGTTCGTCCAAAGGTTTTTCTACGCTTGAGCGTACTGTAAGTGATTGATTGTTTACGTCGGACTTTGGCAGAAACGCCCTTTAAGGCATGTGTCATTTTCTTGAGCGACGGTTTTAAGCACGAGCAAGTTTTTGTCACATTCATCCTTGATCGGCGTCACGGCTTTGTTCTTTTTCGTTGTCTTATCCTGAAGTCCAATTACTTTCACGCCTCGCCGTGGGGCATTCACAGCGAAAGTCCATCTATGGTTGCCCCCAACATTTCTTGCGCGGTGCCTGTTCCAACAACGTGCGCATCCGCCGGTCTGTCATTGAGGCTGAACTCTTTTCGGGGTTGCAAAAGGCGATCACACAGCCAGAGGCCGTGGAATAAAATCCTTTCTCAGCTGCAAATTCAGCTGGCCGCGCTTGAGGAACACAATTCTGAGAAGAACAATCCAGCGTTCCGGGAACAATTGGAAGCTGAATTGTGCCACTTGACCGCGGCAATCGCAGAGTCGGGGCACTCCCCGACACTGCTTAAGGCGATTGAACGACGGGAACAGACTTTGGCGGCTATCGAAACGCTGCCAGGGAGCACCTTGATCTCGCGGCAAACGACCCAAAAGCTAACACAGTTTGTAGCGGAACGACTTCAAAGCCTCCCCGCGCTTCTCCAGGTAGATGTCGCCCGAGCACGTGCAGAGCTGACAAGACATGTCGACGAGATAAGGATGGTTCCCCTCGGCTCAGGTAAAGACGCACATTATCGATGTGAAGGCGACTGGAATCTACTCGGGGCGGCCGTTTCGGATGGTAATCTTCGGATGGTTGCGGGGGGTGGATTTGAACCACCGACCTTTGGGTTATGAGCCCAACGAGCTACCAGACTGCTCCACCCCGCGAAGTCATCATAGCAACCTCATTCCAGAGCGTCAAACAATCGACGCGCATTTCCACGCCAATTCCTCGTTCCTGAAGCGTGGTTTGCACCGTTTCGGGAACCAGCACGTTCCGCTGCTCAAGCCGCGAAATGCAGCAAGGCTCACGTGCTACTGCTCTAGGATTACCACGAAAGCCCGAGAGAGTGGACTCGTGCTCCTATCCTTTCTTATGTGTTCTCTCGCATGCCACCACCAGCTTCGTGGGATCGATGGCGTCTTTATCGATCTGTTCCTCGAGAATCTTCCCATCCTTACCGATCAGGAAGTTCACTCGGCGGGCAGCTTTATATTTGTCGACGTAGATTCCGTACTTGCGGGTGGTTTCGCCTCCCCAATCGCTCAGCAGGGGAAAGGTCACTCCAATTTGGTCAGCGAAGGCTTTGTTGGCGAAGGCACTATCCATGCTCACACCCAGAACCTGGGTGTCGGTCGCTTCCAGCTTCTGCAGATTCTGCTGGAAGGCCTTCATCTGCTGGGTTCAACCACCGGTGAATGCGAATATGTAGAACGCCAGCACGACGTTCTTCTTGCCGCGATACTGGCTCAGCATCACATCCTTCAAATCCGTCCCGTCGAAGTACGACATCTTGAAGTCGGGAGCCATGTCTCCGACCTTCAAGGCTGGCGGCGGTGTCGCCTGTGCTCCGGCCAGTGTCGCCGCGACCAGGAGTCCGGCTGCAAGTCCGAATGTCCTTCTCTTCATGTCCATCCTCTCATGCGAGTAGTGTTACCAAAGTTCTGCTGATAGTAAACCCAAACTGGAGTGGTGTTGAGCGATAATGTCAAAACCTAGTAAATTCTGGCATCCGAACCTGGCTCCGGCGCTTGCATGACCCTGAATACGCTGAACGACGTGTTCTTTTCCGTCGTTGAATCCAACCGCTCGCAGGTCATGCTTTACCGGCGTCCCATTCAATGGATTCCCATCTCGACGTCCGAGTTCTACCAGAACGTAATCGGCGTTGCGCGGGCGATGTGCCAATGGGGAATCGGGCCAGGGGATCGTGTCGCGATACTGTCCGAAAACCGCCCTGAATGGGCGATTGCCGACTTCGCTACATTGCTGATCGGTGCCGTTGTCGTACCGATCTACACTACGCTCACCGCGGACCAGACAGTCTTCCTGCTGAACGACTCCGGCGCTCGCGCGGTCTTTGTGTCCAATGAGCCGCACCTTAATAAGGTATTGTCCATTCGAGAGCGCTCTAGACTCGAGAGAATCGCAGTCATGGATGACGTCGAGACCACGCATGCGTATCGCATGCACCAGATGATGCAGAACGGCTCGAAGGAGAGGGATCGCGAGTTCGAGAAGGCGGGACGAGCAGTCAGTTCGGATGACGTGGCTACGATCATCTATACATCGGGCACGACCGGAACTCCCAAAGGCGTGGTGCTGACGCATGGCAACATGGCGTCGAACATCAACTGCTCGCTGGGTGAGTTCGGCGTAAAGCCTGGCGATACCAGCATCTCGTTTCTTCCGCTCTCGCATGTCACTGCGCGACACGTGGATTTCGCCATGCTCTATCACGGCGTTACGCTGGCATACGTTTCGCACGTCGAGCAACTGCCGCAGGCGCTGCTTGAGATCCATCCTACGATCTTCGTTGGCGTTCCACGCGTGTACGAGAAGATCCACTCGCAGGTCGAGATCAAGGCGAGCGGATTTCCGCAGAGGCTTGTCTATCGATGGGCATTGTCGGTAGGCCGCAAGTACCAAGCTGAGACTGTAGCTGGACGCGTACCAACTTCTCTGTCGTGGACCCTCGCCGACCGCATTTTGTACTCGAAGGTGCGGGTTGCGATGGGCGATCGCGCTCAGCTTTATATCTCCGGAGGCGCGCCGCTTGGCCGCTCGCTCGCCGAGTGGTATGCGAATATCGGAATCCGCATACATGAAGGTTATGGTCTCACCGAGACTTCGCCTGTCATCGCAGTCAATACTCCGAAGGCACACAAGCTTGGAACAGTTGGTAAGCCACTTTCCAATGTGCAGGTGCGCATCGCGGATGATGGAGAAGTTCTGGTGCGTGGTGCATCTGTCTTTCACGGATACTGGAATCGCCCCGAAGAGACTCGCGACGCCTTCATCAATGGCTGGTTCAAGACCGGAGATATCGGCAATCTTGATGCTGACGGATTCTTGTCGATTACCGATCGCAAGAAGGATCTGATCAAGACGTCTGGTGGCAAGTTTCTCGCGCCGCAACCGATCGAAGGAGTTCTCAAGCACAACGCGCTGGTCGCAGAAGCAGTGGTCGTGGGCGATAAGCGCAAGTTTCCTGCGGTGATCATCTGTCCATATTTCTCGCTGCTCGAAGATTGGGCACGCGCGAACCACGTTGCGTTCACTTCACGCGCGGAGTTGGTCGCTAATAATAAGGTGCAAGCGCTCTACGATGGAATTGTCGCGGACCTAAATCAGAACCTGGCGCAATTTGAAAAGTTAAAGAAAGTGATGCTGGTGTGGGAGGAGTTCTCCACCACGGATGGGACGCTCACCGCGAGTATGAAACTGAGAAGGCGAGCCGTGGAACAGAAGTACGCGCCGGAGATCGAGAATCTCTATGCGCAGGCAGAGTTGATCACCAAGTCGTGAGTAGCCTGCCTGGGTTTAGCTGATTTCTTGCGTCTACACCGGGATTGGGATTAACCCTTCTTCTTTGTTAGGCACCTTTTGTAGGCACCACTCCCTTATCATTACTTATTTATCCTATGTAGACTGTCGCGCCGGGGGTACCCCCTCCCCCTAGGTATCTATTAGAATCTTCATGTTAGCGCGATTTTGTTCCTAAAATCTTCCAAACACAGAACTTACAGGTAAAATCTATAAAACAAAAGACTTACCTGCATCATTCTGCCCTTTTCCGCGCAAAATCTAGTATTGAAAGGGCTTATTAGCTGTCTCCAGTCCAAGATCTTGGGACATCAACTGCCTTGGACGGGCACGACTCGCCTTGCGACACAATCCCAAGTTAAAGTATTCCGGAAATCGAGATGGATTGTCAGTGACGAGACTCAACATGGCGAAAAAAGTGCGAGGCAATTGTTTCGTAATGGGCTTTCACCAGCGCTAGCGTAGTTCGCGATGGGGCAGAATTCCTAAGCCCCGCGACGAACGCCTACTTGGCATCGGAAAACGTGAGTGGGAGGGTAACTGGTGTCGGAAAGCCAGTCTCCCGAATCTCAAGATCGGCAAGACCTGGGCTTTCCATCCGATACTCCACATCATAGGTCTCTCCGACTGTAATGCCCAGGTCTGCGCTTGCGAGCTTCAACTGCGCTGGCGGTAAGCTTGCTCCATCTTTTGCGATTATCTTCCACTGCACTGGCACGCCATGGTTTAAAAGGCGAACCCGAAGGTCAGCCGAATTGTCCGTGATATTGATGAGTCGTAGTCGATATGGCGTTGCGGTCTGCAGGCTAACCGGGTCCGGCTCGGGGTGTCCGTTCACCAGCAATATGAAGCCGAACGGAGGATACCGCCCGGCACTAAACACAAACACCCGTTCATGCTCGGGATCATACTGCTCATCTTTTTCCAGAACAATGAGCGGACCATAGAGTCCATTGAGGAGTTGTACGTCATCGTGCCAGTGAGTGTGGTAAATGAAGGTTCCTGCTCGCGGTGGTGTCATTCGTGCAACGAATGAAGTACCGGGAAGGATCACAGGGCTTGGTTGATCGGGTGATCCAGTCCACCCAGCCACACCATCGTAGTAACTTTCGATCTCTATTCCATGCCAGTGGATGGTCGTCGGCTTACTGCTTTCGTTCTTGACCTCAATATCCGTA
>DATBFG010000032.1:0-5303 GCA_036558645.1 Terriglobales bacterium
CGTTTTTCGACCGATTCCAGATCGGCCAGCACGAGTTCGGTATTGATGATCTCTATATCGCGCACGGGGTCGATCGTATCCATCACGTGCTCGATATTTGCATCCTCGAAACAGCGCACGACCTGGACGATCGCGTCGACCTCGCGGATGTGTCCGAGGAACTGATTGCCCAAGCCTTCGCCTTTGCTTGCGCCTTTTACCAGGCCTGCGATGTCGACGAACTCAAAAACGGCGGGAACGATCTTTTGCGATTTACTCATCGCTGCGAGCACCTGCAACCGGTCATCTGGAACCGTCACCACACCGGTATTGGGCTCAATCGTGCAGAACCGGTAGTTTGCGGCAAGAGCCTTTCTGGTTTGCGTCACCGCGTTGAACAGGGTGCTTTTTCCAACGTTCGGAAGACCAACAATACCCGCCGTTAGCATTCCTCTTATCTTCGCTTACAAGATCAAAATCGCTACCTACAAGATGAAAATCGCCGCCGGATGCGCGATGCCATGTCGATGCGAATGTCATCATGAAAAGGTGAGCTTTGAGGAGGAACTGGCTCGCGTTCTGCCCTCCGATCTGCCGAATCGCGAGCGGCTGATCGGGAAGTCCGCGCAGCACCTCCAGATGATTGTTGCCGCAAACGAGCACATGAACCTCACAAGAATTACAAATTGCCAGGAAGCGGCTATCAAGCATGTCTACGACTCCGTCGCCCCCTGGAAACATTTCCGCGGCGCGAGACGCGCTCTTGACGCCGGGACCGGTGCTGGTTTTCCCGGTCTTCCACTTGCGATCGTACTGCCGGAAACCCGCTTCACACTCGCCGAGTCGACTCAGAAGAAAGCGCGATTCGTCGATTCGGCTGTGGAGACATTGGAACTCTGCAACGTAAAGGTAGTGGCGGAGCGCGCCGAAGACAGAGCTTTGTTGGAACGTCCGGAAATTATCATTGCTCGCGCGGTTGCTCCTCTGCATCGCCTGCTCGATGTGTTTGCAAAGTCTCTAAAACAGGGAACGCGGCTGATGTTGTACAAAGGTCCGGAAGTGGAGGCGGAGCTTCGAAGCGCAAACTCGCACCGCATTACCGCTGAAGTCATTTGCCGTTACGAACTACCGGACGGCTTAGGGATGCGTACGCTCGTGCAGGTAGCGGCTCAACCGCGGTGAGCCCGCAGTGCATCGTAGACCAGAAACAGCCAGCCCGCAATGAAAGCGATGCCGCCGATTGGGGTGATCGCACCGAGAATTCGGAATCCCGAGATCGCCAGCGCGTACAAGCTTCCCGAAAAAAGCACGATCCCTATCAGCAGAAGCCAGCCGACGCGCACCTGAGCCGCAACGGAAATGGCGCTTGTGCGAGCCAGCAGCGCAACCAGCAAAATTCCGAGCGCGTGCACGAAATGATAGAAGACGGCCTTCTCGTATACATTCATCGAATATGCATCGAGCCTGTTTTTGAGCACGTGAGCTCCAAAGGCTCCGAATGTTACTGCCAGCGCCATCAACAATGCTCCAACCGCTGTCCAGTTCACTACTCACGATCTTACAGGTCTAGAGTATTTGATATGGACCGAAGACAAGCTCTGAACGTTATCGCTGGCGCGGGAATCGCAGCGATGGCCGACGCGCAATCCAACGAAACAGCCCGGTCAAACGGCATGATCTATCGCAAGTTTGGAAGCACCGGCGAGCAGGTCTCGGCCATCGGCTTGGGCGGCTATCACATTTCAGTCCCGAGCGAACCAGAAGCCATTCGCATTGTTCGTTCGGCCCTGGACCGTGGCATCACCTTCCTGGATAACTGCTGGGACTATGCAGATGGCGTATCCGAGATTCGCATGGGAAAGGCGCTGCGCGATGGTTATCGCCGGAAGGCGTTTCTCATGACGAAGTTCGATGGCCGCACGAAAGAGGCCACCGCGGAGCAGATCAACCAATCCCTTCAGCGCCTGCAAACAGATCATATCGACCTGATTCAGTACCACGAAAACATCAGGTTGGACGATCCCGACAGATTCTTTGCGAAAGGAGGTGCTCTCGAAGCGGTACTTGCCGCCAAGCAGGCCGGCAAAATTCGTTACATAGGATTCACGGGACACAAGGATCCATTGGTTCACGAGCGCATGTTGGAAGTCGCTAAGCAGCACGATTTCCACTTCGATGCCTGCCAAATGCCCTTGAACCCAATGGACGCTCACTTCCGCAGCTTCCGAAACAATGTTCTTCCGAAACTGGTTGAACAGAGGATCGCAGTGCTCGGTATGAAACCGATGGCCAGCGGCCTGATCCTGAAAAGCAACACTGTGACACCGGTCGAGTGCTTGCATTATGCGCTGAACCTGCCTACATCCGTCGTGATCACCGGGTGCGACAGCATGAAGGTTTTGGACCAGGCGTTTGAGGCTGCCCGCAGTTTCAAGCCGATGACTGAGGCGCAGGTGGTTGCGCTTCTGGACAAGACGCGCATAGCCGCCCAACATGGCGAGTTCGAGCGCTTCAAAATCAGCGCCGATTTTGACGGTACCATTCAGAATCCGCAGTGGATGGGGTGAATGTCCAAACACTTCCCCCCCCAATTGCTTGCGACATATACATTATTTCCCTGGTAATTTTTCGTTTATACTCACCTGAAATGGTGGCTCCTGGGCTCAGTCCACCACACCGCTCGCATTTCGGAGGTGAGCATGATGCTCAAGCCCGGTACCAGCCGAGCGCATCTGGTGGAAGAGCTGTTTTCCCAGGCGGTCGGCCTAAATGCTGCCGCGCGTGCCGATTTTCTTTATTGGGCCTGCTCTGACGACTCCACTCTCCGCAACGAGATTGAATCGCTACTGGCTGCGGATGCAGCGGATGATCAATTTATTGAGTCCACCGCGCGTTCCGTAAACCGTCGAGTGCCGCTGCTAAAGTTTACGGCAACGGTTAGGCGGCAAGCCAGATGTGGCCATATCGCCTATGGCCCCTCATTTGGCTTGCCGTTTCACACGTAACGCTCTCGCTATGGCTAAGGAGGAGGAACATTATGCATCTCTCGATTAATCGGCCTTGTAACACGATCGCGCTGACATTACTTCTTGCTGGCAGCGCGTCGGCGGGTTCGATCACCATAGGTTTATACACCGATTCGTCCACCAGTCCGGGCGCGCTTCTCACAGTGATTGGCAGTCGAGGCGACAGTCAGCTGACCAGTTCACCGGTTGACGACTTGCCTTTATTGACACCCTTTTCCCTGACGGCCGGCACTCGGTACTGGATTGGTATTTCGACCAGCGACAACAGCCTGGCCGGTTGGGGCTTCACGGGGGATATGAGCGGTATAGATGTTGCGTCGGAGTACGGCGCCGATAACACGTTCGGCGTAGTGCCTAATCCTATTTTTGAGGCATTCCGGATGCGAGTCGTTACTAGCCGTAGCGGCATGATCTTCGACAGTCTTGATTTTCCGGACCCCGACTCCCCCACGGGTTTTGAGGCCCCCGAGTCGGTATCGCGCTTTGGTCCTTTGTATGGCTCCTTCACTTTCGGAGCGGCTGAAAATCTCATTGATGTTCAGGTGCAGCTAGCACTCGTACCTGCGCCCGAGCCTTCCAGCGTCGTGCTCGTTGTGATGGCCGCGGCACTGCTGGGATTGGGATGGTGCCGGATTGGCTCACAAACCGTACGCGTAAAATCCGGAGCACAATTGGTGTGCACCATCCTCCTTACAGGGGCCTCCTTCGCGGCACGCTCCTACGCTGCCGAAAGTCCCGCTCTGACTTCAAACATTGATTCGCGGCTGGCAAGGGTTTTGCGTAAGCAGAAGTTTACCGGCAGAGTCGAAGCGACTCTGAAGAAGCGATTGGGACGAGAAGTCGATCCGGATCTGGCAAACATCGGACGGCTCCTATGGTTCGATACGATTGGTGGCCTGCATGATGACAACACCTGCGGTGGTTGTCACGCTCCGGCTACCGGATTCGGCGATCCCGTATCGATTGCTGTTGGCATTCAGAGCAACGGCATAGTAGGTCTCAGGCGGGAAGGCCCCCACAATCAAAGGCGTACTCCAAAAGCCCTCAATATTGCGTTCTTCCCGGCACTGATGTGGAACGGCCGGTTCAACTCCGTTTCCGGGGATCCGTTCGATAACTCGCAGGGGTTTAAGTTTCCGTTGCCGGAAGGTGCAACGCGCTTTCCACCGGCCGATCCCATCATCAAGCATCTAGCTCAAGCCCAAGGTGAAATGCCCCCGACGGAACTCACAGAGGTCGCAGGCTACACGGGAACCAAGGGCACACCGTATTCACTCGGTCCCGCATTCGACCAGTTCGATGATGGAAAAGGCGCGAAACTCCCGATACCTGATGCCGAAGGCTACCGCAACGATCCAATAAGACAAGCAGTACTGGATCGGCTGAATTCGATCGAGGGTTACCGCGAGCTTTTTGGGAAAGTCTACTCGGCGGTAAAGGCTGGCGCACCCATCGATTTCAACATGTTCGGCGAGGCCATCGCAGAATTTGAGTTTACTCTCACATTTGCCAACGCACCGATAGACCGTTTCGCGCGAGGTGACCATGACGCGATGACCTTTCGGCAGAAGCGAGGAGCGCTGCTATTCTTCGGAAAAGCGAATTGCGTAAGCTGCCACGCCGTTGCCGGCAAAGCCAACGAGATGTTCAGCGACTTCGAGGAATATAACATTGGCGTTCCCCAGATCTCGCCCACATTCGGGGTGGGTAAGGGCAATGTCATTTTTGACGGACCAAACATGGACGAGGACTTCGGCCTCGAACAGATCACCGGGGACAGCAGGGATCGCTATCACTTCCGAACCGCACCGCTTCGGAATCTCGTGCTTCAGCCGGCCTTCTTCCATAACGGCTCATTTACCCGTCTCGAAGACGCCATCCGGCATCATCTTGACGTATACGAATCAGCAAGAAACTATGATCCACGTCGTGCTGGCGTCGAAAGAGATCTGCGCCACGTTGGTCCTATTGAACCTGTTCTGATGACGCTCGCACCTCAACTAAGGAATCCTATATCACTGGAAGCAGACGAGTTGAAAGATCTTGTAGCGTTCGTCAGGGATGGATTGCAGGATGAAAAGGCGACTAAGAAAAATTTATGCGCTCTCATTCCCGATTCAGTTCCCAGTGGACGACCGCTTCTGAAGTTCACCGGCTGCAAGAACCACGGCGATAAGAACGACGACGACAAGTGAATTGCACGGGCAACCCGCCTCACGAGCCAGCGGTGTGACCGTTTATGTGCTGCACTTCGCGATTGAGCCAGGCTTTAGCGAAGCGCAAGTCGCGAATGACAGT
>DATBFG010000033.1:0-61142 GCA_036558645.1 Terriglobales bacterium
TGGCTGTTGTCGGGCAGTCCACAGAAAACGCTCAAGAGCGTTGCTGCTGCTCAGCGAGATGACAGGTTTGATTTGGCGATGCAGGTTCTGCGCGTTGATTAGTGCATCTCGGTGATTGACGATATCAGGCGATAGCGCTCATTGACCGGTGATTGCGTGCGCGATGAGCCGGATGCTGCCGCCCACGAGCACCAGAATCAGCGCCAATATTAGCGCGTACTCGGCAATGTTCTGGCCTTCCTCTTCCAGGCACTCCATTGTTAGAGTGTCAATCACGTTGGCCCCCCTAACCGTCAGCCCAATTGTCCCACTGATACGACCTTGGAAAGCAGAAAGATCGACATGACTGGCGTTACAAGGCGATTTCACCACCTGCCGGGCGTAGCATGTATGGCCCCCAAGTTACGTCATCGGGGATCACTAGAGCATTGGCCGTTGCATGGCACTGATGCGAGCCTTCATCTTCTGATCGTTGGGAATCAGTTCCAAATAGCGTTTGGCATGTTCCAGCGAACGGGCCATCTCCCCATTGTGCCAATAAAGCAACGAGAGGCGTTCCTCGTTTGCGGGTATCGGACGGCGCGGCCTTGGCGGTTGCAGCGATAGAAATTCGCGTGCGATGTGATCGGTCGGTTCCGGTTGGGTGCCTGCCAGATAGGCTTCGGGCAATACGTAGGCTGCCTGCGCAGCATGGAGGATTGCGAGAAGGTCTTCGATGCCTTTGAATTGTTCAAAGAAGGGCGGGCCGAGCCGTTCAAAAAGTGGCGCGTTGGCTGGAAGGTCGTTTTCATCCCAATGCATTCGTGTCCCAAAATGAACCCCATCGGGTTCGAAGTAGGCGTGCAGGCAGACACGGTTGTTCAGTTCTACGTCAGGCTCAAAAGGATCCGTGACACTCACGAAAAGTTTGATAAGAATGTCGCGTGACCATTGGAGCCTTTGAAAGACCACGGAATGGTTGATGGGACCGTGGCTCGTCACGAACCGTGAATGGTCGATCCGAAAACCGAGCCTGCTCATGGTCGGTTTCCACGTGTTCCTCAACTGCGCCGCTGTGTATTGGGGCATGAATAAACAGGCTTGATTCTATCGCGCACCTAGTTGTACTCAGGCGTTCTCCCAAGCTTGCGCCTTCCATTCGCCTTTCTCGATGTCGATGAGTGCTATCGCGATTTTGCGCCAAGCACCTTACTCCCAATGCATCTCGGAAACCTTCACGCTGGCAGCCGCTAAATCTCGGCAGTGGAAATCAATCGGACAACTGGGTAGTACAATTCGGCGCACCCCACATTCCAGGAGATGCACTTGATATCTCGTCGTCACTTTTTGGGACAATCAGGTTTGCTAGTGGCTTCCGCCGCTCTGGCTAACTCCGCGTTTGCAGATAGGGGTGGCGCCTACGAAGACACACTCCCGCCAGACTCAAAGCTTCTTGAGCGGGCGAAAGCATTGTTGAAAAAAGCGCCCTTTATCGACACGCACAATGATTTGCCTTCGATGTTTCTGGAGATTAAGGCGGGCGACTTGACTTCGTTCGATATGAGCAAGGAGCAGCCGACCCTCTGTGCGGACATTCCACGATTGCGCGAGGGATGTGTTGGCGCACAGTATTGGTCGGTGTTCGTTGAGTCGGGAACACAGAAGACGCACACGTCTCTTCATGAGGCGCTACGGGAGTTTGATGTGGCGCTCCGGTTCATCCGCACTCGCACGGAGTTGGAGCAGGCGCGAACTGCCGACGACATCGAACGAATCCATCAAGGCGGACGGATCGCTTGTCTGCTCGGAGTAGAAGGCGGTCATATGATCGAGAATTCTCCGGCGGCGCTGCGCGTGTTTCACGACTTGGGAGCCCGTTACATGACGCTCACGCACTGGGCCAATATCGATTGGGCCGATGCGGCAACGGACGAGCCAGAGCAGCAGGGACTGACAGAGTTCGGGAAACGCGTGGTGAAAGAGATGAACCGCCTCGGGATGTTTGCAGATATCTCACACGTGAGCGCCGACACGATGAAGGACACGTTGCGGGTAACGCGGGCTCCGGTTATCTTCTCGCACTCGAACGCATTCGCGATCGCCCCGCACCCACGGAACGTTTCTGATGATGTACTAGCCATGATGCCCAAAAATGGCGGCGTCGTGCATGTCAACTTTATTGGCGCGTTTGTGTCGCCAAAGACGGCCGAATTTGACGAAAGACGCAAGGCAGCCGTCAGGCAATTGCACATGCGTTTTGATACAGATAAAGAGGTAGCAGAGGGAACGGAGGAATGGGAGAAGGCGAACCCGGCTCCGCGGGGGACCATCGCGGATGTGGCAGACCACATTGATCACATTCGGAAAGTCGCGGGCATCGACAACATCGGTATCGGTGCAGATTTTTACGAAGCGACAGGGAACCCCATGGTGACCGGGTTGGAGAACGTGACCCGGTATCCGTATCTGTTCGCCGAGCTATTGCGTCGGGGATATACAGATGATGATGTACTGAAAATTGCCGGACGAAACCACTTGCGTGCTATGAGGCAGATGGAAACGGTAGCAGCGGAACTCCAAAAGTCAGAACAACCTCTCGTCACAGAAGGAGTGAAGGGCGTATGAAGGAGCCATGAGAACAGCAGAAATTGCTGCCAGAAGTTGGGTTTCTGAGCGTAATCGGGATGTAGCGCCAATTATTTCTTTGCCCGCATCAGTGGGAGGAGTCCAGATGAAGCCGTGCAACTCCGTATTCTTGTCATAGAAGAAGCCAACGACGACGCCAGCATTGTTTATGCCATACGCAAAGGTCTCTTGGGAGCCGGGGAATCTGATTTGCCGGGAGGTATTGTTCTGCACGACGAACCCTGCATGGTCAGTTTGGTGAACCACGTATGAGCCGGAGATTGCTCCGTTGTCGTTAATCGCAACCGGCTCACGATTACCTTTGGGCGGAAGTTTCCTTAGATTGCCACTTTCGAGAATGCCAGCCTTGTTGCGAGCACCAACGTAGTCGCCCAAAACTAAAGCCTGATCCAAGTTGTTGATGGAAGTCAGGACTGTACGTGGCGCTCCGGGCGCTTTCACTGTCTTGTACCTTGTGCCGTTTAACTCGAAACCCATAGCTAATCCCGAAACCGGATCCTGAACCAGACCCACAATGGTGCCGGCATTGTTGATTGCGAATGGCAGCGTTTGTGTAGAAGCAGAATACTCAAGCGTTGTGAACGTCTGCGCCTGAATGTCGTACAAGAATCCGATTGCCGCGTCGTCGGTGTATCCGACTATCTGACCCACGTCGTTTATCCCAAGGAGTATCGTTCCTGAGGCACCAGGGAAATCAATCGTGGTGAAAACGGTGCCGGTCAACCAGTATCCATGAGCGCCAGCTCCATCGCTATAGCTTCCCACCACTTCTCCTGCTGTATTGATTCCGAAGCCGGTGGTATTGAAAGCTCCCGGCGCGTCAATCTGTGTATACGTCCCTTGCGCTAACATCGGCATAGATACGGCCAGCAGCAGTAGAACCGCCGCAATTATTGTTCGCATACAAGCGTTCACGTACGGTCCGATGTTATTTCCACAGATGACACAGATGTCCGCCTTCTTGGGAATTTCTTTCACTTTGTCAGGCACCGACTCGCCTCCGTCTCAAGACTAGACTCAGCGTAGTCGCGTTCTTTTACCGGGGGCACTGGCAAGAATGACAGAGAAATCGCCTGATGCAACTGAGCGATCACATGTTGAAATCCAGCGACTGGGATTTTGAGTGAAATCGGGATGTTTCGCCAACCAAGCCCAGGCACACTCCGTTTGGGTGAACGATTCGTTCACTTGATTTCGGGACGCGGAGTGGCCTATTGATTAGGCAGCGATTGCGACAGGCTGAGCAGATTCTGCGGCACCACGCGAATGACCCCTCCACGTGGGCTGTCAATGTCGGAGATCAAGAAGAACGCAAGAGCACCCATCATTGGCAGGATCACAAGCATGCGTCGATGCGTCCCATGTGCGCTGTACCCAACCAGTAGGTTGGCGCAGATGGCGACTGCGGCCATTAAAAGCCATGCAGCAATTGGGATGCGGTTCCACCACGCAGCCTGTGTATACCCCTGCGAATTGAGCACATCGTTCATCCCGGAGACAGCAAGGGCAACGACCGGCGTGGACTGCGCCGTGGCTACCACCCTGACACTCGACCATAGCTCATTCTGCAATGCTGCTGTATCGGTATTGATCTTATCGACTCTTTCCAGGTCGCGAGTTGTGTAAAACAGCACACGCTGATCAATGTACTTTCTTAGCAATCCGCGTATTCTCGCGGCGTTCTCCGCCGGCAGCAGGTCAGCTCGCACATACTCAGTGCCGATTGCATTGGCCTCGGCTTCTTCATAATTCTTGCGTTGATCGTAACGGCCGACAGCCATCGAAAAGCTAAAGCCGATCAGCAATCCGAGCAGCGTCAGTGTCCCGCCTAGGACGATATTGAAATCTTCCCGCCCTTCATCCTTTAAGGGAAACATCCTGTGGCGGATCTGGTCTCCAATGATCGCTGCAAGGAACAAGACCAGCAATGAAAGCGCAAACACAAGGAGTGGGAAGTTCATGAGCGTCATTAGCGTAAGCTCCTTAGACAGCAGTTAACGTAGTCTCGTCAGGTCTAGAGAATTCTTCCTGGAGCAAGCGGGAAGCGGGGTAGCGAAGAGATTGTCTTGTTTTTCGGTTGCTTTTAGATTGCGGTTTCGGGAGCCTTTCTGAAGGTCAAGTCTTATTAACGATCAAGAGTTTCGGTCTCCCAATGATAGATTTGATTTTGTTTCGAGAACAGTTGGTGCCGCGAGGGTGTGATCACGCCGATCCACAGGCTCTCAAATTGTTCGCTACATGTCCTCCGCATTCGCAGCTAATTGAAGATGACTCATTACGGCCGACGACACGGCGTTTTTCAACTGTCACTTCTTGCTATCGGAATCGAGCGGGATGGCAGAATTCTTGACGACGAGTGAGATAGTTGTAGCTAACAGCCGACTACGCTCAGAATCCCGACGTAGAGACGTTCGTCCTGGGCGGGGTGATGAGCGTAATCGGGATGTATCGCCAATTGCGTCTCTAAAGACTTTCGGGCTATAGTGCGGACGTTCAGCGGTCGCGAAGATGATCTTATGAAACGTGGCCTACTCTCGTCGATGGTCGCTTGCATGTTTGTCCTGACCTCCGCGAATGCGCAAGAAAAGTGCTTCGCAAGACCTAGTGACTTTTTCATAGCTCCGAGGACGCAGGGCTTCGCATCAGCAGATTTTGATCATGACGGTAACCCCGATCTGGCCGTTATTTCTTACAGCGACAGCGAACATCAGAAACTTAATATCCTGCTGGGAAATGCTGACGGAACATTTCGTTCCCGAACCCAGTACTCGATGTTCTACCTAGGCGGGGATGTAGCGGTCGGAGATTTGAATGGAGATGGGAATGCCGATGTGGTCGCCACAAGTTGGGGAATAGATGTCTTCTTAGGGAACGGAGACGGTACCTTCCAGAAACACACCCATTTCAACGGACCACCTCTCGGGTATTTGTCCCTTGGCGACTTCAATAAGGACGGGCTAGCAGATGTGTTGGTCTCGGCGTCGTTCCCGGCCCCGAATTCTCTGGCTGTCCTTCTGGGTCGAGGAGACGGTAGTTTTGTTGCCAAGAATCTACCCTGGTTCTATGGCGTCAAAGGTCAGGTTGTGGCGGATTTTAATGGCGACTCTGTGCTCGACCTCGCTCTTATTTCTTGGCTTAACCACGGCACGATGGAGATTGAGCAAGGAAATGGAGACGGAACATTTACGCCAATCGGCACATACTCCACGGACGTGAGTGACCCATTCGCGATAGTGGCGGCGGATTTCGACAAAGATGGAACCATTGATCTGGCCGTGGCCAATACGGGTACCAATGACATCGCTGTTTTTCACGGAACCGGCGACGGTTCGTTCCAAGTGTCAGGGAAGTATTTTGCACGAATCCCCCAGGACTTGGTGGCAGCAGATTTCAACGGAGATGGGAGCCTTGACCTGCTTTCCGTCTATCCCGGTTACATTATCCCTGCAACCATGTCGTTCCTGCCAGGTAACGGTGATGGAACGTTTCAATCCACGATCAAATATCTGAATGTACCTACCGGGGTCGACATACTGATGGCCATTGATTTTGATTCAGATGGGCTGCCAGATATCGCGACGATCAATTCGGACAATGGACATGTCGCAGTCGGCCTTAACACGGGAGATTGCCCGTAAAAGCTTGGTGCTCGGGGAGGCCTTTCCCTCCGACCTGAGCCTTGTCAGTTTGGTTACCAGACATTTCTTAAGATGGCTTGGGCCGTTGCATTGGTCCGTTATATACTTCGCTCGTTTCAGGACTTCTCTTCGTATCCCCCGCGAAAGACTTGGTCACAACCTTTTCTTGAAACCTTCCCCTAGGGGAATGCTTAGTGCCAAAAAAGGGTTCGGCGGCGATTCTCCGGGAACTTTGGCACACCTGGCATGTGATTAATCTTAGGAGATAGGTATGTGCCGCATCAAAGTTCTATTCAGTGTTGCTGCTCTCGTTTCTTTCACTCTTCTCTCGCCGCTCTCCGTTGCCCAGCAATTTATCAGTGCGGCTCACTATAAGACCGGTACTGAACCTTATCTGCCCGTTGTTGCAGACTTCAATGTGGATGGCAAGCTCGATGTGGCTGTCCTGGATGGGCCCGGTTTCAGCGTCTTACTCGGCAATGGGGATGGCAGCTTTCAGGCACCGAAAGAAAGAGTTGCAAATCATGGATCCGCTGAGGCGGACGACTTCAACATGGATGGCAAGCCCGACCTCGCGCTCGTCGACCCCAACGCTGGGACGGTGCAATTGTTCATTGGTGCTGGCGACGGTACGTTTCAATTGCGAAGTACGACTCCCACACACCATCCCCAGGAGGTCGCAGCAGGGGACCTCAACGGCGATGGAAAGCCGGACTTAGTGACTTCGGTGTCGGCGGTTTACGACGACACCCTAGCGGTCAACGTGTTAATCGGCAAGGGTGATGGGACTTTTGAAACTCCCGTGGAGTACGCCGTTGGCAGCGCATCGGTGTGGGTTCAGGTGGCTGACATCAACGGGGATGGCAAACAGGACGTCGTGTCCGTCGACTGGGTTCCCCGCGTCGCAAAAACAATCAGCTTTCTCGCAGGAAATGGGGACGGAACACTGCGCGCCGCAATCGAGTCTTCCGTGGATGCGCAGCCATACACAGCCGCTCTGGGTGATTTCAATGGAGACGGCAAGCTCGACGTCGCGGTAGTGGACAATGAGCACGACTCCATCACCATTGCCTCAGGAAGAGGAGATGGAACGTTTCAGAGCGTGGGCCTGTTTTCCACGGGAGACACACCCCAGGCAGTCATCTCTGCCGACTTCAATCACGATGGCAAGTTGGACCTGGCTACCACGAATCTGCGGGAGGAGGCCATCAGTGTTCGACTGGGTAACGGGGACGGCACGTTCAAGCCGCGTTCAGACTACAGCACAGGACCTTCTCCTTATAACCTCGCGGTCGCAGATTTTGACCGGGACGGCAAGCTGGACATTGTTGTTCCCAACCGTCTATCTAATCCAGGAGTCGACCGCGGCTTTCTCGCCGTCCTTTTTGGAAATGGTGATGGAACCTTCCGTAACAACGATGTTTTCGAAATGAAGGACCTGGTCACCTCCGTAGCGGCGGGTGATTTCAATAACGACGGCAGGCCCGACCTCGCAGTCGCCGTCATTTCGTTCGAGCACCATGTCCTGGTCATGCTGGCGAATTCCAACGGCACATTTTCAACTCCGACGTCGTTTCCGACCGCGGGGCCGTCATATGAAGCGGCGACCGGCGACTTCAACAGCGATGGAAAGCTTGACATTGTCACGAGCGCGTATGTCGGCGGAGGACTAAGTGTTCTGCTTGGCAATGGCGACGGAACTTTTCAGCCCTACAGCGAGGTGCCGATCAGTATCTTTGCAGAACGCATGGTGCCGGCAGACTTCAACAACGATGGCAAACTCGACATCGCGGTTCTGGACCGCATCAAAGCCGGCGTGTTGCTGGGCAACGGGGATGGCACCTTTAAGCCGCCAATTTTTTATAGGGATCTTGGAAAATCCTTGCAGCTTGCGGTTGGAGACGTCAACGCCGATGGCAACCTTGACATGGTCGTCGCGGACCTGGAAGTCGTGTCAGTCCTGCTGGGCAACGGAGATGGCACTTTCCAACCAAAGATCGACTCTGCGGTTGCGTTTGGCATACAGGGTGTCGCCTTGGCAGACTTCAACGAAGACGGAACGCTCGATGCGGTCATTACCCATAAGCATGGTAATTTCAAACGGGATGTCGAGATTCTTTTAGGGTCTGGTGATGGAACCTTTCAAGCGGGCACCGGTGCACCGGCACAACCTTCGGCCGGCTACACGATTTTGGCGGACTTGAACTGGGACGGTCACGTGGACGTCATTACCAATGACTACTCCTCTTCCCTACTGGGTGTTTTTCTTGGCCGAGGCGATGGCACTTTGGGGAAGATGCAGGTGTATTCCCCCGGGCCGTATCCAACGGAATTGGTGGCAGCAGATTTCAATCAAGACGGCTACCCCGACTTAGCTGCGGCTAATTTCGGTACTTTCAAGGGATCTGTGGGTGTTCTCTCGAACAATGGCTCAGCGAGATTAGGCCTCTCGGTGGACTTCTGAGTTGGTTGGAGAAGAATTCCGATATCACTCAATTGCATGAAAACCAGGCGCATGGATGGCGCAAACTTTTGTGCGGACTTTCTACGAATTGCAACTGTTGCTTACGCGGGACAGTAGTTAGGGCACGATCCGATAAACTACCCCACATCCTTTGCTGTCGTTAATCGAGCAGTTCAGATCTCCGCCTGCAGACGTGGTTCCATACAGAGCGCCCGCGTGCCCGATCAGCACACCCGATGAGGGAAACATTCCATCCTCCACCCCGGCGAATGCGTGCAGAATAGTCTCGGTCCACGGGTCGTTCTCGTTCTGCGGGCGAGACAGGCGATAAACCGTCCCGCAAGCGCTCTGATTGTTGCTGCGGCAGGAAACATTTCCGCCCTTGTAAGTAGCGCCGTACAGGTTGCCCTGTCGGTCGAAGGCTACCTCCCAGGTCGGAATCTTTCCATCGGTACCGCCCTGGAACTCGTATATGGTTTTCTTCGCCCACGGATCATTGGCTCTCGACGGCGGTGTGACTTCGAAAACGGTCCCGCATCCGGAGTTTGAAAATAAGCATGTCCCCCCGTCCGTCGTTGTGCCGTAGAGTCGTCCACGATTCTCGGTCAATCCAGCGGTTGGATTGCTGCCATCGGTTCCACCCTGAAAACGATAGAGGATCGCCTCCACCCACGCGCTCTTGCCAGGTGAAGGGGGTGTTAACCTATACACGGTTCCGGGCCCACTATGAGAATATTGCGTGGTTCCGTACAGGGCTCCGCCTGGACCTCTTATGAGCCTGCCATCCGGGTCAACTCCATCATTCGAAGTCCCAGGACAATTGAAGGCATATAGCTCTTGGAAGGTCCACGGATCCCCCGGTACTACGGGAGGCGATAACTCGAAGATGTTTCCTCCCCCAGAGCCGCAACTTCCTCCAAACTGCGTAGCGCCGTATAGATTTCCCGAGCCGTCGAAGAGGACTCCATTGGGACTGTCACCTGTCCCCGGTACAAATGCGTACAGGATGATCTCCGTCCAGGGATCGCCTGGCACTACAGGTCTGACTAATTCATAAACGGTGCCTCGGTCGGCAGAACCGCCACCGCTGGCCGTCACGCCATAAAGATTCCCATTCTTGTCCATTGCCAGCGGCCCGACCGGAAATGCCCCATCCGTGCCTCCACTGAAACGGTAAAGGACAGTCTCAGTCCATGCGCCTCCCGTATCTTGTGGCGGTGTCAATTGAAAGACTGTTCCGCAATCGGTTCCACTACGGAAGCCAAAACATTTCTGATCGAAATACGCATTCCAGGTCGTCGTTCCGTAAAGGTTTCGTGCGGAATCGGCGATCAATGGGCTGTACGGCGCTCCTCCGTCCGTGATTCCGTCGAAGCGTGCCAGAGTGGTCTCTACTTGAGCCGCAGACGTGGACACAGCAAGCAGCAGCACTAACAATGCCGTGCCTGAGTTCAACAAGCACGCGAAAGACGTGCGAAAGGTCAGAGAAGAGTTCACGGTTTTCTCCTTATGCGACAGGGGAGGAAACAATGCGCGAGCCCGCATAATCTATCTCTACTTTGATCTTCGCGCAATGTGCAGAAGATTGCATGTAGTGTAAATTTAGACGTTCACACTAACAGCGTGTCCTTGGCAGATCAGGCACAGATCAAAACGCGATCTCGCGACTACTCGCAAAACACTTGAATCAGACCGAGCAGGTCGTTTTCATGCTGCATCATGGAGAAGATATCTCCCTGGCAGCAATTACCAAAATACTTCGCCTTCGCAATCGCAGTGGGGCGAAGGCATATCGTCACTGCGAAGAGAAAGCTTCGGCAGCACCTGCCACTCAAGAGTGTCACTAGCGTCGCTTGACAACTGCGGCCTGGAGAGCGTTACCAACCTTCCGTTGGGACTTGTATTCATCTGAAGCTGCAAACTTTATGATCAGTGGTTCCCATCTCAATCGTTAGGGCCGACCGTGGTCCTCGGCTGGGGTTTGGCCTTCCGTAGTGTCCACAAATAATTTGTGAACGATTTTGGACACTGCGCTAAGCTTTGTATCTTAGATCGCAAAAATGACTTCGTTTCTCGAGGACTAGCGCTATATCAGTAATGGAAGGGCTACAAAGCTTTGGAAGGAGAAGAACATGAGAACACTTACGAAACATGCAGTAGTTGCTCTAACAGGTCTGCTGTTCTCGCAGTACACTTTCGCGGCGGACGCCGCACAAGCGGCAAAGGTAGTGGTAACAAACTCTGCGGTTCGTCCGGCGCTAACTAGTCGGATCGATGACCCGGGCAGAATTCCATATCAATCGACACAAAAACTCACTTGCACCACGGTGAACTGTACGTTCACCTTTGGAGCCATACCTGAGGGGCATCGCTTGGTGATCCAACACGTTTCAGGGAAATTTCTATTCAGCGGCGGCGGTCTGCAGGCGATTGTAACCTTGACTGCGGGTGGTGCTGATGAATCTGACTTCACGGCGGCGCTAAATAGCAACGTCCCTGAGGCTACTTTCGATCAGTCAGTTCAATTTTATGTCGACGCAGGCCAGGCTCCCGTAGTAAATGGCTTTCTTCCACTCGGGAAATTTACAGACGGCCAGACCGTAACCCTAATGGGATATGAATTGGATTGCGTCTCGGCTCCGTGCGCGCCTATTGCTCATTAGAGAGGAGATTGCCTACCGCAGTTTTGCTGATATCAAGTTTTTTCCCAATATCAAGATGGCTCATGCCCTGATCTCGTAGCTTCGGGCCCTCGGGTATTTTGCGCTCCTTAATGAGTGAGAAGCAGTTACCTCGTAGCCAAAACAGCGGCGAAAGTAATAGAGACCGCCTTGATTCGCTCAATCGTCGCCTCATAACTGTCAGAAATAACAGTTTCATAGGCCAGAGCGATGTGGAAAGTTGCATCGGAGTCTCCAGGTGAGGACACGGTTGTGATGCGTCCATCCAGCACAGAGAGGCGATCTTATGGCCGTCGCAGTCCAGATCACTCATAAACCTCCCCGAAAAAGAAACAGCGGTGTACTACGAGTTCAAGAAGGAGACCTGCGGCGAAGCGGTTTTGACCTGCGGATTGCGGGCGAACCTTGGGAACGCCGACGAGTGCGGGGAAAGTTCTTGCGGCAAAAGACGTCGCGCGAGAGTCACGGCGAGTGGAGCACACCACGGAATCGGCCAGATCCGCTCCACATCATCGCCGCCAGCAATGCGGGACGCCAGAAGGAATTCATTCCGCTGCGAATGGGCCGGATGGCTGCGTCTCCTTTCGCATTTCTGCGCGGATCTGCAGTGGTCATGGCCTGGGACTTATCGCACAACCCAACCTCAGGAATTCACGTAGTGATGGATGGCGATGCTCACCTCAACAACTTTGGGCTTTTTGGCACTCCGCAACGTGACATCGTTTTCGATCTGAATGATTTCGACGAAGCAGTTGTGGGTCCGTGGGAATGGGATCTGAAGCGATTGGTTGCAAGCGTCAATGTAGCGGGACGCGAGAATGGATTAAACCGCAAGGAACGACGGGCAGCGGTAATGCGTTCCGTAGACGGATACCGCTGGAACGTCAACCGCCTGGAAAGCATGGGCGTGATGGAAACGTGGTACTTGCATGCCTATCCGGGACGCGAGAATGTGCTGGTTCATATTGATGCCAAATCGGCAGCGGTCTTTAAGAAAGCGGTGGCAAAGGCCGGGCAGCAAACGAATGCGACGCTTCTCACGAAGAGTTCCGAACGCGGGGTCGACGGAGCTTGGCGCCTGATAGAAGAACCGCCTGTGCTTACCCGAGTTAATCCCGCGGCTCGGGAAAAGGTAATTGACGCCCTGAACGAGTACTCGAAGACATTGACGCGCGAGCGCCGCTACATGCTCGGCAGATATCACGTCGTGGATGTTGCTCATCGTGTGGTAGGAGTTGGCAGCGTTGGAACGCGCGCCTACTTGGCGCTGCTGTTTGGCAATGGGGATAACGATCCGCTCTTTTTACAGGTGAAGGAGGCGATTTCTCCTGCCCACTTACCTTACGTGCCACCTCTGCCGAACGAGTTTGCCCATCAGGGAAGAAGAGTGGTCTCAGGCCAGAGAGCGCTGCAGGCATCGAGCGACATCTTACTGGGATGGACGTCGATCGATGGGCGTCCTTTCTACGTTCGGCAGATGAAGAACATGAAGGGTTCTATTCCGGTTGAGTGGCTTTCGGGTGAATCGTTCAATTTCTACGCCTGGGCATGTGGAGCGATTTTGGCTCGAGCGCACTCGCGTACTGGTGACGCCGCTTGTATTGCCGGCTATTGCGGAAATTCTGGCGTTCTGGATGAAGCCTTCGCAACGTGGGCGGAATCTTACGGCGATCAGACCGAAGCGGACCACGCTGCCTTAGTCAAGGCCATTAAGAGCGGGCGCGTGAAAGCGATCACGGGTATTTGAGGATCCTCCTTCCAGCGCGCTAAGTTTTGATGCACTTCTCTTGCTTGGTTCGCGATGTCCTGCCTATATTCCACACGATTTTGGAAACTACCGAGATAGGCGATAATAAGTAAGTATTTCTGCGGTTCCAAATAGCACCGCAAGCGAGACAGTGTAAGGAGGCTGGATGCCCCAAGTCTCGAGGGATGATTTTGAACACGTACCACTTCGGGTTCACGATTTTCTTGCCGGCGTCCCGCTACACGATGTATGGGCCGTCGATCTACCGCATACAAGATCGGGCGTTACGCTGAACGAGTTCCTCCAAGCGACAAAGGCAGGTTCGTGCAAGGTATCACCCTCGGTGCGTGGACTCCTCAAGATCCGATTCTTCATTGGCAGGATTCTCGGTTGGGATCGAGAGCCGGCCACGGACACATGGGAGAGCTTCACACAACGCATGACACTTGAGGATCGTTCGAAATCTTTGGTGCCAATCGGCACGCAGCAAGGGCTTTTCCGTGTCGTGTATCGGTTCGAAAACGAGCAACTGGTCGAGGTGATCAACCGGACCGTCCATGGTGCCGCATTGACCGCCCTGGTTGAAATGCAAGATGCCTATCGCTTCTATTTCGGCGTTTACGTAGCCAAAGTGAGCCGCCTGACGCCGATTTATATGACATTGATCAATCCGTTTCGCAAGCTGGTAGTCTACCCCTCACTCCTGCGCACCGTCAGCGCAGACTGGGACCGCGTCTTCAGGACTGCGTAACAACGGCATTGATACCCTATCTGCGAGATGCGCGGCGGCCGACGATTTGTCACACGGTCAGGTAAGCGAATGCATGAAGAAGAACAGGGTCGAACAACTCAAAAGTAGATTCGCACGAGCTGCGCTGACATGTTCGTGTGCAACATGGCTCCTTGCTAATTCGGCCGTCGGATTCGAGACCAACGCGACTGTACGCGAAAGTCACGTTTCGGCCGGAAATGCGAGCTTGTATGTCAGAGAAATTGGGCAGGGGCCCGCGGTCATAGTTCTCCATGGCGGACCCGATTTCGATCACACCTACCTGGTGCCGGAACTCGACCGCCTATCTGACGAATTCCATCTCATCTACTACGACCAGCGAGGGCGTGGCCGTTCCGCAGATGGCGTGAAGCCCGAGGATGTCACCCTTGCATCGGACGTCTCCGATTTAGACCAGATACGGCGGTATTTCAAACTGGACTCGGTCGTGATACTCGGCCACTCATGGGGCGCCGTGCTGGCGCTGGAGTATGCGCTTCGATATCCGGAGCGAGTGTCTCGCCTGATCTTGATGAACCCTGCGCCTGTATCGCAGAACGACTTCAAGGAGATGCGAAAAGAGCGCTTGGAGAAATTGGGGCCTGATGCAGATCGTCTGACTGCGATGAGGGCAAGCGGCGGATACAAGGAAGGCGATCCCGATGCCGTCGCGGCGTACTATCGCATTCATTTCAGGGCAGCCTTTGCACGACCGGAAAACCTGGACAAGATCGTCGAGCGATTGCGGTCAAGCTTTACGAAGGAGGGCATTCTAAAGGCAAGAGCGATCGAAGATCGGCTTATGGATGACACCTGGTTATCGCCCGGATACGACCTCCTACCCAGACTCAAGACTTTGAAAGTACCTACGCTCGTCATCAACAGTGACCATGAGATCATCCCGGCCGGCACACCGAAGCACATAGCTGAATCGATTCCGGGAGCCCGGATGGTGACATTGCAAGACTGTGGACATTTTTCTTATCTCGAGTGCCCAGCAGCAGTTCGCGAACAGATCGATTTATTTTTTTCGCGCAAGTGAATGTGCATGTTAGAGAAACCAATTGAACGTTAATGTTGGACCAAAACTCCTGCCCTAACTATTCTTCGTGAGCTGCACCTCTGAGTCTTGTCAGAACAAGATCGCGGTTATTCTCTACCGAAATCCCACAACTCAGGAGGTTCGATGCGGCTTACGATTTTTCGCCTCATCGCGTTTTCGCTGTTACTTTCCGCTTCAATCGCGTTGTTGTTGGTTCTATCGGCGACAAATGGGGAACCCGGCATCGTCACAAAAGCGTCGGCAGCTACGAGGGCCGGTGCTTGCAAAGAAGGAACAGTAGCCAGCTACATCGGCACCAGCTGTTCCCAGGAACAGACTGTGTTCAACTGGCAGTCTTACACCTGCACAAGCTCACCTCAGAGCATTTGCGATTCGCTGGGAACCAAGGGATCGAATCTCAAGATTCGTCTCGATCCAAAAGGCCCGCACACTCTACTGATTGGAGCAACACGTCTTTGGAACGTGTCGGCCGGTCAGAATGTCAATGTAACCATCAAGGGAACCGTCTCGGGTGCGACCACCAACCAGAACTGGCCGCACTTCGTGGGCGTTCGCGGGCAGACAGGCGATGGCTGGGAGCAAAACAAAACTACTGTCGGCTGCTCGGGTCGAGGCGACTGTAACAATGGAAATGGGATCAGCGACATCCTGTGCAACAAAGACAGCAAAACCGCTTATTGCACCGAGCAGAAGAAAATTGACGCTTACCTGTCGGAGAGAACAACATTCGATCCGGCCCCCCTGGATAACCCGTATCCTCTAACAATCGAAATCAAATTGAATGGAGGAGCGAACGGAACGGCAGCAATTTACTCGCTTGGTTTTCACGTTGGGAACTGATCGAAGTAAGTAGCTTGTGGTAAGAAAGGCGAGGCTTCCACTGGGTTGTGGAAGCCTCGCTTATCCTGGTTAGTGTGGCTGGTTGTCCTTCGGATTGTTGCTAGGTGGTTCTGGCTGACCCTGCGGTTTTGGGTGCTTGTTCTGCATCTTCTGTTCCTGGTCTTGCTCGCGTTGTTGCAGTTTCTGGGTTTGCTGCTGATGATTTTGTTCCATCTGCTGCTTTCTTGAATCATCAGCCCGCTGCTGAGCTAAGCGTTGATCTTCCTTGTCCTGCTTAGCCTGCAACTTCTGCCGATCGCGATCTTCACGATCTTGCTGCTTCTTCCACTGTTGTTCGTACTGCTGATCCGCCCGGGCATTACCGCTGTTGGGAGGAGGTGTTGCTTGATCCCTGGGCGGAATGTCTTTCGGATGGACCGGCTGCTTCGGCCGATCATTATCGTTATTGGTCTTGTTCGGTTCTGGCCGATTGTTGTTCGGCTCCGGACGTGCTTCCGGCGGATTCTCCGGACGCTCAGGATTGCGGTTTGCGTTGCGATCAGGCTGCTCGGGACGATTGT
The DNA here is from genome assembly GCA_036558645.1 of Terriglobales bacterium. Classification (GTDB taxonomy): domain Bacteria; phylum Acidobacteriota; class Terriglobia; order Terriglobales; family Acidobacteriaceae; genus DATBFG01. The sequence goes on from DATBFG010000033.1 coordinate 16,388, forward strand.
TTTCATTCCGATTTGCGGAATTGTCAGGACGATTGTTTTCATTCCGATTCGCGGAATTGTCCTGTTGTCCCGGCCGATTGCCCTGGTTGTCATTGCGGTCCGCGTTCCTATTCGGCTGTTCTGCTCGATTTGGACCGTTTGCTTCCGGCTGTCCGCCGCCACGAGTGTTGGGAGGATTGTAAGTTCCGCCCGCTTCTTTGGCCGGCACGGCCGCGCGTTGGTCGAAGTCGCCCGCTTTAGCTGTTGCGGCTACTGGCGGCTTTCCTTTGTTTGCAGAAGCACGAAGTTGAGGATTCTTCTCGGCAACCTCCACCTGATGACGCTGGGCAGGGGCCGCATCCATGCGCTTCTCGCGCCTTGCCTCGTCATCGTCCCTTGTCGGACGTGCAGTGAGTCCGCCTTGACCGCCGTTGTAGCTGACACGATTATTGGGATACACATTTACGATTTTCGTAACGTAGACGTTGCGGACCTGAGTTACGTTCACACGGTTTGCTTCGCGGTTATAGAAGAAGCGACCGTCCTGCCAGCGTCCTCCCTGATATCCCTGTCCGTAGTAACCGTATCCGTAGTTGACACCGCCATAGAAGCCGACACGAGGCCCCCAGTATCCGGGATAGTATTGATATCCATTACCGTTCCATCCCCAGTATGCGGGAGTCCAGAGCAGGCCCGGCTCAGGAGCTAATACCCAGGTGCCAGGTACCCAGTAATAATCGTTGTAGTCATAGTTAAACGCCCAGTAGCCAGGCGTCCAGATGTAGTTGTCCCCTGGACAGTAAGGCTGCTCGTAGACCGGTAATGCCGGCGGTCCGAAACGCACAACGATAAGCTGTCCGAAAGATGGGGCTGACAAAACCAGAGTCATGAGCACAAACAAAAGCGTGCCGAAACAAATTTTCCATACAGGCCGATTGATCATTTGTTGTCCTCTTCCCCTTCATCCTTCGTTTCCCCGGTGTTGCCTTCCTGCTCCGGTTTGCGCGGATGAGAGTCACAATCAAGTCCCAAGTTCGCGGCGACCTCCTGCCTCGAAATGCGGTCGCCTTATGCAATGCGTCGCGTACGTTGCGCAACGTGCGACTTTGTCGAACGCAGGGGCCTCTTTCTGGTTAGTTGCGTATGTGCGAAAGATGGTTTCGTCGGCGTAGAGATTATGTGGATTAAGGCGCGATAAGAATTCATGTAATGGTTGCCTTACATTTTGAAAAGTTTTCCTGTAAGGGACTTTCCCATGCAGTTATATCGGTGCAGGTTGAGGTTCAGGTGGAATGAAGGGCGGCGATGGATTGGGCGTGTCACCAGGATTGATTGGTGGCACGACATCCGGCGCCGAACCGGGCTCTGGCTCGGGATCAGGCTTCGGTATTGGTTCTGTTCCCGGGATCGGAGGAGGTGGGGTTCTTGTCGCAACAATGTACATGGCCGCACTCCACGTCTTTCCGATGCGACATGTGCGGCTTCGGCTGTACGTGACTCGGCGCCTGATATTCGTGCTTGGTGAAAAGTCTGCCTGCTCATTTAGAATCCCTAGTCGCTCAACTTCAACAAAGATCGAGGTGGCTGAATTGATTCCACGCTATACCCTCCCGGAGATGGGCCGTATCTGGAGTGATGAAAACCGTTTTCGTAATTGGCTGACGGTGGAACTGGCTGCCACCGAAACCCTGGCCGAGGCGGGAATGGTGCCGAAGGCTGCTGCAAAGAACATCCGCGAGCGGGCAGACTTCAACCTGCAACGGATTCATGACATTGAGGCCGAGGTGCGACACGATGTGATCGCGTTCACGACCGCAGTGGCAGAGTTCGTGGGGCCAGATTCGCGCTGGTTTCATTACGGTCTGACTTCGAACGACGTGGTAGACACGGCGCAAGCACTTCTCATTCAGCAGGCTTCCGCAATCATTGCGCAAGATCTTCAGCGGCTATCGGGGGTCCTGGAGCGTCGTGCTTGGGAGTTCAAAGACACACCGATGATCGGGCGCACCCATGGCATCCACGCCGAACCAATCACCTTCGGGTTCAAACTGGCGAACTGGTATTCGGAGACACAGCGCAACATTGAGCGCTTCCGCCATGCGGCGGAGGATTTACGGGTCGGAAAGTTTTCCGGTGCGGTGGGAACTTTTGCTCATCTCAGCCCTGATCTTGAGGAAAAGATGTGCAAGCGGCTGGGACTGAAGGCGGCGGCAGTCTCGTCGCAAGTCATCCAAAGAGATCGCCACGCCGCATACCTGGCGACGCTGGCAGTGATTGCGAGTACGCTCGACAAGATTGCGACAGAATTGCGCCACCTGCAACGTACCGAGGTTCGGGAAGCTGAGGAGTTCTTTAGCGAAAAACAGAAGGGCTCTTCCGCCATGCCGCACAAGCGCAATCCCGTAACACTCGAGCAGATCAGCGGGCTAGCAAGGGTGGTGCGTTCCAACGCACAGGCTGGACTGGAAAACGTGGCGTTATGGCATGAGCGCGATATTTCTCACTCGTCAGTGGAGCGGGTGATCATTCCAGATTCCACTACACTCATGGATTACATGCTGCAAAAAACGACGAACGTTCTCGAAACCATGTTTGTATATCCAGACCGAATGATGAAAAACCTGGAGAGCACCGGCGGTCTGGTTTTCAGCGGACAACTTCTATTGGATCTGGTCGAGAACGGCGTCTCGCGCGAGGACGCTTACCGCATGGTGCAGTCGCATGCCATGCATGCCTGGAAAGAGGGTTTGAATTTCCGGCAACTGATCCTTAAGGATAAGCAAATTACGGGGCGTGTACCGCGACAGCAACTTGAAAGAGCCTTCGATTTGAATCGACAATTGCGGAATATTGACGGTATCTTTGCGCGCGTGTTTGGCTCAAAACAAGGAAATGGGAGTGGCAAGAAAAAGGCCAAACGCCGCTGACTGACTCTTCCCTTCGAGAGGCCAATGGGATGCTCAACTTTTCTCACCGAGCGCAATGGCTCGGCTTCTGGTTTGCTCTTGTCTGCCTTACCACATCGGTTGCGCACGCAATCAGCGGACAAGAAAAAGCCTGGCAGGTCCTTGATAGTGGAATTCAGGGAGACAATGCAGGCCGCCGAGCTTCCGCGATTCGCTCGTTACGCCTTGTACCCGGCAACGCTCATGCCGTTGAAGTAACTGTCGCGGCCTTGCAGGATACCGACGCGGAAGTCCGGGCTGCGGCTGCTTCCACTGCCGGCGAGTTGCACATTACTGCTGCAACTTCCAAGTTGCAAGCGTTGCTTGCAGACGAGGAGCTCTCGGTTGGGATCGCCGCGGCTCGCGCCCTCTTCTTGTTGAAGAATGAGACGGCATTCGATGCCTATTACGAGATCCTTACGGGACAGAGAAAAGGCAAGGGCCTTATTGCATCGCAACTGGAGACTTTGCATGACCCGCAAAAATTAGCGGAGATAGGGATCGGTGAAGCCATCGGATTCGTGCCCTTCGCCTCGATTGGCTGGCAAGCCTATCGCAACATCAAGCCCGATGATACGTCGCCGGCCCGCGCGGCGGCCGCCACTGCGCTCGCGGACGATCCTGATCCGAAGAGTCTTGAGGCCCTCAAGGAAGCAACCACGGACAAGAGTTGGATCGTAAGGATTGCAGCTCTCGAAGCCCTAGCCAAACGACGGAATCCGGCCTTGCTCGGTAAAATCGAGCTCTCGATGTACGATGAGCGAAGCGAGGTCCGATATACGGCAGCCGCGCTAGTGATACATCTCACGGCTGCGCATGGGAAGAAAAAGTCGACGCATTAAAAGCAACTGTTGGTTCCTGTTGGTTCATTCTTAATGCTTTTCGCAAATCGGATCATGTTGAGTGGACAAGACAGTGTCCAAAGTCAGGGAAGAGGAATCATGCTTGAGTTGGAATCGGTTCGCCTCGAATTTCCATCCGACACGAATATCGTGGTCGGGCAAACGCATTTCATCAAGACCGCCGAAGACATGTATGAGGCGGTCGTGAACACGGTGCCGGGAGCAAAATTTGGGCTCGCGTTCAACGAGGCCTCGGGGCCGTGTCTCGTGCGAGCTGAGGGCAACGATGATGAGCTGAAAAGCGCCGCCATCGGAAGCGCTCAGGCGATCGGCGCGGGGCATGTGTTTGTGCTCATTCTGCGAAATGCGTATCCGATCAATTTGCTGAACACTATCCAGAACATCCCGGAGGTCTGCACGATCTTTTGCGCGACGGCAAACCCCGTTGAAGTCATAGTTGCGAAATCTGGGCAAGGCCGAGGCGTAATGGGCGTGATCGACGGTAGTTCGCCCAAGGGTGTAGAGTCGGCGAACGATGTCGCGACGCGGAAAGAATTCTTGCGAAAGATCGGCTACAAACGCTAGGCCGACATCCGCTTCCTGGCGATGATGTTGTCCATCGCGATGCAACCCGGTCCCGCCAGCACAAGACAAATCAGTGCCCCAACCAATGCCAGGGGATGTTCAACGCCATTGGGGTTAAAGAATCCATTCTTGAAGTGCACCACGCAGATCGCGACCACCATATCAATGGCATTCAACAGAGCTGCCCACCGTGTCCCGAGACCAAGCACCAAAGCGGCCCCACCGATCAATTCGACTGACGTCACCACAACCGCAGCAATATGAGGCAGCGGGATTCCGAAGGATGTGAACATTCCCGTTACGCCCGCCAGTCCGAAGACCGTTACCTTCTGCCATCCATGCATGAAGAAAATAATTCCCGTCACGATACGCAGGAAGGTTAGACCACAGGATGAGAATCTTCCGTTCTGAAACATTGTTTCTCCATGTGTAATGCAAGAGGTGTGGGTTTGATGCTCAACCCTGAGCCCAGGTAGCATCCAAAATCGAAGTGCAATCTGGAACAACCAGGGGGCGAGTGAACGTAGGACGCTAAGCGTACGACGGCTTTCATGTGAGCGTCAGGCAATCTTCTCCCGAACCGTGCGAAGCAATCGTAGTAAGGACTGCAACCGCTTCTCACCGATCCCAGCAAGCATTTGCTTTGGACTTTCACGCATAGTGCGATCCATGCTGCTCAGAAGCTCGAGTCCCGCTTGCGTGATTCTGGCTGTAACCACCCTGCGGTCTTTTTCCTCACGGCTTCGGTCTACGAGGCCACGCTTGGCGAGGCGATCCAACAATCGCGTGATATCGGGATCGTGGTTGATCATGCGGACTGCGATCTCACTGCACGGCAGTCCTTTTTCGCCGCCACCACGCAAAATACGCAGTGCGTTGTATTGGGTCGGCGAGAGTCCGAACGGCTTCAGAATCTCCGCGTTGCGCTGCCCCACCTGGTCGGCGGTGCGCATTAACGCGAGAAGAGCCTCTTCCTCCACGCTGCTAAAGGGTTTTGTTTGCTTGATTTCTTCCTGGATGCTGGATGCTTTGGAGTGCTCGGCCACCACTTGATATTACTCGTTATAACGACTTATGTCGAGCCATACATCCGATATCAAGAATCCTGAGTAGCATCTTTTGTTTTCGAGGCGGCATCTATTTAACTAATCGGTTAGTAAGCCGTGGGTGAGGAGAAATCTTAAATATGAAACGAACGTTGAATATCCTTTCCACCGCGTTGGCAATTGGCGTCCTGAGTATGGGGTTGGCTGCAGAAACGACAGGCGCCGCTCGTTACGACGAGCAAATCCAGGCTCGTGTGGAGAAACAACTCGCAGAGAAGAAAGAATTCCGCAATGTCCAGGCTCAGACAGATGACGGCATCGTCACGCTGACGGGCTCGGTCGACATTTATCAGCAGAAGCTGAATGTGGCGAAAAAGGTGCGGAAGGCAGATAAGGTCCAAGGCGTGCACAATCTCGTCGCCGTCAGCACGAATGTGTCCGATGATCAATTGACCGCACAGTTGAATCGCAAGCTCTATTACGACCGCATTGGTTTCGACAATCGCTTTAATTTTGTTACTGCGTCCATTAAAGACGGTATCGTCGTTCTAGTCGGGGAAACCCGTACTGATGTCAGCAGCGATTCGGCCGAATCCATCGCTGCAAACATGGCAGGTGTGAAGGAAGTGGTGAACAACATCAAGGTCGCGCCTGCGTCGAATTTTGACGACGATATTCGCGTCAGCGCTTTGCGCGCCATCTATCGCGATCCGGTTCTAAGCCGCTATGCGGGAGATCCAGCATCGCCGATCCGTATTGTGGTTGACCATGGAACGCTGAGCCTCTACGGCACAGTCGAGAACGAGATGGATAAGAACATTGCAGGTCTTCGGGCTGCGCAGGTGTTCGGAGCCTTCAAGGTTCAGAACAACCTGGAAGTTTCCAGTCGCACAGCGAAGAGCTGAACCAGAATTTATCGGACAGGCGAACCTGCCTGTTCTGCAATGAGCACGATTCACGTCGTGCTCATTTTTTTTTGCGTCATTCAAAGCCGATTGATCAAGGAAGCCACATACCCCGCGCCAAAGCCATTGTCGATGTTCACCACGCTGACGTTTGAGGCACAGGAGTTCATCATGCCCAGCAGAGCAGCGACCCCCTTGAACGACGCGCCGTATCCCACGCTAGTAGGAACGGCAATGACAGGGACACCAACCAATCCTCCGACCACACTGGGCAACGCGCCTTCCATGCCGGCGCAGACAATTACGACGCGAGCCTTCGTCAACCGCTCGCGATTTGCCAGCAAGCGATGGATACCCGCGACGCCAACATCGTAGACGTGCTCTACTTCGTTACCCATGATCTCCGCTGTGACGAGGGCTTCCTCGGCGACGGGGATGTCGCTCGTACCGGCGGACACGACGGCGATTCGACCTTTGCCGTAAGTCTTACCGTCGCGTTGCAAGACGATCGCTCGCGCTAGTTCGCGATACTCGGCACCCCGAACCTTCTTCTTTACGGCAGCGAATTGTTTTGCATCGGCGCGAGTCGCCAGAACGTTGCCGCCATGTTTGGCAAGGCGAGCGAAGATCTGCGCGGTTTGGAGTGGAGTCTTCCCTTGCCCAAAGATGACCTCAGGCATTCCCGCTCGCAGTACGCGATGATGATCGACTTTCGCGAAGCCGAGGTCTTCAAAGGGTAGATGACGGAGGCGCTGGACAGCTTCATCCGGCGAGAGTTTACCCCGACGCACTGCCTGAAAGAGTTCGCGGATGGAGTCGGCGTTCAAGAGGTCCTTATTGGTGATTTAGCACTGTCTGTTGCGCAAAGATTTGCATATTGACGAGACCAATAAGTTCTTACAAACTCGCTGCGCCCAGATTTCGAGCTGCAGTCCCACAGTTCAGAGGTGCGAAATGTTTTGTTGCACTCGCTACACGCTGTTACTGGCATGTTTCCTTGCGGCAATCTTAGTTGTTCCAGCGTTGTTCGCGCAGGTTCCACGTTTTCTCGATGCTCCGGAGTATCCGAGTTTAGCCTTTCCCGACACTGCCATCGCTGGTGATTTCAACGGGGACGGCAAGGTAGATATCGTGGAGGCAGGCCAGGGGATCGGCTTTTTTCCCGGCAACGGCGACGGCACCTTCGGCGTCCGAAAAGACTCACCTTTCACACGCGGACCGGCCGCCACCAGTACCGGGGATTTTAATCGCGATGGCAAGCTTGACCTCGTAATCGCTGATTTCCGCGACGACATCAGCATCGTACTCGGCAAAGGGGACGGTACCTTTCAAAACAATGTGGATTATCCCGCGGGCGCCCATCCGAACGGCGTAGCGGTTGCCGATTTTAACAACGATGGCATACTCGACATAGCGGAAAGCGACCTCGCGTCTATCAACGTGTTCATCGGGAACCCCGACGGTACGTTTCAGCCTTTTACTTCTTATGCCGCTGGGGTGAATCCTCGTAGCGTTGTAGTTGGCGATTTCAATCAAGATGGCAAATCCGACCTGGCCGTCTTGAATCACGTCAGCTTGAGCGTTGTTTTGGGTAACGGGAATGGGACCTTCGGTCCGCCAGTCGCCTTCACTACTGACTCCGGTCCTGAGTATATGGCGGTCGTTGACTTAAACGGCGACCAGATACCAGACTTGGCAGTTTCCGCCAGCAGCAGTAACAAGGCGGATGTATTTATTGGGAAGGGTGATGGGACATTCTTTCCACGTCAAGCATTCGCTACTCAGGAAGACCCAGGTCGTGTGGTGGCTGGAGACTTTGACGGCGATCACAAACCAGACCTGGCGGTAAGCGGCCATGCAGTTTCACTGCTGCTGGGGAATGGCGATGGCACTCTACAACCTGAGTTGGAGTTCGGCGCAGGAATTGGAGCGGGCGCGTTGGCGGTCGGCAATTTCAATCAGGATGGGACAACGGACCTAGCCACCGCAATAGGTTATTTCGATAAGAATTCGGTTTTTATCCTGCTGGGTAATAAAGACGGCACGCTGCGGGCGCGTCGGGAAAATGAGACGGGGAGAGGGTCCTACACCACCGCGGCCGGCGTCGCAGTCGGCGATTTCAACAATGACGGTAGACTAGATTTAGCCTCCACGAATTCAGGTGACAACGTACTCAGTGTAATGCTGGGGAATGGGGACACCAGCTTTCAACCACATCTGGATTCCCCGACCGGAAGCACGCCACTGGCTTTGCACACAGGCGATTTCAATGGGGACGGCAACCTGGATGTAGCGGTTGCAAACTACTACAACGACCAAACCATCTCCGTGCTGATGGGCAATGGGAATGGCACCTTTCATCCCAAGGTGAACTATGTTGTCGGCGAGAGTCCATCTTCGGTCGGTGTGGGTGATTTCGATGGCGACCAAAAACCAGACCTGGCGATCGCGATCCAGGCTGCGAACGAAGTTGCGATCCTGCTAAACCGCGGCGACGGCACGTTTGCTTCCGCCACCTTTTACATGACCGGTCCAGGTCCGGTCTCCGTTGCCGTCGGCGATGTAAATGGCGACGGCAAGCCTGACCTTGTGACCGCCAATATGGACGAGACCCAGCTCTCTGATCCAGTAAGTCTTTTGTTAGGAAATGGGGACGGAACGTTCCAGCATCAGGTCTCGATCGGCCAAAACCTCGGGAGTCCTGCAGCCGTGGCAATTGCCGACTTTAACAACGATTCCAAGCCGGATATCGGTATGACGCAATCAGGCGGCGCTGTAAACGTGTTCCTCGGTAACGGCGATGGATCCTTCCAACAAAGTCCTATTACGACGTCATCAGGCCAGTATTCGAACTACATGGCGGTCGACGACTTCAATGCCGACGGGAAGCTGGATGTCGCTGTAACGCACGGATACTTCTTCGAAGGCGAAACCGTGAGCGTTTTGCTGGGGCAAGGAGACGGGTCCTTTCAAGGCCACACGGATTTTGAAGTGGCTTACCAACCTATTTCTGTTGCCATCGCGGACTTCAATGCGGATGGAGCGCCCGACCTCGCCGTCGCCAACTACCAGACCAGCACGCTGAGCGTTCTGCCTAACACGGGCGGGACGTTCCTGACGCTAAGCTCTTCCGTGAATCCGTCGCATGTTGGCGAGAGTGTGACGTTCACTTTGATTGTGCGGGAAGGCTTGCCCGGTACGGGCACTCCGAGTGGCAGAGTAAGCTTTTACGAGGGCACCACTTTGCTTGGCACAGCCACTCTCGCGTCTCGGCGCGCCAGGTTTTCGACTGTAGGATTGTCGGCGGGCACCCACCAGATCAGGGCCTTTTACGTTGGAAATGAACACTTCAATCGGCATAAATCTGACGTTCTGGTGCAGCAGGTGCTCCCGTAGGAATTCACCGACCCAACGTGGTTTTCGCAGACGGATCGCTCTGGAATTATGCGCCTGCGTGATCCTGCTTTCCGGATCGGAGTTTATTCGAAAGCTCTTCATAGAGCGTCCTGGCCGCGCCCGGTTCATTCAGTTTCGTCATGAACAGGCGGCGGATCGCAAGGCGGGTCACGCGTCCCTGAACGTATTTGTCGTACAGAGAATTCCCCAGCATAAATCCGAGCAACTCGGCACCCGCAGCAGGGTTTTCGTCAGGTGAGGAAGGAAGGCGTTGACCGCTCACGGCCGGCCGCGCCGGATAGAGAATGCGAGAGCCCAAGTATCCGAGGGCGTGTTCGATGACTTTCTCGAAAAAAACGTCGCCTGATCTTGTTTTCTTTAGACGCCGCCGGACCGGCAGACCACGGCAGGCGTGGTGGAGGAAGCGTGCCGCATCCTCGGCTGCATATGCCATCTGGAACTCGCGGGCGTGAAAGGTATTGAGTTCAGGGATGTAAACGCATCCTCGACTCTCAAGCTGTTGCAGGATGGCCTCGTGTGAAGTGACTCCCCACCGCTCGAGCAGTTTGATGAGTCGGTCTTCGCAGGCTCCGCTATCGATTTCAGGTAGCAGGTCAACGAGGAACTTCGGCTGTGTGCCGTTGTGAGAAGAGTAGCCGTCGATATCGAGAAAACGCATCAGGCTTTCAACCAGGTTGTAAAAGGTGGGAGCCATGTCGGGGTCGTTGCCATCACGCCCCCAGCGGCTCAAGTGCAGGCGGTAGTTTTCGTATTTTTCCAACGGTGTCGAAGTAAAGACACAAAACACTTCCTCAGAAATCTTTACTGCCTCGACGCAGTCGTTCTCCTCGCCGGCGGCCCGCCAATAGAGCGGATCGATATTCTGCAAGACTGTTGTCACGTGGTCGTTGGGCAAGGCCACGCGCACCGCGCGAGGCAGATGGCCGGGAGCCAGGTGCGATTCTCCAAACAGCACTGCAATAACAGCATTGGGATGCTGCTGCCGGATCTCGCTCATCTTGACTGCGGCATGGCGGTCGCGCGCTCCGATGCGGCGCAGATTTTCGCGAGGCATGCAGTCCAGCCCGTAGACGCCCTCACCGTGCTCGCGAGCACTGAGCAGTAGTTCGTAAAACGGAGACCATTCATACCCCCAGTCGATATCGAAGCGAAGACGATGGCGTAGCTCGTTTTCGTCGGCCTCGTGGCGCCACCATTCGTCCACGATATGCTGGTCACGCGAAAAAATAGTCTCCACTCCCAGAACGATGGGCCGGTCACCCGGCTGGGCGCGTTGTTCCATGAGAGCGGCAGCGTATCGTTGCGAGGCGGGAAGCGCGTGGTAATCGCCGATCAGCAGGATGTCGGCTTTTTGGATTTCTGCCGCGAGCTGGTCATTGTCGAGAACTGATTCGTAAGACCGATACGCCTGGCTGAAGTCTTTGAGATATTTTCGGTGCTCGCTGGAATCCTGGCTGCGGATTTCACGCCGCACACCCGCCAGCGCATCCAGTTGGGCTGCGCTGCGTCGGGACCGTAGATTGGTGTTCCTCGCCATGCCAATGATGTATCGAACTCTACGGCCTCAATGAGAAGCCCGAGCAAGCTCGTACTGCTTGACTTGGGTTCGACCACGTCCCTATGCTCAGGACGCGCGTCCCGGAGCCTGATTGACAGACATCCCGCCCAAAAATCTGACGGTGGCCACGACCGGTGCCAGCGGATCGCTATTCCTCAAGCACCTGCTGCTTGCCGTCAATGGCGATAAGCGGGTCGAGACCATCAACTTCATTGCCTCCGACAGCGCCCTGCGCGTGATGGCCGAGGAACTTAGCCTGCGCGGCCGCAGCAACCTGATTTCGCAAATCCTCGGCAAGTCCTCGCGCAAGATTCAGGTACAGTCGAACAACAACATCGGCGCCAACGTTGCCAGCGGGTCCTATCCTGCGGACGCGATGGTCGTTATCCCATGCAGCGTCGGTACGCTCGCGCGTATCGCCAACGGCGTCGCTTCACACCTGATCGAGCGGGCTGCCGATGTTTGCCTAAAAGAGGCACGGCCACTGGTACTTTGTGTACGAGAGACTCCTCTTAATAAGATTCACATCCGCAACATGTACCGGGCTGCCGATGCCGGAGCCACGATCTTTCCCTTAATCCCAACCTTCTATAACCGCCCTACCAAGCCGGACACCATGGCGCACGAGTTCGCGAATCGCGTGCTGGCTCATATCGGCTTGTCCCAGCCTGGAGCCTATCGCTGGAAAGGCTGAAAAATCAGCAACTTAGCCGAATATCTTCTCAGGGGAGTAGCTCCAGTGTAGGAACCGGAGTGGGAGGCAGGAAGATTGCGTTGGGACGTGTCCTGGAGATTGACTATTTATTTTGACCATGATCTAATAGTGTGGTCATGAAAACGGTGGCGATCTCTGAGTTCAAGGCCAAGTGCCTCTCTTTGATCGAAGAGGTACAGAAAACAAAGCAACCGCTAAGGGTTACTCGCTTCGGTAAGCCTGTGGCAGAGGTAGTTCCCATAGCGCCTACGCCGATGCCGGACTGGTTTGGCTCGATGAAAGGGACGTTTCAAATCTTGGGAGACATCATCTCTCCTGCCAGTGATGAGGACGAATGGGAGGTTCTGCGGGATTGAAGCTTCTCCTTGATACTCACATTTGGTTGTGGACATTGGAATGGTCTGAAAGGTTGGGACCTTCTGTGAAACAAGAGCTAAGAAACCCCAGCAATGAGCTGTGGCTCTCACCTATTAGCACGTGGGAGGTACTCACTCTCAATGCCAAGGGGAGAATGCACATTCAGGAGAACCTTCGAGACTGGATCGAGCGGGCAACGGCGAAGTATCGGGAAGCACCGCTGACACATGAGATTGCCCTCGCGGCGCGATTGTTACCTTTTCCACATCAGGATCCTGCCGACCGCTTTCTGGCCGCAACGGCTCAAGTGCTGGACTTAACTCTGCTGACCGCAGATGCTCGCCTTCTCGGCCTGGGCGAGATCGCAACCATGGCGAATCGCTAACAGATTTCCACTCGAGGATCGTCTGATTCAACTCGCGAAAACCGACTCACACCCGTGCTATAAGACACCATGCGCTTGAGCGACTACGCACCCAGACCTGCGCACTTCAAGTGGCTGCTCGATTCTGACCCGGCGATCCGCTGGCAGGTCATGAGAGATCTCACTGATTCGCATTCCGACGCGATTGCCTCGGAACGATCACGCGTTGCGACAGAAGGCTGGGGCGCCCAACTTCTGGCCCGTCAATCTCCCGGCGGCAACTGGGGTGGCCCGAAAGAGGACCATGGCCTGCTTGTTACCCTTTATAGTCTCGTCGTTTTGATGGACCTTGGCCTCGATCCCTCCAGCAAACAGGCTCAGAAGATGATCGCCCGCGTCGACAAGCATCTTGTGTTCACGCCGCTCAACAACCGGCCGTACCTTCGTGGTGAAACGGAGCCCTGCATCAACGGAAGAATCCTCGCGATCGGCGCGTATTTCAAGAAACCGAATCACGCGCTGGCCAGACGACTCCTTAGCGAGCAACTCGACGATGGGGGCTGGAACTGCGATGCGGTTTTGCCTTCTCCCAAACGCCCGAAAAGCAAGCGCTCCTCGTTCCATACCACAATCTGCGTGCTCGAGGGGCTGCTGGCGTACGAGAAAGCCGGACACAAATCAGCTGCTGTCACGAAGGCTCGCAAGCGCGGAGAAAATTATCTCCTCGAGCGTCGAATGTTTCGTTCAAGGCGAACCGGCGAGGTAATCGACGAACGATGGCTCCGCTTCTCGTTCCCAACTTTCTGGCACTATGACGTCCTGCGCGGACTCGACTACCTGCGGAGCGCAGGAGTCAAACCGGACAAGCGAGTCCATGAAGCCGTCGCGATCGTAATGAAGCGCCGTCACCAGAACGGACGTTGGCCGATGAACCTGCTTCACCGGGAACGCATTCCTCTCGAGATGGAAACCGCCGTCGGCAGCGCCAGCCGCTGGAACACACTGCGCGCGCTGCGGGTGCTGCGATGGTATGGCAACGGAGCGTGGTAGGTTACTCACAAGCAACATTGAGCCTTACTGTGATCATCCACTCTCCGTGGCTTGCGACATTCGCATCGGGACCTCTGGATTCCACTACAAGCACTGGTGCGGGACCTTCTATCCCGAGAAGACACCGACCGCGAAAATGCTTGGCTGCTACCTGCAGCACTTCGACACCGTGGAGCTGAACAATCCTTTCTATCGGCTTCCAAAAGAGAGCACGTTTGACACCTGGCGCGAGGGTACGCCTCCCAATTTTGTGCTTGCGGTGAAGGCCAGCCGATTCATCACACACAACAAGAAACTAAAAGACCCGCAGAACGCGTTGGATAAATTCTTCCCGCCAGTGGCGCATCTGGGCAGCAAGCTGGGGCCGATTCTTTTTCAACTGCCTCCGAGTTGGAAGGTGAATATCGAGCGCCTGCACGACTTTCTCGAAATTCTGCCGCGCGATGTTCGCTATACCTTCGAATTTCGCGAGCACTCGTGGATTACCGATGAAGTGAACGCCGTGCTGCGGAAGTTCAACGCCGCCTTCTGCATTTACGAACTCGCGGGATATCACACGCCGCTGCACGTGACCGCCGACTTTGCCTACGTCCGCCTGCACGGCCCGGCACAGGGCAAGTATCAGGGAAGCTATAGCGACGATCGCCTGGCGCAGTGGGCGGAACAAATTCGGGAGTGGGCGAAGAGTCTGAAAGCTGTCTATATATATTTCGATAATGATCAGGCGGGGTATGCGGCGCAGAATGCGGTCAGGCTGAGGAGGATGCTAGCTTTGCCTTGTTAATCTCTTTCGCAGCAGTCTGGATCGCCTGAACTCGCCGTGAAAGAGAGGGGTGAGTCATAAACAATTCAGTGATTCTGTGGCAATGAGATGGTGTTTCGGTTACGCGATAAAGATTGACCAATGCCTGAATACCCGCCTCAGGCGAACCCGTCCACCCGACAGCTATGCGGTCCGACTCGTACTCAAATCGTCTGGAAACAAAATAAAGCAGCAAGATGGGGCCCAACGCTGTGACGAAGTTGAACACCGGGCGCGACTTTGAAGGGCCGACAATGAGGGCTAAAACAGCGGCGATTCCGTAAACCACCGCCGCCATCAACATTTTCTTCCGCCCATGGTGCCGCTTTACGTGTCCCAACTCGTGGGCAACCACGAAGTCAAGCTCAGGCTCATCAAGAAACTTGCCATAGTTATCGGTGATTGCGACTGCCTTCGACATCCCGTAGGCGTTTGTGAGATGCCCCTTGCCCGCCGGGACGACATAAACCCGGGTAAGCTCAATATTCTCCCTTTTCGCCATCGCGAATGCGCGCTTATACAACTCGCCGGACTTTACTCGCTGCAGTTTCATGCCTTGAGCAGCCCTGAGCCGCACAACTGAGATTAGGGTAAGTACCGCGGCAAACCCAAGCCAGAGAACTCCGATTGTGCGCCGCTCATACAGATCTTCAAATGCCATCGCGACGACCAGAAGCGTAACGGTCGGAGACATGGTCCGCCAAAAAACCAGTTGCATCAGATCCCAGGGCGTCCATTTCCGATGCAGAATGATCGTGTCCGCGAAGTAAGTAAGTCCATACACGCCGAATACGACTGTGATCGGTATGAACCAGAAAAACACTACTCCTTGCGGGGATTCCGGATTCCATCCGAAACGGTATAGCAGATTGGGAAAAACAGAGGAGTCCGACAGCGACCACCATGCGGAAACGGACAATAGGATGACAATGTTCAGGTATCGACGAATAAAGCTCCAACCTGCTCGAAGCAATCCCCCCTTCAGATCTGTCATCAAGGGATCTCGATCTGTGACGGCGCTCGGATCGACAGGTGAGGCAAGGTGGCAGATGCCTTAATCGAAAGGCTCTTAGGGCCAGATTTTGACCCGGCGGGCACTTTTGTCGTTATCAGAAAGCTGCCGGCAAGGTCACGCCTCAAGGAATCTATTGCGGGTTGCGAGGTTCCTTTTGGCAGGAAATAGACTTCTCCTCCGGAAATAGATGCAATCAATCCCAACTGTTCGCCTTGCATCTCTGCTTGGACGGCGTCAGGCGCGAAAATAAAGATTGGTACGCCAGTATCGGGCAACTTGCCCATTAACTGCTCGAAGCTTATTTGACTGATGTTGTCGTGCCCATCAGAGAATAAAAATATCACCTTCCTGTGGTCGCCCTCGACATTCTGCTGCTTGAGCCATCTCGCCGCCGACAGAAGGGCCAAACGAAAGGCTGAAACGTCCTTGCCTTTGCGTGTCAGCTTATGCTCAATCTTCTTCGGATCACTTTCATTTCTGACGTCGATGTAAACTTGATCCCCGAAGTTGACTAGATCACCCTCGTCCGAATTGCTGACGACCTGTCGCAGTAATTCATCGGCAGCAGCGGTCTGCTCTTTGATACCACCCGGCCACTTCGATACTCCGCTGGAATCATTCAACAGGGCATATCGATAATGTTTGTCGGCCAACGAAACGACTCGTTCGACCGCTGCGGGTTCGCCTCCGACGTTGACCTCCAAATCTGACGGCTTTACAACGACGGGCTTCTGATCGTCTGACCTGAGGATTACAGAAATATCGAGGGATTGCTGCGCGTCCAAGCGGCTGCCCGGGAAAAGCAAGAATGCGAGGCCGCATAATCGCACAATCCATGCGAGGGGACTGCGCCGCCCATTGGCCTCAGGCCTCACCATCGTCATTGCTTATTTCCCTCTACCACCGGCAACTCCACAAAACTCGCCTCGCCCGCCGCGTGATACACCCGCTGCGTAGCCTTCCGATAATCCCCGGGCTTCGCCCAGAAGACATTCGGTACAAACGTTTGCGGGTTGCGATCGTATAGCGGGAACCATGCTGACTGGATCTGCACCATCACCCGATGCCCCGGCAAGAACACATGATTCGCCGTCGGCAATGCGAACTTATAGAGCAGCGGCTTGCCGGATTCGATCGGCTTCGGATTCTCCAGGCTCTCGCGATAGCGTCCGCGAAAGATGTCGGCTGAAATCATCAGTTGATATCCGCCCATCGGCGGATCGTCGGCAACCTCGTCCGGATAAAGATCGATCACCTTTACCACCCAATCGGAATCCGTGCCGCTGGTTGAAGCCATCAGGTTCACGATCGGATGACCAGAAATCTTGAGCGGTGCGGTCAGCACTTCGGACGTGTAACTCAATACGTCTGGACGGCTCGAAATCTCGCGCTGATCATCCACCAGCCAGCGCGACCAGGAGTTGTTGTCAATTGGGCGGGTGCGAAATTGGGCCGGCTTGGCCGGATCAGAAACGTATTCATCGAAGGCGGCGTCGCCATTCCTCGGAGCTGCGAATCCGGCCTTGAATCCAGCAGTTAAATAAAGAGGAGTCGGCTTCACGTTGCATCCACTCGGGCACCCTGACGGCCAACTCGATAGGCGCAGCCATTTGTTGGTTCCAGTTTCGTAAGCCGTTACAGGCGAGACATCCGATCTCGGTGCATCGTCTTTCAAGTAATGATCCAAAAACGGACGCAGGATCTCCTGACGGAAATACTTCGCCGTGTCGCTACCGAACTTGATCGCGCCTAGATTGCTTCCCTCGTGAATCTGCTGACCGTGGTACCACGGCCCGAGGACGAGAAAAACCTTGTCATTGTTTGCGTCTTTGGGCTTTATGGCTTTGTAGACAGCGACAGCACCGTAGATGTCTTCCTGATCCCATAAGCCGGCAACCAGCATCATTGGCACCTTCAGCGGCTCGGCCGCTAACACGCGGTCCATGGCTTGATCGCGCCAGAAGGCGTCATAGCTGGGGTGCTCGAGAATCTTGCGCCAGAATCCGACCTGTTCCATTCCGTGCTGGCGTCCAAGTTCACCGGCTGAGCCAGCCTGCAGGAACATGTCGTAGTCGTCGTAGTAGCTCTTCCACCACTTGGCGGTGTTATCGCGAGTGCCTTCCTGCTCGTAGATGTAGGGCATTCCCTGCTCGCGGAAAGCGCCGTTGTGAAACCAATCGTCGCCTATCCATCCATCAACCATCGGGTTCATGGGAATAGAAACTTTCAGCGCAGGGTGCGGATTGACCAGGGCCATTAGCGGCGTGAATCCATCGTAGGAAATTCCCAGGATGCCGACTTTGCCGTTGCTCTCAGGAACGTTTTTTACCAGCCAGTCGATGGTGTCGTAGGTGTCGGTGGCGTGATCGACCGGCGTAGGGTTCTGCGGCCCGTGCAGCGGGCGGTTCATCACGTAGTCGCCCTCGGATCCGTACTTGCCGCGGACATCCTGCACCACGCGGATGTATCCTCCTTCGACAATTACGTCGGTTGGATTGTCGTAGCCTTCGAGGCTGGGGCCGAGATGCGAACTCTGTTCCTGCGTCGTCATGTTGTTTGCGTTATAGGGAGTGCGCGTCAGCAGCATGGGAGCGTTCTTTGCACCTTTGGGGATGAGGATGACGGTGTGCAGGCGGACTCCGTCGCGCATGGGAATCATTTCTTCGCGGCGAGTGTAGTCGAAGCTCTCAGTGGAGCGCTTAAGCGTAGCCGGAGTTTCGCTGGGATAGTTGGGATACTTTGGCGGGGTTTGTGCCGATAGTGGCGCGAGGGACAGGAAAAGGATGATGCAAGTTTGGATGGTGGAATGACGCCGCTTGGCTGAGTTCGCCATTGTGCCTCCTAGCGAAGGAGCAGTGTAGCAAAGAGGGTTCAACGCCTGTCATCACAACCGCAGCGAAAGCGAGGCCGAGCGCAGTGAAGGAACCCGGGATTTGGCGCAATTCGGGACTTCGTTGGCTGAGCGGCCATGGACCATATACCCGCTGCTGCACACCCAGATTCCCCGTCACCCCGGCCACTTGATCCCGAGTTCATTTTCGAATACTCTCGAATTACACCGGAAAGGAGGTGGTCGGATGACAAGTTCAGATGGTAGTAGTAGGTGCATCACAAGACCAGGTGAGGTGGCTGAGACTTAGAGCGGTTGCTCTAAGCGGGGTTCAGGATGGAAGTCGTCCTGGACTACAGCCCGCACACTTCCGGTGGTTTAGGATTGCATCCGCCCGGCAGAAGGTCGTGCCGGGACCCGGAGTTTGCCGTAGAGGCCACGTAGAGTAACCACCTCTTGGTCAATCCCAATCAGTGCACCGGCGGCCCGCGTCACAAGCGCGGGCCGTTTTGTTTTGCCAGCTAGCAGCCAGATGGCCTGCTCTTCCCTGCTATGATTCTTGATTCATGTCTCACCTCGATGAAAAGCGGCGTCTGACGGAGCTTTACGCCGCTCTCTCCGACGACGAGTTACAAAAGCTAGCCCGCGACGCCGATTCACTTACGCTGACCGCGCGCGAGGTTCTCGAAGAAGAGATGGACCGGCGCGATCTCGACGAGGAGGCCGCGCCGTCAGTGATCAAGGACGAGATGGAAGTCCGTCGTCCAGTCACCGTTCGCAACTTCCGAGACTTGCCGGAGGCTTTGCTCGCGAAGGGCATGCTCGACTCCGCGGACATCCGCTGCTTTCTTGCAGACGACAACCTGGTGCGGCTCGACTGGTTCATTTCCAACTTCATTGGCGGCATCAAGCTGCAGGTCGATCCCGACGACGTAGAGGCCGCACGCGAGATTCTCGACCAACCTATCCCGCCCCAGATCGACTTTCAAGGGGCGTCAGAGTATGAGCAGCCGCGTTGCCCCAATTGTTTTTCACTCGACATCAGCTTCGAAGAGTTGAATAAGCCGGTGGCTTACGTCAGCGCGTATTTTGGAGTGCCCATCCCCTTACCCCGCCAGACATGGGTGTGCCATAGCTGCGGCAAGCGCTGGCACGAAGTTTCCGACGGCAATGAATCGGCATTAGGTCCGGCCTAACTTTTCGTCATAGGAGAAATTTCATGCCAACTCTGGTTGCGCAGCCCATGCGTATTCGCGCTGCTGGGAATAAGCCCAAGCTCATTGATGAATACATCGGACGCGTGAATACCAAGACGCCCAGCGTGAGCGTCGCTCACATGCGCAGTCCGCAGGGATGGCTGGAGCCGGGACAGACACCGGAGTTCGAGGAGCTGACGATTGTCCTCAAAGGCACCGTGCTAGTGAAACACAAACACGGAGAAATGGAAGTGAAAGCCGGACAAGCTGTCATTGCCCATCCCGGCGAGTGGATCCAGTACTCAACCCCCGGCCCCGAGGGCGCGGAGTACATCGCAGTGTGTCTGCCGGCGTTTTCGATGGAGACAGTGCACCGAGATCAGTAAGAAAGATTCGCTGATTTCTGGCGGTTGCAACGCATGAGCGATCGTGTTATCCCTTTCCGCACGGAGTAAACCCATGGCGACAACCAAGCCAACAGAAAAGGTCCGCGTAGGATTGCCGCAGGTTCCGGCTCTGTATCAGCTAAAACCGCGAAAAGAGTATCTGCCATGGAGCCATGCGGAGGAACGTCTGGAACGCTCTCGTAACTACTGGGTCTGCACCGCGCGTCCGGATGGCCGCCCGCACTCGATTCCTGTGTGGGGTTTCTGGATTGACGGAGCATTTTATTTCGGGACAGCGAAGAGTTCGCGGAAAGGTAAGAACCTGGCGAAGAATCCTGCGGTCTCGGTGCACCTGGAGTCGGGCGATGACGTGGTGATCCTCGAAGGCATCGCCGAAGTAATCACCGACAAGCCCACTTTCGCAAAGATCGACGCAGCATCGAAGAAAAAATACAAGATGCCGCTGATGGTAATTCCTGGCGAATCAGTGGTGTATTGCCTGCGGCCGCGGGTGGCCTTGGCATGGACAGAAAATGACTTCCCCAACAACGCCACGCGCTGGGAATTCCAGATGGACTGATTCCCCTTTCTAAAGGGCAAACGTCGCTGACAGGCTAAAATGCAACCGTATGGTTGCATTTTCAACCTGCTTCCAGTATTATGCAACCTGGAGGTTGCACTTTTATGCAAGATCGCATCGAGAAGAAAGTTGAATTGAATGCTCCAGTCGCGCGGGTGTGGCGAGCCCTGACAGATTCGCAAGAGTTTGGGGAATGGTTTCGTGTGCGAATTGACGGACCGTTTGTGGCAGGACAGGTATCAACGGGGAGAATGACCTATCCTGGCTATGAACATTTGCGCTGGGAGGTAACGGTGCAAAAGATAGAACCGGAGCGGCTCTTCTCTTTCACGTGGCATCCTTACGCGGTCGATCCGAAAGTGGATTATTCGGGCGAGCCGCCGACGCTCGTTGAATTCAGACTCGAAAAGACAGCGACCGGAACCCTGCTTGTGGTCACTGAATCGGGCTTCGACAAGGTTCCAGCACACCGTCGCGACGAAGCTTTCCGCAAGAATGATGGTGGTTGGACCCAGCAGGTCAAGAACATCCAAAACTATGTTGCACAGAAGCCATAATCGAGCGAAAGCAAGATTGGAAATTCACGCACCGGTGTTTGCCGCGCTCGGCGACGAGACGCGGCTTGCGCTGGTGGTGAAGCTGGCACGCGGGCAGGCGTATTCGATCGCACAACTGACGGAAGGCTCAAGGCTCACGCGTCAGGCGGTTACCAAGCACCTGAGGGTGTTGGAAAACGTGGGCATGGTGCGCTGCCGGCGCACCGGTCGCGAAAGTCTCTTCGAACTTGATCCGAAACCGATCGAGGAAATGAAAGAATACCTGGAATATGTTTCGGGTCAATGGGACCAGGCGCTCGCGCGGCTTAAGGCATTTGTGGAGCGATAGGTGGGGTTAGGTCGAACGGAAAACAAGAAGAGAAGAAGGGGCACTCTTGAGTGCCCCTCGTAAATTGAATCTTCAAGATTGATCCTACGGTGCCTCGATCAGCTCCATCTTCCCGTCGCGGGTACGATGCAGAACCATCACCTTGCCTTTCCGATCCCTGAAGACAAACACATCGCGATCGCGAAAGTGCGCTTCTTTAATGGCTTCCTCGAGAGTCATCGGACGCAGCGCCACGGCTTCGTCGGAACGAACCAGATGGACCTCAGTCGTCTTTGCCACGGCCGGAAACTTATGCACGACGATGGGTATAGCCGTCGATTCGGACAATCCCACTGCCGCTTGGATTTCGTGCTGAGACGCATCTCCATTCAGCTTGCGTCCAGCCTGGCGCTTGCGTGTGCGCCAGCGCGTCTTGTATTTCAACGCCTGCTTCTCAAGATGCTCGAGCGCCTGACCGACGGCCGCGGACATATCTCCCGCTTGCGCCAGGCCCACGATCGGGCCGTTGCGTGGAGTGATGGTGATCTCAGCCTTGTGCCGGTGCTTTTCTACGGCAAGAATGACCTTGGTTTCGAACTTGTCGGATAAGATTTTGCGGATCTTTGCGAGGCCGGTTTCTACGTCTTTGCGAATCGCGGGAGTAACTTCGTATTGCCTGCCGGTGTATTCCACATTCATGAGCGGCGCTCCTGAATCATTCTGGGTAGAAAATTGGGCACCACACTGGAAACAATGTAGAAGTTAGATTTCAGAATGAAGAAGTTTTGTGTGCACGTTGCTTTTACTTCTTCATTCTTACTTCTTACTTCTGAATTCCTGCCTTATTTTTTCACTCTTCGCTGGTGAGTGCTCGGGATGCGCATATCCTCGCGGTACTTTGCCACCGTGCGGCGGGTCACCTGAATTCCCTGGGATTGCAGGATGCGGGTGATCTGTTCGTCGGTCAGTGGGCGCGTGGGATCTTCTTCCTCGATGAGCTTCTTGACGCGGCGCTTCAGGATCAGCAACGAAGTATTGCCACCCTCAGGGCCGTTGACGCTTTCGCTGAAGAAATAGCGCAACTCAAACACGCCTTGCGGAGTATGCGAATATTTGTTCGCCACCGCGCGGCTCACGGTGGAGGGATGCACGCCTATTTCCTCGGCCACCTCCTTGATCATCATGGGCTTGAGTTGATCGATGCCCTTCTCCAGGAAATCCTGCTGGCGGGCAACGATCGAGTAGCACACCTTCATGATCGTCTGCTTGCGTTGCTCGATATTCTTGATGAGTTGGATTGCGGACTTGTACCGCTCCTTCACATAATTGCGAGTGTCTTTATCGTTGGCGTCGCGCGTAAGAAGACGCTTGTATGCAGGATTCAAGCGGAGCTGCGGGACGTCTTCCTCGTTCATAATGACGAGCCATTCGTCGCCATGCTTAACGAATGCGACATCGGGCTCGATCAGGCGCGCCTGGCTCTTGTTGTAGCGCAGGCCGGGACGGGGATCGAGGGTTCGAATGTATTCAAGCGCAACCGGAATTGCTTCGACGGGACGCCCAATCGCTTTTGAAATTTCTTTGAATTGCTTCATCTGCACGGCACGAAGATGCTGGTCGACAATCTTGATCGCATCGTCCAGAACCTGCGCGGTCCCATTACCATTTCCGTGCTCTTCCAACTGCCGCTGATGATACCGAAGCTGATAGAGAAGACATTCGCGCAGATCGCGGCAGGCGACCCCTGGGGGATCCATCTGGCGCACGATCTCGATTGCTTCATGCAAATCGGGAAGGGTGAACGATATTTGGGCTTGTGGGATTGCAGCAGTCGGCGTCGGGGTCGGGGTCGGAGCTACGGCTACGGCAACCTGGTCTGAGTTCGCCGCTTCGGCGGGTTGCGTCGCACCTTCCGGGGAAACTGCGGGTTCTGAAAACGCGTTGTCTTGCCCGTTCCAATCTTCCGCGACCGACGTAGACGAACCTTCATCCCCTACTGCCATTGCCGCCGGATCGAGTGAAGCGTCCAGTCCCAAGGCAGCCGCTTCTTCCACTACCGTCTTTGCGGTAATCGCATCCACTTCGGGAGAGGTAGGAGGCACAACACCCAGCAATTCTTCGTCGCTCGCGATCAGGTACCCGTCTTCACTGAGATTGCCGATGACCAACTCAGCAGCTTCACGAACCGGAGGCCGCGTGGGCACTGCACCCAGTTGCCAGATCAAGTGGTCGGTGAGAGTGGTCGGCTTGGATAAGAAATTCTCAAATGATGGACGCTCGACTTCTTCCATCTCGCCCGGGCTGCGATAGCCGGGATCGAGATACTCCTGAAAGAAGGAGCCAAAATCGATCTCTTCAAACGGATCTTTCTTCTCTTCGGCAACGATGGGGCTTTCTTCGGCGGCGGCCGGACGATCGCGCTCTTCTTCCCGGCGGTTTACGTCGTCCAGAAGAGGGACATTTTCTTCCAATTCCTCCAGAACCGGGTTCTCAACCATCTCGGCATTGATCATGTCCTTGAGCTCAATCTTGTTGAGCGCCAGGACGCTGACCATCTGCACCAAGCCCGGGGTCAGAATCTGTCTCTGGGAAACCTTCAAATGCAACTTGGGTTGCAACAACACCATGGCTCGGTCTTTTCTTCTTCCTTGGGGATGGCTGGCATCCCAGTAAGTATCAGCCTAAGCTTCGCTTATCGGCTGTGACCCATAGCACATCCCGCTATTTGCGCGTTCTGGGTAGTAGAGCAAAAACTGTTTACACCATGATTAAAACCGCTTATTCAAAAACGCACCAGAACCGGAAGTAACTTGCGCCTCGGCAAGAGTACCTGTCTTAAACCAGCGAAAAACTCTCGCCCAGATAGACCCGCCGTACCTCCGGATCATTGCCGAGTTGCTCGGGGGTTCCCTGCCGGAAGATTCGTCCCTCATTAATAATGTAGGCCCGATTGGTGACCGACAGCGTCTCGCGCACGTTGTGGTCAGTGATCAGCACGCCGATTCCGCTAGCGCGCAAATCGCTGATGATCTTTTGCAGGTCCAGCACTGCAATGGGATCAATCCCAGAAAAGGGCTCGTCCAACAGGATGAATGTTGGATTGATACACAAGGCTCGGGCAATCTCGACCCTGCGGCGTTCGCCACCGGACAGAGCATATCCCCGGTTCTGACGAATGTGCTCCAGGCCCAGCTCGTCGATCAGCTTCTCCATCCGCTCCCGGCGCTCATGCCAGGAGATCGGCTGGGCTTCGAGAACCGCGAGGACGTTCTCCTCGACGGTGAGCTTGCGAAACACGGAAGCTTCTTGCGGCAGGTAGCTGATGCCATACTGACGAGCCCGCAGATACATGGGCACGTCAGTGATGTCTTCGTTGTCGATCAGGATCCTGCCCGTGTCAGGGGGGATCAGGCCGACAATGGCATAAAAGGAAGTGGTCTTGCCGGCGCCGTTAGGGCCAAGCAAACCAACGACTTCGCCCTGCTCCACGCGGAGGCTCACCCCGTTTACAACCCGGCGACCTTTATAAGATTTGCCGATTTCTTCGGTGGCCAGGGTATGCATTTAACGTGCCACTCGCGTGTGTGTGACGGCTGGAGAGCTGTCGTTTCCTTCTACGACGACCCTATCATCGTGCCTAAAGAAAGTCAACGAAACCCCGGTAATTTTGCCGTGTTCGGCATCAAAAATGCTAGGAGTTCCGCCGCTCAGAACGAATTTGTCGTCGGCTGCCGTATAGACCAACTGGTCGCCCTCGGCCCGGCGGCTTGGTTGGGTAATGACGACCCCACCTTGAGCGATGATTCGATCCAACTTGCCGGTGCCGCCGATTTGACTTGATGCCGGCTGATTCGATGTATCCGGTCCCCTGGCCTCTAACAGAGCGTCCATTTGTTTGGCAGTGATTGTGACATCGTTTCCTTTGGCGACAACGTCGCCGTCAAGGTGTGCCTTACGGTCGGCATCGGTGTAGGTGAGCTTCGATCCTGTGACGGTTACAGGCGTTGCTTTTCCGCGACTGTCGGATTGAACAAGGATGGTCGAGACCGTTTGTGCCGCGGTTCCCCTGGCAATGACGGAGCGCTTGTCACGATCAAACTGAATGGTTGGCGCACGCACGATGTTGGCGTCTTGCCAGAGACGCGCCTCGCCGGTATAGGTCGCGATGGCCGGGCTGCGCTGCGCGGTCATGCTTTTTGAAGTCACGTGAATCGGAGAAGAAGACGCTAACAATGCTCCGTCGGGCTGCGCTTTCAAATCGCTGTATGAGCTCTTCACGTCGCCTTCAGCAACGGCTTCGCCCGTCGCGCGATTGAGACGCATTGTGCGGGCCGTGGTCGTCATGCCGCCATCGGTCACGCGCGGCGATCCGCTGAGACTCAACATCTGGTCTTGAGGCGTGTAACGCGCCTTGTCAGCCCAGGCTTTTCGATCGCCATCGACATAAGCCATGTTGCCCTGCTGCACGATGGAGTCGATGCCTCCGCCGGAGCGGAATGTGGCGTCGAGGGTCAGGCTTGTACTGACGCGATCAGACTGACCGGGTGTGCGAGTCACAATGCGGGCATCCGGCTCTCCATGCACAGCGGCGAGTTTGCCTGCGTCATCGAAGCGAGCCGAGAACTTGCCGGCACTGACAAGCGTCTGTTGTCCCTCAGCCGACGACGCGGAGCGAATCTCAATCTGGGCTGCACCGGATGTCTCCCCGCGAGTCAGCCGCTTTCCGTTTTTCACATAGAAATCCATAGCGCTCGCGGACAGAACGAGATCCTGCGCACCTGCCGATCCGGGAGAAGCAGCCTGGCGCTGCGTCAACTGCACATTGCCTTGCGAGTGGACCCGTGTCAGAAGATTCTTCCCTTCGAAGTCCATGACGACTCGTTCGGCGGATCCTCGCATCGACTGCTTGCCTTCGCTACTCATTTGCACCTTGCCGCTGAAGATGGCCGTTCGCAGGACGTCTTTCCCCTCAACCATCAAAACTTCCAGCTTCGCTGCGCTGACATGGGACGGTTGCGGGCCTCGCGAATCCATCTGCACACTTCCCTCAGCCAGCACACGCTCCACCATGTTGTCCTGCCGCAGAAACATCGTCGCTTTGTCTGCCTGCGACACTTCAGTCGGGCTCTCGATCCGTGGATGGTTCAGCACTACCTCGCGCGGTTCTTTTGTGATTGCGCCATCGGTGGCGGTCACCGTGGCGGGAGTACTGCCGCTGAATACGACCCTCACCTGCGAGTGCAGTGTCAATAGGTTGGTCTTGCTGACATAACTGACGCCGACCGCCGACCCGGAAGCCTGCGGAATGCTAAACTCGACTTTCTCCTTCGTTTCGGCATTCCCCGATTTTTGATTGAAGACCAAGCCGCTGGTCACCAGATGCACCGGGTTCTTCAATTCTCTCGGAACCGTCTGGTCAGGAGCGGCCAGGCCTTGTGGATTCGCTTCAAGATCGATTTGAACCTGGCCTTTGGCTGTGACGTCTCCGGACTGCGGATCGTATTCGAAGTCCGATCCGGAGATCTGGTCGAAGCGGGTAGAATCTCGTCCATACAAGGTGATGGTGACATCGTGCAACGTCGCATGCCCACCCTGCTTGTACTGGACCGCTTTGCTGGCCTGGATTTTGAAGATGGTACGGCCTTGCTCGGAGCGCGAGATGGTGAAGTCGTTTGCAGTCTGCTGAACTTCAATGCCGATTTTGCCGGGGATGTTCTGAAGAGCACTGCGCAAGCGCCAGCGCGCATAGAAGTAGGTCCCCGCGACCACAATCACAATGGCCACGGCGCCAATCGCAAACCAGCGGCGCAGACGGGAGACCTGAAGGGGCATGTAGGCTTAGTTTACTGAAAGAACGACGCAACGATTGCACCAGTATTCAGAAAACTGAAATTAATGAGCACCGGGTGCACATCAGCATGGTTTTCTTGCGCGTCGAATTCCTAATGCTCGCAACCGCAGCACGGCCAATGCCTTCTTGACGCGCCTACTAGTCTGTGACACACTCCCTGCCCAGTTAGTACTCTGCTCAGGAGACAATACGGATCTTTTCAAATTTTCCATGCCTGCTAAATGCATGGTTTCCCATGGGCCCTGTTCGCAATTTCTGTAATGGAGATTTCTATGCCATGCGACGGCTCACTCTCTCGCCGACTACTTTGTCCACTAACACTGCTCATCGTGCTGGTTAGCTTCTTAGCCACAGCCAAGGCACAAAATGGATACATTTCGTTTGACGTCCCTCACGCCCGACACACCTTGCCCGAAGCGCTTAACCGGAATGGATTAATCGGAGGGCACTATACCGATGCCGTGGGGATGTGGCATCTCTTCTTGCGAACCCGGGCAGGAGCATTCCTTACAACCGAGCCCGACAATTCGGCCTTTTCTTACATCACCTCGGTGAATACAGCCGGTGCGGCCGTTGGGCAGTACACTGACACCAATTTCGTACCTCATGGATTTTTCCGCAGCCGCAACGGCCTGTACCGCAACATCAATATCCCTGGAACTTCGTACACCAATCCTCTCAGCATCAATGATTCGGGTCAGGCTACGGGAGGCGCATTCGACAGGAATTTTCAGAGCCACGGCTTTTTGTGGAGCACAACCGGAACCGCGATCCTTTTCGATGTTCCGGGATCGACTAGTACCGCTCCGGCGAGCATCAACGCCAGCGGCGAAATCACCGGTTACTATCTAAACGGGAACCGCCGGTCGGGATTTATTC
This sequence comes from Terriglobales bacterium, assembly GCA_036558645.1. GTDB lineage: Bacteria > Acidobacteriota > Terriglobia > Terriglobales > Acidobacteriaceae > DATBFG01. Next base: position 44,554 of record DATBFG010000033.1, read on the forward strand.
GCGACGCAGCCGGGAATTTCACCCTCTTCGACGGAGGCAACGGGACTCAAACACTGACTCAACCGACGGCCATCAATGCCAGCGGCCAGGTAACCGGAACGTTCTACGATGACTTGAATGTGGAACACGCTTTTCTTCGCGATGTGGATGGAACGATCACGTTTTTTGATGGGCCCTACGAAGCCATCACCAACCCGATTGCGATGAACGATCTCGGCGAAATCGTGGGAAACACTACCTTCGAACTAGGTTATATTGCGTTCGAACGTGACGTTGCAGGAAACCTGGACTACATTCCAATTCCATTCACACAGCAAGGCAGCAGCGGAAACGCAATTACAAACAATGGCCACATGGCCGGAGACTACCTCGGACTGGATCACCGATTCCACGGCTGGGCTAACTAACTAAGTCGACGCAGGCGGGCGGCCCAGCCTTTGCGGAACCATAGTAAGTCATACACAAAACAAAACGGGGCCCCGCTCCTTGCTGTTTTTGCAAGGGTTGGGTGCCGACGTCTTCAATGTTGCCGGACCCTTTTGCCCGCATTCTTAGAACACCGTCATCACAAGAAAACGTGATACCCGACACTGCAAGGCGTCGCCGCACACGCTAACTTCGCTGCGAGGGTCAGAGTCTTTCCTCATTCGCAACAGGCCCCGCACGACCAGATTCAGACTACTCCGAAAGCATCGGGTTTCCCCGACCTGAGGCCCGCGATCACCATAGTTCTTCAGGCCGCCGCGAAATCCAATCAGCAATCATTCATCGCAAGTCACCCTGGCAGGAGAACAACATGAAAAACACGAAGCTAATACTTGCAGTCGCAGTATTTGTTGCCGTGGCAACGATGGCTGCACATGCTCAAACCCAGATCTTTGTACCGGGGAACGCGACGGGTTGTTTCGGCAGCCCAAATGTTGGGTGTGCGCCGCTCACTGCTGCCATAACGGTGGGTGGGCCGGGGACGATCACCGTCACTTACATCGATGGCTTAGTGAGCTGGGGCAACGGCGAAACCGGTCCGAACGGCACGGATTGTTTGTGCAGGAACCATCAGTTTCCGCTTCACGAAGCCCGCGGCATCGGTCTCACCCAGCAAGTCCACAATCTCGGAGCGTTGGTCGGTGTCTTCGTGCCTCAGTCAAGAGTGGATGACGAAAGGGGGTTCCAACCGGTTGATGGCACCAAGAACATGGCTCGCGCGGGTGTGAACCCGGGGTGGCTCTTCTTCATTGGTGAGGGGAAGACCTTTGAAGTGACGCAAGCCGGTACCCTATTCCTTGGCATCAACGATACGCAGGCGAACGACAACAGCGGCGGATACACGGTCGAGGTTACCGGGTTCTGATGCAAGATTCGTTCACTCTCTCTACCTGAAGCACTGGAGACAAACGGAGAAAAATTCGGCGACGGCTGCCGCCATCCAGCGGTTGGCATCTTTCAAATTCCCAGCCTCGGTTAAGCAGGGGGACAGACGGAACGTTCACCAGTTTCTGTGGATTTGAAACTGGAAACGTTCCATCTGTCCCCGCATTTCTGTTCATTTCCGTTTGCATTTCTGTTTGGGCCAGTTTCCCGGACAGGGAACAACAGAACTTTTTTGATCCTTATCACTGACAAGTCCTGTGACGCTTCTGCACACTTACACTCGCATAAGTGTCTCTCCTCGCTAACATGAACATTCTTTTACGGGGAGGGGTACCTGGCCTATGTACCTAACGGTAACTGCCAGATCATGCCTTCACGGTTGCGTTCGCGGCGCTTGCGGGAACAGGTTTCGAGTCCACCTGAAAATCTTTGAGTGTCAACTCCAACCCCCCGTACTCCGGGTGGTCGTTGTGTTCGAGTGAATAGGCAATGGCGAGCGGATCTCCCGGGAGAACCTGTGCCTGTCCAAAACGCTCGGCCAAGTGCCACCCCAGGGCGTCGAAAATTATCGAGCTTCGCCAGCCCCCGTTATTCGTGTCACGTTTTTCCGCGAGTTTTAGCTTGATGTGCTTATCTTTCATTACGCGGTGCGGAAATTTCAACATCGCATTGGGAGCGATGAACACCGGTTCGGGATTTCCCATGCCAAACGGCTCCATACGACTCAAAAGCCCGAACAATTCAGGCGTAATCGCGCTGAGAGGAAGTTCAGCGTCGTAGCGCAGCGTGGGTTCGAAGTCAGCGAGGGTAAGACGGGCTCGTGCATAACCATCGAGATGAGCTCGCAGGGCCGTCACTTGTGATGACGCCAACGAAAATCCTACAGCATGGGCATGGCCGCCATAGCGCACAAAGAGTGGAGCGCAGGATTCCAAGGCATCGAGCAGATGAAAAGCGTGGATGGATCGTCCCGAACCATGTGCCTCTTCCCCGTCCCGAGAAATAACCAGAGCTGGCCGGCAATAGCGCTCGACGACGCGCGTGGCAGTGATACCAATCACGCCTCGGTGCCAACCCTCGCCGTCAATGACTATGCAGAAGGCTTCGTGGAGAGCAGGCTCCGCCTCAAAGCGTTCCTGGATCGCATCGAGGATACGGCGCTCCTCTTCCTGACGTTCTGCATTCAGGGTATCGAGACGGTTGGCGATTTCCCGCGCACGTTCGGGATCTTTGACGCTGAACAGTTCGACGACATCGCGGGCCACGTCCATGCGTCCGGCGGCGTTGAGACGAGGCGCAATACGAAAAGCGACTTCACCCGAAGTCAACGGACGGCCTGAACCAAGTTGGGCCACATTGATGAGAGCGCGCAAGCCGGGATTGACAGGCGCACGCAGGCCATCGAGACCAAGCTTGGCGAAAACGCGATTCTCTCCGGTAAGCGGCACAGCATCAGCAACGGTCGCGATGGCCACGACTTTCATGAAAGACATCAGCAGGCGATTCAGATCGGAGGCCGGCAGACTGCGCTCCATCAGGCCCTGCGCCATCTTGAAGGCTACGCCGGCGCCGCATAGTGCTTTACACGGATACTCGCATCCCGGCTGATTAGGATTCACCACGGCCAGCGCGTCGGGGACACCATCCTGGCCGGGCAAGTGATGATCGGTGACGATCAAATCGATGCCGAGGCGTTTCGCAGTATCAGCGGCGCTGAAGGCGCGAATGCCGGTGTCAACGCTAATGATGAGACGAACACCGTTGGCGGCGGCACGCTCGATCACGTCATCCTTCATGCCGTAGCCTTCGCGGATGCGGTGGGGCACATGGAAATCTGCATTGCCACCGCAGCGCTCAATAGCTGTTTTCAAAATAACGATCGCAGTCGTGCCGTCGACGTCATAGTCGCCATAGATCAGGACTGCTTCCTTTCGCTGGACGGCCGCTTCGAGGCGATCAACGGCCGCTTTCATGCCGCTCATCATGTAAGGAGAATGGAGATGGGATAGAGATGGGCTCAAGAACAGGTCGGACGATGCAACGTCGATGCCGCGTTGCGCAAGAAGGCGCGCAAGCGTTCTTGTTTGCTGTTCATCCTTTGGCTTTAAAGCGCTGCTGGAACGGAGATGAGATACAAGGTCATCAACCGCCTTCTCGTCAGCCGGCTTAGGAATCCACTTCATCCGCGAGGAGATTCTACAACCGTAGGCGGCTGATTACATCGAGTAGAGTGTTGGGAAATTGCACGCGCGAACTCGGGATTAGACTTCGTCGGTGCCATCAATAGGAATTCCGCCGAAGTCTTCTGCCAGTTCCTGCAACCGCTGGTAGCGCTCGTACCACTCGGTAGAAGCTTCAAATAGCATTGTGACTCCATTGTGTGCGAATCCCAATTGCACAAAACCTACCATGCCGACGTAGGTACGCAACCAGCGGGCATCTTCAAGGTCTTCATCGTTAGTGAAGTCGGTCGTTCCAAGGCGCTGGATTAGCTCATCAAAGTCGTCCCGCTCGAAGATCCATGAATCCATAGTCAGGAAGGGAGCATGGGCAGCCTTGGCCAGCTCGACGAAATCCTTCCAACTCTCGTTGTTTCCGCCTGTCTTCCACATGACGGTCTGGACATGCTCAGGGTCCACGTAGCCGGAAAAACGCTGCATGCCATGGCCTTCAATAAAGGCAATCATGTCATCCTTCAATGCGGACAAATCATCAGCAAGCTTGGACATCAGGGCTCCCGTCCAAATATTGTATGCCTCCGAGGTAGAAGGAAGGCAAATTCGAGGGATCTGAGTTCACATCCGCTCTCGTTTCAGGATTCGGGTCTCGATTTCTCGGTCGTACGAGAGCTTGATAAACAACGTGCGCTTATCAGTGCGAATTTGGAGCGATCGATCCGGTTTCCATTCCTCGGGGATAGGACCGTCAGGCTGCACGTCCGGGATGTATTGGGCAGTAAAAACCTGGCCGGCAACCTGGATGCGCAGGTCGTAGCGAACGGTATCGGACCAGGTCGCAGCGGTGTCCCACACCCACGACATCGGCGTGGATTGGACCTTCTTCTCGACACTTAAAAGAGTCGCCGGCTGGTAAGGCTGCTGGGCGGCTGCGGTGCCGGAAAGCACTGAGAGAGCGAGAAGTATCGCGCCGTAAAAAGGAAATGAAGATCCAAGATTGTGAGCCTTCATAGGTTGAATCTCCTACTATGTGAGATTCTGCGTCGTCTCATTCGGAATGTAAAATTTTGGACATTTCGGATCGTAGCGGTCAATGAGATGACGGACTGCAGGCCGGGGAGGCGGAGGATCCCGGGAGCTAGAGGACGGCCTTGTACTTGCGCACGAGTTCGCTTTTCACTTTGCGGAACATCTCCTGATAATTGGCGCCGGACTGGCGCATCTCCTCGGAGTAAGCCTCAAGAATGACGCGCACCTCGTCGTTGATGCGGTCTTCGAGCGACATCTCTTCGAGCATGCTGGCGTGGACTCGTTCAGTTACGGCAGGGGCGGCCTTGGTTTCGATAAATTCGCCGGCAATTAGTTTTTTTGTGACTTCCCGGGCCAGGTAAGCCACATATTCTTTGGAAAGCAGCATGATTTCGAATCAATGGGTGATGAAACCGTGTAGTTTAACACATCGCTGGAGTTGCGTGGCGCAACGCTCAACGAACTTTTACGACTTCGTCTGCGCATGTAAACTGATAGTGAGCAATACAAAAAGGCGAGGATAATCGTGAGAATCAGCCGGGACAAAGTGAACCGAGTTGCGCACGTCGTCACCGACGCGTTGGCGGAGATGAACGAAGTCGATTTTGTAGAGGACCGCAATACCATTCGGCTGGAAGTTCGAAAAGTTCTCGAGGATTTGCTGACCCGGGAAGAAAAGATCGACCAATCGGCGCGTGCAAAAATAGAAAACCAGAAGCGGACCATCCTTGAAGGTAGCCAGGAATGGGATATCCTCTACCGCAAATACTACAACGAGGAAGTCAAGAAGCTGGGCGTGTAGCCCAAAGCGTGCCTTGCAGTCAGCCTCCGAAATTACGTTTCGCGTAAAGCAAGCTGCGAGAGAAGCCGGCTTTGAACTGAGTGGCATCTCGCCCGTGCGAGACTTCGCAGATCTCGATCACTTCCCTTCCTGGATTGAATCCGGATACGCGGGCGACATGAAATATATGGAGGCTCGCGCCGACAGCGGAGAACTCAAGCGCTCCTCGCTGCGTGCAACGATGCCATGGGCGCGAAGTGTGATCGTGTGCGCGATCAACTACAACACACCACATCCATATTCCACTCAAGCTAACGCCTCAGACCGCGGATGGATTTCGCGGTATGCGTGGAGCCGGGAAGACTACCATGATGCCGTTCTGCGGCGTTTACGCTCGGTCGAAGAGAACCTGCGAAATGCATATGGAGGCGCGGACGTCCAAACCCGATGCTACGTAGACACTGGTCCGCTGGTTGAGCGCGTCTATGCTAAGTACGCTGGAGTGGGTTGGATCGGAAAAAACACGTGCGTTCTGAACCAGCAACAAGGTTCGTGGCTGTTTCTTGGGGTCATCCTCACTTCATTGGAATTGACTGCTGACATTCCGGCACCTGACCGGTGTGGAAGCTGCACGCACTGCATTGATGCCTGCCCTACAAATGCCTTCCTGGGGCCGTATCAGCTCGATGCGACGAAATGCATTTCATACCTGACGATTGAGAAGAAAGGGACGATCCCTGAAGACCTGCGCGAAGGAATGGGACACCATGTTTTCGGTTGCGATATCTGCCAGGACGTTTGCCCGTGGAACCGCAGAGCTCCTATCAGCAACGCGGCTGAGTTTGAGGCGCGAGAAGGGTTAGTGAATCCTGCGCTCGAGTGGCTGGCCGAGATCACGGCGGAAGAGTTCAACACGACCTTTCGAGGATCGCCCATTCGACGCGCAAAGCGCACTGGGTTGAGAAGAAACGCTGCTATCGCAATGGGCAACAGCGGAGACACCAGTTTTGTCCCGGTGCTCGAGCGGTTATCGGCTGATGAGGACGCATCTGTCGCAGAGCACGCAGCGTGGGCTTTAGAGAGGTTGAAACAAGGGTCGGATCGGAAATGATCCATCGCTAGTAAATTCAGGAAATAAACCACTTCCAAGGATTGTTAGGGACAAAGAACGAAGAGGCAACCAACCGCCTTCCTCCTAGTTCTAACTCTGTATAGCAGGAACGTCGGTGAACTTGGCGAGACGCAGCTGAGAGTGAGAGTTCACCGGGCAGTAGTGTGAAGCCAGCCTCCGGGCAATCGAGCCCGGAGGCTTTTGTTTTGCCGAATTTTGTTACTTCTCCACTATCAGCTCACCGACCGTGCGGACATCATCGAGAGGTTTAGAACACCAATGTTTTGATCTCTCCTCACTGGGTGTAGCATTTTGTGGATGGCCTGCGCATCCATGCCGACTGTGCGAATTTCTCCGCTCTGCGTTTCTCTTTTCGTGCTGTGCGCGTTCGCGGCCCCAACTCTTGCGCGAGCCTCGGAGCCACAATGGGTGAGGATCAGCTCAACTCATTTTGCGGTTCTGACCGACGCTCCTGAAAAGAACGGACGGAATGTAGTGCTGCGTTTCGAGCAGATGCGGTCGGTTTTCAGCCAGCTTCTAAACAAGCCGCGGATCAACCTGCCCGAACCGTTGGAGATCATTGCATTCAGAAATAATGTGGATTATGCAAAGGTCAGGCCCGCTCGTGGTCAGCAGTCGAGTGGGTTTGTTCTCCTCGGCGAAGACCGCAACTATTTCGTTCTAGACCTCACCGACGACCAGAGCTGGCAGGCAGTAACTCATGATTTTGCGCATGTCTTTCTCGACTTCAATTACCCCCCGACGCAGCCCTGGTTCGATGAAGGCTTCGCCGAGTACTTTTCAAGTCTGAGCTTGAGTAATAACCAGGGGCAGGTCGGCGGGGACACGGACGGACTGACTGAACTGCTTAAGACCCAACCGTGGAAGTCCCTTCCAGAATTGTTCTCCGCACAAAAGCCTGCCGGAAGTGAAAGTTCACGGCGAAACTTGTTTTATGCCCAGTCGTGGATTGTGATGCACTACCTGATCAATCAGAACAAACTGGCTGCGACTGGCGCATTCTTCGATATGGTTGAAAATCAGAAGGTGCCGGTTGCCCAGGCGATTCAGCAGGCATACGGAACAAGTGCGGAGCAGTTTGACAAGGACATCAAGGCTTACTTCCAGTCCTTGAATTTCTCGAATTCTGGGCAGCAATCACCTGGATCAACGAGTCCGATTCATACATTGAATGTTCCGTCCGCCGGGCCCGAGGGACTCGGCGTCAGCGCGCAGCAGATTCCCTCTGATGACGCGAAAGCACTCGTAGCAGAAATGAGTCTCCGTGTGCCGGAACATCGAGACCAGGCAGTGAGGGACTTGGAGGGTCTATTAACACCTGCTCCCAAGGTACCAAGCGCCATTCCATACCGTGCACTGGCGTGGGCGTCCATGGAGAGAAAAGACTTTCCTGCCGCCACTGAGGAGCTCGGGAACGCGATGGGGATCGACAGCAAGGATTTGTGGACGCGTTATTACCTGGCGCTCGTCAAATATAATGCCGCCCAGACCTCCGGCGGCGAGATGCAGGGCCTCGGCAACATGATGCAGGATCTGCGCGCGGTACTCGATCTCTACCCAGAGTTTGCCGAGGGATACTATCTGCTGGCAATCGCGCGTCTCGAAGGCGGCGGTGTCAATTCCGCGCTTGAGTCGATCAAGGCGGCCATTCAGTTGAACCCACGCGAACAGAAGTACATGCTGGAGATGGCGCAAATTTATCTTGCCGGCAAGCGCTGGGACGCGGCGACAACTTTATTACAACACCTGAGTGAGAGCCGCGATACACAAGTGGCGCAGCAGGCGCGCAACAGCCTGGATGACGTGCCCAGCTTGAAAAAGTATGGGCGCGCGACGCGAGAGTCAGCGCCGCAACCGGGTTCAGCGGCGGCTCAACCAGTAACGCAACTGAAGAAAAGGGAGGACGCGAGCTCCGCAAATGAGAATTCTGAAAATCAGAGCTCCGAAAACGAGGAGGAGCATCCGCAAGAGCAACCTCGCGAACCCCAACCGGACCGGCGGCCAGTTTTGTTCCTCAAGGGCAGGATCGTGAGCGTGGATTGTTCTCAGGCACCCGCGGCAATGGTCACAGTCGCCTCGGGAAAACGAAGCCTAAAGCTGAGGACAGAAGACTACAAGAATCTTTTGTTAATCGGCGTGAATTCCTTTGCTTGCGACTGGAGTAATCGTTCCGTCTCTGTGAACTATAAGGCAGGCGGAAAAGCGGATGGGGACCTGGTATCGCTGGAACTGCAATGACGTTGTAGGGGTCGTAAGCAACTACAATTAAGAACTATGTCGTGGATCAGCATCCAGGATTATCGCGATAATCGGTTCCTGCCAGGTGTGAATGCCGCGGAACGAGCGAAGCACTATTGCGGGGAATTGGAACGGGGGCAGATCCTGTTTTTCGATCAGCCGCCATTCGGGTTTTCGAAGGCCGATGCCGACTTCCTGATCAATCAGCCGCAAACCAATTCAAAATTACACAAGAACATCTCCTACAGGCCGGAGGCCGATGAGATGCGCGGCTTCGGGGGCGACCCTGGTGATGAAAAGCGCGCCCAACAGATCCTGCGACACTACTGCGAGCAGGTGACAGAACTGGTGGCAACACTGCTTGCCCCCTATGCGGGAAAGGTTCAGCGAGACTACGCGAGTTTCCGGCCTCTCGAAGAGGAGGGCCGGGACCTCCCTCTGCATAAGCGTAATGACCTCTTGCACGTGGACGCTTTCCCGAGCCGTCCAACACGCGGAGGACGGATTCTGAGAATATTCACCAATGTGAACCCGGTAAAGGGCCGCGTATGGCTGACAGGGGAGCGATTCCCCGGACTGGCACAAAAGTACGCGCAGGCGGCTGGTCTGAAGTCAATCGCAGGATCATCGGGAAAACGAGCGACCATGCACCTGCTGCATTCGGTCGGGCTGCCGGTTCCGGACCGCTCGGCGTACGACGAGTTCATGCTGCGGTTCCATGATTATCTGAAGGAGAACGATGAGTTTCAAAAAAGTGGAGACAAGCAGCGGCTTGAGTTCCCGCCCATGTCGACCTGGCTGGTGTTCACCGACGGAGTACCGCACGCGGCTCTGTCCGGCCAGTTTGCTATGGAGCAGACATTCATCGTTCCGGTGGAAGCGCTGGTCTCGCAGGAGGATTCGCCGATCGCTGTGCTCGAGAAGTTGTGCGGAAACAAGCTGAGTTGAGTGTGTTCGCGAATCGCCAAAAAATTAACCCTCCCAGGGAAAACTGAGAGGGTCCACGGTGCGGAGTGAATCTTAACCGCGCGTAACGTTTGCTGCCTGGAAACCCTTGGGTCCTTTGAGGAGATCAAACTCCACGGTTTCCCCTTCATTCAGGGTGCGATAGCCATTCTCCTGGATCGCGGAGAAGTGGACGAAGACATCCTCTCCTGTCGATCGTTGGATAAAGCCGTAGCCCTTAGCACCGTTGAACCACTTCACTGTACCTTTCTCTCTCACAAAAGTACTCCTTTCGCCTCTGGTCAATGATTAAGTTTCCCGATCTTCCCGTCGAAATTTCCGCACGGAAATTCCCCCCTCAGGAAATCCGGAAACCAGTATTGATGTCGGTGGATGTTGAATCTCGCTCAACAGGAAAGGCTCCTGAGTTTTGCGCCATGGAAGGAAGGGTCGGCGCAAAGCTCCGGAGCCTGTCGTGATCGTGCGGGTTTCGACTACTCAACACAAACATCAACCCAAGCTGCTGATGCGCTCGCTGTACGTTTTTGCCCAGCGAGCACAAGATAATATTGAGGAACTTAGCTTCTGGCAAGAAGATAAATGTGAGTGAGCCTTACGGCGGAGCCAGCAGTGGCCTGTTCGGGAAAGAGTTCCATCCTGCAGATCGCTAGAGGGGATGGCACAAGGGCGGGCCGGTATCTTGCAAGTATCTGATAACATGGGGGAAATCGTGGCTCTAAAACTGGAATCCGCCGGGATCGCCCCTGCGCCCAAGAGCGCTAGCCCCTATTCGGGCCTGGTTTCTTCCACAGTGAAATATCTGTTACGGACCGAGGTACACACGTTTGCATTTTCCGTGGCGGCCAATGCCCTGCTGTCTTTCTTCCCTTTCGTACTGTTGCTGATGACTTTAACGCGCCGTGTGTTCCAGTCGCGCGTGATGTCGGATGTCATCGTCCAACTATTGCGGGACTATCTGCCTGCCGGACAGGATTTCGTGATCCGCAATTTGAACGCGCTGGTTGAGACACGTCAGCGGACGCAGATCCTATCGCTACTGATCCTGCTGGTAACGTCAACAGGCATCTTCATGCCGCTTGAAGTGGCGCTGAACCGAATCTGGAATTTCACGCGCAACCGTTCTTACCTGGGGAATCAGCTCATGTCGCTGGGACTGGCGTTCGGGTCCGGTGTATTGGCGCTGCTTTCGATTGCGCTTACCGCCGGGAACGTAGCTCTGCTGACGAGCTTTCTACACCCCCATGGCGACTTCGTCTTGCGGCTGGGAGGGTTCCTGGTCATGAAGACATTTTCAGTGGCAGCCAGCATGGCTATCTTCTTCCTTATTTACTGGCTTCTGCCAAACGGCAAAGTTTCGGCGCGCGCAGTGTTGCCGACAGCGGTCATCATGGGGCTGCTTTCGGAGTGCCTGAAATACGCATACATCCTCGCTCTTCCCTGGCTGAATTTTCAGGAAGTTTACGGACCGTTTGCATTGTCGGTAAGCCTGATGTTCTGGGCATTCTTGTCGGGATTACTGCTGTTGACAGGAGCCCACCTGTCGGCCGAACTGCACGCCCGGCGACTCCTAAGCCGCTAAACATCACGCAAGCCCGCAGAGAATCAAATCACAAAATAGGGTGATCGTTGGCACAGCGGGCCGCTCCTTTGACTCCTACCATGCAAAATACTCCCGTCAACATGGCTGGGCCTCGATTCTCAGCGAGGTTCCATGTCAGCCCTTCGAAAATTCTTATTGCTGTCTCTGCTCCCGCTGGTTGGCACGCTCTCACAAGTTTCCTCAGGCGAAGCGCTTTGGCCCAAAACGATGGGTGCCGGCCAGGTTATGGCTCGCGCCGGCTACATCTTCACTGGAACCGTGATGACAGTGAAGAGGATCGACTCTCCAAATGCAGTTGCCAAGGTCGAGGTGACATTCCGTGTTGACCGCGGAATCCGTGGTGTTAAGAGCGGGCAACTCCTAACGATTCATGAATGGGGTGGCTTGTGGGCTGATCGCGAGCGTTACCGCGTGGGGCAAAGTGTCGTCCTCTTTCTCTATCGGACAAGCAAATTGGGTTTGACGAGTCCTGTCGGAAATTCCCTGGGGCAACTGAATATCGACAAGGATGGCAGAGTAACGCTTCCTCCCGGGTGGACGGCGGAGAACCCAGGGGGGCGGGCGTCCGAACCGGGTGCGAGGTGGAAAAGCCGGATGAATGTGCGGGATTTCACAAGAGAAGTTGAGCGAAGGGCGGAATGAGTATGGTCCCGACGGAGAACTCTCACAAGAGCAGACACGGCGCTTCCAAATCCGGCCGCCGCAAGGTCGGGGTATCACAAACGACCTTGCCGCTTTTCGTACGGCTGTTTTGGCCGGTGTTGTACGCGATTATCGCTTTGATCGTGCTTATCAGCGTGTTGATCAAGCCGGCGCATGGTGGCGGACCCCGATACATCGCCGGCAACAGCTATTTCGACGCGGGATTCAAGGGTTTGCCGTTGACCTGGCGGCAAGGGATCGTTGCGTATTACACGGATCAGGGAAATCTGAGTGCCCTGCTCCCGCACTCGGATGCCGACATGTTCGTCTCGGACGCTTTCAGCCGCTGGACGGGTATTTCAACCGCGGCTGTTGCAGCCACGAACTCAGGCCAACTGGCGGAAGACGTGAATGGCACGAATGTTTTCGTGAATGCGGATCAGACAATCGCGATGCCTGTTGACATTCTGCCAGCGGCAATCGACAAACCATTGGGAGTGGTTTACGACAGCGATGGCGCTGTTACAGATGCCCTTCTCGGAGAAGGGGCCAGTGATCCGCTCTATTGCAATACGAATGACGTGTTCGGCGGGCCTGACAATCTCAGCACCGATGCCCACATTGTTCATGCACTCGTTGTGATGAACGGTCATTGTGCGCAGACGACGAACCAACTTGGCGACTTGAAGTACCACTTGGTCCGCGTGCTGGGACGAACACTGGGGTTGGCCTGGTCGCAGACCAATCTTAACGTCATCACGCGTCAACCGGTTCCCACGGCGGATGACTACGCCGGGTTTAGCATCTTGCATGCGACCGACCTCATCAGCTGCGTTCCAGTATCAGTGTGCTATCCCAATGCTGATCAGCCGAAGATGGATGATCGCGCGGCGGTTTCGCGGCTGTATCCGGTAACCAGCGACAACATCGCGGAGTTTCCAGGAAAGCAGTTGTTCGAGGACAACACCGCCCGGATACATGGAACCTTACAGTTTGTGGATGCAAATGGCGCTCCTGCACAACCGATGCAGGGAGTAAATGTGGTGGCACGATGGATTGATCCTGGGACAGGGAAGGCATCGCGGGCGACGGTAGCGGCATCGGTTTCCGGATTTCTGTTTCGCGGAAATGCTGGAAATCCAGTCAGCGGACCTGACAACCCCGGAACCGAACAGCGCTTCGATCAGTTCGGGTCAGACGATACGACTCTGGAAGGATCATTCGATCTGGCGGGGCTGGAAATTCCCAATGGTGCGAACAGCGCACAGTATCAATTAACCATTGAGGCAGTGGACCCGGCATGGTCGCAACCAGTCGAGCCGTACGGTCCATGGCAGGTGGAGCCTTCGGGTACGATGCAGCCGATCATCGTGACGGTGAGCAAGGGTGGCGACACCCAACAGGACCTTCTCATGCTGGAGAGCGCACAACAGCAACAGGATGCTCTTGGGTTCGACAGTTACGAAAACCCTGTGCCGGTTCCCTCCCCAGGCGAATGGATTGGCGCGCTAAGCGGCTATGGGGATTCCGACTACGTCTGGTTCATGGGCCAAGTCAACCGGACTTTGACGGTGGAAGTTTCCGCACTGGATGAGAGTGGCAACATCACGGACCGCAAGGTTCTTCCGATGATTGGAATTTGGGGGTTGAGCGATCCGTCCGGCAATCGTCCTCTGGCAGCTTCAACCGGCGTGTTCAACACGGAGATCTTTGGCATGACCAAGCTGGATGCCACTGTAGTCGGAAGTGGCGGTTTTCGCCTGGGGATTAGCGACTTCCGCGGAGACGGCCGGCCCGACTTTCGATACCATGCACGCGTTCTTTATGGCGATGCGGTATCGCCAGAGCGCGCGAGTGTCAGAGGAGGAACCGCTCTGGCGATCAGCGGCCTGGGGTTTACTTCGGGATTGAATGTGACGGTTGGAGGCATCAGCACTCCTGTCCTTTCTTCGTCAAGCAATCAACTGATCGTGTCCGCGCCCGCGTTCGCAGATGGCGTGCGCGATATCAATATTCAAGATCCGGTGACCGGATCGAAGTCCACGATGACTGGAGCGGTGACCAGCGGTGCGGCGGCGACGGATGTGATTCGCATTATTTATGGGGGAAACCCTCCGACGCCGGTGGGCACGGAAGCAGCGAACCCGATTCGTATAGGAGTTTTCGAGGCAGATGGTTTATCCCCCGTCGCCGGGGCCAGCGTGTCATTGACCGCGGCCCCGGCGGTATCATTCTCTGCCTGTGGAGGGGCCACGAGTTGCACGGTTTTCAGCGATGACGCCGGCGAAGTGATCACGCGCGTGACACCACTCAGCGCGGGAGCAAGCACGATTACTGCATCACTGGCACCGGCTTCCTACAATCCTCCGCAGATCGCGGCGACAACTCTCGTGGCCACCTCTTCCGCCTTGGATTTCGGTATCGTCTCGCCCAACCAATTCGTGGCTGAAGGCGTCACGATGGATCTGCCGATCACAGGGCGCGTCCTGTCTTTCGGCGTTCCACTAAGCGGGCGATCGGTGAAGTTCCAGATTGTGAGCGGAACAGGTACGCTCAGCAAAGAGACCGTAAGTAGCGACTCGAAAGGCTTCGTGAATACAACTCTTCACCTGGTCTCTTTTTCAGAAGAGGTACAGGTCGTGGCATGCGTGGAGCCAGGAGACCATCCGTGCGAGACGATGGTTTTCGCAGTCGTGCCGCCATCGATGTTGAGACTTGAAGAGGTATCGGGAATTTCGCAGGTGCTCGCATCGGGACAGAGCTTTCAGCCGGTCACGTATCGAGTCACAGATACTGCCGTGCCGGGAGATCCGGTGCGCGGGGCGAGCGTTCTGTTTCAAGTGTTAATCGAGCGTCCCCAAAAGGACGCTCCGGTGGTGTGGCTGGGAGATGGAGTGATTGGGCAGCAGCCGATGCCAGTGATTCTGGGATCGAGCTCGAATACGGTGGTTTCGGATGGCTTCGGCATTGTCAGCCTGACACCCTCGACATCCGGATTCGTGGGACCGCTGATTCTGGCAGGAACCACGACAGCAGGAGTGACGTCCGAGGTTTTTCAGTTGGAAACTTTCGCAGTCGCAGCGGAAAATCGACCGAGGGCAGAAGTGTCGGATTCCGCTTGCAAGACCGGACGGGAATGCTGGTAAGCCCTGGGGGCATTCCATCAGCAACAATATGGGAAGATAGTGCGGGATGGAACGCACATCCGCCTCTGACGTGCGGATATCAGTTGCAATTCAGATCACTTACAGTTTGTTGTAAAGCTTGTTCGGAATAGGATAGGTCCGCTGATTCAGCACCGCGCCCAAAACCTTGGCATTTGCGCGTTGGAAGTCCTCAACCGCCTGGCTGGCGCTTTCACGCCGGGAAGCATTCGCCTTCAGAACCAGCACCACCCCATCGCAAAAGGCGCCTAGACCAACCGCTGCATTCGATTTTCCGAGCGACGGTGCGTCAAACAAGATGAAGTCAAATTCCGAGCGTAGTTCCTGCATTCGCAGGCGCATGCGGTCTGAAGTCAGCAGTCCTTGCTGATTTTCGTTCAGAGTTCCTGCGGTAATCAGCCATAGATTCGCCGGAGACAACTGCCGCGCAAAGCTTCGAACCGGGTTGGGGTTCAGCAGGGCGTCCGCCAAGCCCACTTGGTTATCGACTTCGAATTGCTGATGAAGAGCAGGTTCCCGCAGATTGGCGTCGACCACGCATACTGACGCGGCTACCCGGCCTGACAATGACTCCGCGACGCGGGCCGTCACCCAGGTCACGCCGGTGGCAGGCTCAATTCCTGCGAACAACACGGTACGGGGAACATCGCTCGACGGAGTCAGGAAGACCTGTTGCACCAACCCGGTGATCTCTTGAAGCTCAGGCTTGGAGTTGCCCTGAGGTACTGCCAGTGCTGGAGCCGCTCCCTCGCCTCCTACGGAAGGGCGCGATTCCAAGGGCGCAGAGCCTAAGAGTTCCTTTTCCTTGCCGAGTTTCTGGAGTAATTCGAAATTCCTGCTCATACCGGGTATCCTCTGGGTCCGAGACAAACAACGTCAAACTTCCCTCACTGTAACTGCCTTAATCCGAATCTAACTTCGCATTGCGTGCCGCAATCCTGCCGGCGGGCGTGTCCAATGTCTGCTCCCAATTCTTCAGCTTGAGAACAATTTCCTGCATATATGCCTTCGCCTCTGACGGACTCAAAGCACCCTTGTTCTTTGTAGCCGCTGCGGCAGGCGCAGCGCCCGGCACAGGCTGCGGCTTTGGTTCTTCCGGCTCAGCCGATGTTGTCGGTACAGCCTGCGACTCAAGCGCCACAGTGTGCTTGTTGATATCGAGGTCCGCCATGACCTCCTGAACGACCGCCGAGTCAACGACCGTTTGCCGCATAGCGCACGCCAGCGAGAGCGCATTGAAGCAGAAATTGTTTATGTTTCGAGGTATGCCTTCCGTGAAGCGCGCGATCTCGGGCAGAATATCTTCCTCAAACAACTGGTCGCCTTCGTACCCCGCGACCTTCAGACGATGTTCGATGTAACTCTTCAACTCCCAGGGCGCCAAGGGCTCCAGGCGATTCACGATGGAAACGCGCTGACGCAATTGCGCCAAGCCTGGGCTGGCAAGCTTACCAGCCAATTCAGGCTGTCCGGCGAGAATGATGGTCAT
>DATBFG010000034.1:0-23354 GCA_036558645.1 Terriglobales bacterium
CCATTATTGCCACGGCAAGAAAGCTGGCGGTGTTACTGCATCACCTGTGGGTGAGCGGAGAGGTGTACGAACCCTTGCATAACTGCAACCGAGCAGCGTTGCCGGCCGCGGCATAAACAAAAACCTTCTAAGAAAGGAAAAACCAAAAGCTAAAACGCCGAGTTCCGGTGACTGCGTCAATCGCCTGGCCCACTTCCATCGTTGCCGATGGAAGACAGGTCGCCTAACAGGTAGCAGCACCGGCTGCAAACGAGAACGCCCAACTGGCACCGAGCGAAAAGTCGCTCATCAAGAGTGCGGATGGAAGGATGGCGTCAGTAAGACCGCTCGGCAGAATGAAAACCATGTCCAACAAAAAACAGAACCAACCCACTTGACTCCGACCGGCCTTCTCATGGAAGGCGTTAGCACTCAAAACCCCAACGATGTCATGTTCCTCATGGGTGTACAAGGCTCAGACCCACATTCTTTTCTCGCTCTGTCCTTATCCCAAATTGACTCAACTGAACAATAAAATAATGCGGATCACTGACAAATCCGCCTAGCCCTGCCACTCTTAGGATTGGCGTAGTTTCTCTAGAGCCAGGGACGCGCCGCCGGCTCCCATACGGGAGCCGAAACTGTTCTTTGACAAGTTCCGCTCGGCCCCAATCGCGAATGCGAGCCTCACAGTGATTTGTTGAAGAGCCAGCTCTCGTGGATCAGCATGGTAATGCTCCCAGTGTCCCTAAGCGCTCACAACCAATAACCGGGACTGAAGACCAAGCTGAGGGCTAACGAAAAGACGAACATTGACTAAAGACCTTGTTTCCAAGATTTTACGTATAACTCTCATGAATGGAAGATTTTGCAGACAAAATCGCGCTAACATGGTGATTCCAATGGACCGGGTGGGGGAGGGGTACCCTCCGAAACACCGATAAGTTCCAAGAACGGATCGCACCACCTGGTTCCGCGGAGGCCTCGTGAAATACAGAACTCTCTTGTTCACCTGCATCGCCCTCTTGCTTCTAGGAGTCGGATCGATCGTCGCCGGATTTCATGGCGACATGAGTGTCAATTTCGGCTCATCGCTGGCGTCCAATTCCTTTCACCTCCGCGGAGACACAACCGGCGGATTCGCCATCCTGGGCATCCTCGGCATTCTCGCCGCAATCCTCATGCTCATGATCACAATGCTGGCCATGGCGAAAGATTGGGTGAAGCCGCAGCGCCATCGAGCCTCGGGCGACTGACTGGGTTGTTTCGAAGCGGTCTCGTGAAGAAGCTTTAGCAGGGTGCGCTATGTCGTGGAAGGCCATGCCTTCCGCAAAGCCACACCAAACACCGGGCCTTAGCTGCTGACTCGCTTGGGTGACTAGAGTGATGCAATAACAACCCTCGCGCTATCACCCACGCCCTCGCTGTGATTAAATCGCGTTGTTGCCTGCCTCCAGACCAAAAATGGCATTGGCCTCTGCAGAACCATCAGGTCTCTTTTCCTCGCCGAAAAAAAGAAATCTGGTCGTCTGCCTCCTCCTCGTCGTCGCGACTCTCGCCGTCTACAACTCTGTTAACCAGCATCCTTTCGTCAACTACGACGACGACCGCTATATTGTCGAGAACCCGCACGTGCGAGCTGGATTGACCGTAGAAACCCTCAAGTGGGCGTTCATCTCAACCGAACAGGCAAATTGGCATCCAGTAACATGGCTTTCGCACGCGCTCGATTGCCAACTCTTTCGTCTTAACGCAGCAGGACATCACCTCACAAGTTTGATGATCCACGCAGTCAATGCTGCTCTTTTGTTCTTGCTCCTCGTTTACGCCACCGGTCGCGTTGGCCCAAGTGCATTCGTTGCCGCGCTCTTCGCGCTTCACCCCATCAATGTGGAATCAGTCGCCTGGATTGCCGAGCGCAAGAACGTTCTCAGCACCTTCTTCATGCTGCTTGCGATTGCTGCTTATGGACGTTACGCGCAGAAACCAAGCTGGCAACGTTACAGCGCAGTCGTCGCTCTGTTCGCTCTTGGCCTGATGTCGAAGCCGATGGTCATCACGCTTCCTTGTGTTCTGCTGCTACTCGATTTCTGGCCTCTCGCGCGCGTAAAAGGCAGCGCACTTGCTCATCTTGTCCTTCCACAGAAACCGCTGTCGTTCCTGCTACTCGAGAAACTGCCTCTGCTCGCGATGTCGGCTGCAAGCGCGATCATCACCATTCAAGCCCAGCAGTCCGCTGGAGCGATGCGCTCCACCATGCAGTTCTCCTTCGCAGTCCGCCTGGAAAACGCGCTCGTCGCCTATGCGAGCTATTTCTGGAAGATGCTCTGCCCCGCAAAGCTTGCACCGCTCTACCCACATCCCGGAGATTCGCTCGCCTTTTGGCAGATCGCGCTGTCTCTCGTGGTCCTCGCAGGCATCACATCGATAGCCATTGCACTTCGCTCGCATCGATATCTACTGGTTGGATGGCTCTGGTTTCTCGGCGCGCTGGTTCCCGTCATCGGATTGGTCCAGGTTGGAGATCAGGCAATGGCCGATCGCTATGCCTACATCCCGTTGGTCGGCATATTCATGATGATCGCTTTCGCCACTGCAGACTTCTTCACTGCGCGCAAGTTACAACCAGCCATTCCGCTGGCGATCTCGGCAATCGTCCTTGCGGCGCTGGGCTTCGCCACCTATCGGCAAGTCACCTATTGGTCGAGCAGCTACGAACTCTGGTCGCACACTCTCGCTGTAACCAGCAACAACTTCATCGCGGAGAACAACCTCGGAGGAGCGTTGCTCCTCCAAGGCAAAGTTGACGACGCATTCCCGCACTTCCAGGCAGCCGCGCGTATCAATCCGAACGATCCGATGAGCCGCTCGAACATCGGAGCTTACCTGCAAGAGCACAACCAGCTGCAAGCTGCGATCGAGCAGTATCAAACCACAATCCGCCTCGCCCGCGAACCGCTCTTGCTCGCAGCAACTTACGCCAATCTTGGAACAGCGTATCGAGATCTCGGCGACGGCACTCGCGCAGAGGAAAGCTATAACCAGGCTCTCCAACTGAATCCCGCGCAATCCAGTGCTTACCTCGGGCTTGGCCGTCTCCGCGAACAACAAGGGCGCCGCGATGACGCTATCAGGAACTACGAGCGTGCAGCCGCATTGCGTCCCTCGGAAGAGGCTTATCTGTGGATGGCGCGGGCGCTGGAGCAAGCAGGAAAACTGAGAGAAGCCTTGGAGGCGAATGAGAATGTACTGAAGATCAACCCTGACTCGAACGACGCGCAAGCCGCCGCGGATCGGATCAAGCGCATGCTGGAACGACCAAATCACTTCTAGCCACCGAGGACACAAGAGCCTACAAAGAACCCGCATTCCTTGCTGTTCCTTCGTGCCCCTTTGTGTCCTCTGTGGTTAAAGCTCTTGCGGTTGAACCTACTTCTTCTCGCTCAGCAATGCCATTGCCCTGGTGTTCTCCCAGTCCAGGTAAATGTGGCATTGTGATCCCATCTCATGGAATGTGATGGTGAAGTTCTCGACCGGTCCTGAGGTCTTCTCGGTATCCATGTCGATGCGCGCCAGGTCTTCGCCTTCGCCCGGATAATCTGTCCCCCATTCGCCAGTCTTCTTGCTGATAACCAGAGTCCACTTGCCCTCGTTCGGAACGGTAAACAGCGTATAGCTTCCAGCAGGAATATCCTTGCCACCCGCGGTTAGGTTGGTATCCGTCACGAATGTCGTGGCTTCATTAGCCCCCGTTCGCCATACCTTGCCGTAAGGAACGAGTCCACCGTAGATCTTCCGCCCCTTGGCGCGCGGACTGGAATAGTCCACCTTGATCGTCTTCCCATCCGAGAACTTACAGGTGGCGCTCGCTGGCGGACTCGGACGCTTACTCTTATCCTGTTGCGCCACAGCGATTGTGGCGAGCGAAGCGATGAACAATGTAATGGCAATAGCTCTCTGCATATCTCTCCTTGATATCAATCGACATTCAGCACCCGGCAATCAGTCCGGATTTATAGGCCCTGCTCAGTCTGTGCCGTGAGCAGGTGCTTAGACTATCCAGACGCCGGTTGGATAGCAAGCCACCCCAAACCCCGTTGCTGCTCAATAGATATGGAAGGCTCGCGGCAGGCTACAATCAATCCATGGCCGTATTCAACGAGAAGCAGGAAGAACTGGAGCACTACGAGACCATGCTGGGGGTCCCTCGCGGCCGCCTGGCCGTCACCATGGACATGATCACCGACGCCATGGCTCTTGTTGGCCAGCACGGCGTCTACTGCCAAAGCCAGCGCTGGCCAGGCAAGCCCGTCATGGATATCCAGATGGTGATGAAGAACCTGACTGAAGCGAAGGAGCTTATTCAGAGCGTGATGGAGGAATTGAAAGGCAAGGCACGTTAGTTCGGGAATTCCTTCCTAATGAGGCATCGCTGAGTTTAGGAGCTGTTCCGACCTGTGATAGTCCTCTTGACCGAGAGCCCTGCATTCTCCACCTTCGTGCGTTGAATTGCTGGTGACGGGATTTCGTAGCGGGCTCTCATCACAATTCGCCCGATTCAAGTAGTCAAGAGCGGTTCGGCCTTGTACATCCTTGAGATTGGGATTTGCACCAGCCTGCAACGCCTTCGCAATCTCGTCAGCCTCTCCAAATGAAGCGAGAATCATCAACGTAGAAACTCCATCATTATTTTGTTGATTTACATTCGCCTCGGCTCTCACCAGTTCTTCTTCGAACCGTCGATCGAATGCCTGAGCCATGAGTGCTGACTCTCCGTGCGGTGAAAGGTAATTGGGGTCTGCTCCAGCCGCAACTAATTCACGGATCAGCTCTGGCCGAAAAATGTGAGCCCCTCCCCGGTACGAGTCAATGCGAGCGTACATAAGCGCAGTCCAGCCGCTGGAGTCCGCTTGATTTGGGTCAGCCCCGGCTCTGAGCAACTGCTGAACCTGCTTATGGTCGGTACGTGCTGCAGCCTTCATCAACGGAGTCAATCCAGGTTTCGGGCCGTATCCATCGTCTTCGATGAAACTCAATGGCTCTTCCCTGGGATCGCCATGCAGCCAGCGATGTGTATCCGCTGTCTCATCGATCGCATATTCCAGGTCATTCAGAAAATCGGGGGCGGAATTCGCGTAATTGGATACGGCTTTGGTTCTACTTCCTATCTTCACCCGAAAAGTGGTTGTAGCGCTGTCGGTAACAGACTGTGAGTAGGACCCACACAAAGCCCAAAAGTCTGCAGCTGCAAACTTCGCAATGAGGTCTGTGGCAAGCTGGGATCCTACGTGGGCTGAACTGCGTCTTTTTTCCACAACAAAGCCACCACCATCCCACACAACCGAGCCATCCGCCTGTAATCGAACCTTGTAAATCGGGCATGTCCCATAGCAGCCAGAGCGTGACATCTCCACGAAGTCATCAGCGGCAAGGCCATGTGGAGGCTGCCTCTGTTTTTCACTTGGGCATTCAGACTTCTCAATGCGAGAAGGAGAGGCAGTAATAATTCGTATGCGTCGGAAAGAGTCCGTAATGATTTTGGCGGTTCGTCCCGAAGAAAAATCGGCATCGTCAATTAGTTCGAAGCTAATCAGTGTTCTCAATTCCAGTTCGTCGCGGGAAGCCTTCTCGGGCATTGCGAATTCCCATTTCTTAACGTACTCCTCAGCCGCAGGCGCAAGCATGGGGTGCCCCGACAGCAGTGTCACGGAAACTACTTGGCCGCGATAATTCAGGAAAAGCTGAAGCTGAACCTCCCCTTGAATCCGCGCCGCCCTAGCGAGCGGCGGATATGCCATGGATCCCAAGGATTTCAGAGTTGGCTCGGAAGGTTGCTGGCAAAATGCGAATTGGGACGCAAAGATTATTACTGTAAGCAGAATCTTACGATAGCACGACACAGGAGTCTCCAACTCTTCGATCGATTATGCTAGCGTGAACTTCCCTCTTTCAATCAACTTCTGCGCAATCTGTTTGCGCAATTCGATGGTGTTGAATGGCTCGTATTTCGCCAAGCGGCGCAGGATCGCCAATTGCGTGCGCAACATGTCTCCTTCGGCTACCGCGGCAATCACTTTCTTAGCGGCAGCGTCCATTTTTTGCATGGCTTCCGAAAGATAGACTCGCGCCATCGCGATTGGCAAGGCAGCCGCGCTCTCGCCGTCTCGGGCCACTATTTTTTGCGTGCGCAACACGACCGATTCCATGGCATAGGTTTCCATGACCATGTCGGCGATCGCTCCCATTACTTCCTGCTGATCCTGAATCGCCTGCATGTATTTCTGTGTGGCCGCTCCGGCGACGAACAATCCAAGCTTCTTTGCCTGCGAAACCAGCTTACGTTCCTCGGACATCGGTCCTTCGACGTCCTCACTCATGCTTGGCCCTGACAGCACTTCATCCATTAACTGCTTGATAGCCGGCATGAGAGGAAGCTGGTTGGACATTGCCCGCTTTAGAAGAAATCCGGTGATGATCAGCCGATTGATTTCGTTGGTGCCTTCGAAGATGCGATTGATGCGTGCATCCCGATAGGCACGCTCTGCAGGATATTCTTCGACGAATCCGTAGCCGCCATAGACCTGCACAGTCTCATCGACGACGTAGTCGACCATCTCCGATCCCCACACCTTGATGATCGAGCACTCGACGGCGTACTCCTCGATTGCCTTCAACGTCTGCTTGGCAGCGTCAGCGGCGGACTTGTCGATTTCGTTGAGAGCCGCGTCCATCAGGCCGACTGTGCGGTAGACGAGCGCTTCTCCGGCGTAGACTCCCACAGCCATATTCGCCAGCTTTTCCTGGACCAGGCCGAAGTCGGCGATCACTTTTCCAAACGCTTTCCGCTGTTTGGAATAGCCAATGGCATTTTCCAGCGAGACTCGAGCGCCACCCACGCACATTGCGCCAAGCTTGAAACGGCCAATGTTGAGGATGTTGAAAGCAATGATGTGCCCCTTGCCTATTTCGCCAAGAACGCTTTCCGACGGCACCTTGCAATCGTTCAGGATGATCGCACATGTAGATGAGCCGCGGATGCCCATCTTGTGTTCTTCAGCACCCACGGAAAATCCCGGAAAAGTCCGCTCGACCAAAAACGCGGTGAACTTTTCGCCATCGACCTTGGCGAAGACAGTGAACAGATCAGCAAAGCCCGCATTGGTGATCCACATCTTCTCGCCATTCAGGATGTAGTGCTTGCCATCGGGCGAGAGTTGAGCGCGCGTGCGGCAATTCAGCGCATCAGAACCGGAGGAAGCTTCGGAAAGTGCATACGCGCCGACGATCTCTCCCGCTGCCAGTCGTGGCAAGTACTTCTTCTTCTGTTCCTCCGTACCGAAATACACGATCGGCAGAGTGCCGATGCCCGTGTGGCCACCCCATGTCGTTGCGAAGCCAGCATACTTGGCGATGTGGTCGGCAATGACGGCGGCCGTGACTTTGTCCATCTCGAGGCCGCCGTGTGCTTCCGGGATCTCTACGCTACTGAGGCCCAGTTCGCCGGCCTTCTTGAGCAGGTCGCGCGTAACAGAGAAGTCCTTGTGCTCGATCTTCTCAATATTCGGAACAATCTCGTTGGAGGCGAACTCTTCCGCCGTCTGCGCGATAAGAAGATGCTGCTCGCTGAAGTCTTCGGGCGTGAAGACTTCGTCCGGATGGCGCTCTTCCAGGAGAAAGCTCCCGCCGGAAATTCTAGTCTTGGGAACCGTTGCTGTTGCCAAATGAGACCCCTTTTTGATTCGTTTCAACCGCAAAACTTGCTGAGCATGCGGAAAAGACTCCTTTATTGTAATCGTCCAGCGAGGCCAGCCGATATGGGCAAAACTTTGGTTTTTGTGGTGATTTTGCCTGGTTTTCTCGATGATCTCAGTGAACTCGGCGACTAATTCAGGTTTTCGAAAATTCCCGCAGCGCCCATGCCTCCGCCTACGCACATCGTTACCATGCCGTATTTTGCGCCGCGCCGTTTCATCTCACGAATGATGCTGGCCGTCAGTTTCGCCCCGGTGCATCCCAATGGATGTCCCAGCGCGATCGCGCCTCCATTAGGATTCACTTTGCCCGGATCGAGTCCAGCCTCCTGAATCACTGCCAGCGACTGCGCGGCAAAGGCTTCGTTTAATTCGAAGACATCGATATCAGCCAACTTCAATCCCGCAAGCTTCAGCGCTTTGGGAATCGCATAGACGGGACCCAATCCCATCTCTTCCGGCTTGTACCCGGCGGTCGCGAACGCCAAATAGCGCGCCAATGGTTTGATGCCCAGTGTCTTTGCGCGATCGGCCGACATAACGACTGCCGCAGCGGCACCGTCCGACATCTGCGATGAGTTCCCTGCCGTCACCGTTCCATGCATATGAAACGCGGGCTTTAAACCTGCCAGTGCATCAAGAGACGTATCCGCACGAGGCCCTTCGTCAATCTTGAAGTGAATTTCCTGCCGCTTGGGTTTCGATCCGTTTGCCGTCGTGAAGCTCACAGGTACATCAACCACTTCATCGGCGAACTTTCCCGCCGCGATGGCCGCAACCGCTTTCTGATGGCTCCTTAGCGAAAACTCGTCGGACGTTTCCCGTGAGATGTTGAACCGTTTCGCCAATCGTTCGGCAGTTAATCCCATCGAAAGATAGGCGTCCGGATAATTGCTCACCAAATATGGATTCGGCGAGATCTTGTGCCCGCCCATCGGGATCATCGACATGGACTCAGTTCCACCGGCTACAATCACGTCTGCGCCGCCACTCACGATCCGTTCCGCGGCCATCGCGATTGCTTGCAACCCTGATGAACAGAACCGATTGATCGTCATCGCCGACACTTCCACCGGCAAACCGGCGCGTAACGATGCAATACGCGCCACGTTCATTCCCTGCTCCGCCTCAGGCATCGCACAACCTAGGATGACATCATC
This sequence comes from Terriglobales bacterium, assembly GCA_036558645.1. GTDB lineage: Bacteria > Acidobacteriota > Terriglobia > Terriglobales > Acidobacteriaceae > DATBFG01. The sequence continues at coordinate 8,891 of DATBFG010000034.1, forward strand.
AATCTCTTTTGGATCGAGCTGCTGCGCTCGCTCTAGCGCACCCTTGATCGCCACTGCGGCCAACTCATCCGGCCTCGTGGCGCGTAGCGTCCCTTTGAAAGCGCGGCCAACTGGTGTGCGAACCGAGGATGCGATTACAACTTCTCTCATGAGAGCAACTCCATTTTCGGCCTGACTACTTTTCCGCTTGCTTCTTCAATTTTTCGATTTGCTCCAGATGATTCGGCCCGTGCCGCGACATCATCTGTACGATCTCTGAAACATTCACCTTCCTCTTCAGTTCGGGATGGAAGGCTCCCTTCTCTAAATCGTCAGGCTTGATCCGTCGTAGCAATTGCAATGTGGCGTGGCGATTCAGCCCGTATAAAGCGACCAGTTCGGCGGGAGTGGACTCAGTGTATCCCAGCTTCGCAGCCCAGGCGTCCTGATTGATTGGCGCAATCACCGGATTTTCGTCAGCCAGCATCTGGCGTAAGCGATAGGCGTACAAAATTTCCATGTCTGCCAAGTGAGCAAGAATCTCGAGAATCGACCACTTATCAGGCGACGGCTTGAACTTCAATGCTTTTTCGGGAAGACCCGAAACAGCACCAGCAATTTGCTTGGGGCTCTTCTCGGCGACGTCCAGATGCTTCTTAAACTCAGATTCAGTCATAGGATTTGCACATTACTCAATTACCCGATCACAAAATCACCAATTACTTAATCTCAACTTTCTCCATCCACTGTGCCACTTGGACCTTCCACCTCAATTCACGACTAATAATATCGCTCAGTTGGGTTGCCGCAGCCGGATCGCCATGCACCAGGTATGTGACGTCTGGCGCGGCCGAGAAGGTGCGCATCCATTGCAGCAGTTCCGGAGGATCGGCATGATCGCTGAACTGCTCAAGCGCTGCGATTTGAGCGCGAATTGGAACGATTTCGCCGAAGATCTTCACCTCCGGTGATCCACTCTTGATCATTGCCCCCCGAGTTCCCTGCGCTTGGAAGCCAATAAATAAGATCAGATTTCTCGGATCGGGCAGTCTCTGTGCAAGGTGATGCTGGATGCGGCCTCCGGTTACCATGCCGCTCGATGAAATGATGATCGATGGAAACTTGTTGTCGTTGATCTTCTTCGAATCCGCGGGAGTCGACGCAAAGGTGAATCCCTTCCACTCGAGCGGTGATCCAAATTTCGCAATCAATTCGCGAGTGGCATCAGTGAACTCGTCTGTATGTTTCAAGAAAACGTTGACCGCCTGTATCGCCATCGGGCTGTCAGCAAAGACGGGAACGCGTGGAATGTGCCCGGCCTCCATGAGTTCCTTCAGCATGAATAAGAGCTTCTGAGTGCGCTCCACCGCGAAGGCCGGAACCACAACACTTCCGCCTCTCGCGACCGTATCTCGAATGAGTTGGCTTAGCATCGGACGCGGATCGTCCTTGGGATGCTGGCGGTTGCCGTAAGTCGATTCCATCACCAACACATCGGCGCGTTCGCCGCCTGCCGGGCCGGAGTGAACAACTTTCCCTGGTGCCACGTTGCGGTCTTGCACTCGCCCGATGTCGCCTGTGAACAATAGCCGCGAAGCACGACCATCTTGCTGCAGCGTCAGTTCGACCATGGACGACCCTAAGATGTGAGCAGCTCGAACAAACCGGAATGAAATCTCCGGGCAAACCTGCTTGGTTTCTCCAAACTGCACGGGTCGGAAATACTGCAGGCAGTCTTGGGCTTCCTCGAGTGTGTAGAGCGGCAACGCGGGATCGTGCTTCGACTTCTTGTGCTTGTTGTAGAACGCCGCGTCTTCTTCTTGTAGGTGGCCAGAGTCCGGCAGCAAAATGCCGCACAAATCGATGGTAGGCGGCGTGGCATAAATCGGACCGCGAAAACCTTCTTTGACCAGACGAGGGATCCACCCGCAGTGATCAAGGTGGGCGTGCGTCAGGACGACAGCATCAATGTCGCGCGCCGGCACCGGAGTATCCTGCCAATTGCGCTCACGCCACTCTTTCGGACCTTGAAACAGGCCGCAATCGATCAGCGCCTGAAACCCGTCCTTGCCGGTCGGATCGCTGGATGTATTGATGAGATGTTTTGACCCTGTGACGGTACCCGCCGCGCCAAGAAATTGGATGTATGCCAAGAAACCCCCAGTAACAGGATTTTAGATTTGTCATTCCTGATTGCAGATTCACTCGAACATCCCACAGCACATCCACCGATCTACACCATCCTAAATGTGAAATCTTAAATCTGAAATCGTCACTCTGAAATCAGATCCCCGACCTCTCACTTCTCTTCAACAGGCTCAATCTTGAAAGTATTATTGCTTACGTCGCTCTCCGGCACGCTTCCATCGTTTACAACTATCTCCTTCGGAGGCGACGGAGCCTGCATGCGAATCGCTTGTTTTGATTTCGCATCGACGTGCACCCGGCTGGTGGTCTCCCCACTTTCCATCCGCAGTACGACAGGCACTTCTGCTCCGGCATTTCCAAGGTTTTCTACCGTGACGGTGAGAACTGAACTACCCGCCAATGTTTCGCGACTCACTACGGAATCAACTTTAAGATCGGGCAAGCCTCGATCACGATAAACCCAGTCGTCGAAAAACCATTCCAGATCGTGACTGGATTGTGCTGCAATCAGGCGCTGTACATAGGAAGGTTCCTTGTCCTGATCGGCGTGATAGTTAGCCAACGCTTTCTTCAGCATTGGTTCGCCGACCACATCCCGCAGCATCCACCATACGAACATCGCCTTGCTGCGGTAGAACTCCTCGATCCGTGAGTTCACTAAGGATGCGCTGGCGGACGCTTGCGGAGTCGCGGTTGAACTCTTTTCCGCCTGGGCCAGCGCTGACCCGTGCAAGCCCATGAAATCGAGTGCCGCCTGCCGCCCACTTTGGTTTTCCTTATAAATTGCCTGCGCAAAGTGTGCCAGTCCTTCATATATCCATGGACGCGAAGATTGAACTGCCGCATGCGTCAACAGGTGCACAACCGTCAACTGCGCGAGCCGCGAGTCGCTGCGCGCCATCGGCGCAAACATGATATTGCCACTCTCAAATGGTGCTGCGCTGGGATCGATGAGATCGACGACCTGCACCTTTCCTCGCGGAGGCCCGAACCAACCAGTGACGAACGGTGTTGTGAGATCAAAGGCTAGAGCATAGTCTTCCGCGCCAGTCTTGTGCTCGGGTAGATAGTAGATCGCCAGCGGCCCGGCAGTGAGCTTTGAGTAAGGAGCAATCGCAAACGCAGGCGCCGCACTGCTTAGGGAAAATGCCTTTGAAGTGCACTCGCTCGAGGAAGGCTGTGCGGGATCTCCGGTTGTTGTTTCCGCATTAGTAACAATCTCGGATGGCAGATCACTCTCTCCGACTTGGCAGAGCTTTGCATTCATCTCGGCCCCGTCTTCGCGGGCATTCCATCTGCCAATCGTTTCAAACAGATCGTTCCCTTCCGATAGATTTGCAGCCTCGGTCGCGACCGGGTACCACGCAACATATCCAATGCCTCGGATTGCGGTGAACGACTTCCCTATCTGGTCCCAGTCACTATGTTTGGCATCCGCGTCAGGCACTCCAATACGTGTGAGACGAGTCGCGTCCAACACGACGACACCTTCGTAGCCGATCTCTAGTTCGACCGTGGCCTTCGGAGCTATTTCCTGTGGCAGAGTGACCACCGCTTCCGACACAGCGCCGGTATGATCGATGTCCGATGCGTAAGGTTGCGTGAGGAACTGAACGGGCTTTCCGTTCACCTGGATCGATCGCCAGTTCAAACTCGAAGATATCTGCAGAACCAGATTTCGTTGAGAAGATGCCGAATCGTTGCGAAGGGTGATCTTCCCCCGCGCGCCGAGTCGCTGCTGCGCAGGTTCAACTTGAATATCAAGGTCGTAATGAGCAAAGGTGAATGCTTCGCGATCGAGCGCAAAACAGCTTCCGAGACTCAGCCAGACCATCCATAAAACACGAATCCACTTCATTCCCAATCCCACTCTAGTCCTGGTGCTTGCGTCTTTGACGCACGATTTCATACAGCACCACGCCTGCCGCAACGGAAACGTTCAGCGACGAAACCTTTCCCAGCATTGGGATGGATACCAGGAAGTCGCACTTCCTGCGCACCAAGTCATGGACACCCTTTCCCTCGGCGCCTAGCACGATGGCGCAATCCATGTTGTAGTCCAGTGCGTCGTAGGTCTTGTCTCCACGCTCATCGAGACCCACCACCCAGATGTTCCGATCTTTCAGTTCGTCCACGGTTCGGGCGATGTTCGTCACCTTGGCTACTGGCAGATGTTCGCTCGCACCGGCCGAAGCCTTCGTCACGACCGGAGTCACTCCCACGGCCCGCCGTTCAGGGATGACCACGCCATCGGCGCCGGCCGCGTCAGCTGTGCGCAGGATGGCTCCAAGGTTGTGTGGGTCTTCAATACCATCGAGCAGCACGAGCAATGAATGCCCGCCTCGCTTGGCTGCGATCACGTCATCTAACTCGGTGTATTGCTTCGCCGATGTGACCGCGACCACCCCCTGATGCGCGTTGTTTCCGGCCATGCGGTCGAGTTCCGGGCGACCCATGAAACGCACAGCCACACCGATCTTGCGGCAGTCCTCGATGACCCGCTGCAATCTCAAATCGTGGCGTTCCTTGGCTACACCAACCCATTCGAATGCGCGCCCACGGGCTTTCAAAGCTTCGGAAACGGCATTGATTCCGTAAATCAGATTCATGAAGCTTTCAGTTTACTGGAAGGCGGCAGAATTCATGAAAGTCTCACTAGAGTCCCGCCTGCTAGACTAGAGAGTTTGGAGGTAGCTGGTTGAACGACGTGTATATTCTCTCGGCCGTCCGCACTCCAATTGGCAAGTTTGGCGGCTCGCTGGCCTCGATGACCGCAGCAGATATGGGAGTTGTAGCCGCCAAAGCCGCCATGGAGCGGGCCGGTGTCGCACCCGAGCAGGTGGAGGAATCCATCTTCGGCAACGCGCGCCAAGCCGGCGGAGGGCCTAATCCCGCCAGGCAGATTTCCATCCGCAGCGGCGTACCCAAGGAAGTCTCGGCCTACACCGTGAACAAGGCCTGCGCGTCTGGAATGAAGTCGATCGCGCTGGGATTTCAGGAGATCGCAGTCGGCAACCTCGATTGCGTGCTCGCAGGCGGCACGGAATCAATGTCGCGGCTGCCATACTATCTCGACGGCGCTCGCTGGGGCTATCGACTCGGCAACCAGGAGTTGGTTGACGGCATGTATCGCGATGGATTCTTCTGCCCCATGGCGAAGATGGTTATGGGCGAAACTGCCGAGGTGCTCGCCGAGCAGTACAAGATCTCTCGCGAAGAACAGGACGACCTTGCGTTGACGTCGCAAAAGCGAGCCGCTGCAGCCATCGAAGCTGGACGCCTCGATTGCGAAATGGTTCCCGTGACGATCGAGAGCAAAAAAGGGACTCAGATCTTCAATCGCGATGAGCACCCATTCGCGGACGCCTCGATGGACAAACTGGCAAAGCTTCAGCCGGTCTTCTCGAAGACTGGCACGATCACTGCGGGCAATTCATCCGGCATTACAGATGGCGCGGCTGCACTCATCATCGCAAGCGACAACTTCGTCAAGAAGAAGAGTCTGAAGCCAATCGCTCGGATTCTGGCTGTTTCCTCAGCTGGAGTGGATCCTCGTATCATGGGAATCGGTCCAGTGCCGGCGGTAAGGAAGATGGAGCAGAAACATGGCTTGAGCCTATCTGGCTTTGACCTTGTCGAACTGAATGAAGCTTTCGCCGCGCAGGTGTTGGCCTGCGACCGTGAACTACACTTCGATCGCGAAAGGCTCAATGTCAACGGCGGAGCGATTGCATTAGGACATCCGATCGGATGTACGGGAACTCGCATCGTGGTCACGCTTCTTCACGAATTGAAAAAACGGAATGGCAAGCGGGGCCTTGCTACCCTCTGTGTCAGTGGCGGGATGGGAATGGCCCTGGCACTCGAAAATATCCACTGAGCTGGGGAGGTACCCGTTGTGAATCGACTGGCGGGTCTGCTTTTAGTCTCAAGTATTCTCTCGGCGCCGATCTCCGCGCAGAACTTTACCGCCGACTTTGTCGAGACTCAGCAAAATGGTGCATCCGGCAGCGGAAAGGTCTTCGCCAGCCGCGACAAAGTTCGCCTCGAGCGGGACGGTATGCCGGCCTTCGTTGTCGACTTTGCCAAACAGACAAGCACCATGCTGATGACAGACAAGCATCTGTTTCTTAGCTATCCGCACAATTACGGCATTGTGATTCCAGTTTGGCATTTTTTAGACACCAATAACATCTGTTCTGAGTGGGAGTCTCTCCAACCGCGCCGATTTGCATCCTTTAAGTTCTGCCAGGCATCCGGCAAAGAAACGCTGGATGGCCGCAGCCTGGCAAAATACTCCATCACGACGGCGAACGGTTCAGTGGAAACGATCTGGGTCGATCCGCAGCTCAGAATCGTTTTGAAGAGAACCGCCTCTGACGGCACCATCGAACTGAAGAACATCAAAGAGTCTCCGCAGTCCCCCGCCCTTTTTGAGATCCCGACTGGGTACAGGAAGATGGAGATGTCCGACATGACCGATTAGTAGCCTGGCTAAAGTTCCGTGAGCACGGCGCGAGTCTATACTGTAGCAAGGAGGGAGAATGTCCCTTTCAGCAGTCATCGTTGACGATGAACAACTTGCCCGTGACGAGCTTGCCTTTCTGCTGAAGAACACCGGCGAAGTCGATGTTGTGGCTCAAGGCAAGAACGGACTAGAAGCAATCAACCTGATCCGCGAACACAGCCCTGACTTGCTCTTCCTCGACGTGCAGATGCCCGGGCTCGATGGCTTCGGTGTCATCAAGAAGCTGCTGGACAAAAAAGTCTCCCTACCCAAGATCGTATTCGCCACGGCGTTTGACCAATACGCCGTAAAAGCGTTCGAAGTGAACGCAGTCGATTACCTGCTTAAGCCGTTTGATAAGAAACGCGTGGCGCAGTCGGTCCAAAAAGCTCGCGCCAAGCTCGACCCGGGCAACGCTCCTGCCGAAAAACTTGAGACGCTGGTGCGGATGCTGGAATCGCAGAAACCACAGACATCCAAAGTGCTGCTTAAATCGGCAGGGCGCCTGTTCCTGGTGAATCAAAAGGACATTTGCTTTGCTTCGATCGAAGACGGTGTGATCACCGTCGTAACCAGCGGAGCAACGGGGATGGAAGGTCAATCAAATTGCCGAACGTTAGAAGAACTCCTCGACAGCCTGGATCAAAATCTATTCTGGCGGGCCCATCGCTCATTCTTGGTAAATATCAACCACATCAAGGAAGTCGTCCCTTGGTTCAAGAGCTCCTATCAGTTGCGCCTCGATGACAAGAAGCAGACCGAAATTCCAGTCAGTCGAGCTCAAACCAAAAGACTTCGCGAGCTCTTCGGACTGTAGTTTCGCAACTACTTTGCGGCCAGTTGCTGCTTCATCCAATCAAGAACCATCGGCACCAGCGGATCATAGAACTTATCCTTCACCGTGAACCCGTGCGTCATGCCATCAATCTGCACATACCGTGCGCTTCCAGGATGGACCTGGTTCACAATCTGGGTGATGGCCTCGCTATCGGCGCGGCTCATGATCGTGTCCTCGCCACCACGAACAACTAGCACCGGAGCCTTTACGTTCTGCCAAACATCGCCCAGATTCAGCGCCTGAAGCTGCTGATAAAACGCAGCTGGCCGTCCATACTGGCCATCTGGCGCGTCATACCACAGGCTCTTCCACTCCGGATGTTGGGAAAGCACCTGTCCGGGAGTCATCCCTTTGCTCAGGTACAAATCGTAAAACTCGGCAAACGCTTTTACCGCGGAATTGACTTCGGCAGGCGACTTGCCATCATTTGCCATCCGGCGGCGTTCAAGTTCCAGCATGTGCTCGTACCAGGTTCGGCCCCATGATCCACATGAGACGAATCCGCGCACCGAACGACCGCGCGTGACGATTGGCGAAAAGCCACCGCCGTTGCTGAGTCCGATCACAAAAATGTTGTCTCGATCAATAAAATCGTATTGAGATAAGCCGTCGAACGCGGCCTGCCATCCGGTGATCTCGCTGTCGAAATCGGCCTTCCCGCACTCCCCTTGACTCTCTCCAACGCCGGGCTTGTCCATGCGAACGGTGGCATATCCGGATTCATCAATCAGTCGCCGCAGGAAAATCCCGAAACCGTCACTCGTGTTCGCGTCGGGATACTCCATGCTGTCGCAACTTAGCCAACCCACGAAGAAAATCACAGGCACCTTGCCCGAGGCGTTGTTAGGTTTCGTGATGTAGGTCCGCAGTTTCTCTCCCCGGGAATTGACCACAGACCCGTACTGAACACTCGCGCGTGCAAAGTGTTCCCGCGGCTTGCTTTCTTGAGTGGCGCCGCACAGGGAAGCTGACAACCACACCAGAACAATCATTTCCAGACACAATGGCAGTGTTTTCATATGCAACGACCCCTTGGACTTGATCAGACGACTTCCATTTGCCGAAGTTAGCAATCCCCTTGCGGTATGGTCGATCGCAGCCGAGGAATGGTTCCGAGGCCTCAATTGGAATATCCTTTCGCACAGACATTCCAGAACCGGAAAGAAAATCTGAATTTATTGCTGGAAGGCCTCTAAAGTTGCATCGTCGTGCATCTACCTTCATAGGGAGACTTTCGGCCGACAGGCCATTGGGACGAGAGGTTGCATGAATTTTCTTGGGGATAGATCTGCCTTCCCTGTGAAGGTGGCCGCGGTTCTTTCCTTGACCAGTCCGTTGCTTTTCGCACAGCAGCCTGTCAATTCCACCTATTCTGTTGGATCAAAAGTCGTTGTCAGTGTAACGAACAATTACGGGCCGATTACCGTAAAGCCGTCCTCCACAAAACAAGTTGTCGTGCGGGCAGTTCCCCGCTCTCCGCAAGTGCGTTTCGAAGACGAACAACATGGCAACCGAATCGAGCTTACTTCACGCTCTCAAAACGCTGGGGACAATCTGGCCGAGTATTTCGTCCAGGTCCCAAGCGGAACATGGGTCATGCTTAAGTCTTCGGGGGGAACATTGCACGTGGAACAGATCTCGGGCGATATCGTAATGGAGGCAACGACCGGTGCAGTTGAAGCAAGCCTGCTGAATGCTGCCCATCTTCATATCAAGACGCTGAGCGGACCGGTTCGATTGAACAACATTCACGATAGCAAGGTCGAAGTACGCTCAATTTCCGGAAGCATCACCATGCGCGAAGTCACCGGTCCCAAAGTAGAGGCGCACACCGGCACGGGACGCATCGTCTACGATGGCAATCCCGGAGATGGAGGCGAATATCTGCTGACAACCCACAACGGCGACTTGGATGTGTCCGTCCCTCGCGATGCGCCTGTCCAGATCAAGTCGATGTCCCTTAAGCAGGATGACCTGGACGTCCCACCGGCTACACCCGCCCCGAATCCGGGAAATTCCATATTCAGAGAAGGCCTCAGCAGCATGTCGCGCTTTCTCATCCGTTCCTTCAGCGGAAAAATCCATCTGAAGCGCCCGTGAGCACCTTACCCGTGGGACTAGGAAGCCGCCATTATGAGCGGTGCGTGTTTCGACAGCAGCGAAATTTCTTTTGAAAACTCTGCAAGGGAGGACGGCCGGGAGGAAGCAAACCGACCGTCCTTTTTGTCACCGACGTTAAGCAGCGAGAGCTTCGAGAGCCGATCGGTTCCGGATTACGAGGATCGACCCTTCAAGACGGATAACTTGCTTTTTCTTCAGGCCGCTGAGCACACGAGTCACTGTCTCCCGAGAAGACCCAATCATCTGAGCCATTTCTTCATGTGTAAGGGTCGAGTGAACGCGGAACTCGTTGGATTTGCCGCCATTCGACCAGGAAAGCAAGAGCTTCGCCAACTTGCCTTCTGACGAGCGTGACATAACAAGATCGTGAATATCGCGATAAGCAGACTGAAATTCCCGGCTTAGTGTCCCTGCTGCCTGTAGTCCAAGCTCTCCATTCTGCTTGACCAGTTTCAGAAGTGATTCACGGGCTATGAAGTTGACCTGACATGGAGACGCCGTTTCGGCGCTGATCTCATATGGAGCATTTGCAATCACAGCGCTCAACCCGAGAATCTCACCTGGTTCTGCGATCTTGAGGATCAAAACTCGGCCATCCCTCGACGTGGTGAAAAGTTTGGCTCGCCCCGAACACAGCAGAAATGCACCTCGCGGGCTCTGTCCTTCGACAAAAAGCATGGCGCGGTCTGGGAAAGTTCCGCGATGGCTGTGAAGATTAAGGTCTTTTAGTAATTCTGGTGACAGATGGCAGAACCAGTCCGCTTGGTGACGCTTGCAGGTGCTGCAATCCTCGATAATCTCTAATCCATATGGGGATTTCATATCTCTCTCGTTACGTTGTAGCTGAACAGTGCAGTCCGGTCGTGGACGGGAAACCGGCTCGCTCGGAAAGCCACACATCAGCATGGTTGACCTTGGCCACTGTAACCCTCCGGTGGCATGCAGAAGGTCCGCAGCGATCTTCTTTTCGCTGGGCGACCCTCGACGGAGGCTCTCAAGTAGTTGCCATCCAGCAGTGGCATCTCCCTGCTTCCATCTCAGACCGCAGCAAAGTAGATACAGGGGGTCCGCTTCGGAAACTGAAAACACGCTACTCCTTCACTTCGCCGCTAACCCGCCATAGCCTGCTGGATTCTTTCTACGAGGTATTGGTTATGAATTCCCCGTCCCCGAAGCATGATTCCCGACTCATGCAGGTCCCGCAAGAGTGCCTCTCCCTTTTCATCCACTGTCGTTACCTCGTCCAGCTCAACGACAATCCTGCGGCGACCATGCTCTGAAAGGGTTTCCCGGCAACATCCTTCCACTACATCCACCCAATCTCCCGCCAAGGTGCCTTCCAGTCGCAAGGTGATCGCGCGACTTTCATCCTCGCGGTAAATCCTCAGCATTGTGAAACCGCGCCTCTTCTTCATGCATGCAGGCCGTGTTCCACACGCGCGTGCAGGAGTTCGGCCAGCAAAATGTATGCCTTACGGCCTGCCAAGAGTTCGGGTCTTCAGCGGCAAGAGGAAGGATAGTGACGTTGCTGCGGCAGGTGCCGGAATGTCGTCACGCTCTGAGTGCCCGGTCAAATTAGGTAATGCTTGCGGTTGATGTTCAACCTTTGCATCCTCGACTGGAGCGTGGTTCTCTTCAGACCAAGTCGTGCAGCTGCACCGCGCTCTCCAGCGATCACTCCGTGTGTCTCTTTCAAAGTTCGAATGATGTGCCGGCGCTCCATTTCGATCAACGTGCCTTCCGACTCAGCCTGCGGTTCAATGGCACGCAACTCCGCCAAGGGAGCTCTTAACACCGTTCCTTCGGTGAGAATGACACATCGTTCGATGAAATTCTCCAACTCGCGGACATTCCCCGGCCAACTCCACTCCGTGAACGCCCGCATGGTCTCGGTCGGAATCGTTTCTATTTTCTTGTCCATCCGGCGAGCCAGCTTCTGGACAAAATACCGGACTAGCTGAAGTACATCGCTTCCGCGTTCGCGCAAGGGAGGCATCACGATGGGAAAAACATTCAGGCGATAATACAAATCGCTGCGGAACTCATGATCCGCAACTGACTTGATCAGATCGCGATTTGTAGCTGCTATCAGCCGAACATCAACACGGATCGTCCGCGTGCCTCCCAGACGTTCAAATTCCTGATCCTGAAGTACGCGTAGCAACTTTGGTTGTAACTCAAGAGGAATATCTCCGATTTCGTCCAGGAACAGAGTGCCCTTGTCCGCGAGTTCGAGGCGTCCTACCTTTTGGTTGATGGCGCCTGTGAAAGCACCCCTCTCGTGTCCGAATAACTCACTCTCCAGGAGGCCCGTAGGAATAGCAGCACAATTCAGTTTGATGAAACTGTTGTCCTTGCGTGTGCTCATTCGATGAATGGCACGGGCCAGCAACTCCTTGCCGGTTCCGGTTTCACCAAGAATAAGAGTGGTTGCCCCGCTTGGTGCGACTGTCTTCGCCTGCGCAAGCACCCGTCTCAGCGTCGCACTCTCGCCGACAATCTCTTCGAAGTTCAGCTCGGAGCGAATCTCATCTTCCAGGTAAAGCTTTTCCTTGGCTAACTTATCCTTCAATTCCTGAATTTCACGATAGGCTTGCGCATTGTCTAGCGCGACCGCGAGTTGTGATGCAACCTGCTTTAGAATCGCAATGTCTGTATCGTCAAAACCTTCATCGCTTCCAATTCCTACATTCAGTGTTCCCAGAGCACCACTGGCTGTTAGCAACGGAACACAACACAGTACTTTGATCCCCTGCTCCGCCATCAGCATGGCAAGTTCGTTGTGATCCTCAGTAGCATCTTTTCTCCGAAACGTCTTGATCGTACGTTCGTCGAAGGCGCGGTATGCGGGGCATGATCGGGTAGTCTCAGACTGTGTCAGCTCATGAGAGTTGTGGTCTAGAGAGTACAGCCTAAGTGACCTGGAACTTCGATCGCGCACCGCGAGACTGACATAATCGTGGCGAACGACCCTCCGTAGTGCTGATGAGATCAGAGGAAAAAGACGATGCAAGTCTAGGCTTGAAGTCAAAGTCGTGTGAACTTCGAGTAAGGTCTGCAAGCCCGCCTTTTCCCGCTGAAGTGTCTCGCGATTAAAGGAACTCTCGAGGGCGAGTGCTACGAGCTTAGCCACTCGACTTAGCAGCCGCAAGTCGGCCTCTTCGTAGGCGTTCGGGCGAGATGTGCCGAGACCCAAGCCTCCAAAACGAGTCTGGGCAGTAGTAAGTGGAAGAACACAGTAGGATCGAATGTTTCTTTGTTTGAGTTCCCTTCGGACAGTACCGAAGCGGCTATCCATGTCTACATCAGACATAACCACGGGCTTCTGGTTTTTCCAGACCCACCCACCGACCGATTCGTCGACGTCGAAAATAGCAGGAAGCGCCTTAAGGTCACGCCCTTCCCACATATGTACCCTCATCACGTTGTTCTTGCTGTCATGCAATGAAAAATGAGCGAGTTCAAACAATGTTACTTTGTGGAGGCGTTCGGAGAGGGCAACCAGGAGGTCAGGTAATCCAAGATGAAGGACCATCAAGTCCGCGATCTCAAGCAAAGCATCATAACGGCGAGATTCTTCAAGAGAGCCGGGATGGTCCATAGCTGCCATTAGCGCAGGCGCACTACATCCTTGTCTGATTTGTAAATCGCTTATCCTAAGGTTCCAAGCTGCTGTCTAGGGGAGTATTCAGCTTTCCGTTCGGTTTTCCGAACGTTGCCTGGAATCGGTGACGCAGGGCCGAGTTTCACACACGGACACGCAGTGCTTCAAAGCACGGCCGACAAGCGGGGCGCTCGCGCCGGATTTTGGGTAAGTGCCAATTGTCCTGCAAAACTGCTTAGCTGCTGATAACCATCGACTAATCCACCCGGGGTTAGGCGTGCTCCTGGTAACGCAATTCCGAGATAGAGCTTGGGCATTGTAAGCAGTGCATTCAGGCGGAGACGAATGGCGCTATCGATCAGGTGTTGTGCGGCCTGAACGACGATTGGATCGGCGCTTTGCCGGGCCGCCTCCCCCAAACGCAACAAGACTGCTGCGTTATGGGACGCACACTGCACATAATCGAGGGTCGCGCGCAGTCTTTCACGCCGAACCACACGAAAACTCTTCGGAGAAAGATTGGAGCGAAGAAACTCCTCCTCCGACGGATCAATCAAATTTCGAAATGCCTCGATGTCTACAGGGTGAGTTTGCCCTGATAAGTCTGCCAGGCTGTGCACCGATGCGCTTCGGCCACGTGCAAGCTTGAAGAATAACATCAGCGCACTAGTCGACAATACAATAAGAATGACTGTAATCATCATTGCAGTAACAACCGTTCCAATTCGGTATTCCATTGCTCCAGGTTATGATCCGGTACGCGGTACGACTGTTGCCGCATGCTCTCGGGCGCCAGCAGATAGGTTAGCCAAATCAACACACTGATGTGGTAAACACCCATTAACGCAATATTGAGGATCTCATCTCCGACAAACGGTCCTTGCTGCAGCCGGATTGCGAGTGTGATCAAATCAGAGCTCGAGAAAATTCCCATCCCCAGTGCGATGCCGAATACGTAATTCCGCCACGTGATTCCGAAATAAGAGGCAAACAGAAACAGGAAGACCAATAAACCGCTCTGAACCAGATCTACTGTGCGATCAATGATGTGATAGCCATAAGTCATCCACCCAACGCCCACACCGGGGGCAAACCACGCCGCAGCGACCGCAATCACAAGCAATATCGCGCCGGACCAGCCTAAAATCTGGCGAGTCATTCGCTTGAGGGCCGGATATGGCCCCACGAGATTGCTGAAAACTTCGTAGATCACCCCAAACCGCAAGGCGGCGTCACACGCCACACCCACTCCGGCGCAGTTCCAATA
>DATBFG010000035.1:0-146485 GCA_036558645.1 Terriglobales bacterium
AGCTGGGGATTGCAACTCGGTGGCCAGGCAACAGACTTGGTCATGCTAGTGATGAACGACAACGGCATGCAGCACTTGCTCTCTAGCAAGTTCAAGATCGGCGCTGATGCCTCTGCTGCCGCTGGTCCCGTTGGGCGCCACGCCGCCGCTGACACGGACTGGAAGATGAAAGCCGAGGTACTCAGCTACTCGCGCTCACGTGGTATTTTCGCCGGCGTCGATCTAAGTGGTGCAGCAATTCACCAGGACGAAGACAGCACTCGATTGCTTTATGGCGGCAAGATGGTTTCGTTCAAGGATCTCCTGAATGGAAAAGTTCCGCCTACGAAGGACGGGGAAGCTTTTGTTGGAACCGTTCAGAAATATGCGGGTCCAGCAACCAGGACGGGAGAAGCTAAGCCCGCAACCACAACGAGCGACCAGAAGTAGCAGCGTCAATTGATTAGATTGAATTTGAGGCCCCACGTAGCGTGGGGCCTTTGCTTTCCCCGAGAAAGCTATTGCGAGAGTTGTTCACAGATTTCGACCAACTCCATTGCCCGATGCCGGCAGGTGTGTCGGCTCATGATGGTGTCAATCGCGTTACGTGAGATTTGGCGGCGCGCAAGATCGTCCGTTAGCAGATGTCTAATCTCAGATTCCATCGCGGAAGAGTCCTCTGCGCAAACGTAGTCTTCACCTTGCCGGAAAAGTCCTTCTGCATCGCTCCATGGAGCACAAATGAGTGGTGATCCACAGGCCAGGGCTTCAAAGACGCGAATAGTCGGAATACCACTCAAACCATTGGCATAGAATGTTCGTGGAACATGCAGGCTCAGAGCACTGCGAGCGTAGGCCTCAGGAGTCGTCAAATTCGGCAGATAGCCGCGGTACTCGATGTTGGCTTGCTCTAATCGTGGCTTGGCGTCGTCGGGATAGCGCACACCATAGGCGACAATCTTCCGCCCGCGTAGGCGCTGCGCCGGACCGAGCAGAAATTCCTCCAGCTCGCGCGTGCGTTCCTCGTCTCCCCAGTTTCCGATCCAGACAACATCCATATCCTTCTCTCGCGCTAGGGGTTGAAAGTGCACAGTGTCGGCGGCTTCGTGAAGGGTCCAAGTGGGATGCACTTTATAGACTTGCTCATAGATCTGGCGTATTGCCTCGCCGAACGCCAATACACCGTCAAAAGCCTGCAACGGGTACCGCTGGATTTCCTCTGGACGCGTGTAGGCCCTATGGTGCGTGTCATGGAACAGTGCACGAAAGCCAAATCGCGATTTGAGGGACAGAATCGCGTTCACGATCTCCAAAGAATTCCATTCATGAATGATTACGACATCAGCCTCCTTCAACTCCTGCTCGGCAAAGCGAGGGAAAGTATGATCGTCAACGTAGAAACGCACGTCGAGTGCTGGAAATGACTGCCTGAACCGTCTGAGCACTGTCTCCCTGGGCTCGCCAGTCTCCTGGAGAAGATTCGTTAGCGACCAGGAGCTTGATTCTTCATAGCAACGGACTTCATGTCCTAGCTGCACGAGCTCCTGGGCCAACCCTCGAAGAAAATGTGCATTGCCATGGTTCCAGTCGGAGATCCAGGAATGGGCGAATATTCGAAACTGGATCTTGCCAATCATATTGCCTTAACCGGAGATGCGATCAGTTTGAAAAGGTGCTCATATGAATCGATCATTTTTTCAGCGGTAAAGTTATCGCAAGCTCGGCGGTATGCGCGGTCGCTGTAGTGCTTGCGAAGACCTGGGTCGTCGGCAAGTTTACGAATAGCGGAACGTAATCCCACGGCATCATTCGCTGGAAAATAATATGCCGCATCCCCCCACAGTTCATGGAATGTCGGAATGTCATTGGCTACGAGGGCACAGCGCGAAAAGGCTGCTTCGAGAGGGGCCAGGCCGAAAGGTTCATATCGCGACGTAGCGGCATAAATCGCTGCACGAGAGAAAAGTCGGCGAAGTTCCTCTTGGCTCTGCTCGCCACAAAAGCGGACCGTCGTACACGACGTCTCGGCCCCAGGCTCAGTTTCGTTTCCAACTATGCAAACATTCAAGGCTTGTTCCTGCTTCGCAAGCAGGTCGACTTGCTTTCCCTGGTCCCACAGACGTCCCACGGACAGGACAAAGTCTTCTTTGTCGACTTTAGGTGCAAAGAGTTCGGGAGATCGACCGTTGTAAATGACTTGGGTCGGAACGTCTGTCGCGTAATTTTCCAGAAGCTTGTCACGCATCCACTTCGATGGTGCTATAACAGTATCAGCCGCGCGTAGTCCATCCTTCACAACATTGCGATACCACGCCATCCATGGCGACTCCTGCGGCTCGCAACCGTGGACGCTGTGCCACCAGCTCATCACGTCGCTGTGGGCGACGATAATCCTTGGAACGCCGCCTCTAAGCGATCCATAGCAGTACTGATTGAGGTGCAGCAGGTCTGGACTGACTTCCTCGACAAGGTCCCCCAAAAATGCAGTTGAGTTTTCTATATCGCGCGCCGCACCCTGCATCCATTCCAGCTTGTATGTCGTAAGTCGATAATCGAGTTCGGATAATCCGGTCATCCATGTGGTTTGGTCTGATTTCGGCTCTGGACCCAGGCTAACCAGAGTGACGCGATGGCCGCGACGAATCAGCCCGCTGACCAACTCTTCTGTGTACGTCCATACGCCGCCTACAGCATCAGACGTCATGAGAACGTGCATTGCATATCCTTCATAGCGACACTACTGATCTCGGGAGATTTGCGCACGACTCACGGCTAACGAGTCTCTGGAATATTGGCATCAGAGTCTAACTACCCAGGACCACACTTTCGACTAGCTTCGATTGCCCAAGTTCGTGGGAGGCGACGCTCGTAGCAGGCGCATATCGATTGATGGCCCAGGCAGCAAAATCCGCGAAGTCATTCGGCCGCTTTGGAGGGCTGGTATGGTGCGGAGCCCTCCCGAGGTGCTCTGGAGTGAAGCAGAGAGTAATCGTGGTATCAAATTCCTCAATCGTGTTCATTTGATGATCGAACCATTTCTCCGCATTGGAACGATAGGAGTCTGCCCAACTGAGGCCAGTTCGCAGGTAGCGCACGTTCAGTTTTCGTAGCCATTCGACTGCCGTCTCCAGACGGTGATCCTCGAAATGAAACCACTGACAGATTCCTAGCCCAGATGGGAATTCATCAACAGCGGGTTTCGGCGATCCATCTTCGCGCAGCAGCCCCATGTAGTAATGCCGGTAGTAAGCACTTCCCTCCGATTCCTTGTGGCGCGTTGTGGCAGTCCAACTGGCAGGTAAATCGTACAAGCTGTACCAGTGCACGCGGTCCACGAGAGGAAGTAGAAGTTCGGCGCTGCGCCGGAGACCGTATACCTGCACCTCCTCGGCGCCGAATGACGAGGCACCTACCTCTGAAATCCAAACCCTCTTATCTGTTACTTCCTGAATTTCGCGGACCTTTGCGGGCCAGTCGTGAATACTCCAATGATTCCAGTCCAGAGGAAAGCCGTGAATGGCGACCACATCGACTTCCTGGATCACACCAAGTTTAGTCAGCAACTTCACAAAGTTTGGATCGATGGGAGACATTCCGCCCAGAGCAATCTTTAACGTCGGGTTCACTTTTCGAATCGCCCGAGCGGCGGCGATGACCATCTCCGCAAACATGCTCCAGTCCTGATCGATGTGGAAGTCCCAATGGGAGAGGTTATTTGGCTCATTCCACAGCATGACCGCTTCAATCATCGTTCCCCTTCGTTTTCAGCTAGAGTGTGCCATCTAATTCACGATCGAGAATGTAACGTCCTCTATTCAAAACATGATGAGGTGCGCAGATCCACGTCTCCGCCTCCGGATGGCTGAGCAACTGCAATCCCGAACTTCGCAGGACCCCTTCAACGGCGGCGCGATTCGGTATCCACCAGTTGGTGTAATCGTTTGAGTAGCTGTTTTCGATGAAGTACATGGCTGGGAAATTTGGCTGGGAAAAAATTTTCTTTTCCCAGAAACCATAATCCGCCTCCGCCTGAAACGAATCCTCTGACCCGCGAATCATCGTCTGAAATATCAGCCTGTGCTTGACCTTCGTAATGACTTTATCGAGCGCAAACACAGGGTAGCGAAGATGATAAAAAATCCCCATGAATAGGACGTAATCGAACTGGCCCTCAATCTCATCAATTGCATACACAGACAGCTTTTGAAACTCAATGTCCAGCTTTAAAGTGTCAGCCGCAAATCGAGCTTGATTCAAATATCGGTCGTCGACGTCGACGCCAAGCACGCGGGTTGCCCCGCGCTGCTTCATCTGGATGGAGTAGAAGCCGCCGTTACATCCGACGTCGAGCACGCTCGCGCCGGAGAGGTCCACCGGAATTTCCTTGGCGATATCCCTCCACTTAACGTTCGGAAAGTCTCCGAGAAAGTGATCGGGGGCGGTACGAACACCACACAAATCAAGATTGTGAAACCAGTCGCCCAATTCTGCGATCCGGCGCGCGAGTTCGTCAGGATTAACTGAGTTCGAAACCTGCTGATTCGATGAAAGAATATCGGGAGTCGAAGACATATGTGCTCGTACACATCCTTGGTGAGGCTTCCCTACCGTTACGCCGCGGGACTAAGTTGGCTTTGATCCTCGCCCTTGGCGAAAACCTCCCGATGATTCAGGAAATCTTCCACACTGGCGACGTAGTTGTCGCAAAAGTAAACGACCGGCCGGCATCGTTCGATCAGTTGCCGCGCGATTTGTAGAGGCCAGCCGAGCGCACACAAAATAGCCAAGGTCATAGTGGGAGCTCTATGCATTCCCAGTGTGCAATGGATAAGCAGTTTGGTGTTCCGCTTCCGAAGCGCCGCCAATCCAAAGTCGACCCCGCGCTGAAACAACTCCGGCGGCTTCGGTTCAAAGTCGTTATAGACGCCGTTATTCAAAACCTTGATCCCATGCAATGCTGCGAGTTCGGTGTCATCGAACTCAATTTGCATGTTGATAATATGGGTTACCCCGGCTGCGGCAACCGCGGCCATATTTTCCGCGTTCTCGATTCCGCCGCCGACGGCAACTCGATCCATAATCCACGTCATGTCCATGCATCACCCGATGCCACGGGTCCTGAATCGCAACCTGTGCGTACAAAGGATGCAGAATAGAACGACTGCAGTTGCGTGAGCCTCTGGGTGGCTTTGGAGAACCGGCGGGAAGTCACAGTACGGCAACCTGTTAGCCGCCGAGTACATCCAAGACCATCGTGCCAGAGGAGACCCCAAATCCGTCTTATACTTCGTCGATTCCCCAGCAGCTTCCCGAAAAACAGGAGGCCCTCTTTCGCGAAGTGCTGACCGTTATGGAAGAAAGAAAGATCCCGTATGCAGTGTCGGGAGCTTTCGCGCTACGACAGCACACGGGGATTTCCCGCTTCACAAAGGATCTCGACCTGTTTCTCAGCTCACGCGATGTGGCGCAGGCTCTAGACGAGCTTCGTCAACATGGTTTCAAGTGCGAAATCCCGGACCCCGTTTGGCTGGCTAAAGCGCATCGCGACGAATTTTTCGTGGACCTGATTACCGGAATGAGCAATGCAATCATTACGGTCGATGATTCATGGATTGCACGGGCCAAGCCTGCCATGATTGTGGGGGTCAGGACCCGAGTCCTGGCGGCGGAAGAATTACTCGCCTCAAAGTTATTCGTCATAAGGCGAGAGCGGTTTGATGGTGCTGATGTCGCGCACATCATCTACGGCACAGGCGGCGAATTGGAGTGGGATCGCATTCTGGAGCTCGTAGGGGAGCACTGGGAAGTGCTTCTATGGGCTCTCGTGCTCTTCCGTTACGTTTACCCTGCCCAGACTTCGTACGTCCCCGGCTGGCTTTGGAAGGATCTGCTCTCGCGTTACTCGCATCTAGTCGCGAATCCTGATCCGAAGGCTCCGTTTCGGGGCAGCCTGGTGGATGACAACATGTTCGCTATTGACTTAAGGGAATGGGGCCTAGAGGACATACTGCAAAAGAATCGCGAGCGACGATTGCACCAGGATCAACTTACCGCCGCCGTTTGCCTGCCGGAATCATGATAACGGGTCCGGATGAGTTGCTATGAGAATTGCGGCTACAGCGGATTTGCATTTTACAGCGCAGCGCTACAGCGCGCTTCGGGACGAACTCAGCAAGGTTCGCGATGAGGCGGATTTACTGATTCTCGCAGGGGACCTCACCAACTATGGTCAGCCTGCCGAAATGGAGCCATTGATCAATGCGATGATTCGCCTGCGCGTTCCCGTTGTTGCTGTGCTCGGCAACCATGATTTTGAATGCGGAAAAGAACAGGAACTGATGCGCATGCTGACTGCGGAGGGGATCAAAGTACTCGACGGCAGTGCGTATGAACGCGATGGAGTGGGCTTCGCCGGGACGAAGGGTTTTGTGGGAGGGTTCGGGCGGGGGGTCCTGACGTCGTTCGGCGAGCCGGAGATCAAGGCCTTTGTGCGCGCATCGGTGGATGAGGCAATGAAATTGGAGCGTGCGATGTCGCAACTCCGCACCGAGAAGCGAGTGGTCGTTCTTCACTATTCACCTATCGCCACGACTGTACATGGCGAGGCCCCTGAGATTTTTCCTTTCCTGGGTACGTCACGGCTGGCGGAGGTCGTCGATCGGCACGGTGCTGACTTTATTGTGCATGGGCACGCCCATCATGGAACTCTGGACGGGAAGACAGTAGGAGGTATTCCCGTACATAACGTGGCGATTACACTCCTGCAATCGCAAAACCCGCCGACGGTCTATCGCGTTTTTGATGTATAGGAATTGCCGATAGGGTTCTACGAACCCAAGCAATATAGGCTGCGGCTTACAGACCGTTTCACCTTTTGTTACAGAGTCCACCTGATTCCAAGTTTGCCGGACGCGTCGTAGGTTTCTAATGACCGAGCAACACACTCTGACCGAGTGAGGTTATTAGATGGGAACAATCCTGATCATTATTCTGGTTTTGCTGTTGATTGGAGCACTACCGACTTGGCCGTATAGCAGCGGATGGGGCTATTACCCCAGTGGCGGTCTCGGCTTGATCGTGCTGATTGTGATTATCCTTGCACTGAGTGGACGCATATAGACAGTTACACGCTGAAATCGAGAATGAATTCGCAAGGAGAGTGAGTATGCCGACACCCCCAGAGCGTGGAGCGTTTGTTTCTGATATTGAAGAGATCCGCCGCCGAGCACGACAACACATCGAAAGCGGGGCCGTGACAGAAGGATATCGGGGTGACCGGGAAACAGTCATTCGTTTGTTAAACGAGGCTCTCGCCACCGAAATCATCTGTGTGCTGCGCTACAAACGCCACTTCTACATGGCTTCTGGTATTCACTCCCAGGCAGTTGCCCAGGAGTTCCAGGAGCATGCCAGTGAGGAGCAGGAGCATGCAGATATGCTCGCCGAGCGCATTACACAATTGGATGGCGAACCTAACTTTAGTCCAGAGGGGCTGAGTGCCCGAAGCCACTCTCAATATGTCGAAGGGACAAGCCTCCTCGATATGATGCGAGAGGATCTCGTTGCCGAGAGAATCGCGATCGAATCGTATTCCGAGATTGTTCGTTTCCTTGGAGATAAAGATCCCACTAGCCGCCGGCTAATGGAAGAGATTCTGGCAAAAGAGGAAGAACATGCCGATGATCTTAAGACACTGATGGAAAACATCGAAGGCGAGGAGAAGCAGCAATCCAAGGACCTGCAACGGAGTCGAAAAGCCTCCTAAATCCAGCGTTTTGATACTAGTTCCTCTACAGAGAATTCCGCTTGTCCCTTACAGATTCATCCGAATTGCCTCGTTGGCGGTGTCCCCGTAAGGTTACAAATGTGAGCAAGCAGCCCCAAGGGAGCGTGTCGATTAAGGTGCGGGCCACCACTACCGGGCGCCCAGAACCGCCGTCCACGCTGGTCTGGATCGATGACTACAAACCAGCTCTCAATCTTTACAAAATGCTCTTCGAACTCCGCGGGTTCAATGTACTGACGGCTTCTACGGGTGACGAAGGGCTCAGACTTGTGGCTGCCAATCACGTGGATGCAGTTGTTACAGACTATGAAATGCCGGGAATGGACGGTGAGGCTGTAGCCACTTCCGTCAAGCATATCCATCCAAAACTTCCCGTAATCCTGTTTTCCGGCAGCTCTTGTATTCCTGCTCGAGTCGAAACTGTCGTTGATGCAATCTGCGATAAGACGGGCGCGCGCGAGGAACTTCTGGCCGTAATTCACAGACTTGTCGGGAAGGAGCTGGACCAGCCATTTGTGCCTCCACAGTCAGGCCTGCATCCGGCGACATCCTCCTTGTCGGTCTAGGTAAGGTTTCACCAATATGTTGCGTCAAGGAGACCAACTGATCATGAAGAAAATTATGTTGTCGCTTGCGGCATCGTTGGCATTTCTCACGGCCGCCAGTTTCGCCCAGTCCTCTGCACAAGATTCAACACAAGGCACCCCGAACACAACACAACAGGACCCCAGCATGGGCCAAAGTTCGACAGGTCAATCTGCAGGAACCACCATGCAGCAGGGATCGACTCCTTCTCAGGGTACGGAAATGAAGGGTGAAAAGAAGATGAAGGGCTGCATCCGGTCTGAGGGTGGCCAGTACGTACTTGAGGACAAGCACGGCAAAAGCACTCCGCTCAGCGGCCAGGATCTTTCTTCTCATGTTGGGCACGAGGTTACCGTGCATGGCATGTGGGCAAACGGCTCCAGTGATACGAGCTCAACCATGAGTTCAAGCGGGGCCGGATCCAGTGCCAAGGCCTTTAGCGTGTCCACCGTTGACATGGTTTCGGAAACCTGCCCGATGGATAAGAGCAAGACAAAGAGTCCCGACACTATGCAGAAATAGCGGAAAAACGTTTCTCCGATTGCTGCAAAAGGCCCAGGATGCGATGCATCCTGGGCTTTCATATGTGCAGTGGATGGCGTAACTCTGGAGGCGGTACGTCACCATGCGGCGGAGAGCATTACACCGCGTTTAGGTCGTCAAAGGTTTCCGGGGCTATGTTCCCTTCCCTCCGGGAAGCAAACTTTAGCAGCTCACCAACCTGCCGCCCGGGTAAGCCATCCAAGATTTACTAGGTGCGGTGGACCGTCCCCGGACCGTCACACAGCAAGAAGCTGAGGCGGCCGGGGACGGAGCTTTACTCTTCCGGGATATCTAATGCCATTGGTCAACGGCGGCCCTTGGGCATTTTGTGGCCCTCCTCGAGCTGCTGAAGGGTCAGTTCTACTACGGCATTCTGCGTCGAATAGGCGAAAAGGGATGCGTACGCCATCAGTTTCTCAGCGCTCTCCTCATCGAGGTGGCCCTCTTCGCAATTGCGGCAGACTTCCATGCCCGTGGCTAGCCCCGCCCAGAAAAGGACCTCCTCCATGCTGATTTCTTCTTGCACTTCGTTCGGTATTTCGCAAATCTCGCGGACGGTAGCCCCAACGTCTTCGGGAGTAAGCTCCTCCAAACGCTCCATGAGGGACATCATCTCGACGATGCGGGAATATGCTTGATAGTTCGTAAAAGTGGGTTCGTTGTTCATGTGCGATCTTTCTGTACCAAGAAAAAGTCCGTCGCATCCACGGTAGTCCTGCAGGTACAAAGGGGAAATCGGATCAACTGAGTACGGATGGCAGTACCATCCTGTACGCAAAGGGATGAATTCGTTCTGCTCAGGCAACCCCGCGCCGAACACTGCCCGGCGATGATGCAACCCTATGAGCGGATATGCGGAAGGAAGGTGTGTCCTGTGCTCCCCATGAGTATTTATAGGATTCGCATCCGCGAAGAAAATTTACGGAGTCCTTGCGGAACGCGATGGCGTCTTCAATAGTTATGGCGATAATCTGGCTTCCCGGGCTCAGGTGCGCAAATTCAGGGTCGAATGCCTGAAGGTACAAACTGACGGAACTGGCTTCGACGAAATTGTAAATACCGGCGATCATGCGGTCATTCAAAAAAAGGCCGTGTAATCTCGCCAAATTCTGCGTGACTAGTTGGGGAACGACTTGACGATGAAACGCGCGGAAAAGCGTGTTTCCCAAAATGCCGGACTCTCCTTGTTCATTCCATCTTGTTGTATGAAGTCGAAACATTTCTTCCAACATCATTGGAGCCGTTTGCTCGGATGCACATTCAATTCGGCAAGTCCCTTCGCGCAAGGTTCGATTGCGCGCATTGCGGAGGCTGGCACGCCTCTTAAATGGGATCACGGTCCCTAGATCGCCTACGCGCGCTGGAAGGCGAAGCGTGGGGCAGACATCATGTGAGTACAACTCAACACGCGGATGTAATTTGTGAAAGCGAAGAAAGGGAGAGGTTGCCGGCAGATCCGTGAGTTCGATGAGATCCCAGTCTGAACAATGTTGGTGCAAGAAATTCCAGAGCGCAGCGATGACTTGTTCTACAAAGTCCGGATCGATCAACGTGTCAAGGTAATCGGATACGCCACCGCCCATCAAAGCAAGAATTCGTTGTCCGTCGCGCGGATAGACCAGCAAAGCTGCTAATCCAACCAGCCGTTCTCCATCGCGGATCTCGATGACCCTACTGTTATGGGGACGATAAACATCCACCCATGACAGGAGCCATTCCGGCCGCTGAAACACTGTTGCGGAGGGGCAGCGCCTCCAAAGCAGGCTCCATTCGGAGGCCAGTTGCTGCAGTCGGGTTACATCCTCCCACAACCGCAGCTTGAGTGATGCTGTCATCTCAAGACTCGAGCTCCGACGGTGCAGGCTGTCGAAGAACAGCGATCTGACGATAGAGAGCGAGATATTCGTCTGTCATTCGGGTAACGGAAAAGCGCCTCTCCGCCTGGCGACGGCACTCGGCAGGATTGATTTGTTGAATGTTGGCGATCGCCTCTGACATTTGTTCGACCGAATCTACGAGAAAGCCGGTGCGACCGTCATCCACAATCTCGCACAACGCGCCCGCACGAAATGCAACCACCGGAGTTCCATGGGACATGGCTTCCATCGCGACCAAAGAACTGGTTTCAGGCGCAAGGCTGGGAACCAAGAGGCAGAGTGCGTCCGATAGCAGTTGGTTCTTTCGCTTCGAACCTACCGACCCAAGAAAGCGGTGCCCTTGCTGCAAACGCGGGCGTATTTCCTTTTCAAAGTACCATCTGTGCTCAGGATACTCGTAGACAGTCCCCGCCAGAAGAAAACGAATTCCGCACTCACGCGCCGCATCCATGGCGAGATGCAGGCCTTTCTCGGGGCAGATGCGTCCCATACCCAGGACGAAGGGCCGGGCAAGCTTGTTCCGCTTGCTCAAAGGTTCGGGGAAGCGAACGCCGTTCTCAACCACTCGATGGATCGATGCGTTCGCCGCACACGTCCGTTTCTGTGAATTCGATACACATATGTAGTAAGTTCGAGGCCGAGACTGAAGTGCATCCGCCGCATACCACTCGCAAGGAAGGTGAAGCGTCACTACTTTGGGGAGATCTGCATCTGGAAAATATTCTGGAAAATCGATGCCGTGCAGGTGGACCAGGTCAACATCAAAATTCAAGAGGGTCTTGCGGATCGCCTCCCGGTGCAGAAGCCGCGCAAGCCGCTTCGCCGAATCATCGAGAACACCAGAGACCTTCTCGGTCGCAATGAGGCGGCCTTGGCATTTGGAGCCGTTTGGGGCGATCACCAACGAGCGATGCCCATTTCGGACGATCGCTTGGTCTAGCATTGCGAGGACTTGTTCCGCGCCTCCGGCGGCATCGTCTGTCACGGTCGCCAAGGGATAGCTCACATTCAGGATCGTCAGTGGCATGGCACCTGATCGAGTTTCTGCAGGGTCGCTCTTGCGAACTCGCGCCATTTCGCTCCTGTCACAGGAAACTCCAACCGTTCGTACCACAGCTTTCCTGGATGAGGCGCTTCGGTGAAGTCATAAGAAATGGCTGGCCGGAAACGTTCGATTACGCTTCCAAATTCGTTCAAAACGTCTTTCTGAGATGCGTAACAACCCACCATCCTCTGCTTCAGTTCCTGTTCGTCCGGAGTCAGTTCCACGATGACTTCATCGGGAAAACGGTTGAGGAACTCGCCCGTCACCAGGCTACCGTCTCTCCCATGGTAGAGAGCCATCTCCCGTAATCGCGGAACCGCTCTCCCTTCCCTCTCCAGAGAGCGCATTGCAAGGTGAGCAATCAGAGCTGCGGCGTCATGGTCTGGATGCCCACCATCATAGGCATGCGTCATGAGCTGATCGATCCGGTTTTCCTTCAGGAAAGCGAGCAGGCGGGTCACCAGTTCGAGAACATTGTGGATGACCTCCTGATCGATGCAATCGAAATGATGAACACGGTGGGGGGAGATACTTGCGCAGGCGAGCGCCCTAAGCGTCTCCTGTCGACGAATGGCTTCATATTCGAATCGCGTTACAGAGGGCGGGGCTGAGCGAAATCTCTCGCTACGAGGCGCGCCATCGGTAAGTATGAGGACTTCAGCTAGAGGGAACCGGTGAAGCACAGATGTTGCGCCCAAGGTTTCGTCATCCGGATGTGCGACGAGAATAAGCGGCCGGATGCTCGCAGGACCTGATGTGTCCAGCAATGTGTAGAGATCATTTACAAGCGGTCGGGAGCTAGCGTTCGACTTCATGATAATGACGGGACTCAGACGAAAGCACACGTAAGGCTTCGTGATAGCCGTGAAGGGTTCCGACATCTACGTAAGATTCACCACACTTCACTGCTACGGCAGAACCGCCCTTTGCGAGATACGCGTTGACGAGTGTCCCCAAATATTCGTCCTGTTGATTGCGCTCACACCACAAGCGATAAAGATCCGAAAGATGTGCGCCCGTCAATTTGAAGGCACCCCAAACCCAATGTGAGTGGGCACTTGGGCACTTCACCTGGATCTCTTCGATTTCACCTCTCTCGTTCGTAATGACGGCATCGAAAAGCTCAGGAGTAGCTGCAGGAAACAACAAGAACGAAAATTGCGCATCGGGCAATGAGAGGAAACCATTCTCGGGAAACCAAATTGTGTCGGGCAAACCGACAACCACCTCATCCTGCGGAGTGATGAAGGGCAGAGCGCGAAAGAGCGCGTCACACAATCCGGTCGCATTCTGTTGAACCGTATAACAGATGGAGGCTTTCTCTACCTGGCCTCCGAAGTAGCCCATGATGTCCGATTTTGCGGGAGAAATCACAAAACAGACCCGAGTCACTCCCGCCAGGAGCATGCGTTGTAACAGGTATTCGGAGACGGCCCGTGGCCGCTCATTTGGACCATCACAGCGCATTCCGACGGGGAGAAGTTCCTTTGAGAAGGCCAAGGGCTGGATGCGGCTTCCACGTCCTGCCGCGGGAATAATTCCCCAGCGTACGGTCATGCGCTTACCTCGAGCAGATCAATCAACTGTTTGCCCCGGCATTGTGACGTGTGTTCGGCGAACACACGTTCCCGTGCCGCGGCGCCGATCCGTTGCAGTTCTTCCGCGTTCATGGCCAGCGCATCGACCACGTCGGATGCTGAGGCAGCAACGAGAATTTCCCTTCCCGGTTCAAAAAAACTCTCCAGGCCATCCCAAGAATCGGTAACCACGGGGGTTTCGCACGCGGCGGCTTCAAACAACCTGCCCGACGGGCAATAACCCATTTCAGCCATCGCAGCGCGCGTGACACTGAGGGTGAGCCGCGAGGAGCAGTAAAAAGAGGCGTGGGAACTGGGTGGAACGTGATGTACAAACCAGACGTTCTCTCTCCACGGAAAGTCTTCCGGGTATAGCGCGCCGCCGATCAGGAATTTCTGATCCGGAGAACGCCGAGCTGGTTCCAGAAACAGACGCTCGAGCGCCGGTTGGCGATCATCGGCATACGTTCCGAGATATGAGAGATCCGAAACGTATTTGCCGGTAGGAGGCACTGGTTGATGCAGCTCTGGATTCACGCTGCCATAGAGGGCAGCGACCCGGTGGGCTCCAAGTTTTTGACGTAACTGGTCGAGGGCATTTCCCCCCGCGTAACTCAGGACCAGATCAAACGGGCTGAGACCATAGGCAGGGATGTAGTCGACCCTTCCGGACCGACGCAGGGACTGCAACGTTACCGGCGTATCAAGATCGTAGAAAACGCGAACAGGAACAGTCGACTCAAGTACCAGATCACAGGCTCGGGTTGCATCGGGACAATATGAGGTAACGATCGCCGAGTCCGATTCTCCTAATATTTTGCGCGCAAACGGCTCGACTTCTTTCCAGCTAGAATACAGAACTACGTCGTAGCGCCTGGGACCATGCAGGTCCCGATGCATGGCGTAATACGAAACATCGCGCTCAAAGAACGTAACCCGATGGCCGAGTTTCGTGAGCGCTTCGCACAGGCCACGCCAGATGGTGGCGTGACCATTTCCCCATGATGAGGTGACGGTCAATCCGAAGATAGCCAATCGCATAGAGCGCCTTGAGTCTCGACTGCGTTTCGGAGCGTCCGACTACCCATCCGGGTAGGGTCCACGTCTAAACACGGCACTTCGATGCGTCCGGAAGAACTCACGATGCCTTTCTCAGGACGAAAGGTCGGCTGTATGGCATTGGCATGGGACATCTTAGGCTGCTTCAAGAGCATCAGAAATCGTTTGTACCAAGGGAAGGCACCTGTGTGGGTGGGCACACCACGGAACCAACAGACATAGCTTTGTACCGATTATCATGCGCCACTTCACAGTTGCCTTCGTTGTCATTTTCTCTGCCGTCTGGATGGCTGCCCAACCTTCCGCCACCAATGTGAACTATGAGGGTCAGACGGTTGGAACTGTTGACCTTGTATCCAATCCCAAAATTGATGTCGAATTCTTTCGCTCTCTGGTAAAGCAACCAGTTGGGCAGCCCTATTCGAATCAGGCTGTCAATGACACAATCACTGCGCTGCGAGGAACCAATCGCTTCAGCAAAGTAGGGCTCGAAGTCGCCCCCGGTCCCAAAGGGTTGGAAGTCACCTTCGTTCTCGAACCCGCGTATTACGTCGGCGTCTTGGATTTTCCCGGCGCAACCAAGGCCTTCAGCTACAACCGCCTTTTGCAAGTGGTGAACTTCCCTGATCAAGAGGTCTACGACAAGGAAAAGCTCGGGCCGGCGCGAGACGCATTACTCCAGTTTTTGCACACCAACGGTTACTTTCAATCAACGGTAAACGCAGACGCACAACTAGACGACGTACACCAACTGGTCAACCTCGTTTTTACGGTTGAGTTGGGAAAGCGGGCAAAGGTCGCCACGGTTACGATCATTGGGACTGATCCTGTGCAAACAGCGAAGCTCTTGCACTCCGTTCGCACTCTTCGCACTAAGTTCACGGGAGCTTCCCTGAAACCTGGAAAGGCGTATAGCCCCGAACGAATAAAGGCAGCCACAGGTGTCCTCCGAAAAACGCTGGCAAAACAAGACTACCTGGCCAGCAAGATCCAGGCGGACCCCCCGCAGTACCATCCTGAAACCAACAGGGTGGATGTCTCGTTCAATGTGACCGTAGGCCCGAAGGTCGTGATAAAGACAACCGGAGCCAAGCTTTCATCCTTTCCCTTCGTTTCTTCCCGCCGGCTTAGACGATTGGTTCCGATTTTCAGCGAAGAGGCTATAGACAGGGTGTTGGTCAGCGAGGGGCGTCAAAACCTGATCGACTATTTCCAGCAGAAAGGCTTTTTCGACGCCGACGTAAAGACTGTTTTTGAACGCCAGCCTGACCGGATTTCGATCACCTATCAAATCGACAAAGGTAAGAAGCACAAGGTGAACGAGATTGCATTCTCCGGCAATCAGGCGATTTCCGATAGCGACCTGTTGTCGAAGGTAGTAGTCAAGAAAAAACGCATTATCTCGCGCGGAAAATTCAGCAAGAAATTGCTAAAGGCCAGCGCCGACAATATCGCCGTGGCCTATCAGAATCTAGGTTATCAGGCGGTGAAGGTCACACCTCAAATCGTCGACGCCGATTCTAAGATCCGTGTGGTCTTCCAAATTGCCGAAGGCCCGCAGACTCTGGTGGACACACTGATTTTGCGGGGTAATGAACATTATCCATTCAACGAACTCAGCCCCGGTACAGGGTTTCGACTTCGTTCCGGCGCCCCATTCTCCGTTCGTAGGATGGCGGACGATCGCAGCCAGATCTCAGCAAGGTATCTCGATCGCGGTTATCTGAACGTTGAAGTAAAGACTGATGTCGTAAAGCTTCCCGACGATCCTTACCGTGTGACTGTCACTTACACTATCACTGAAAATCAGCAAGTCCAGGTGAGTCAGGTCGTGGTGCTGGGGCAACAACACACAAAAGAGCCTCTTATCACCACTACTGCCAGAATTCGTCCGGAAGAGCCGCTTAGCCAGGGACGTTTACTGGAAGGCGAAAGCCGTCTTTATGATCTAGGAATCTTCGACTGGTCAAGTGTGGGACCACGGCGCACGATTACCAACCAGTTTGAAGAAGAAGCACTGGTAAAAGTACACGAGTCGAAACGCAACTCAATTACTTACGGCTTCGGCATGGAAATTGCCCGCCGAGGCGGCAACATTCCCAGCGGAACAGTCGCAGTCCCCGGGCTACCTCCGGTAGCTATTGACACTTCAACTATTGTGTCGAGCGAACAGACTTTTATTGGTCCTCGAGGCTCTATCGAATTCTCGCGTTTGAATATCCGCGGACTAGCGGAAACAGCTTCGATATCGCTACTTGGCGCCCGCCTGGATCAGCGCGCCATTGCCACATATATTGATCCCCAGTTTCGTGGTTCCAAGCAGTGGCGGTCATTGTTCAGTGTCTCCGCAGAGCATACATCTGAGAATCCGCTCTTCACCGCGCGCGAAGGGGGCGCATCATTCCAGCTGGAACGAACCATCGATAGAAAAAAAACCACCACGGTACAGCTGCGCTACCGCTTCTACAAGACGGTTCTCTCCGACATCCTCCTTCCAGGACTCGTGTTGCCCGAGGACGAAAATGTACGCCTCTCGACCTTTTCAGGGACGCTCATCCGCGATACACGGGACAAGCCTCTCGATCCGCAGCGCGGCGTGTATCAAACTTTGGATCTAGGCATTACGCCAACCGCCCTAGGAGCCAGCGCCGATTTCGGCAAGATGCTCACGCAGTACGCCTTCTATCGGCCGGTTCACTCCATGGTGTGGGCGAACAGCATCAGACTTGGTCTCGCCAAACCATTCTTCGATAGCCGCGTACCCACGAGCGAACGGTTCTTCGCTGGGGGCGGAACAACTCTGAGAGGATATCCGCTAAATGAAGCGGGCCCGCAGCGAGATGTGCCAGTATGCACAGATCCCGCCCATCCAGATTCATGCGACCGTATTAAGGTTCCTGTGGGCGGGAATCAACTCTTTATCCTAAATTCCGAGTTGCGGTTTCCTCTCGGAATCGTCAAGAATTTCGGCGGCGTGCTCTTTTATGATGGGGGCAACGTTTACGAGCACATCAGCTTTGCAGACTTCGTGAATCACTACACGAGCACAGTGGGAATCGGATTTCGGTATGCTACTCCGGTGGGTCCAGTCCGCATCGATTTCGGACGCAACTTGAATCCTGTGCCTGGCATCAACCCTTTTCAGTTCTTCATTACCTTGGGGCAGGCATTCTGATTTCAGGAATCATGGCATTATGCGCTGGAAAAAAGTCATCATCTGGACTTCGGCAGTACTCCTGGCGACAGCTGCGCTCGTCCTTGGCGGCGGCTACGCACTCCTTCATAGCGGACGTTTCCACCAGTATGTGATCGCAAAGATCGTGAGCAGCGGGAGCGAGGCCACGGGCGGTCGGGTCGAGCTTCAGGGCTTCGATTTTTATCCCAGGACCCTTACCGTAAACCTCTACGGTCTTGTGATACACGGCACAGAGCCTTCTGGCGCTAAGCCCTTGCTGGAGGTCGAAAGACTCACGGCGAGCTTGAAGATTGTGTCGGTGCTTCATCGCAAGGTTAATCTGAGTGAATTGTTTATAGAACAACCGATCGTGCATCTGTCCATCGACAAAGACGGGCGCACCAATATTCCATCGCCACAAGGACCTAAACAAAGTTCCCAGACGAATATATTCGACCTGGCTGTTGGCCATGCACTATTACGTGATGGGGCCATCTTCTACAACGATCAGCAGAAGCAACTTGAGGCCAATGTTTACGATTTGCGAGCCGAGGCCAACTTTAGCTCCCTGCTAACGCAATACAGTGGATCGGTTGTCTACAGTCGCGGGCTGCTGAAATACGGGACTATCGCGCCGCTTTCTCACAGTCTGAATTTGCAGTTCACCGCGGTGCCGTCCGAGTTTTCCATTTCGTCGCTGGAGATGTCTGTAGGGTCGTCACGACTCTCGCTGCAGGGTAAGCTTGCCGACTACAACAATCCCCGTGTCGATGCTCGTTATGACGTGCTAATCCACACACAGGATTTCAACGGCATGCTCAAGCCCACGAACTCTGCCGGAGATGTAGCACTGCGCGGTGCCGTTCAGTATCAGAATCGCGCCGGACAGCCAGTTCTACGAAATGTCGTGATCGATGGGCAAATGAGCGGCGGAGAACTGAATTTGACCTCACCCGATGGCAAGATAGCTCTTCGCTCGATTCGAGGCCGGTATCGTCTCGCGAATGGGAACTTCAATGCCGATAGCATTTCAGTCAATCTTCTGAATGGCGAATTAAAAGCCACTCTATCCATGCTGAACGTCGACAAGAATCCCTCGTCGAAGCTGCAAGTGACACTGCAAGGGATATCGATTGATGCAGCCAAAAATGCGTCCCGAGCGCCTTCCCTGCGAAATCTTCCCGTGAGCGGCACGGTCAGCGGCGGCACCGAGGCGACTTGGGCAGGAAGTATGCAGCGCCTGCTGGCGAAGTCTGACGTCGTGATTGATGGAGCCATCCAGAACGGCTCGAGCCATGCAAAGCCAGTTCCGCTCAATGGTGCGGTTCATCTGGACTACGACGGTGCAAAGAAGATCATCACGTTCCATGACAGCACGCTGCACACTCCGGCGAGCGCTGTTGTCCTGGTAGGGACACTCGGCGAGCATTCAAGTTTGACGATTCAAGCTCGAACAGGGGATCTTCGAGAGATATCTTCCCTGGCCTCCGCGTTGCAAAGTCCTCCAGCCAACGTTTCGGGGAAACCTTCCTTCGCTATCGGCGGCTCTGCCACAGCAAACGCAACTGTGACGGGATCGATGAATCAACCTCACATCATGGCGCAGTTGGCCGCGCAAAACCTGGAGGTGGAAGGCACGCAGTGGAAGAGTCTCCGCCTGGATGCCGAGGCAACGCCGTCTCAAGTCACAATCCGCGATGGTTCGCTCATTGCAGCTGAACAAGGCCAAGTTACATTTAGCGGTAGCTCAGCACTAAACGACTGGTCGTATGCGTCAGGGAACCAGATTGCGCTGAAACTTGCCGTGCGACAAATGCCGGTCTCTGAGTTGCAACATGTAGCCCGTGTGAACTACCCAATGAGCGGCATTCTCTCAGCCGACGCGACTCTTAGCGGTACACAAATGGACCCCATAGGTCACGGTTCGGCTGAAATCACTCGCGCGAAGGCATATGACCAGCCCATTCAAGTGCTATCAGCACACTTTCAAGCTGAAAATGGAGCTGTAACATCGACACTGGAAGCCAAGCTCGACGCTGGCGCAGCATCAGCCAAGGTTGTCTACCATCCGCGGACAACAGCCTATGAGCTTCAATTCGATGCGCCCAAGGTCGTGCTAGCGGATCTCCAAGCAGTGCGGGCAAAGAATCTTGACGTCCAAGGCACAGTGTCCGCTCACGCATCTGGACGTGGCACCACATCGGACCCGCAGCTCACGGCGAGTCTCCAGATCCCTGAATTGCGCTGGCAGCAAACAACGGCCAATGATGTCAGCTTGCAGGCCAATGTCGCCAATCATCGCGCGGACCTAGCGCTCAACTCAGGCGTGTCGCAAGCAAAGATCACAGGAAAGGCTACGGTCGAACTCAGCGGTGATTACAATACCGTGGCTTCTCTCGACACCACATCAATCCCTGTCACTCCCTTGTTGGCAGCATATACGACGGGTATTCCCTCCGATCTGGATAGCCATGTCGAAGTACATGCCTCACTCAACGGACCATTGAAAAACAAGTCGAGATTTGAGGCTCACATCGAAATCCCCACAATTGGGGCCGCTTACCAGCAGTTACAGATTGCGAATTCCGGGCCGATTCGGCTTGACTATGCCAACTCGGTGCTAACGATCCAGCCGAGCCAACTTCAAGGCACGAATACATCCCTTCGATTTCAAGGGAATGTCAGGATGCAAGACAATCCGGGTATCGATGTTACGGCTCAGGGTTCGGTAAACATGCGCTTGTTGCGGATGTTGAACTCGGATCTCCAGAGCTCGGGCACCGTCGACCTCGACGTCCGTGGCTCCGGTACTCCTCGAAATCCAGATGTAGCCGGTGAAATCAAAGTTCAAAAGGTCTCACTCGTCCCAGCAGATTCCCCCATCGGCCTTGAGAATATGAATGGAGTTCTCACTCTCTCGCACGGGCGGATACTGATATCAGAACTTAAGGGGCAGGCGGGAGGAGGGGATATCTCAGTTGGTGGATCGATCGCATACCAACCACAGCCGCAATTCGATCTGACCGTCAATGCAAAATCGGTAAGAATCCTTTACCCGGACGGAATCCGCTCTTTGCTGGACGGCGACGTCACAGTCACCGGAACATCAAGGGCCTCAGCCGTTGACGGACGCGTGCTGATTGAAAGCGTATCCTTTACTCCAGAATTTGACCTTGCCAAATTCATCGCTGCGCCGGCATCCCCTGTCTCTCCTACGACCAACAGCTTTGCCGACAACATGAAACTGAATATCGCGGTGCAATCGACGGAGAACCTCGAGGCGGTCAGCTCCGAGGTAAGCGTTGAAGGATCAGCGAATCTGCGCATCGTAGGAACTGCCGCCCAGCCCGTAGTCGTCGGGCGAGCCGACCTAAATTCCGGCGATATTTTCTTTATGAAGAATCGGTATCAACTGGAGCGGGGAATTATCAATTTTGTGAATCCGAACCGCACAGAACCGTCCGTGAACATTCTGATCACAACAGTCATCAAGCAATACAACCTGAACATCGCACTGGTTGGGCCTGTAGATAAGCTTCGCACTACCTACACATCGGACCCACCGTTGCCGCCGGTTGACATCATCAATCTGGTTGCGCGAGGCCAAACGACTGAGGAGGCCACCCCGGGCAATTTCGATGCGAATCAGGTGTTGGCAGGAGGGTTAGCGAGCCAAGTTAGCAGCCAAATCGGCAAATTCGCGGGTATCTCCAGTTTGACTATCGACCCACTGATCCAAGGGGCCAATGGTGACCCATCTGCCAGGCTAGCCGTGCAACAGCGCATTACAAAAAACTTCATTTTTACCTTCTCCACCGACGTAACCCAACCCGAGGCACAGATCATCCAAGGTGAATACCAGATCAACAAGCGTTGGTCGGTAAGCGCAACTCGTGATCAATACGGAGGGTACGGAGTCGATGGGAGGTACCACACCACGTTCTGATGAGCTTCTCGCAGATGATGCCTCTGCAAAGTCGTCCGCCTGTGACAACGATTTTTGGATCTTCCGGGATGGCCGCCAGACCTTACCAGGTACGAAGCTTCTGGAAGAACTCCGTGCTTCCATTTGTGCTCTTTCGAACCCTGGATCGAACTCTACCGATCTCCTTAACGCGCTGATACGGGCGGGAGAACTAGAGGCCGGCCTTGCCGACGCCGGAAGCTCGACGAGCGCCGCCGTAGCAAAGCTTGCGGACGGATTGGCGGGAGTCTTGTATGGAGAGCCTCTCGACTACGCCAAAGTCTCGTTTCCTGCCAATGTTTCTGCGGCCCAGCAAGTGGAGATTTCTCCGCCCGAAGGCTTCTCGTATTATGCGCTGCATCCTAGCGATTTCGGGCGGTTAGCGCTTGTAGTTCATACGAGCAAGAAACCAGCGGCAATTATTGGCATCCGTAGTATCGGCACAACGCTGAGCGCGATAGCTCGTGCTGCTCTTGCCAGTGCGGGAATCCCCGCTGCAAGGATTACCGTTCGTCCCACGGGACATCCCTATCAACGCAAGCTTCGATTCACTACTTCAGAAACGGCATGGATTAAGGAGCAGAAATCCCTTGATGCGATGTTTCTCGTGGTGGATGAGGGTCCTGGAAGAAGCGGCTCGACATTCTTGTCTGTAGCTGAAGCGTTGCTCGCAGCTGGTGTCGATCACCAACGGATAACATTATTAGGGAGCCGCCAGCCGGACTTGAACCAGCTTTGCGCAGAGGATGGCGCGCGCCGTTGGAATATGTTCCGGTTCGAAGCGGTCGACCCTGATACGCACTCCCGATTCCAAAAATACACGTACATTGGTGGCGGCGAGTGGCGGAAGTTTTTCATTCGAGATGTAGGATTGTGGCCGGTTTGCTGGCCGCAGATGGAGCGGCTGAAATTTATTTCGCCTGATCGTCACTGCTTCTGGAAGTTTGAAGGAATGGGGAGATTAGGTGATCAGGCACAGACGTGCAATCGTATCCTGTCTGCCGCCGGATTTGGCATCATGCCAGAGGATGGCGGTGCAGGGTTTGCTTCGTATCCAATCATCGCTGGAGAAACACTGCATCGGAAACACCTGTCCCGATTTCTCCTGGAACGATTCCTCCACTACCTCGCCGTCCGCATGGTTGAATTCCGCGTAAGTGGCGTCAGAGCCAACCCGCTGTCACAGATGCTCACCTTCAACGTGCAACACGAGTTTGGGGTAGAGATACGCCTCCATGACCTGGAGTCATCTACTTGCATCTTGACGGACGGCCGAATGCAGCCGCATGAGTGGATCGGGACGGCGGAAGGAACAATCCTGAAGACTGACGCGTGCACTCATGGCAACGATCACTTCTTCCCCGGCCCCTGTGACATCGCCTGGGATTTGGCGGGAATGGCTGTTGAGTGGGAACTTGATTCCGGCGAGATCGATACCGCCCTGCTCCTATTTCATCAGCTGACTGGAGACCTTGTAACTCCTCGTTTCCCAGCATATGCGCTGGCCTACAGCGTATTTCGCATGGGATGTTGCAGGATGGCGCTCTCCACGGTAAACACGAATGAAGCATTCCGCCTCCGTGCTGCAGCCGTTAGCTACCGCAAACACGCAGCGCATTGGCTTCGACGCGTGCGAAACAGTTTGGGCCGCACTCGATTGGCGTCCTGACCACAAATACAGCTGCTCTGGATAGAATGTACAGGGTTTCATGGATTGGCGTTCGAGTTACTGCGAATTAAACTGTCACTAGTTTGTTCGCTGCTTCTCAGATGTCTGGCGCCATCACCCCGGCCCTCTACCGTCCGCGAGATTTCTGCAGCGGCGTTTGCAACGTACCAACTGAATAACTTGCCACTGGCACATTTGTGCCAGCGATGTACACGGCTGGGCTATTGCTTGAGTATGACGGTAACGGTAGATTTGGCGCAATCAACAGGCGCCACAAGCAGTTGTCTGACTTTCGCCACGGTATAACGCTACTCCACTGGTCAGAGTGGCGCATGCGTGGTGGCGGTGATAGTGAGCTGCCTATTTTCTTGAACGGACATCTTGACCATGAGGATTGAGACGCTGAACCCCCCAACAGCGGACACTGCTACTACGCGCATTCTTATTGCCGACGATCACGAAGTCATGAGGCTCGGCATTCGTAATCTCCTCGAGTCGCGACCTGCCTGGAATATTTGCGCAGAGGCCAGTAATGGCCAGGAAGCAGTCGACAAAGCCTTGCGCTACGATCCCGACGTCATCATCATGGACATCACCATGCCCACGATGAACGGCCTGGAAGCAGCACGTCTCATTACTGAGTCGCGTCCCGATATTCCCATCATCTTGTTTTCTCTCCATCTGTCTGCAGACTTGCGAGGCCACTTCAATGCTTCCGTGCGAGGTGCTGTCTCTAAGGGGGATGCGGCTCGAGATTTGGTCAAAGCGGTTGAAGCGGTGCTGGATGGCGGCACATTTTTCCAGCAAAGAATCTAGCGCGAGCTGAGACCCTCGCGCCAGATCTCTATCTGCACAATCCATATGCGACTTATTGAGTAAGAAGCGCAACCGGAAAGGGTGCGAGCAATTCAGAGATAGCCAGTGAGCCCGAGCTGACCTCAACAGGTTCAGAAGTAAATGCGTTCCTAAACTGACTATCTCTGAGATCTTCCGGAAGGACAACGTGCGTACCTTCCCAACGCTTGGAATCTCTTAAGGCAGTGGCTTCCAATCCCACAAGCCGCGCGCTGAGACGAGGGATAACAACTATGATGGTATCCGTTCCTAATTGTCTGGCGAAGGATACAACATGCTCTGAGCGAGTGCCTTCCGTCCTCAGCGGAATGTACTTACCTTTCTCAAAGAGCATCTTGTTTTGTTGACGTAACGAGAGGGCCCTCCATGTCACATACATCTTGCTCCGTGGGCCCTGTAGGTCGTTCGTCAGGCTCTCGGCAAGGGATCTTGCTTGGGCCGCACATTGTGTTAGCTGCCGCAGATCATGAAGAATCTCTCGGCGTTCTATGTAGTCCACGCGTCTTCGATTGTCAGGGTCTACCAAGCTGAAGTCGAAAAGTTCATTCCCTTGATAAATATCAGGGACGCCAGGTACGGTAAGCTTCAGCAGTGTTTGCGAGAGACTGTTCAAGGCGCCGAATAGTGCGATTTTCGTTTGAAACGGCAGGAAGTCGGCGAGGAATTCATTGGTATCCGAATTCAGTAATGCAGCTGAAACAAACTTTGAGACAGCGGCTTCATACTCTAAATTCTGATTTGCCCAACTCGTCAGCACTTTAGCCTCGCGAATGGACTTGATCATGTAGTCGGTAATGCGATTCGTGAAGTCACAGAAATCCTTGTCAAAGTTAGCCGGCCAAACCCCCACCAGTGTTTGATAAAAAAAGTATTCGTCATTTCGGCTTGGAGCTGTGACTCCATCGATGCATCGCTTCTTGTCGGCATTGAGGTCTCGCCACCGCCGGACCTTTCTGCGCCAAAGTAGCGGAATTTCAGATAGGACATTGATCCGCACCCGAACATCCTCAGAGCGTTTTGTGTCATGAGTAGATGTCGCCAGCATCGTAGCGGGCCAGTTTTCGAGACGTTGATGGTTGGCAGCGTGGAATTCGGCAATGGAAACTCCAAAATGCTGTGGCGCTCCTCCGACTTCATTCAAAGATACGAGCCGGTGATAGCGATAAAAGGTCGTGTCTTCCAGCCCCTTGGCCATCAAGGCGCCGGTGAACTGCTGAAATTTCATCGCGAAATGAACGATGGAACGCCTGTAAGAATCGGAACGCCCCTCACCTTGCCTCGTAAGCAGCACCTCGCGGATGAAGTCGAAGACCGAGGTGTCGGCTGCCGTGCTTCGCCGCTTGGCGCACACTACAGCTTCCTCGATGCGAGTACGGTCGGAAGCTGATACCTGATTGGGAGCGATGTAGGTGCGATATACAGGAAAGCAAGCCGCAACTTCACTCAGAGCGTCGCGCAGGCTATTCAGGGTGAAATCGCAGGTATGGCGGTTCGCGAGTGCAATTCTACTCAGACTATTGGCAAGCACGTTCAACTCACTAGTCAACGCGCCATCCATGACCGTCTTCTTGCTCTGATGTACGAGCTTCTCAAGATCGGGTTCTTCGCCGACAAAGCTTCTGTAGATGCGGTCCATGCGCAAGCGTGAGGAAGAGTCCACGAACAATCCATTCACCAGATTGGCAAATTCGTATCCCGTGGTACCGGAGACTGGCCAATCTGCGGGAATGGCCTCGTCGCCCGTCAGAATTTTCTCGATCAGAACATATCTAGGCTTGGTCGCGACTTCCCTCGATTCCTGGAGCTTGCTGAAATACCTGGCTGGGTCGTACAGGCCATCCGGATGGTCAATCCGCAGTCCATCAATTTTTCCTTCTCGTACCAATTGCAAAACAAAGCGATGTGTAGCTTGGAAAACTTCATCGTTTTCCTGGCGTAGTCCAGCTAGTTCGTTCACATCGAAAAATCGTCGATAGTTGATATCGTCCGCTGCCACGCGCCAATAAGCCAACCGATACGCCTGCGACTTGATCAGTTCATGAAGTGCTTCGAAACTTGCAGGGTCGCCAGCAACCCCAGTCATGGCTCTAGCGTTTTCCTCAATGAAGGACGATATCTCTGGGGCTTGTTCGCACAGGGTGGCTAGCCGGCGTTTGTGAATCTCCTTGTCTCGAAGACGTTCGCTTCTCTGCTCTGGTGATTTTTCGGCGCGGCTTGGGAGATGACCAAACGCCGCGATCAGACTCTGCAGCTCGAGAATATTGGCATTGCTCCGCCCCAGTGTCTGCTCGAGCCGCTGGATATTGTGATTGAGGATGCGGGGGTATTCCCTGGGATTGATGGGAAATCGGTGCTGGAAATAGAAAAGGCTGAACTCTCCGCGCTCCTTGTCGAAGGATAATTTGAGTTCGCCTCGATCGAGCACGGTCCCGTACTGATCGCCCAAAACAGGCACCAGGACTTTGCCCTGCAGCTCTTCTTTGAGCGGTTCCCAGTCGATATCGAAGTAATCCGCATAGATCGAGGCTTCGCCGTTTTCGAGGACATCGAGCCACCAAGCGTTGTCGCTCTCCATGATACCCATGTGATTGGGGACGATGTCGAGAATCTGGCCCATGCCGTGCTCGTGCAGGGTGGAAACGAAATGCTCGTAATCTTCCGGAGTACCGATCTCCGGGTTCAAGCTGTTGTGGTCAATGATGTCGTATCCATGCAGGCTGCCGGGGCGGGCTCGAAGGTAGGGCGAGGCATAGCAGTGAGATATGCCTAGCATTGCCAGATAGGGAACGATTTCCGTTGCCTGTGCAAAGGTGAAATCACGGTTCAACTGCAACCGATACGTTGCCACTGGAATTCCTGAAGCCTTCACGGATGAAGAAACCATGCCACGCTCCAGGCCGGTAATTCCCTCTCAAAATCCAAGGCCTTGTCATCATGTGTGGTATAGATCAGCTGTCCAATTGGCTTGGCGAGAGGAGCTGCAGCACAGTCACTGAGATTAGCCAGCAACCGCAAAGTTGTCTTGTCAGCAAGTTCCCAATCGACGTGCAAGCTCCTGTCATTCCACACGGCAATCGCATGATTACCCTCAAGGGTCGCCAGACGAGGAATGATCGCGCTGTGTCGAATCGCCAGCAATTTTCGGTAGAGGGCCAACTGGGCGCTGTGATCTGGTTGCTGAGTCTCAGTCCAATTGAGTTTTGATCGTTCAAACGTCTCGGCGTTGTTGGGATCTGGGATGCTCGCGCGGGACTGGGAAGAACTGAATTCTGGGAAGCGCACGAATTCTTTGCGGCGACCATCCCTGACGGCATCAGCTAGGTCGGCGTGGAAGTCGCAGAAGTACAAGAACTGGGAGCCCGCCGCGAACTCCTCTCCCATGAAGAGCAATGGAGGAGACGGAGCTAACAGTAGAATCGCAACTGCAGCCCTTACCGCTGAACAGTTTGCAAGCTGATGAATTCGCTCTCCAAAAGCACGATTTCCCACCTGATCATGATTCTGAAGAAACGACACAAAACTCAAAGGCGTCAGATTGCGGCTCTGTTCTCCACGTAGCCTTCCACCACGGTGTTGCGAATGCTCACCTTGGTATGCAAATCCTTCCGACAGGCAACGAGACAAATAGCGCATAGGACGATCAGCATAGTCCACGTAATAGCCGGCCGTTTCATTCGTGACTAGCACATGAAGTGCGTGGTGGACGTCGTCATTCCACTGGGCGTCATGAAGACGCCGACCTCCTGAATCTAAGTAGTGGGCTTCATTGTCATCGTTTTCCAGAACCAGATGGATGTGACGATCTTTGGGAAGTTCATTGCGAACGCGTTGTGCCAACTCCGTCAGAATATCCAGATGTGAATCATCTGCAATGGTTTGGACAGCGTCGAAGCGGAGACCGTCGAAATGATATTCCTCCAACCAATAGAGCGCATTGTGTATGAAATAGTCGCGAACAGTGCGGCTGCCGGGGCCATCGAAATTGATGCCATCTCCCCACGGCGTTCTGTGGCGATCTGTAAAGAAGTCCGGCGCGTAGGTTCGCAGGTAATTACCTTCAGGTCCGAAGTGGTTGTAAACCACATCGAGAAACACCATCAACCGTCTCGAATGAGCGGCTTGAATGAGATACTTCAAGTCGTCGGGCCTTCCGTATGATGCGTCCGGCGCATAGGGCAGAACACCATCGTATCCCCAGTTTCGCCCACCATAGAAATCAGAGAGCGGCATGAGTTCAATCGCTGTAACCCCGAGGTCGACAAGATAGTCGAGCTTCTCTTCCACATTGGCGAACATGCCTTCCGTACTGAAGGCTCCAACATGCAGTTCATAGATGATGGCTTCCCTCCATGGACGACCGCGCCAAGTCGCGTCCTCCCAGTTGAAACGCCGTGGATCGACCACCTCGCTCGGACCATGCACGTCTCGCGGTTGGAAGCGCGATGCGGGATCTGGCACATTTATCTCGCCATCGATTTGAAAACGGTACAGACTGCCGACTGAGGCGCGGTCAGTATGCAATTCAAACCACCCCTCAGAGAGTTGAGCCATCGGCAACATTGTCTTCGAGTCTTCCAGAACAATATTGATTGCGCGTGCTTTCGGCGCCCACAACCGAAAACGAACTCCATCATCATCCGATACTTCGGCCCCAAAAGGCATTGTGTGCTTACGCCTCATGACGGCGATCCCTCAAACGGACCGTGCTTCCATTCCGCTCCACAAGCACAACTAAGGAACGAGCCTGCAAGGGATAGGACTCTCCCGCAGAGTAAGCAAGATCGCCATTTCTTGTGGTCTGACATGAGGTGTCTATTAAGGGAATCCAACGATCTCCCGACGGCAGCGGGGGCAGGGTGAACGGAAGCATTTCGTGATGGGCGTTCATGAGCATCAGCATATTCTCGTCGCTGATGGGTTGCCCGCGTTCATCCTGCTCTCCGAGGCCCTCTCCCGAGAGAAAGACACCAAGGCATCTCGCCGAGTCTTGCTTCCATTGTTCGTCGGTCATCTCGGTGCCGTCGGGTTGAAGCCAAAGAATATCTTTCACTCCCGCGCCTTTGATTGCGCGCCCCTGAAAAAACTTCCTGCGATGGAAAACAGGATGGTTTTTGCGAAGCGAGATGACTTTTTGCACAAATGCCAGGAGATCCCTATCAACGTGATCTGGATCCCAATCGATCCAACTGATCTCGTTATCCTGGCAATAGGCGTTGTTATTTCCCTGCTGCGTATGGCCGATCGCATCACCCGCCAAGATCATGGGCACTCCTTGCGAAAGGAAAAGCGTAGCCATGAAATTTCTTTTCTGCTGGTCTCGTAGCGCCTTCACGACAGGATCGTCAGTGGCACCCTCCACGCCGCAGTTCCAGCTGCGATTGTTGTCAGTTCCGTCACG
Organism: Terriglobales bacterium; assembly: GCA_036558645.1. Taxonomy (GTDB): domain Bacteria; phylum Acidobacteriota; class Terriglobia; order Terriglobales; family Acidobacteriaceae; genus DATBFG01. Next base: position 29,513 of record DATBFG010000035.1, read on the forward strand.
GTTGTCTTCCCCATTGGCCTCATTGTGTTTTTGGTTGTAGCTGACCAGATCCTGCAGCGTGAAGCCGTCGTGTGCAGTAACGAAGTTAATGCTGGCGTAGGGCCGCCTTCCGCTGAGTGCGTAAAGGTCGCTCGATCCCGTGACGCGATAGGCCAACTCGCCAATGAGTCCACCATCTCCCTTCCAATAAGCCCGTACCGCGTCGCGATAACGATCATTCCATTCCGCCCAACCCACGGGAAACTTGCCGACCTGATAGCCGCCCTCACCAAGGTCCCAAGGCTCTGCAATCAGTTTGACCTGGGAAAGAATCGGATCTTGATGGATGATGTCGAGGAAGGCACCGAGGCGATCCACTTCATGCAATTCACGCGCGAGGGTGGCAGCGAGATCGAAGCGGAAACCGTCGACATGCATCTCAAGTACCCAGTAACGGAGGCTATCCATGATCAATTGCAGCACGCGCGGATGGCGCATGTTCAGCGTGTTGCCGGTGCCGGTGTAATCCATGTAGTAGCGTGGATTGTCGGCAAGAAGCCGGTAATAAACGGCATTGTCGATGCCCCGAAAGGAAAGCGTCGGTCCCAACTCGTTCCCTTCGGCAGTGTGGTTGTAAACGACATCAAGGATAACTTCGATCCCCGCTGAATGCAGCGTCTTCACCATCGTTTTGAATTCTTTGACGCTGCCGGTCGATGAATAGCGGGGCTCAGGAGCGAAGTAACCAATGGAGTTGTAGCCCCAATAGTTCCGCAGACCTTTAGAGATCAATAGCCGATCGTCGACGAAACAATGTGCGGGCATCAATTCAATTGCAGTTACGCCGAGTTTTTTCAGGTAATCAATGACTGGAGCTGTGGCAAGACCGGCGTAGGTTCCGCGAATGGCAGGAGGAACATCCGGGTGACGGGTGGTGAATCCTTTTACGTGAACTTCGTAGATGACGCTTCCATGCCATGGGATATTTGGGCGGCGATCTGCTCCCCACGTGAAAGAAGGGTCGATGACTTCACTTTTGAACATCCCGGGAGCGCTGTCTCGCCGATCAAAAGAAAGGTCGAGATTTCGATGGCCGATACGGTAGCCGAAGTGAGAATCACTCCACTTGAGCCCTCCTTGTACTTGCTTGGCATAGGGATCGAGCAAGAGCTTGTTATGGTTGAACCGCATTCCTGACTCAGGGTGGTAGGGTCCCTTAACGCGGTAACCGTATAACAGTCCCGGACGCGCTTCGGGAAGATAGCAATGCCAGACCTGGTCGGTGTATTCGTGCAACCGTACGCGATGAAGCTCCCGCCTGCCCGAAGGATCGAACAGGCAAAGCTCCACCCTTTCGGCGTGTTCGGAAAATAGGGCGAAATTCACTCCTTCGCCGTCCCAGGTTGCACCAAGAGGATAGGGTTTTCCCGGCCAAACAATGGGTGTCGTTTGACTGATCAACACAACCTCGCAAATACATTCAAGAAAAAGGATTCGATCCGGAACCGAGACGCCAAGCGAACCTTTATAGATGCCTGGGATTGCAAGCTCGCTGCCTTCATCTTGTGCAATTCAGCCGAACAATTAGAAGGCCTACGATTCGCAGAAGATCATCGTGTGCGCTCGGAAATTACGCCGGTAACGTTCGCGGCGATTATCCCCTTCTCTGCTGTCGCCATCCGGGACTAATAGTAGGAATACCTCACGGAACTACGGATTCGATGGGATTGTGGGGATTCTGAAAGAGAGTTAAAAGCACTTCATGCGACTGGATCTTGCAAAGTCGAGGCTGGCGATTCAATGGCCGCTTCGAGGCAAGGTCCTTACCTTCTTCTTCATCCTCTGCTTGGTATCGGCTGCGAAGGCGCAGAGTTCAACGGACGAAGTTCATATCGCGCCCGGCGAGCTTGCCCAAAGCGGTGCACTTGCAGCACTCACCCTTCCGAAGGGTCCCGATCAACTCATCAAAGTCGCGGTAGAACTGGTTTTGGTACCAGTCACGATTGTCGACGATCGAAACCGGCAGATTAAGGGACTACAAAGCGATAATTTCGATCTGTACGAAAACAAGCGGCAGCAGAGTATCCGCTACTTTTCGTCGGAAGACACCCCTGTCTCCGTTGGAATCGTGCTTGATGTCAGCGGAAGCATGAAGACCAAGATCGAACGCGCACGTGAAGCCGTGATGGAATTCATCAAGAGTGCCAATCCCGACGACGAATTTTTTCTCGTCACATTTTCGGACGCTCCGGACGATCGTTCGGATTTCACGCAGCGCGTCGAGGACATTCAAAACCAGTTAGTCTTCGTCAGGCCGAACGGCCGAACGGCGTTGCTCGATGCCCTACAACTCGCTATGACAAAGATGAGGACGGCCCGTTACCAACGTCGCGCCCTCCTGGTGATTTCCGATGGAGGCGACAATCACAGCCGATACACGGAAGGCGAAGTGAAGAGTGCTTTCAAAGAAGCTGATGTCGCCATGTACGCAATAGGAATTTACGATCGCGTTTTTGCCACCAGCGAAGAAATGATGGGGCCAGCGATGCTGACGGATCTTGCCGATTTAACCGGCGGACGAGCGTTCACGATCGACAATCCGAATGACTTAATGCCTGCGGCCAAGGCAATCGGCAATGAGCTACGGAACCAATATCTTCTCGGCTATAAGCCTCAGACAAACCGGGACGGTAAGTGGCACAAGATCAAGATCAAGTTTCGCCGTCCTGAGCACGTGAAGCTGCCGCCAGTACGTGTCTACGCGAAGCAGGGTTATTACGCGCCGACCGACTGAGACTAATCTATCCTCGATTAACTCACTCCAGCATTTCCGGCTGTGTGCCGTGCCGAAGCGCCACCAGCCATCACCCAGCCGTAGCGGGTCAAGAGCGATCCGGCTAAACCCGCAACAGCTGCAGCGCGTCGAATCCTCTTTGCCTTGGCTGGACTCGCAAATGCTGCCCACAATCGTAGAGCTAAGGGCAAAGGCCCCGACAACACGCCTCCAGCCCGAGTGATCGAGCCGCTTGTTCCCTGCTTCAAAGGATTCAGCTTAGGGTCGAAATTGGCTTCGAGTTGGTAGCCTTCCCAACTCTCCCATAATGCGCTGCCAATACCGAGCGCATTCAAAGATGCATTATCGTCATGGCCAAAAAGTTCAAGCGCTGAGACAGCGGCCTGCACGCCAGAAGCTCCAAAGTGAATCGGAAGAGTCTTGATATTTCGGTGCCACACCGGAATTGCAGTCGCGCCAATCAGAACTCCGGTGTAATTTGAGAACGGAAGGGCAAATAGAGTGGATACACTCTTCGTGGCGGCCGCGGCCAAGCTCGCGGGAATAGATTGTCCGTAACGTTCGCGCACGAGATCGACGAAGGAGGCAGCCGCCGTTGCGCTTGCGAAAGCTGTAAGTATCCAGGAACCCATGGACATGGGGCTTTGCGGTTTGAACACCCGCAGCATGGCTAGAAACCGCTCAGGGCGCCCGAGGTCTTTGATCAGAAGCACGGAGGAAAGAGCAGAACCGCCCACTGCAAGCCAGCGCGCCTGACGTGCCAGTTCGCGATCCCTACCGAACCATTCCGCAGCGGTAGCGATGACGGCCGAGGAACCTGCGGCGCCGCCCACGAAGAAGTACAACGGAATTTCCCATTTCCATTGTGGCTCTTTGAGAGTGGGATTGCCATAATATCCGGTCTCAGGCGTCGCCTTCGGAAAAGGCGCTCCTAACGGCTGAATTCCGGACGCGGTCACTTGTCCTCGCTGCTCTGCTTCGCGGCGAATGAGAATGAGTCGTTTTTCTTTGTCCGTGTCCGAAAATGGTGGAATCAGCTCACCGGCCATTCCTGCCTCCGAGGAACGCAAATATCGCACCAGCTAATAACAAGCCCGATGCTATCGCGCAAGACTTCCACCCATCTTTCAGATACGTGGTCGGAACCTCTGGATCTGGCGGCAGATTGTAAGTCGCGGGATCGCCACGCACGATGAACATGGCATGCAATCCCCCGACGCTGGTATCGATTGGATTGTAAAGCTGTGCGTCCTTCATCCCGCGTTCGTGAAGATTGTTAAGGCGAGCGTTCGCTTTCGCCCGAAGCTCATTCAGCTCGCCGAACATGATGGACTCCGTGGGACAGGCTTTCGCACACGCTGGCGGCAACCCAACTTTCTGCCGGTCATAACAGAAAGTGCATTTGAATGCCCGACCATCTTTCTCGTTTTTCGCAACAACCCCGAAAGGACAGGCGACGATGCAATATGCGCAACCGTTGCAGACATCCGGCTGTAGGTAAACGCCACCGAACTCCGTCCTAACTAGAGCGCCGGTAGGACAAGCCTCCAGGCATCCGGCATTCTCACAGTGTTTGCATACATCCGAGGAGAAAGCCCATGTGTTGAGCTCGGGAGAGTTGCCACCGAGCCCCGGGACAGGTTCAGCCTCAACGAACTTCACGTGACGCCAGGTGGTCGCGCTAAGACCTTGCGTGTTGTCGTAGGAAAGCCCCGTGAAGTTGAGGCCATCTTCTGGGATCTCATTCCATTCCTTGCAGGCAACTTCACAGGCCTTGCAGCCGATGCACAGCGTCGAGTCTGTCAAAAATGCCGTGATGCTCATGCACGCTGCTCCAGGTGTTCTCCCAGCTGCGCCAGGGCTGCGCTTCCCTTTAATCGGCGTCCTGGGACAATGTCGCAGACAAGAGCCTTGGTCTCCATGATGCGAACGTTTGGTTCTTCGCTGATGACGAGCAAGTCGTTCACGACATCGCCGGTGACGGTGCCGCGATAGCCCCAGTGGTATGGCAGGCCGACCTGGTGAATGCGGGTACCATTTACCCAAAGCGGACGCATACGCGCAGTCACCAGGACGCGAGCTTCGACAAGCGCACGTGGGGTAGTAATGGTAACCCAACCGCCATTCTCCGCGCCGATCTCTGCCGCAAGCTCAGGCGAGATCTCGGTAAACAGTTCAGGTTGTAGTTCCGCGAGATGCGAGAGCGTACGCGTCATCCCTCCTGCGGTGTGATGCTCGGTCAAACGGTAGGTGGTGAGCACATACGGGAAGCGTGGGTCAGGCTGGGATCCTGCATAAGGGTTGTCTGCACGTTCTTTTCGGTCCGCCGGTGGATTTGTATTTTGTTTATAAAGCGGATTGCTGATCAGCGATTCCAACGCCTCATAATGCGTGGGTAATGGACCGTCCTTTAGTCCGCTCGGCACATAGAGCCACCCAACACCATCGGGATGCATGGTGAAGGGTTTAGCACCTCCAAGAGCCTCTACACCTTTGCCATTCTCAAATTCGCTCTTGCTATCAGGTGAGGTCGTCTTGGGAAAATCCGGGTTATCGTGTCCCGTCCATTCTCGTTTTGTCGCATCCCACCACACGAGCTTCTTGCGCTCACTCCAGGGTTGACCGTCCGGACGAGCAGACGCGCGGTTGTACAAGATGCGGCAGTCGTTCGGCCACGCGAATCCCCAGCCATGTCCGAGAGTGTCCGTCGGTTTGCGTTCGTTTGCCCGATTGCGATTTTCTTCGGGAAAGACGCCGCAGTAGATCCAGGCTCCACAGGCGGTCGAGCCATCGTTCTTGAGTTCCTTCATGCTGGTAAGTTGCTTGCGATCCGCCACGGTGAAGCCGTTGATTTCTTTGAGAAGTTCTTCCACTACCGGCTCATCATGTTCGCCTTCCGTGGAGTAGTTCCATGTCAAAGCCTTGAGACCTGCGTTGCGTGGACGCGAATCCTGCTTCGCCCGCTCTTTCAAACGGCGCCCAAGGTGATAGATGAACCATGCTTCGCTGCGATTGTCTCCGAGTGCTTCTACAGCCTTGTTTCGATATTGAAGCAGTCGCTGCGTATTGGTAAACGTACCTTCCTTTTCAGCAGTGCCACAGGCCGGAAATAGAAAAACTTCAGTGCCAATCGTCTCGGGCGATAATTCACCTCGCTCGACCTCCGGCGAGTCGTACCAGAACGAAGCAGTTTCGGTCTCAACCATGTCGCGGACTACGAGCCACTTCAACTTCGACATCGCTTTCCGCTCAAGGCGGCCATTCGAAGCACCGACCGCGGGATTCTGGCCCATGACAAACAGTCCTTCGAGCTTTCCGTCAGCCATATCAAGCCAGTAACCAAAATGTGAGTGGTCCCCAGTTACACGCGGCAGCCATTCATAGCCGAAATCGTTCTCCGCTGTCGCCCCCTCGCCGTAGTAGGCCTTCAAAAGGCTGACGAGGTATTTGTCGAACCCCGACCAAACGCCCGTCCGTGCTCGATGGCGCTTGATGTGAGCTTTCAGATCGCGGGAATCCTGTTCGAAGAATGGCATCGGAATGTAGCCGGGCAGGATGTCGTATAGGGTTGGAACGTCAGTTGATCCCTGGATGGAAGCATGCCCGCGCAGAGCCAGAATGCCACCACCCGGCCGACCAATATTTCCGAGTAACAGCTGCAGAATTGCCGCGCTGCGGATGATCTGAACGCCCTTAGAGTGCTGAGTCCATCCCACCGCGTAACAAATAGCAGCTGTCTTGTCTGGGCCTGAAGCGGAGACAAACACTGCGGCGGCTTTCAGGAATTCGGCCTGCGGAATACCACAATACTGTTCCACGGCTTCCGGCGTGTACCGCGAAAAATGGCGTTTTAAGACCTGGAATACGCACCGTGGATGCTCCATCGTCGGATCGGACTGGAACTTGGCTGCATCCTGCGCTTCTCCGCCACGATCTTTGCCATGGCCACCGCCTGCCTTTGAATGGCCTGGCATCTCGCGGCCTCCGTCCTTAACGGGGGCACCGGCATACAGCCAACTCTCAGGGTCGTATTTCTTCTTTTCAGGATCCCAACCGGAAAACAGTCCATCAAGGTCCTCGGTATCCTTGAAATCCTCGCGCAGGATGGTTGGTCCGTTGGTGTAGTTGGCGACGTATTCGCGAAATTCCTGGCCGTTTTCCAGAACGTAGCGAATCAATGCCCCCAGGAAAATAATGTCGCTGCCGGCGCGCAACGGCAGCCAGATGTCCGCCATAGCGGAGGTCCGGTTAAATCTGGGATCGACGTGAATAACCTTCGCGCCGCGCTCGCGGGCTTCCATGACCCATTGAAAGCCCACAGGATGGTTTTCTGCCATCGAGGAACCCATGATCAGAATCGCGTCAGCGTTTCTGAGATCCTGCTGGGCAGTGGTCGCGCCGCCTCGTCCGAATGAGGTGCCCAGACCGGGCACCGTTGAGCTGTGTCATATCCTGGCCTGATTGCTGATACACACCATGCCGAGGCCTGCAGTGAACAGCTTGCGGATCAGGTAATTTTCCTCGTTGTCCAGTGTGGCCCCGCCAAGATGCGCCATGCCCGTGGTCTGCATGAGCGAACGACCGTCCCGGGTCTCCTCGAATGTTTGATCGCGCGTCTCCCACATTCGGTCAGCGACCATGTCCATGGCCGATTCAAGATCGATTTCTTCCCATTCCCGGAAGTAGGGTCGGCGATACTTGACCTTGGTCAGGCGATTGGGATGGGTGTGGAGTTCGAATGTGGCGGACCCTTTCGGGCAGAGCCTCCCACGCGAAATCGGGGAAGCTGGATCGCCTTCAATCGAAATCAGTCGCCCGTTCTTGTGGTATACGATCTGGCCACAACCCACACCACAATACGGACAGATCGAGGAAGTCGCTTGCGCGTCGGCGATCTTGGGCTTGAGGTTTTGACTCCTGTCCGACATCGCTTCGATTCCGGTCCCGTCAGAGCCGGTGCGAAGCTGTCGAAGTAACGGCCAGTCTTTAAGCAATTGGCGGAGTTCCATATTCTTAGACTCGGTTGAAGAGGGCGACCTGAACCCGATATGCGGGGCACATGATATCAAACTCGCTATAAACCCCTTTGAGGACGTCGCCCACTGGCAGGCTGCCTGCAAAATTGCACGGCTCCACCCATTCTCATCCGACGACGCTGGCGTATAAATTGCCCGGGTTTGGAAGCATGGTCTGTCAGCGCTCTTGTCGGGGCGATTTGGCTTTGATTTTTGTTGAATTCCTGTTGAAAATGTGCAAGCCCCAATCACCCTTAGATCGAAATACAGTATCTACCCGATTCAATGTTGTTGCTTTGACATGCCATAAAAGTGGATCGTTCCCGTAGTATCCGCCTTACACCTAGTTGAGAACCAATCCCCATGGTTACGCATTGCGCAAACCCGATCTGCGGTGTTCCTCTTCGCTATCTTCGCTTCGGGCGCTTGTTTCGCTTCGAGGTGAGGGCGCTGAAAAACGATAGCGACAGTAGAGTTACCCGCCAGGTGACGCATTTCTGGCTTTGTGGAGAGTGTGCTCCCAGACTGACCCTGGCGTTTGACCCCCTGCGTGGTGTACAGGTAATTCCGCAAGGCGTCATCATGCCCCGGGGCGAAGTGCCGTCCCATTCCTTCCAAGCCGCCACAGCAAGCGGAGACTGATTCCCAAGCTCGTATCGACGTTTTCAGGCCTAAGGCAGTAGTCTTATCGTGCCAGTAGAGCGGCCTTGATTAAGTCTCAAAGCTGGCAGACTGCCTTATTTATTTGGGTGTTTGTGTGTGGGTCGCGCTTGGACTTTAGGGGAGGGGCAGGCGCCAGATTTCAATGGGGAGGTAACCGACGCCCGCCTTCCGTCTCCTTCGCGTTGGGGTTGAAAAGGACTTTAGTCAAAATCGGACAAATGGGATATCGGGATAATTCTGTAATTTCGATGGAAAGTTTCCTTAATATGGCCGAAATGCAATGTGACGTAAGGCATAACAGTTAAACGAGTTAAGGCATATTGTGACGAATCTAAGGCATTTGTCTGAGCTTTGAGAAACACGGATGCTGCACAGACTTGGAGAAGATACTGGTGCATTTTTCGAGCCCAGTTACGCGTTTTTCCTGATGTACCGGAGCTTCGTTCAGGCTTATGATTGCCGAGCTCTTGAGGGATGGCGGTACAGGTTTTCACCGTTTCCTCTGTTTTAGGGCTGACCGAAGCGGAACGGTGTCAGGTCACCCACGCCATCCCCGCTTTATCGCCGCACTGGTCGATGCGTAAACTTCATGTCTTGACAGTGTCATCTGAACTATGACGGAAATAAAAGGCCAGCGACATGCCAGCCAGAAGGCGATCGCGACATCGAAGTGCACCCCACAGCCGTAAAAGGTGGGTGGCGGGCGTAAAGACGGTCTCCACCCTTCCACCTGAAAACCTGTTCACCAAAGACGCAGCCACGATCGCGCGGACGCTCGCGTCCAAGAAAGTTTCCCCGAAGGGTCCGGGGTCAGGAATGCGCATGCTGGTTTACTTTCTGAACCGCGGAGGTCGGGGCTTAAGTGCAACGCGACGGGCAGAACTCGACAAGGCAAAGAAGCTGCTGCATGAACGCGTCGTGCGAGCGCGAGCCGCAAGAGACACTAAGCGATAACGCTCTGATACTCCTCGTAAGCGCCCTTGAAGTCAGTAATCTTGTGGTCCGTTTCGAAGTGCCAGATGCGAGTCGCAACTTCGTCAATCAGATCGTGGTCATGGCTGACTAACAGGACGGTACCCTGATATCGCTGAAGGGCAATATTCAGCGCGTTGATCGACTCCAGGTCCAGATGGTTTGTGGGCTCGTCCAGAACAAGAACGTTGGGCTTCTGCAACATCAATTTGCAAAACAATAGTCGCGCCGCTTCTCCGCCGGAGAGGACATCCGTCCGTTTGCTGGCATCGTCGCGAGGAAAGAGCATCTGCCCGAGCAATCCGCGAATTTCTTCTTGTACAGCTGCAGGATCCCACTGGTGAAGCCATTCAAATACCGTCATGCCGTTCGTGATTAAGCTGCGATGATCCTGTGCGAAATATCCTACGGAGGCTTCGTGGCCCCAGATCACGCTTCCCGCGGTTAGAAATTCGCCATCGTAGCCGCTGGTCTTACGCAATTCATTCTCGGGAGTCGTCGGCGAATTCGATAACAGCGCATTCAACAGAGTCGTCTTCCCCGCCCCGTTGCGTCCCATAAGCGCAATCTTTTCACCGCGCAAGATGCTGGCAGAGAAGTCACGCACAACATGGGAATCCTCGTATGACTTCGAAACCTTTTCGATCTCGAGAATATGTTTTCCCGAAGGACGTTTTTGCTCGAACTTGATGAACGGCCGCTGAATATTTGATTTCGCCAACTCGGTGACTTGGAGCCGCTCAACTTCCTTGCGACGCGATTGCACCTGGCTTGACCGAGTGCCGGCGGCGAAACGAGCAATGAATTCATTCAACTGCGCAATCTTCTTTTCGCGTTGGGCATTCTGCGCCTCGATTTGCGAGCGAATCTGCGTCTTGGCAACCACCATGTCATCGTAGCTGCCGGTGTAGGTGATGATCGTCTCGTAGTCGATATCCGCCACATGCGTGCAGACGCTGTTAAGGAAGTGCCGGTCGTGAGAGATCACGATCAGCACACCGTCGTATTCATTCAGGAAGCCCTGCAGCCAATGAATTGAATCGAGATCGAGGTGGTTCGTAGGCTCGTCCAGCAGCAGAGCCTGTGGATGCCCGAACAAAGCTTGCGCCAGCAGCACGCGAACTTTTTGTCCGCCCTGCATTTCTCCCATTAATTTCTCATGGAGATGATCGGGAATGTCGAGACCTTGCAAGAGCAGCGCGGCATCAGTTTCAGCGGAATAACCATCTTCCTCGCCCACGATGCCTTCCAGTTCGCCGAGCTTCATGCCGTCTTCGTCGCTGATTTCCGCCTGAGCGTAGATCTTTTCTCGTTCCTCCATCGCCGCCCAGAGCCGTTTGTTGCCCATGATCACGGTATCGATCACGCGATAAGCGTCAAACGCGAATTGATCCTGGCGCAGCACCCCGAACTTCTTCGGGCGAACTACAGTTCCCTTCTGTGGATCTATTTCTCCAGAAAGAAGGTTCATGAAGGTGGACTTGCCGGCGCCATTGGGTCCGGTGAGGCCATAGCGTTTCCCCGGGGAAAAGCTGGTGGAGACCTCGTCGAACAGAACTTTAGCGCCGTAGCGCATAGAAACATTGCTGACTGAAATCATGGTGACTCAGGAAACTGCGGGAAAATTGCCGGTTGGGCGGATCGCAGCCTTACTGATACAGAATAACATGTCGCGTGACGGTTCCCCGCGCGGCTGAACGCAAGGAACCTTCCAAGTCATAAATTGCGCCGAATTCCGCCAAAACGAGTCTAATCTTTACTAATGGCAGATGTTGCCAGTCCGAAGTCATCCAAGCCCAATTTTCGCGTGATGTTCCCCTACGTCTGGGACCTGATGCGCCCGAGACGAGGCCTACTTGCAGTGGGCTTCGTGCTAATGGTGATTAACCGAATCTCCGGATTGGTGCTTCCCTACTCTACGAAGTATCTGATCGACATCGTCATCATCAAGCATCACACGGAATTATTGAAGCCGCTGGTATTCGGAGTTCTTTTCGCAACTGCCATCCAGGGTGTCACGTCATTTTCGCTGACCCAGTTACTGTCTAAGGCAGCGCAGCGCCTAATCGCCGAACTAAGGCAGAAGGTGCAGGCCCACGTCGGGCGTTTGCCGTTGTCCTTTCATGACGCTACCAAGAGCGGGGCGTTGGTATCCCGCATCATGAGCGACGTTGAGGGTATTCGGAATCTAATCGGCACAGGGCTGGTCGATCTTGTCGGCGGGCTGCTAACAGCGCTGATCGCCATGATCGTGCTTTTTCATATCAGCGTCACGATGACGCTGTTGGCGATTACCTTTTTGACCGGATTTGCTCTTTCCTTGAAAAAAGCGTTTGCCACGATTCGTCCCATCTTCCGTGAACGCGGAAAGATCAATGCCGAGGTAACCGGGAGATTGGCAGAGTCTCTCGGAGGCGTCCGCGTTGTGAAGGGATACCACGCCGAAGGACGCGAGGAAAAAGTGTTCTCAGCGGGCGTATTTCGGCTACTCAACAACGTTATTCGAACGTTGACCGCAACATCGGTGATGAGTCTTTCCGCAAGCCTGTTGCTGGGAGTGGTCGGCGCAGCCATCATGTACGTGGGAGCGCGGCAGATCGAAGGCGGCACGCTTACGCTTGGCGGATTTTTTACTTACACACTTTTCATGGGATTCCTAGTGGCGCCCATCATGCAGATCGTGCAGATCGGGACTCAGTTGACTGAGGCTCTCGCGGGCCTGGAACGCACCCATGAAATCCTCTCGGAACGACCAGAGGACAAGGATCCAGAAAGAACACTTACTCTCCCGGAGATCCACGGCCGTATTGCCTTTGATCATGTGAACTTCAGTTACGACGGTGCTCGCGAAGTTTTACATGACGTATCGTTCAATGCTGCGCCGGGGACGGTTACTGCGCTGGTGGGATCGTCCGGGTCGGGCAAGTCTACAACGATTGGCCTGGTCGCCGCGTTTTACGTTCCGAACGCCGGTAAGATCACGGTCGATGAGTACGATCTCAGCAAAGTTCGGCTGAGCACCTATCGAACGCAACTCGGAGTCGTTCTGCAAGAGTCGTTCCTCTTCGACGGCACGATCCGGGAGAATGTGATCTTCTCGCGCCCTGATGCGAACGAAGAAGAGGTACTGCGGGCTTGCCACATCGCACGCGTGGATGAGTTTGCCGAAAGCTTTGCGGACAAGTATGAAACTGTCGTGGGTGAACGGGGTGTGAAACTCTCGGGCGGCCAGCGGCAACGAATCTCCATCGCTCGTGCGATCTTGGCTGAACCGAGAATCCTGATTCTGGATGAAGCCACGTCAAGCCTCGACTCAGAGTCGGAAGCACTCATCCAACAAGGCCTCTCTTATCTCATGCATGGTCGCACAACATTCGTCATTGCTCACCGCTTGTCGACCATTCGCCGCGCTGATCAAATCCTCGTGATGGAGCAAGGAAGGATCGTGGAATGCGGCACACATGTACAGCTTCTCGCGATGGAAGGGCGATATCACGAGCTGTACACGAAGCAACACGGGCTGGAGGAGAATCTGTTCCTTGCGCCCGGGGAAGGCGACACGATTCCTGCTGATGAGGGCTCCCAAAAACCTGCGAACGGCAAAGACCCAGGCCTCGAAGATGCGGTACGCATTGTGAAGGGCGAGATCCGCTAACGTAAGTTAGCGCGTCATCAGGTATTCCACTTCCTCTTCGATTTCGGTGATATTGATCGGGGCCATGCCGGCATCGCGCAATCGCTGGTTGAGCTGTGGCAGCCGGTTTCTCTTGATACCCTCCCAAGCTTGAACACGCATGGCAGACTGTTCTTGAGCCAAGCGGAAGACCTCCAACGCCTGCGAAGGAACAGCGCGGTCCCCGCTCTCAACCACACCCAGAACGGATGCCAACGCGTCATTAGCTTGCGACAAACTCATGTCCGGGGACTTCTTCTTCTCGGCGATGCTCCGAATGTCGGCGCCAGCTAGTGAAATTGCTGCCTTAAGCTCAGCCCTGTCGTCTGCCGATTTCTCCAGCTCTGCAATTTGTTTTTGCACGGCCGTGAGTTCGGCTAAAGCCCGCCTTGCCCGCACCGTCTCCGCGAACACTTCACGTCCCAGCCGGTATTGCTCCTCCAAGTTCTTGGGGGTTGCCGGCGAGCGGGGATCCATCGCTACCGTCAGTGGCTGTGTGTACTCTTGGCCGTCGACCGTTAACTTGAGTTCATACTTTCCGGGAGTTACCTTCGGCCCGCGTGGCGGTGAATATTCTTCAATGCTTTCCTCCTCTTCCACCCCCTTGCCGCCGGAACTTCCGGAAGCGAGATCCCACACAAAACGATGCCCCCCGGCACCCGCTTCTAAGCGCTGGGGGGCAGGGAACCAACTATCCGCAATCGGCACCGGACGGCGCTTCTTTTCCCGAGGATCATCGGAAGCGAACGCGCGAATCAGGTTATGGTTGCGGTCAAAAATCTCTAACTTCAGTTGTGTTGCCGGACTCTGCAGCCAGTAATCCACGATCGCGCCGTTAGGTGGATTTTCGGCCGTTGGTTCCTCGGGCGGTAATGGAGTCCCCATGAATCCATCGTTATCTATTCGAATGGCAGTTGCAGGCTTGAAAAGATGAGAGGCCGTCTTGCGCGCATCCTCCATTTGCCTGAGACGGGACATGTCATCCATGATCCAGAACGAACGCCCATGTGTTGCGATGACAAGATCATTTTCATGAACGACTAGATCCTGAACGGATGTGACAGGCAAATTGAGCTGCAGGCTCTGCCAGTGATCGCCATCATCGAAGGAGACATACACTCCAAATTCAGTCGTGGCGAATAACAAGCCCTTCTTCTGCGAATCCTCGCGTACGACCCGTAAAAAATGTGGTGAAGGTATACCTGTTGTAATCGACTGCCAAGTCGCGCCGTAGTCTCTAGTTCGATAAAGGTACGGTTGTTGGTCGTCGAGGCGATGGCGATCAACCGCGGCGTATGCTTCGCCCGCTTCGAAGTGCGATGCCTCGATCAGCGAGATCTTGCTCCACTTACCCAAGCCCTTGGGTGTGACCTCGGCCCAGTGCTTGCCGCTGTCGCGGGTGAGATGAATCAAGCCGGTATCGGTCCCCGCCCAGATCAGATCGCGCTGCAGGCTTGAAGGAGCAATGGTATACACCACGCCATACCCACGTTCTTTGGCATTTTCGACAGTTGCCGGGTCCTTGCTGTCTGTTGGGCCTTGGACTGTTCCCGTCAGATCTGGACTAATCATCTCCCAATGAAGGCCTCCGTCGGTGGTCTTCATCACAAACTGCGTTCCGAGATAGAGCGCCTTGTGATCGACAGGCGAAAACACCAACACCGGCGTCCAAGGATCGCGGTGCTTGCGTTCTGTAATCTCAGTTCCCCATGTCGGCACAGGCCATGGCGTAATGTCCTGGCTGAACGATGTTCGTCTATTGAAGCGCTGCACGTCGCCGTATGGACCGGTCAAATAGAGAATGGTCGGATCATCTGGATCGGGAGCAATGTATCCGCTCTCACTACTTCCTGATGGAAACCAGTCACGAGGTGTGATCTGCTTGTGCTCCGTCCGGCTATAGACTGCCGCCGCGCCACTGTCCTGCTGCGTTCCATAAACGATGTACGGAAACTGGTTGTCGGTAATCACGTGATACATCTGCGCGGTCGGCTGGTTGTACCAGGAACTCCAAGTGGAACCGTAATTCAAACTGATCGATGTTCCCTGGTCGGTGCCCAGAACCATGTGCAGCGAGTTCTCGGGATCAATCCAGATCTGGTGATAATCGTCACCACCTGGAGCACCACGCACGATCGAGATCGTCTTCCCACCGTCCTCCGACCGGTATAGCGCGACGTTCGGGATGTACAGCACGTCTGGATTGCTTGGACCGATCGTAATGCTCGCGAAGTACCATGCGCGGCTGGTCAGGCGTGAATCTCCGTTGACCAGGAACCAATGATCTCCGCCATCATTGGAGCGATACAAGCCCGCGTCCTTGCCGGGGATCAGCGCGTAAACACGTTGAGCGTCCGGAGAAACTGCCACTCCGATACGACCCATATCGCCATCCGGCAGCCCGTTGCCGGTGAGGCGTGACCACGACTTTCCGCCATCGAGCGAACGATAGATCCCGTTTCCGGGCCCATCGATCGGCGCATAGACGCTCCACGGAGGGCGCCTTGTATGCCACACCGTCGCGAAAACGACTCTGGGATTGCTTGTCGCCACCGCCAGGTCCGCAACCCCCACCTCCGGTCCGAGACTCAGACTGCGCGACCAGTTTGCGCCTCCGTCGGTGGATTCATACACGCCACGTTCGTCGTTAGGGCCATACGCATGCCCGAGAGCGCCGACCATCACGTGCTCTGGATTCTGGACATCAACAACGATGCGGCTGATCTGGCGCGTATCTCTTAGCCCGATGTTGGACCAGGTCTTGCCTCCGTCTGTGGACTTGTATACGCCATTGCCCGATGCAAGATCCGAGCGTATATCTGACTCTCCGGTACCCACATAAATCACACTCGGATTCGATGGTGCTACAGCGATTGCTCCGATTGAGCCAACTGGCTGACCATCGAAAATTGGCTTCCAAACGACACCCGCATCGGTGGTCTTCCAAACTCCTCCGTCTACTGAGCCGAAGTAGAACGTGCTTGGGTCCCCTTGCACTCCACAGACGGCTACTACGCGGCCTCCTCGAAATGGCCCGATCAGACGCCACTTTAAGCCCGCAAGGGCACTCGGAGGAACAGTTTGAGCAGACGTGGAGACAACGGGAAGAACACTCAACAGAATTGAAAACAGAAAGGAAGTGAATCGCTTGCGATTAGGCAATTGGGGAAGTCCTCACCAGAATGATCTAGTTTAGCGGATCAGGGTGTTGAATGAACATGCGGTAGAGGTTGTCATCTCCGAGCGGCACCTGTTCCTTGCCAAAATTCCTTCCGGCCTGTACAAGTACCGCATGAAAACTGAGACGCTGCCCAGTTTTTCACATGTCGATCACGTGGGGATTACGGTCCCGGATCTGGACGAAGCCGCCGCATTCTACTGTGATGTCTTTGGGTGCATAGAACGCTTTCGTATGGGGCCTTTTGACGCACGCGAATTGCCTCGCATGCCGGACGGGCGAGATTGGTTTCTGGCGCACATGAACGTTGCGGACGGCTGCTGCCGGTTTGTCATGCTGCAACTCGGGCCGAACTTGATGCTGGAGTTATTTCAGTATGATCGCCCAGCGGACAGAAACGAGGAGGTGCCACGAAACTGTGATATCGGAGGCCACCACATCGCGCTACGAGTTACCGATTTGGATGCAGCGCTCTCATATCTAAAGAAGAAAGATCGGGTTCGCGTAATGGACGGACCAATCGTGGTCACAGAAGGTGTCTGTGCTGGGATGCGGGTAAATTATTTCCTCGATCCTTGGGGAAATCAGTTGGAATTGGTCGAGTTCAATCGTTAAGCAGTTTGCTTTCTGTACGAACAGCATGGACAACTACGACGCAATTTTTGTTGGAAGCGGAATCAACTCGCTCACGGGCGCAGCGCTGCTGGCGAAAGCAGGATGGAAGGTCTGCGTCCTTGAGCGCAATAGCTGGATTGGTGGGACAATTCGGACCGAGGCGGTAACCGAACCTGGGTTCCTGCACGATCTTTATTCCGCGTGGCATCCCCTGTTTGTCGGCTCAGAAAGTTATCAGATCCTTAAAGACGATCTCTCGCAGCGCGGTCTGGAGTACCTGAACACGGACATTCCCACTGGAGCATTGTTTCCCGACAATACGGCTGCATTTCTTTCAACGTTACAGAAAGAAAATGAACTGGAATTTGACCGGCTTGCTCCGGGCGATGGACAAGCGTGGGCACAGACCTTCGCTGAATTGATGCCCCGGCTCGATCTCGCCTTCGGTGTGCTGGGCACAGAATTGTGGTCCAGCCATGGAGTTCGGTTCGGAGCTCGAATTCTCCGCCGCCTAGGCTTTCGCGGTAGCTTCCACTTTGCGCATGAAGTCCTGAGCACAAGCCGCGACTGGCTTACGGCCACTTTTCGCTCGGCGAAAGTTCACGGTCTTCTCGCTCCTTGGATTCTTCATGCCGGCCTGGGTCCGGAGAGTGCCGGTTCCGGATACATGATCAAAGTGATGGCTGCCGCGCTCCAACTCGGAGGCATGCCTATACCGCGCGGAGGAGGAGCGCGATTGTCGGACGCACTGGTGCGCTTGATCCGCGATTGCGGTAGTACGGTCGAGGCGAATGTTCACGTAGATCGAGTTGAAGTCGCCAACGGAGTTGCTATTGGAGTGTGTTCTAGTGATCGGCTGATCCGCGCAAAACGGGCCGTGATATGCAATGCCACTCCCCATCAACTCTACTTTCACCTTCTAGATCGCAGCGTTGTACCCGACTGGGTTCACAGGAACGCACAACGCTATCACTATGGCCGCGCGGACATGCAGATCCATCTCGCGCTCTCCGAAAAACCGCGCTGGCCGGGCAATGACCCTCGATTCTTGCGAGCTGCCATAGTCCATGTGAACGCTGAAATGAATGGAGTGTCGCGCGCAGTCAACGAAGCTGAGCGCGGCCTGTTACCGGCCGATCCGACTGTCGTGGTTGGTCAACCGATAGCCGTGGATCCGTCACGCGCGCCTGAAGGCAGTTGGATTTTCTGGCTGCAATTGCAGGAACTGCCCAGCAAACCGGCCGGAGATGCCGCCGGGCAAATTGATGTCGGTGATGGCACGTGGACGGAGGCTTTGCGGGAACGCTATGCGGATCGCGTAATTGCGAAGCTGGCGAAGCAAATTCCTAATCTTGAGAGTTCCATCCTCAAGCGCGTGGTCATCTCACCGTCGGACCTTGAGAACGCCAACATGAACCTTGTCGGTGGGGATCCCTATAGCGGCTCGTGCTCAGCCGATCAGTTCTTTTTGCTCCGTCCCTTGCCGGCGTTACCCGGCCATAAGACACCGATTGCCCGGCTATATCACATCGGTGCTTCAACTCACCCCGGACCCGGGTTACACGGAGCTTCGGGCTTGATGGTCGCCAAACAATTGCTCGGACGTGGATTCAAACAGGTATTGTCACGGTAACGATGGATCGAAGATCCATGTCTGAAGCGGCGTGCTGAAAATCACAAACCGCTCCCATAAACGGGGATCACAGCGCCGTTCACGTCCCTGCCGGAGTCTCCGGCAAGCCAGACAACCAGGCTCGCAATTCGCGACGGCTGCACCCACTTCGAGAAATCAGCGTTCGGCATCGATTTCCGATTGGCTGGCGTGTCAATCGTTCCCGGCAAGATGACATTGGCAGTCATTCCGGCATCCGCATTCTCTGCGGCCGCCGTTCTAATAAGCGATACCATGGCCGCCTTGCTCGCACTATATGCGCCAACTCCAGCACCAGGTTCTAGAGCCGCTCGGCTTCCAATGCCAATCAGCCTTCCTTGACCGGTCTTTCTTAGCTCGGGAATCACGGCCTTCAGAAGAAAAAATGTGCTCTTCAAATTCAGGTCGAGCATGTTTTCAAAGACTTCGTCGTCCGTCTTATGGAGAGGATGCCTCCTGCAAAGCCGCCCACGGTGTGTGCCACGATGTCAACTCTGCCAAACTTGGCTACTATCGACTTCGTCATCGATTGCGCGCCGTCTGCGGTTGAGATGTCTGCAGGTAAAGGAGTAAAGGCGCTTCCATCGAAATCGGACTTAGCGATTTTTCGCGATACGCCCACGACGCTTGCACCTGCATCGAGCAATTGCTGTGTGACATGCCTTCCAAGGCCACCGTTGGCGCCGGTGACAATCGCAACTTTACCCTTCATCACCTCGCTCCTCCATTCTTAGCTCCGCTTATGAACCCACATACAGCTGAAATGGAGCCCAATAGAATGCATTCTGGAACCGGCTATCTCGAATGAGCGACAGCTTCGCGGCCCGTAGCGCAGCCTGAGGCGTCTCACCATCATCCAACCCGTCGTAAAAGGAATCCATCAACCGCAGCGTTGAAGCGTCTGTGGCCTCCCACAATGCAGCTATTACGTGATGCGCGCCGGAACGCAGAAATGCCCACGAGAGTCCCACCAAGCCTTCTCCCGAATACGCACGTTCGCCGACACCATAGCAAGCGGAGATGGTAACCAGATCAGCTTTCAAAGGATGCTGAACGATATCCCGGGCATACAGCTTGAAAGAGTCATCCGCCGAACTGCTTCGCGACAAGATGATCGCCGAATCGAGGGGGCTTAACCGGCTGGCTGTTCCGTGTGCCACAAAATGGATATGAGAAAACTGCCCAGGATTGCTGCTTATGTACGCTGCCGGTGTAGCATCCTTCCCTTCCAGAACCTTCCTTTCATTCGCGCTGAAGTGACTTGCGACCCGTTCGACTTGTGCAGCGGCCCTTGGCAACGGCGGGTATTTTGCATTCGGGGAAACGCTGTCTCCGACAAGCAACAGCCTTCGGGCTCCCACCTTTCCGAGAACCTCAGAGGCAGCCAGAACCCGCAAGGAACTCGCGCTGACGATCGTTGCGTCTTCAATCCAGTAGTGAAGCTTTGGCTCAGGCACTAGGAGAGTTTCGAAGTTCAGATTGTTGAGGCTGCCATCAGGCACTACAAAAACATTGGGATCTCCCTGTAGCGAACCGATCGCCGGCCCGACCAGCATCTGAAATAGCGCCAGACCGTCTCTATTTCTTGATTCCAGGATGTCCTGCGGACCCTGAATGGCGCGTCGATACCGTTGAACCGCAGCATCGATCTCAGCGGAAGGTGCAAGTGGCACGACCGTGACGCTCTTCGGCGAAATTGTCCAGAGGTACGATTGTTGTTCGCCCAACCAATAAAACAGGACAACTCCCTTCGCGCGCCGAGCAATGTCCGAAGCATTCAAGGGCGGAGGCTCATTCGAACTCCGTTTTTGCAACAGACCCAAGCCATCCGCCAATGTGCGAGCGCGACTGAAGTCTGCCCAACGCAAGGCATCGTTTGTCTTGCCGCGCTCTAATAGAAAATGAACGTAGTCATCATAGATACGCCATCCGTTCGTCAGGAAAGAAAGTTGGTGGTCTTGATGGCGTACTTCTTCGCGAGCTTCTTCGAAAGTAGCCAGGGCTGAACGATAGGAACGATCAGCTACTTCGAACCGCTGACTCGCTTCATTAAGTCTGGCCAGTGAATGCTGGACCTCCCACTTGAGAAACGCAGGACAGTTGTCATCGCCTTCCACACTGCTGAAATATCGCGTCGCCAGAACTTCATCACCGCGGAGTGCAGCAGCCTGTCCCAATACCAGAGTCGGATAGAGTTCATCGACTTTGTTTCCACTCTCGTGCGCTACCGCAAGTGCGCGTTCGGCATAAGCGACCGCCGCGGTGGGATCGGTGGTCTGTATTGAAAGCCGCGACAACCCACGCAGGGCATCATAGATGCCCTCCTTACTGTCAATTTTTTCCGCAAGGCTGAGCGCCTTTTGAAACGATTGACGGGCCAGATCGAAACTGCGCCCATCCATCTGGATGTATCCGATGTTCGTAAGCTGATTTTCCTGGTCTGAAAAATCACCCAATTCACTGGCAGTCTTTTCCGCTTCGACAAACATTTGTAGGGCGCGCTCAGAATCGCCAAGTCGGTATGCCGCCCAACCGATGTTTCCTTTGGTTACAAGTTCGACGATTCTTGCATCGATGGTTTCGGCAGCAGCAAAGGCTGCTTGCGACTGATCAATCGATTCATCAAAACGTCCTTGGGCCAGTAACAGTACACCGATGTTCAACAGTGATGTGGACTCGAGAAAGCGGTCGCCGTGGGCTCGGGCAAAGGCGAGGCTCTGTTCGTAAGAGTGTCTGGCGGCAGGAAACTGACTTTGTGCATTTGCTAGCAGTCCCCGAGCTTGTATGACTTCGCCGCAGCTCACATCAGGCGACGTAGCGCACAGAGCTTCGGCCTGACGAAGGGATTGCTCCGCTTCATTGATTCGATAAAGGCGGATGTATGCCACGCTGGCTAGGCTGCGGGCGGGAATCTGGAGTTGCTGGGATGACGAGGAAATAGGCAGGGACTGCAAGGTCTGCAAAGCATCTTCGTAGAGGCCCCGCCACAACGCAGCTTTAGCTTCCAGCAACCGGAACTTGATCTGCCATTCCGGGCTGGACTTTCCGTATCTTTCGAATCCGCTGCGCGCCTGATCCTGGCTTTGCTGAAGAAAGCCGTGGAGAAACTGATCGTTCGCCCGCGTAAATGCGACTTCAGGTCTGTCACGCCAATTGCATGCGACAGATCCTGAAATCACAACAATACATAGAACAAGGACTATGGCTTGTTTCGACCGTTTGTGTTCGCAGTTCCGGCATTGGCCGTGCCTTCGCCGATGCAACCCATCTTCATCTGCAGCATGGTCAGCGTGAAGTAGTTGCTCTCTGGATGCTCGGGTGGAGGTTCGGAGGAATTTGCTTTTTCCGCTTCCAATCCTACTTTCACTTCCGCGAGCTTCACAATTCCGAAGTCTGGAATCTGCAGTACATTCCCGAAGATCTTGACGCCGGGTATCGGATCGATGTGCTTCACCAGTGAACACCTGATGTCCACTGTTCTGCCGTCGCCGTTCCTTTTGTCGTTGCAATGGGATTTGAGGTCTCGAATAACGCTGAGCTCTTTATCGTACTCAGCCGCCAAGTCCTTGGGAAGATCAGGAAGACTCAAAATGCTAGACCGCTGCCATTCGACACGGTTGAGAAAACTCACGTCGTCCAAGTAGGCCCGGTCATCTTCAGGCTTTTCCCCGCACATATTGAGATCTAGTTCGACGTTAACCGGATAGCCGCCAATCTGGAGGTTGTCGAAACTTGTACCCAAGAATGTAACCATCGGGACGTGGCCGTTGACCTTGGGATGATCCGTCGAAACCTGCGCCACCAGGCGATCCGCTTTGATCACATCGAGGACATTGAGTCCTTCCAGTACAGATGTGGACAGCGTCACCCATCCATGGTCCTTCTTTTGGCTTGGATTACCAGAAACGCGTGTGTAGCCCGAGCGAAAGGAAATAATTCCCTCAAGCGAGTAGTTGTCGATCTTCTGATAAAAGTGGCCGCCGCGTTCCCCTGTCAGCGCGACCGGCACCTGTTTTCGTATTTCCTGTTCGACAGGGATTTTGAGACGTCCGCTCAGAACATATGCTTCGGCGTGAAATTCGTGACTCAGGGCTTCATTTGGATCGGTTGTGGCTGAATTCGCGAGGGTAGCCATAAGTTTGCTCCAATTGTGCGAGACTCACTGCTGAACCTGCAACTCAAAGGATGTACGACCGAGATCCTTGCTTTCGCCGGAACTGGTGATCCCGTGCACGGTAAGAGTGTACATGCCCGGCCTCCAATCCGTTCCTGGCACCTGAACCGGCCATTGATCCTGTGACGAATTCGCCGGAATCGCAAGCTGCCACTCAAGTTTCCCCGCAGGATCGTTCAAATCCGCCATGTAGCGCGAGATACCATCTTCGGGTGGAATTCGTACAAACAGGAGAAAGCCCTGCCCCGGAGCCGTCCGGATGACAGGTCCATCTGTGCCATATGTCCCCACGTTCACAGTCGCCCATGGCAAGACCTGTGGTTGTTTGCGGGCATTTTCCAGGCCCGGAACCGTCACCAGGTTCTGATATCCAACGACAGCAAGTAGTAGTGCAAACACTGGAACGGCGAATGCCGGACGGAACCAGGCAAACCATTTTGGCTTTGCGGGAACAACTACATGTACCTGTTGCTCGCTCGTAGATTCCGCCAATACTTTCTTGCTTTCCTCGACAAAGGACGCCGCTGCACGAACGTCTAGAGCACAGTCTGTGCAGTCGAAGAAATGCTCTTCGAACTCGTCCCGGACTGAAGGCTCGAGCTCTTCGAGAAAATATCTCTCCGTCATTTTTTGCCGAACCACCGTCTCGTGGTCCATCGAATCAATCCCCCTCATAACTTGTAGTGAGCCGCAACCCGAAAGCGTTACAAGGTTCCTCACACTGCCGCGAAGTGTGGTGGCTCATCCTTCATCGTCTTCAGATAGAGTGCTTTAAATGCTTGCTTGGCACGGTGAAGCAGAACTCGCAGGTATTCCCTATCCACGCCAAACTCTCGGCAGACTTCATCCTTATCCCGCTCTTCAAGAAATACCTCGCGGAGCAGCCTGCGATCACGCTCGGGGAGCTTCTCCAGAATTTCTCGAACTTTTTCTTTTGTCTGTTTTGCAGAGAGTGCCATCAGCAGGTCAGTGCCTGGCGCCACGAGGTTTTCCTGCTCTTCTTCATCGAAGGAATTGTGCCGTGAGGTGCTTCGGTAATGCTCGAAGAGAACGCGATTGCACATGGAATTGACGAACGCGCCAAGCCGTTCGGGCTGACGGATTCGTTCTTCCCGCAAGGCCGCGAAGAAACGGGCGAAGGTTTCCTGCCGAACATCTTCAATCGCCTCGGCCGAATACAACCGAGACCGCAATTTGATCTGGATCAGTGCACTGAAGTAAGCGCCAAAATGCTCCTCCGTCGGCCGATCGCCGGCACGGAGACGTTCCAGGTAAGCATCGTCAAATGATTGAAATTGCAAGGACCTGCTCCGCAGGGGTGGGAGACAGTTTAGCATTGTGGGCGGTACAGAACCGGCATTTTTGTTGACTGGCTCTGCCTGCGATGAGCGCTTGCGAACAGTACAACGTCTGAGTAGTCCTGCGTTGGATGGCATCGAGCGCGAACTGAACATATCGGGGAATAAACTCCCTTCAGTTGCGAACCTTGAGATCGCGTGGTCGGAGAAAGAAAATAGCAAGATGCCGGAGCCGCTTCCCCCGTCGACTCCGGCATTTGTCGGATCTCCGCCAGTGTTTGCTGGTCTGGACCCTAAATCGTGGGGCGCGGTCGCCAAAAACGCGACGTTGTCCACTTGTTATCCAGATAGTGTTGAGGTTCGATAAACCGTTTCAAGGATTTCAGAAAAAATTTGCCTTAATTAGGACCCGGTATGGATGCGCCGCAGCCTAGGGACTTTCGCCAAGGACTCCTGGTCCCGAGGATCGACCTCCAGGCGTGAGCCCGAGTGCGTAAACCCGTACTTACGCCCCGTTCTCGCCCCAATAACCGTCAACGCGGTCGGGCCGACATACTCGAAAATAGCTATCCCCTGCCGAGCGCCAAAACCATTACTCTGGCTGTATGTCATTGTTTGGTGCAATCGCCGATTCCGTCCGCAACAAGCCATGTGCTCCTCCTTCATTTGGCGGCTCCTCGTAGTAGGCCGCCCCAACGTCGTCAATTCGTGATCCCGTTAACCGCTCCAGCAGAATTGCCCCACCTGAGAGGCCAAGCCACAAAAGAACGAGGCGGCGACCTGATTCACCGAGCTCCCAGGCAATCGGGAAAGCTACCCAAAGGCTCAGGCAGTAGAAGCAATCGAGCAGCTTTCCCCAAAAACCGTCGCCGGCAAGCCGCCGGAGGCGGACCACCAAATCCCAGGGACCGTCTTCCGCCTGTAGGAGATGAGTGATCCGCCACACGGCAACAACGCCGACAACGAGCCAGTAGAACTGCATGCTGACTCGGCTATGAAACTTTCAGCGAAATCGTCTGAAAGTCGTAGTCGCCCCATCCTGGCCCGCTATAGCCATCCGTGACTCGTTTCCCTGCACGAATCCGGAACTCGTAACAGCAACTCACTGGCGGGTAGTAGGTCAGCAGTTCGTTGCCGCCTCCAAACGAGCGTTGGAGGTGGTCTGGGGGTGCCGCATATCCCGACGGGAACGTTGCCGCTGACTGGCTGTAGTTCCGCGCAGGAGGCACGAGATCAGTGTGTCCGTGCCCGTACTCGGCATCCAGTTCGTAGGCATACAAATGACCGTTCGCGTCGCTGACAGTGAAGTCGATCTTCACGTAGCCTCCCTGGCCGATGTCGTAGGCGGGACAATCGCCCGTCCCGGTCAACGGAGGAGTCACTCCGCCTGCCGTGAACGCCTGCACGCTGTTGATCACGGCAGTTGTTAACGGCTGGTTGTCAATCGTGAGTGTTACTGGGGCGTCCGGAGTCAGTGTTACCTGCGCAAAGGACGAGTCGTATCCAACCATGGTTAGGTCAGTTGCGCCGACTGGGTTTCCGCCAATGAGGGCAGCGGAGCTCGTATACACCTTCCGACCCTCGTACGCCCACAAATAGAACCCTCCCGCAGGAACCGCCGGAAATGCGGAAAGTCCAGTTCCGGTCGGCGCGGTTGCGCGAGATTCTTGCGTCGCGTAAAGATTCGGAATTCCTCCTCCAGTGAATGGACCCATTTTGATCCAGTCGTTGAAGACCAGACTCCCACCTCCATCGAAGATGTAGACGTAGTTGTAGAGATCGGCAGAGATCGGTATTCCTGATCCTGGCGACGGTGCGGTGCCGCCTCGCGAGGGATCTCCCGACCACTGTGCTGCCTCCACCTGGTAGTACGCAACACCTGAGCCGGGCGCGAATCCGCCATAGATGTCGAGTGTTCCGGTAAATGCCAGGTCAGTGGTGCCACCGAAGCTGTCCGCATAGCCCACGTGAATGTCTGCCACGGGAATAATGCCGACCCGCGTCCAGGCAAAGCCGCTGAGAGGAGGCGGATCGTCCGTGCAGTGCGCCACCGTCTGGCTGTTGCCCACCAAAACGACGGTGCTGTTATTCGGGAAACACCAGCGTGTTTCCGTAGCAGGATTCTCGTCGAGAATCGTGTTCGCTCCCTGTTTCACGGTGAAGGTAATGTTCGGATCGTCACAGCACCACCACCACCAGGGAAAGATCGCGCGGAGGGCCGGATTCGCAAGCTTGCGCTTGATCAATTCCGTGCGCGAGGCGTCTGGCGCAAACTCGACGCGATGGGCTGAAGCAAAAGCCTGTCCTCGTACCAAGTCTTTTACATCGGGGCGTGGTAAGGAAAGCTGGCTGCGGATCCCTTCCACAGGACCGGGACCGACTGGGCCAATCTGGATGGGAATTCGCTCGAGGTTCTCGATGATGTGGAGAATGTCCAGCTCCCACCACCACGGCCAGCAGTACCACCAGTCCGGCCAGCACGGCCAACAGAAGCGGCAGATGCCACACGTACACCAGTTGAAGCAGGCTGTGAAATACCCGTTCTCATCGGCATTCACTGTGACGCGAGGCGTTTCGCTGTATCCACCGTAAATGTTGGATACCGTGTTGACGGTCACCTGCGCACCGGGAACCGGACAGCCATTTGAGCCGACAACAGTCCCACTCACGCAGTAAAGCCGGCACCAACGCCACCAGATGCCCAAGACGGCTGTATTAATAGCCAACTTTTCGGTGGCTAAATGAATGTTGTCTGCCTTAACCAGTTCCTTGAGATCGATCGCGAGACGCTGCAGCTTCGGAACCTGCGACAGATGCCGCGACATCCCATCGGGACCGACTACTGCCTCAAGTGGCGTATTGCTTTCGGCTTTAGCAAGCTCACGAGAGACTTGCAATCGGAAGCTTCCATCGGAACCGACCGGGGTTTGGGCGAGGATTTCGGAGCCTCGCACGACATAAACCGCGAGACGCGACGCGTCCTCGGGTTTGAGCTTCGGGAGCTTGCCTTGCACTGCGACTTTCTGGGTCGCCATGGTGTTACCTCCTATTGAAGTGCTGAATGTTGTTTGACTCGCGGGTGGCCATCAGTCCCAACGTTGAAAGAAGTGACAACGACCCAGGCTTGTTTCGAAGAAAATGAGGCCCACAATTTCAGGAGTAAGGAGATGGCGCGGAGGTATCCAAACTTCACCGCCGCGCCTCACCTCCGGCCGTTAAAACGCGGTTCCGAATCCGGCGAAATATTTTTTGAACGCGCTGATTTCCATCGCGAACACGCCGTCGGTATCCTTGAGCGCGATAGGGCGCCACCAGCTAACGTCGTACATGGAAATGGTCGCGTCGAGCACACTGGCGGTGGCTTCGAACGATCCCCATGGATTGCGCAGGACGATCCAGCGCTGGCAGTCGCGATAGGCCCAGCCCAGAACTGTGTAGCAGTGCGAACCCACGATATGAGCCGAGTTGTAATCGACATGATCGGGAGAAGCGTCTCCCGAGCTATAGGTCCACGCTGTCATCGGATTGAAGGTGCGATATGAGAGGCAGTTGGAACGCAGGATGTTCCAGAGGCCATCTGCGCTGTAGTCCGCAGTGTTGTAGTAGTGCCGCGAACCACCGTTCAACTGGGCCGTGGCATAGACACAATCTCCCCATGCCGTCTGCGTGATGTCGGGCATGTCAGTCATCGTTCCGGTCTTCAATTTGGCGAAAGCCTTTTCATAAACCGCAGGCCACGTTTCCCCAGCTTCGCTCGATCGGCAGTAAATGAAGTTATTACTCATTGTTAAAGGAAGGGCCTCGCTCACCTGGATTTGCTGATCAATCGCGCCGCCTTGATCAGGCTTATAGAACGAGATCATGTCGTTGAACTGATCCTGGTTCACTCCCGTCGCCCGTGTCAGGTGTGCGATGCGAAATGGAGTCGACCATGCAATCGCCGACAGGGCAGCGATGTAGTAGCAGTTGGCGACTGCGCCCTGAACGGGATCGAAGAATTCAGCGGTCTCGTGGAAGAATGTGCCTGCTGTGGCCCAATGCCCATTGGGCGGAGTCCATCCCAGGTCCACGGAGATTTCAAAGTCGGGATCGAATGTGATGGCTTTCACGATCTCAGGCGAGAAGGCACGTCCCAACTGCATGGTTCGCAACGGTTCTGGAAGTTGCAGGGACAGTTGTATCCGCGATAGGCGAGAAAGATCGAAGCAAAAGATCGGCCAATCGAGCAGCTTCGCAAAGTCTGCATTCTGCAGTACTTCCTTCAGATTCGTGTACTGCGAGAAGTCGCCGCCGGACTGTGTGTCATTCCCTTCTTTCGGCGGAACGATGTCCAGCAGCGGTGACCGCTGCCGGACCAGTCGCAATCTATCGTCCAGACGAAAACCGATGTAGAGTGGTCCACCGTACTTGGGGTCGAACAACTCTTCATACGGAGTCGCAAGCAATTGCTCCAGGACTCGAGGTGCGTCGGGAAGGTCATTCCATCGAATCTTCTGTCCCGCCACCAGTTCGGCAAGAGCAAAGGGATTGATTACCGCACAGTTTTGTCCCTGTTTCGGAGCGCTGTCTGCTGCTTTCTTTTGTTTCTTTCTCTTAATCGATGCCATCTGATACTCCTCTTCGGCTCTTCCTCGCCAAGCCAGCTACACGTCCAGCCTCGCTGGCGCACTGCGTCATCGGCGGAACCTTTCCTTGTCGATTGGGAATGGCGGAAAGTGCCGCTCTAATCCGATAGTGCCGCTATAAGAACAAACGTTTCATTCAGCGAACAGCAACCGAGACCGGGCTGCCAGTACGCAATTTCTTTTGTAGTCGTACGATGCCTGAGGTAATCTGAACCGTGCCGGGAGCTGCTCCAGGAACTCCCGTTCGTTCATCACCATGACTCTTCATGCTATGAATCATTCACAACGATGTTGTGCGATGTTCGCCCTCGTCTTAGTCTGTTTCTTGGCCCTCATACCGACATCCGCTGAAACGAAGAAGGCAACGGTCAAGAAGGAAGCCTTTGGTACTGCCGAAGGCCAACCCGTCGATCTCTATACGTTGACTAATTCTCATGGCATGGAAGTACGTGCCATGACATACGGCGGGATCATCCTTTCGCTGCGCGTGCCTGATCGGAACGGAAAGTTCGATGACGTCGTTCTTGGATTCGACAAGCTCGAACCATATTTCGAGAATAAGGCGTACTTCGGAGCGATTATTGGGCGATATGGGAACCGCATCGGTGGGGCGAAGTTCAAGCTAAACGGTGTGGAATACAACCTGGCAAAAAACGCCGCGCCGAACACACTGCATGGCGGATGGAAGGGATTCAACAAGGCCAACTGGCAAGGAAAGTCATTTGAAAATTCAAAAGGCGTAGGAGTTGCCTTTTCGTATCTTAGTAAAGATGGAGAAGAGGGTTATCCCGGCAATCTCAATACTACCGTGACGTACACCCTAACCGACAAGAACGAGATCATTTTCGATTACGAAGCAACAACCGACAAAGCAACAGTCTTGAATCTCACTGAACATAGCTATTTCAATCTAGCCGGCGAGGGCAACGGTGATATTTTGAAACATGAGGTCATGATCAATGCCGGCCGTTTCACTCCAGTCGACCAAAGTGTCATCCCGACAGGTGAACTCCGCCCTGTAAAAGGAACGCCTCTGGACTTTACCAAGTCGACTGCTGTTGGTCTTCGCATCAACGACAAGTACGAGCAGTTGGTTATTGGGCACGGTTACGATCACAATTTCGTCATCGACCGGAAAAAGGACGATCTCGTTCTGGCGGCGCGGGTTGTTGAACCCTCAAGCGGAAGAGTGATGGAGGTATACACCACGCAGCCGGGCGTCCAGTTTTACACGAGCAACTACTTGGACGGATCCATCGTCGGCAAGAATGGTCACGCCTATCCCAAGAACGGGGCGCTGTGTTTAGAGACGCAACACTTTCCCGACTCGCCGAATCATCCCGACTTCCCTACAACCGTGCTTCAGCCCGGACAGACCTTCCGGTCGACGACGATCTACAAATTTTCGACACAAAAAGAGAAGTAAGTTGCTGCACTGCTCTTCAAACGATCTCAGCGCACTCAGAAGCTTTGCTGCTGTATTTTTCTCGTGCGGGCCTTCAACCTCACTCACGAAATGGATTAGACTTTAAGGTTCGGAGGTATTCCTTGGCAGGACAAGGATTCCAGCGCCGCGAGATCCTGCGCATCATGAGCATGGCAGCGGTGGCATCTCACTTCCCCGGCTTCACCACGTGGTGTTTCGCCCAAGCGCACCCCGGTTCCGCTGGTCCACAAAACATCAAGCCCGCGAAATATACACCGCTGTTTTTTGCAGCCGAAGAGTATCCGATCGTAGAGCGGCTTGCTGAAATCATCATCCCAACGGATCAAACGCCAGGAGCTCGTGAAGCGGGAGTCGCCGAATTTGTCGATTTCATGGTCGCTCATGACAAGGATCGAAAGTTCCCATTTCGTCTCGGCCTAGGCTGGCTCAATGCTCATTCCGATCACCTTTTCGGAAAGCATTTTCTCCAGCTCACTCCTGAGCAGCAGGTTTCCTTGCTTGAACCCCTCGCCTATAAAGCGAAGTACCGGGATGGAGAAGAAGAGGGGCGCCAGTTTTTTGAGAAATTCAAGGAATTGACGGTAATGGGATTCTACTCGAGCGAAATCGGATACAAAGAGATCCAAAATCCTGCACTGAAGTTCTACGCCGAGTCTCCAGCATGTCCACACACAGAAGATCCGGAACACAAGCACCTTCCGGCGCCAAAGTGGTGAACCATGGCTAATCAGGTATACGACGTCATCGTAATTGGAACCGGCGCCGGCGGCGGCATGGCCATTAAGACGCTCTGCGAGGCAGGACTGAAGGTTTGCGCCCTCAACGCTGGCAGGCGTCTTAACCCCGAAAAAGATTTTCGTAACCATCGCATGCCTTGGGAGATGAAGTTTCGCGGTTTTGGCGATCCAGAGAAGAAGGCCGAATCAGTCGGGTTCATGGACAGCGAATGGGTTGAAGGCGTGTGGGAGCATGAACTCACTTTTACCACTGCGCCGGGATCGGTCTGGTTTTGGCCTCGCTGCAATGCAGTGGGTGGAAAGACAAATTTCTGGGGCCGTTCATCGGCCAGGTTTGGTGATATCGATTTTCGGGCAGCTTCGCTCGATGGCGTCGATGTGGACTGGCCTCTCACCTACGAGGAAATTGCGCCTTACTACAGCCGCACCGAACGCATGATTGGAGTCTCAAGCTCCGTCCAGAACCGGCCCAGTAATCCCGATGGAGAGTACCTGCCTCCTTTTAACTTCCGCTGCCTCGATCACATTTTGCAGAAAGGTGCAGAGAAAGTTGGTGTCCCCTACCTTCACGATCGAATCTCCCAACTAACGGAGAATCATGAGGGCTATCCACAGTGTCATTTCTGCGGAGCTTGTACAACCGGATGCGATACGGGATCGTTCTTCTCGACGCCATGGCGTTTTCTCCCCAAGGCGGAAGCTACGAAGAATCTCGAGTTGCGCACCGACGCTCTGGCCAAGAATGTCCTGGTGGACGAGAACGGGAAGGCAAAAGGGGTCGCTTACATCGACCGGAAGACGAAGCAAGACGTGGAAGTGTATGGCAAGGCCGTGGTCGTGGCTGCATCGTGCATCGAGTCCACTCACATCATGCTGAATTCCAAATCCCGCCAATGGCCGACGGGGATTGCTAACTCGAGCGGCCAGCTCGGACGAAATCTGTGTGATCACCTCTACGGCGAGTCAGCCAGCGGCTACTTGCCGCAGCTTCTCGGTCAGCCGCCATTTCCCGATGGAGTAGGCGACAATACGATCGTCTGGATGCCACGCTGGCAAAATCTAAAGAATCCTCGCGAAGAAAAGTTTATTCGTGGATATTCTGTCTACCCCGGCGGCGGCTGCAGTGAATATCCCTGGTATGCCACGCAAGCTGAGGGATTCGGCTCTGCCTACAAACGCGAGGTCAAGCGCCGTTACCCGACGCCAGTTAGCTTTACGATCCAAGCACCGTCGTTGCCACAAGACACGAACTTCGTCGATATAGATCCCATTGTGAAGGACGTTTATGGCATCCCGGCCGTCCGCATTCACTTCCAGTGGGACGAAAACGTGCTCAAAATGTGGGAGCATTCGAAACAGGTGTGTGCCGACGTCATACGTGCGGCCGGCGGCGTCTATGAGGATTCAGGGGAGTCGCCGGAGATCCCGGGATGGAGCCTGCACGAGGTCGGTACCTGCCGCATGGGAAACGATCCCAAACACTTTGTAACGAACCGCTTCGGTCAAACACACGATGTTTCAAACTTGTACGTCTGCGATGCCAGCGTATTTCTGAATCCCACTGACAAAACTACTACGATCAGCATCATGGCTTTTACGCTGCGTACCTGCGAACACATGATTGAGAACTTCCGGACTGGCGTTCATAAGCGCGCCTGAACGCTCATCATCAAACTGATTGCAAGCGCAAGCTTAGGTTCAAAATGGACCGCATGTGCAGCGATTCGTGACCTCGACGCTTGCAGCAGTAATACAACAAAGGCTATAAGCAATTATGGTGCGATTCCGCCCGGTATTTTTTCCCGCCATTCTGCTAGCTATCATCCTTCAATTTCCTTCTTTAGCAGCGGCATCGCAAACAGTCGCAATCGACGTCACTGCTCCAGCCAAACCTTTCCCGCATTTTTGGGAGCAGACATTCGGGTCAGGACGGGCGATTCTCACTCTGCGCGAAAGCTATCGCAACGACTTGCGCGACGTGAAGAAAATCACAGATTTCCAGTATGTGCGCTTTCACAACATCCTTCACGATGAAGTCGGCGTATACGACGAAGACGAACAAGGCAATTCAGAGTACAACTTCTCCTACGTAGATCAGATTTACGACGGATTGTTGGAGAACGGCGTCCGACCCTTCCTAGAGATCAGCTTCATGCCGAAGAAGCTGGCGCTGCGCCCTCAGGACGTTCACCCCTTCTGGTATAAGCAGGTTGTCTCTCCGCCAAAGGACTATAAGAAGTGGGATGATTTGATGCGCGCCTTTGCGCAGCATCTTGTCGATCGCTATGGCATTGACGAGGTCGCGAAGTGGTATTTCGAAGTATGGAACGAGCCCAATATTGACTTCTGGAGCGGTGATCCGAAGCAGTCCACCTACTTTGAGCTGTACGATCACACGGCGCGCGCCCTGAAAGCCGTCAATACTAGGTTGCGCGTGGGAGGTCCATCAACCTCTTCCACACACTGGGTGGACGATTTCCTGCGCCATGTCAGCTCAGAGAACGTCCCGATTGATTTCGTGTCCAGCCACGGCTACGCCGATGACACGGTCGAGGATCTATTCGGCACGCATGAAGATATTCCCTTGGACGAAAGAGTCTGTCGCGCCATCAAGAAGGTTCACGATCAAATCGCACAGTCGAAGTATCCACGCCTGGCCCTGATGTGGACGGAATGGAACGTCCCTTCCTTCGGAGAACTGCATGCGAGGGACACGGTCTATGTGGGCGCGGCGCTCGCCGATGACATCCGACAATGCGATGGCCTGGTTGACATGATGTCATTCTGGACATTCAGCGATGTCTTCGAGGAAGGCGGCCCAGGGAAAGAGCCGTTTAATGGCAGTTTTGGATTGATGGCACTCGGCGGGATTCGAAAACCCAGCTACAGCGGATTCGCCTTGCTTCACAAGCTGGGCAGCGAACGCATCCCGAGCGATGCAAAGAATGTGCTGGCTACTCGCCGTCCCGATGGAACGCTGGTGATTGCTGCCTGGAATCTTGTGGATCCAAATAAGCAAGGATCCATTGAAAAATTGACCGTGGTTTTGCGCGGCGTAAGCCCCACAAGTCGCATCCAAATCTCCCGCGTGGACCAGCAGCATTCAAACAGCAACGCGCTTTACAAGAAGATGGGCAGTCCGCGCTATCCATCGCGAAAACAGGTTGCAGAACTGAATCACGGAGCCGAATTGCTGTCACCTGAAACTCAAAGCTTGAAAGATGGCTCGATTGATCTACAGATTCCAGTAAACGGCCTGGTGTTGTTGGAAATATCTAAGAGGTAGCCGGTTCGAATTCAGATGAGGATACGAAACGTGACCCGACATCTACGCACGGCAATTTTCCTTTTGTTGGTTTTCTGTCTCCCTCTTGCAGCACAGGTGTTCACGCAGTCTTCTCTTCCCTCGCGCCTGCCAGCAGGAACTGGCATATACGATCCAGCACTTGATGCAAAGGTCGATGCCCTGCTGAAGAGGATGACGCTAGAAGAGAAGGTTGGACAGACGGTGCAGTACTCTGCCGGTCAGCCTACAGGACCCGGCACAGGTCGAACCGACTATGAAGACATGATCGTCAAGGGTCAGATCGGAGCCTTATTTAACGTCTCAACTGCCAAACAGACGAATGACTATCAGCGCCTCGCAGTCGAAAAATCGCGCTTACATATCCCCATTTTGTTCGGACTGGACGTCATCCATGGGTTTCGTACAGAGTTCCCCATCCCGCTTGGACTAGCATCGACATGGGATCCGACACTCGTGGAGCGCGCGGCTCGAGTGGCAGCCCAGGAGGCCGCAGCAACGGGAGTTCGCTGGACATTTTCTCCGATGGTCGATATCGCTCGCGACGCACGCTGGGGACGCATGACGGAAGGTGCTGGAGAGGATCCATTCCTCGGGTCGATCATGGCTGTAGCCTATGTACGCGGATACCAAGGTACGCGGCTCGATGCACCGGACAGCATCATCGCCTGTGCGAAGCACTATGTGGGATACGGCGCGGCTGAGGGCGGACGCGACTATAACAGCACCGAAATTTCCGAACACACCCTACGGCAGTATTACTTGCCCCCATTTCATGCATCGGTGAACGCCGGTTCCGCGAGCATCATGAGTGCGTTCAATGCCATTAACGGCGTGCCGGCATCGGCGAATCCATTCACGCTTAAACAGGTTCTCCGCAAGGAATGGGGTTTCAAAGGAATCGTCGATAGCGATTGGGGATCTGTCGGAGAACTGATTCCCCATGGCATCGCCAACGATGGCGTAACCGCGGCGCGGAAGGGATTCCTCGGCGGCGTCGACATGGATATGGCGAGCAGCCTTTATCACGATCACTTGGAGAAGTTGGTGCAGTCCGGACAAGTCCCTATGTCGGATCTCGATGCGGCGGTGCGCAACATACTGCGCGTCAAGTTCGCGCTGGGCTTATTCGAACATCCCTACAAAGATGAGGCGGCTGAAGCCGGAGCGATGCTGCGTCCCGAGTACCTGGAGTTGGCTCGAACTGCTGCAGAGCGCTCGTTGGTCTTGCTTAAGAACGCTGCTGGGCCAGGCGGGGGACCTGTGTTGCCCTTATCCAGCAATGTTCAAAACGTCGCGCTAATCGGGCCCCTAGCCGATGATCCAGCTAATATGCTGGGGTCGTGGGGCGGCCTGAGTAAAGGTGAGGATGTAATTTCGTTTCACGCTGCCATGGTGAAACATCTTGGTCAGGAACATGTGCTCTACGC
Source organism: Terriglobales bacterium (assembly GCA_036558645.1). Lineage (GTDB taxonomy): Bacteria > Acidobacteriota > Terriglobia > Terriglobales > Acidobacteriaceae > DATBFG01. The sequence continues at coordinate 65,068 of DATBFG010000035.1, forward strand.
AAAAGGCGCCGGCATTCTCGATGGAACGGACAATGATTTGAACGCTGCCATTGAGGCGGCAAAGAAAGCCGACGTGGCAATTCTCGCGTTGGGCGAGGACGCCGGCGAAATGACCGGAGAGGCGACCTCGCGCGCTCATCTTGGCCTTCCAGGACGGCAACAGGAGTTACTGGAAAAAGTAGTCGCCACCGGAAAGCCGGTAGTGCTGCTCGTTTTCAGCGGGCGTCCCCTCACGTTGCCTTGGGCATTCGAACATGTTCCTGCCGTAATAGCTGCGTGGTTTCCTGGAGTACAAGCCGGACCCGCGCTGGTGCGGACATTGTATGGTGAGGTAAATCCCACCGGCAGACTTGTCGTGAGCTGGCCACGCTTCGTCGGCCAGGAACCGCTTTACTACAATGCGCTTAGTACTGGCCGTCCAGCGGGCAAGGCCGATCTCTCCCATCCGCCGAACACGGCGGAAGAGAAATACCTGTCGCGCTACATCGACGAGCAGGACTCTCCTCAGTATCCATTCGGCTTCGGTTTGTCCTACACGACTTTTCGCTATGCGGCAACGAAGATCAATGAGAAACAGTTAAAAGCTTCATCGCTTGCGCCAAAGCTTGGAGGCAGCGACACAGCACTAACCGCCAGTACGGACGTAACGAACTCCGGCTCGCGCGCAGGTGAGGAGGTGGTTCAACTATATGTGCGACTGCAGGGCACGAGTGTTGCGCAACCGGTGCGAGCGCTGAAAGCCTTTCAAAGAGTGAAGTTGAATCCTGGCGAGACGAAAACGGTGACTTTCAAATTGCCAGCGGATGCCTTCGCAATGTGGAACGATCAGAACAAGTACACGGTCGAAGCAGCGAGAGCCACAGTGTGGATCAGCCCTGATGCTGCGAGCGGAGAGGAAGCAACGTTGGATATCGTCCCCTGAGTCGGGCTACTCCTCGCGGCGCTGGCGAGGCCGTTGCTTGGCAGAGATGGATCGGATGATGAGCTTCCCTTTACCACTCGCGGGAAGCGGCTTGGCTTGTGCGATTGCGGCGGCGATGAGCGCTTTCACCTCTGAACGAGAGAGAACCTTCGGCGTTTCCAGCCGGATGAAGCGGTTTTGTTTCCCCGAGCCAAGCAGGATCTTGTGCGGATCGGGCAGAGTCGCACCATGATAAAAAGAGAGACCCACGCCGTTGGAGGCGGCTGCCAGCGAGACGATCGTGTCCGACGGTCGCTCAGTCGGCGTGTATCCGATTACAAAGAAGTTGTAGTTGTCGTAGACAATTTCATTCGCCGTTGGGAGGAGTTCGCGAAGTGCTTTCCGGCAAGTGCGGATCACGGATTGATGTTTAGGATCAAACTTGCCAATGAAACTGCTGAGCTGCTTCTCAGATTGAAGAGCACCCTTTTTCCTAGGGACCGCTTTCATTGAGTTCTCCTATGACTGGCTACCCCTGCTTGATACCAGCTCCTTCTAGAATCGTAATGTAGCGGTCGATCGGAACATCTGTGAAGGTATCTACGCGGCCGCTCGGCTGCGGCCAACGAATCTCGACCCTGTCGATTTTTGTACGAGCGCCGATCCCGAGGACTTCTCTGGAGTCATGCGAAGACATGTAACTTCCACCGTTTACCTTCAACCGGCTGCGCTTGAGATCTCCCGCTTGCCACGTAATGCGGGCACCGATTGCATCCGGATTGCATTTCTTTCCCACCAGGCGCAATCCCAGCCAGTGATTGCCGATTGCAGCGTTGTTCTTGAGCAACAAGGGAGTGTCGTTATTCTGCGACACCAAAATATCGAGTGCTCCGTCGTTATTGAAATCTCCAAGCGCCATCCCCCGGGCAGCATATGCTTCGGCGAACGCCCCTCCGGCAGATGCACTTACATTTCGCAGCAACTTGCCATCGTTGTGAAAGAGCAGCAACGGCTCTTTGTATTGCACACGCTTGGAATGCTCTTCGATTTTGTCATCCGGATGGCCATTCGCCAGAAACAAATCAACGTTGCCGTCGTTGTCATAATCGAAGAACTTCACACCCCAACCGCTCAATAGGCGAGTAGTTCCAGCGATGCCATGGAAACTGGCAACATCGTCGAACGTCGCGTCATGATTGTTGCGATAGATCGAATACATCTCCTGATCGACGTTTGATACGAACAGATCCTGCCAGCCATCCTGATCGAAGTCCGATGAGTCGACTCCCATTCCGGAGCGGGCACGACCATCCTGGCTATAGGCGACACCGGCTTCAAGTCCGATATTGGTGAATTTCCCGTTCTTGTTGACGAAGAGAAAATTCTCCACGGTATCGTTCGCAACAAACAGATCCATCCAGCCGTCATTGTTGATATCGCTCGCCACAACACCCCACGCCTTTCCCATGGCGCTGGAAATTCCGCTCACCTTGCTTACGTCTGTAAATGTCCCGTCACCATTGTTATGGAACAACCAACTGTGTGCCGGAGGGTAAACGCGCGGAATGCAATAGTAGCGCTCACCGGTCTGTTCATTGCCGCAGAATTTGTTCGCAGACTTGTCGAACTCTACAAAGCGGCATACAAACAGGTCCAGCTTCCCATCATTGTCGTAGTCAAACCACACGGCACTGGAAGCCCATCCTGGCGCCGCGACTCCCGCCCGCGCAGTCACATCGGCAAACGTGCCATCCCCGTTGTTGTGATAAAGAATGCTGCGGCCGTACTGCGTGACGTACATATCGGGAAATCCATCGCCGTTGTAGTCGCCGACTGCTACTCCCATTCCATATCCGCCACCCAAGACTCCGGCCTTCTCCGTAACATCGGTAAAAGTGCCATCGCGATTGTTGCGGTAAAGCGCGTTTCGCAACGGTGGCCTGGGCTCGTAAAAATCGCAGCTGCCGCTGTTGACTAGGTAAATGTCCATCCAACCGTCGTTGTCGTAATCGAGGAACGCACACCCAGGGCCAGTGGTCTCCGGCAAGTAGTACTCGGGAGATCTCCCATTCACGTGACGCCATGTGATCCCACTTGCGGACGGAGGAATCAACTCAAACAGATCCGGAGTCGCCCCTTCCGGCGCGAAAATGCCGGATGGCGTGGTGCTCCACAATCGCTGGGCGCCCCAGGCTGGCAGGGACATCGCCAAGCTTCGCAATAAAGTTCTACGCGTAAGGAGTAGCATCAGCGTGGCCTGGGATCCCCGGCGGAGGGTGGCGTACCGCTCGAATGATCAAGACTCAAGGTATGCTGCTGACCGTATATGCTTGGTCCACCCGTGGACCTCACATCGCCACCGAGGCGGCGAAACTCCGTACGAGCGCGAGCAGCCTCTTCTTTGCGTCCGGCACGTGCGTACGCGTTCCCTAACGCAAACTGAAACTGTGCCTCTTTGGGAACCATCCGAACAGCAGTTTCCAGTTCAGGAATCGATTTCGCCACATTTCCGGAATCAAAATAAAGCAGCCCTAGCAAGTAATGTCCGAACGGATAGTTCGGCTTCAGCCGTATCACTTCCTTCACATAAGGAATACCTGCTGCCGAATCCACACGGTAGTGCGTGGCTGCAATTTCCATCCGGGCGCGAACATGCGAAGGATCTCGCTTGATCTCTTCCTCAAACTGCTTCACGGCTTCGTCTACCTCCTCTAGCGAGAGGAGAAACCTACCGTATGCATAGTGGATGTTGGGAAAATCGGAATATTGCTGAGCCAGGGTGTCATATGCCTTCCGGGCTTCCTCTGTTTTTTTCATCTGAGCAAGTTCTTCAGCTCGGCCTGCAGGCAGTACCACCTGCACGCGTCTGGCATCGGTTGGCATGGTGTTCGGCAGAATCAGCAACACGGCCATCCCGAACGCCGCGTCTAAGTCCTCACTGCGAACACCCTGATTCAGTAGGATTCCGAGCGGGTCTAAGGCATCTTCAAACGCCCCGCGTCGAAGGCACAGCATGCCTTCGTGGTATCGCAGCACATGTTCCAATTGCTCGTCCTTCTTAATGCCAAGCTGCTTTGCCGCCTGGATATGAGTCATCGCCTTGTCATTCAGATTCAGTTGATACTCGCACAAGCCGAGCATGAGGAAAGCCGTCCCATTCTTTGGATCGATTGTTACGAGTCGGCCGAATGCCTTGGCAGCGGGCGCGTACGAATCCTGGTCATACAAGATCGTTCCCAGTGACCACCACCCTTCCGCCCAGGAAGGCCGAAGGGCTAGAGCTTTGCGATAGAGAGACGCCGCACGGTCGAGATCATTGGCGTCACGAGCGGAATCCGCTTCGGCGGAAATCTTCGCAAAATTGCCGGCTGAGGACGTCTTGGTCTGTGCGGACAAGCGTGCTCCGACCGTGAGAACAAACAACAGCACACAACTGACCCTCAGGGGGCGAGCAAGAAAGAAACTTTTGCCGAGATCGCCGGAGAAAATTGCCACCAGAAAAGTTTAAGGGATAGAACCGCCAATGTCGCCGAGCAAAGTTGAGGGCGTGTCCATGACCTGAACACGCCCTGAATAGTTCGTTAGAAGCTGAATCGACCCTGCACTTCAATCGTGCGACCCGCCAGTGCTTCCTGGGCAGTTCCGAAGTGGGCATCGTTAACGTCGGTCTGGATATTGAAAAGGTTCGCCTTGTTGAAGAGGTTAAAGAAATTCGCTCGCAATTCGATCTTGGCATTCTCGCCCAGAACCGGCATTTTGGGCAGTCCGAAAGCCTTACTCAAAGTTGCGTCCACGTCGAAATAGCGGGGACCACGGAATGCATTTCGTCCAATTCCCGGCATTCCAGGAATCGGGCCTCGCAGCAATGGATCCGCCGCCACGGTAGCGAAGTCCGGACCCGCAGCAACAGTCGGCGGAGTGAAGTAGTTATTACCTCCTCCAGGGAAAGCGCCATTCGCCTGTTTGAAGACATCAGTGCTGTGATCGTCGGAGGCCCGACCGTTGTAGAGTGCAGGGCGAACACCCGAAGCACCACCACCACCGCAACTGCCTAGGTACAGGGCATCGCAGGCAATGTTGTAAACGGGATTGTACGGGAAGCCGGAGTGCGCGTTCAGAATCCCGCTGATAGTCCATCCTCCCACGATCTTCTCCAACCATCCGTGCTCGCCTCGGAATATTGTTGGCGAGTAGATACCGAATAGCTTGAACGAGTGTGCCACGTCGTAGTCCGATGGCCCGTAATCCTCATTCAATGTGAATTGGTAGTTGCCGTTGGCAAAGTTGTTCGAGCCACTATCCATGGCCTTGGCCCATCGATATTGCGCTTCGAACTGGAAGGAACGGCTGAAGCTATGTCGAATGCCTCCAAGGAAAGCGCTGAAGTTCGAAAATCCTTCGTTGTCGTAGAAGTCTACGTGCTGCACGACTGGGTTCACCGGGATGTTGTGTGCGAGGGCAAACACGTTCAAGTTATATTGACGGGTCAAATGGCGGCTATTCGTTCCCTGATATCCCAGGGTTGCCACCCATTGATTCCCGAGATCGTACTGCGTCTCCAACGAATAACGGTAAGTGCGGGTGTCAGGCCAATCCTGCGGATAGCCCGTCACATCGATCGCCGCGAAATTCTGTCCACCGGGTACCGGTAGGTTTGTGTTGGGATCGAAGGTGGCAGTACCAAATGGATTCGGTGCATAGCCCCCGAAAGAGTTCACGTTAGCGGGAAATGTGTTTACACCGTAGACAACTTGGTTTCCGATCAGGTTGAAGGCTGGCGACAGAAACGGTGGATTAGATCGACCGTTCAGAGAAATAGCTTCTTCTAGGCCACTGTAGCCGATTCCGAAGCCGCCCCTGAATACGACCTTGCCGTTGTACCTCATCGGACTCCAGGCGAAACCGACTTGAGGACCGAAATCGGTTTTAGGCACGTTATAAAGGTTCCCGCCTTTACGTACACGCATGCCAGTCAACAGGCTAGTGCCACCACCCAATACCACAATTCCAATATTGTTGTTCTTTTCAGAAATTGGGCCGTTGTATTCCCAACGGAGGCCCAGGTTTAAGGTCAGGTTCGGCCGCACCTTAAAGTCATCCTGAACAAAGAATCCAAAGAGGTTCGATCGCGTGTCCTTCCGGAAGTCTGTCGGTACACCAGTTAGGGGATCGAACGTCGCCTGTTCTTCTCCGGGAGCATCGTTCAGGAAGTCCCACATGTTGTGAAAAAAGTATGTTGGCCGAGCATTCCAAGGAGCAGTGTCTACAAAGAGCAGCCGCGTTACCTCGCCGCCCAGTTTGATGGTGTGACTACCGTGCACCTTGGTCAAAACATCTTTCACCGCGTACGTCCATTGATCGAAAAGTCCCGGCGCGCCGATTCCAAACCCATTTACTCCAGCGGTGCCGAAACCTTCACAGACATTGTTTACGTCGGTAGGAGCATTCAGCTGACAGAAATTCGTTACAGGCAGGCCCCATGGAGCATTGGGATTATTTTGAAGGTCTTTCCACCGCCATCCGGCAGCGTTGGCGCGTACCTCGTTCAACAAAGTAGGAGAGAACGTGCGCGTCCACAGGAACGTTTCCGCCTCGTTTATGACGGTGTGATGGAAGAGGTTCATCGGACGGAGCGCACCATTGAAGGAATCGTTGCTTGTTGGAACCCGGTAGATGCTGAACGCCAGCAGGTCCTTACTGGTAGCCTGAAAGTCCAAGCGCCCGTTGTATTGCTCTTCAATGTCGTCCGCTGGACTGGTCGCATTCACGAATTGAATATCCGCAATACCGTCCAGATTCGCGGGGCTTCCCGTGCCGTCTCCGCCAAGGCCGGGAACGTCCTTGCTGAGCCATGACGGGTCAGCCGTCCCCAGAGGAAAGAATCCGGGAGTCAGGGGCCGCCCGAGATCGAGTCCACCACCCGATACTGTCGCGCACTGTATTCCCTCGGAGAGTCCAATGTCAGCGCACGTATGATTTGTGTTTCCGGCCACCGTCCCTAGTGGACCAGCTCCAGGAAAGTTGGCAAAGAGAGCCGCCGCGGTTCCGGCCTGCGCTCCGGATAAGAACGACGGAGTTTCAAACCATCCCTGGGTCCGGTTCGTACCGTGGTTGCGAATCGTTTCGTACGAGAAGAAGAAAAACAATCTGTTCTTAAGAATTGGCCCGCCCACCGCGCCGCCGAAATCGTTGAAGCGGGACTCGTTGCGTACAGGATCCTTGCCGAATCCCCCATATCGCTGGAAGGCATTCAATCCCGGCCGATCAAGCTTGAAGAAGAAACTTCCGTGAAAATCGTTGGTACCATTTTGTGAGATCACTTTAACTTGACCGCCTGGATAACGGCCATCCTCAGCATCGTAGCTATTCGTGACAATCTTTACTTCTTTAACAGAATCCTGATTAGGCGTGATGACAGCCGTTCCCGCCCAGGAGACACTGCTGATTCCCACGCCATCGATCTGGAAATTGTTGAGTTCGCGGCGTCCTCCACCCACCGAGATTTGCGGACCATTCTCTGTGGCGAAAATACCTGTTGAAGCGCCTGGGCCACCCGGGCCGGCGTTGCCCGGCAATTGGGCAGTATCTCCACCCGCAGTCCGTGAAGCGTCTCCGAATGCGCCTGGCGCCAGTTGCGCCAATTGATACACGTCGCGGCCAAACGATGGCAGCGACTGAATCTGGTGCGCGGTTACCGTTCCACTGATATTCGCAGTTTCGGTATCAATGGCGGGTGCTGATTCTGCACTGACGGTAACCGTATCCGTGGCCCCGCCAAGGTCCAGTCGCAGGTTGATCGCGTTCGCTTGCTCTGCGATGAGGCCAATATCGCCTAGTACCGTCTTCTTGAATCCCTGCTTCTCGACTGTCAGCGAGTAACGGCTGGGAGGAAGCGCGTTAAAGTTGTATACGCCCGCATCGTTGCTAGTAGCCGTTAATGTGCGGTTTGTTTCTTTGTCTGTTAACGTGACGGTGGCGCCGGGGACCACTGCGCCTTGGGGATCTGTTATCACGCCCTGGATCGATGCCCGATATTGCGCTTGAACAAATGTCGCCATCAGGCAGAGGACTGCGACGCTGAGCGTCGCGCGAACTACTCGCGTACGACTAGTCATTGTTGACCCTCACCCGTTAATTCGCTTGCTGCACAACTGCAGACGATAGATGGCAAAAAGCATTACCAACGATCTGTTTCGTGAATTGTCGAAATTTCTCCGCTGTGGTAATTCAGGATGCGTTGTGTCGCATCTCAACATCGTTGAACTGATGAGAGTCCCAACGACAAACAGTGCACTGTGTCCGCAATCCAGAAAATAATATGCAGGTCATCAAAATGGACTCCCGACTTCTACGAATTTCCATAGCTCTCGGCGCAATGACGCTTGCCTTTGGTGCGCTGGGGTACGCGGACACTGATTACTATCGACGAACTTATTTCGATAACAGCCTGAATACCGACGCGTACTACTACAGTGCTGGCTCGGCGTCTTCACCCAGTACCCTCGAGCTTCAAAACAACAAGCTGCCTGTCGAAGCGAAGACGTTCCTGACACCTCCCAATGCCCTTCGAATTGAATGGGAATCCAAACCTGGTGGTAGTTGGGAAGCAGAGATTCGGCTTGTGGATTTCCGCTATCGCTTCCCGGAGATGTCGGGAAACAATCTCTATCTCTGGTGTTATGCGCCGCAAGCAATTGCAGCCTCTGATCTGCCGGAACTCGTCGCCTCGACGACCCGCGAAGGACTGCAGGTCGCGGAGTTTCCTGGAAGCTTCACCGAACCACTTCCTTTAGGAAAATATGCGGGTAACCTCCCCGCAGGGCGATGGGTTCGCGTGCGAATTCCGTTTTCTGAATTTCAGACAGCTTCGATCTACAAATTTCGGCCCGAGCACGTGCAAGACATCATTTTTCATCAAGGGCGCCCCGATGCGGCCCGACATGTCCTGTTCATCGATGAGATCCGGTTCGACGGCGACCCGGAAGGGAAACCCTCTCCTTCCTTGCCGACACCGCGCAATGTTCAGGCTACGGGCTACGACCGCCACGTTGAAGTCGAATGGGAAGCGGAAAGTAGCTCGAAGGTTGCCCGGTTTGTCATTTATCGGGCCCTCGATGGGAAGAATTTCGTGCCGGTCGGCATCCAGCTACCTGACATTCACCGCTACGAGGATTTTCTGGGAAAGTCTGGCGTATCAGCCCAGTACAAGGTCGCCAGTGCGGATCGTGAGTACAAGCTTTCTCACCTTTCCGGCGCGGCATCAGGTACGACTCGGGAACTGACTGATGATGAGCTTCTGACGATGCTCCAGCGAGCCTGTTTTCGTTATTACTGGGAGGGGGCCGACCCCAACTCAGGTATGACGCGAGAGAACATACCCGGTGATGACCGCATGGTCGCTACAGGCGCGAGCGGTTTTGGCATCGCCGCATTGATGGTCGGTGTCGATCGTGGATTTATTACGCGAGCCCAAGGCATCGAGCGCGTGACAAAGATCGTGACCTTCCTCGAGCGGGCTTCGCGCTATCACGGAGCATGGTCGCACTACATGGACGGCGGTACGGGAAAGACCATGCCCGTGTTTGGCATGTTTGATAATGGCGGCGATCTCGTCGAAACATCTTTTCTCATGCAAGGATTGCTCGCGGCGCGTCAATATTTTCGGGGCCACAGCCCAGCTGAGCAGTCACTCTACGATCGAATCACAAAACTATGGGAAAGCGTGGAGTGGGATTGGTACCGCGAAAACCCGCAAAGCGAATACCTCTACTGGCACTGGTCGCCTCAGTGGACCTGGCAAATCCACCATCCTCTCATCGGCTTCAATGAAGTCATGGTCACTTATTTGTTATCGATCGCCTCGCCAACTCACGGCGTACCTGCCGATATGTACTACTCAGGCTGGGCCAGTCAAGGGCCGCGTGCCCTCGAGTACCGCGCCGGATGGTCCGGCAGCACTGACGGAGACCGCTACGGAAATGGCCATACGTATTATGGGATCAAGTTGGACGTAGGCGTCGGAACTGGCGGCCCACTGTTTTTTACGCACTACTCATTCATCGGATTTGATCCTCACAAGTTCCACGACCGCTATACATCCTCGTATTTCGAGAACAACCGCAATATCGCGCTGATCAACCGCGCGTATTGCATAGCCAATCCTAAGAAGTTCTCAGGGTACGGGGCCAATGCATGGGGGCTTACTGCGAGCGACGGTCCTTTTGGATATGTTCCTCACGCTCCTGACAATTCGAACGACACCGGCACAATAACTTTGACTGGCGCACTTGCTTCCTTTCCGTACACTCCTGAGGCTTCTATGGAAGCCTTCAAGCATTTTTACCGCGACCTGGGAGGCCAGCTTTGGGGGGTCTACGGACCGCGAGATGCGTACAACCCGACGCGCGATTGGGTCTCGTTGATCTACATGGGACTAAATCAGGCGCCGATCACAGTCATGATTGAAAACTATCGTAGCGGTCTGGTGTGGAATAACTTTATGGCGAATCCTGAAATCGGCACCATGTTGGAAAAGATGGATGCGGCGACTCGCCAAAAACAATAGCATGGAGTCGCCGTCCGTTCGTGGGGACAATCTGTTATTTTGTTACAGCTTTGGCAGTCATTAACTGTGAGCGGCCATGTGTCAACGTACGCGCGCGGTCACGGGCGGCAGAGACTTGCTTCGGTTGCAGGGTGCCTTCAAGCGAGGTGAGTAGATCCCGTCCGCGCTGATCTCCTGCTAATGAAGCAGCCCATAACCAAGCGTAGGCAGTTTCTTTATCCTCCTTTGTTCCCAAACCTTGAGCGTACATGTATCCGAGTTTGATCAGCGCTCCCGTATGCCCTTGATCAGCGGCCTTTTGAAAGAGACGGAATGCTTCGGCATCGTTCTGAGAAACTCCCTCTCCTCGTAGCGTTAGGTCGGCAAGATTGTATTGTCCAAGCGGGTTGCCCGCATCGGAAGCCTTACGATACCAGGACGCAGCGGTGGCTGTGCTTCGAGTACAACCCAATCCCTGGTCGTACATGTAGCCAAGATTGGCCTGCGCATCGGAGTCATTCGCCTCCGCCCCCGTTTCGAACCACTTGAATGCTTCCTTGACATCTCCACGAACTCCAAGGCCTTGGAGATACACCACCCCAAGGTTGAAGTACGCTCGCGGGAACCGCTGGTCCGACGCCGCCCGCAACCAGTGGAGTGCGGCTCCTTCGTTCTTATCAGTCCCCCACCCATTCAAGTACATCACTGCGAGGTTGACTTGGGCGGCGGGATCTCCTTCCTGCGCGGCTCGTTGGAACCACTCCACCGCTTCCTTGATGTTGTAGTCGGGCCCAATCGCAAGGATGGAAGCGATCCCACGCTGGCTATTCTGGAAGGCCTCTCCAAGCAATGCCATCTGTCGGACGGTGTTGCCGTCACATACTGATTGTCCCTCTGCTACGGAGCGCGAAATGATTGCCAGACTGCACTGCTCCTTTGCGGTGTCTTTACTGTATGCGGTTCCGGAGAACAGACTGATCACAGCTACGAAAATGAAAGCTGCAAATGCACCTCTGATGGACGTTCTTTTCACCAAGGCATCCTCCTTCAAAGCACTAAAGCTGACCTTGTGGAGACAACATTGGCCTTACCGTCCGGCTACCTCAATGGAAAGCGTGTCCGAGCAGGTACTTACCGGGTTATTTTCACATACTTTTTTGGTCGCCTCGTAAGAACCTGATTTGAGAAGTGTTACTGGCCTCGGAATCAGCTTTCGATATCGGTTCAAACAAAAAGACAGAGTTTCACACCCCTGTCTTGGCAACATTTACGTCCAACACTGCGTAAATGATGTAAATGCCACGGGAGTCACAAGACGTAATGAGCGAAAGTAAGTCAGACCGTGTTCAGTTTGGCCCATTCGAAGCCGACCTGCGCACTCATGAACTGTGGAAATTTGGCACCAGAATTCGACTCGTTGGGCAGCCATTCGAGGTATTGGCAATCCTCTTAAGTACGCCAGGTGAGTTGGTGACCCGGGAAGAATTACGCGGACGCTTGTGGCCGGGGGACACCTTTGTCGATTTCAACCATGGTCTGAATGCTGCCGTGAACCGCCTTAGGGATGCGCTCAGCGACTCTGCAGACAACCCCCGATACGTGGAAACCCTTCCACGGCGCGGCTACCGCTTCATTGGAGGCGTAGGCCGCCCACAATCCACGCCGGCACCTGAATCATCAAAGCCTAAGGCGCAAGTAACCGAACCTAATGCCCCCTCGCGGCACGAATCGGTGGAAATTAGCCAGTCACTGCTGCCAGAAAGATCGAAAACGGAGAGTGTACTCCGAGCGACGTGGGTCCGACGCTCTTATGTCCTCACACTCAGCATCCTCCTGATATTGGTGCTTGGAGCATTGCTTGTTGCCAAGAAGATATCTACAGATGTGGATGCTCGCTCCAAAGAGTCGCCAATGCAAAGGATTCGGCCACTAACCAAGTTGGCCGACGAGACCAGTGAGCCATCCTTTTCTCCTGACGGTAATTACATTGCATTTCGCCGCGATGCCGTGCGGCCGGAAGACTCGGGGATCTTTGTAAAGGAGATCGCTAGCGACCTACTCACCCAATTAACACATGGTGCATACGACTGCTGCCCTGTATGGTCGCCCGACGGACATTCCATCGCCTTTTCTCGCTTTACCAATAAAGAATTCGGGATCTACACGGTACCGTTCGCCAACGGGCAAGCGCGATACCGCCAGGCAAGCACAGGGGGGAATACGTCCAATGTGATTGAGCGGAAGTTAAGTACCGATGGCATAGTTCCGAGACATGGAGAGCTCTCATGGTCTCCCGATGGAAAGACCATCGCCTTCGCTGGAGGAACAGGCATTTTCTTGCTTTCGATCCGCGACTCAAGTGTTCATCGTCTGACTGAGCCACCGCCGCTTGCGGAAGACTGGGGGCCTTCGTTTTCGCCGGACGGAGAAAGCGTCTTGTTTGTCCGGAGTCACGAAAACGGTTTCCCGGTTGATATCCTTTCCATTCCGCCTAACGGTGGCGAGGTCACCCGAATTTCTACTGATCAGCCACGAGTCCTTGGGCCACCACAATGGTCGAGCGATAGTCATTCCATCATCTACGCCTCCGATCAAGGCAGTCACCCCGGACTGTGGAGGATCTCGCTGGATCATCATGAGCCACCGCAGCAGATCAATGACAGCGGATGGTATCCCTCGATTTCCCGCCGCGGCTACCGAATGGCTTACCAACGCATCGTGCGGGCTCTGAACGTTTGGGAATTGGATCTCTCATCTGAGGCGAAGGAGCAACGCATCCTCGTTCCATCCACTAGCGAAACCGATCAGGGACCCGGTCCGCAGTTCTCACGGGATGGAAAGAAGTTGGCGTACATGTCCGATCGGTCGGGGACCATGGAAATCTGGGTAAGTGATAGGGATGGCGGAAATGCCTACCAACTGACGGCGATGGGCGCGGCAGGGACTCCGCGTTGGTCGCCAGACGGACAATCGATTGCTTTCGATACACCATCGCGAGAAGGGATGGCCATCTTTTCGATTAGTTTGCAAGGCGGCGGACCTCGACTGCTCGTCCCCGGAGCAGACGGAGGAGGAGTGTGTCCGAGTTGGTCACAGGACGGCAAATGGATTTACTATGCGTCACCAAAAAGTGGCCGCTACGAGGTCTGGAAGGTCGCGGCGCAAGGCGGAACAGCAGTCCAGGTAACGTTTCAGGGTGGGCACGCCCCCTTTGAGTCGCTTGACGGACGGTATGTCTACTACGCCAAGACACACTACGCAAACCCTGAGATCTGGCAGATTCCAGTCGAAGGCGGCCAGGAAAAGATCGTATCCCCTCTTGTACGCCCCACCAGTTGGGCCAGCTGGGCACTTGTTGACAACGGAATTCTTTTCGCAGGGTCATCGGGAAACGGAAAACCCGTGCTGAGTTTGTACGAGCTCTCAACTCATCGTATCCGGAACGTTGGAGTCTTGAACCTGCCCCCGTTCTGGCTCGGTGCCACACGCGACGGAAAGACTGCGGTTTTCGATCAGCCGGGCCAACAGGAAGCGCAAATCATGCTGGTTGAGAATTTCCGCTAACTGTTCTTTGGAACTCGTCCGTTATACTGTTCCGCGATGCCAACCCCATTTCGCGACTCTTCTCGCGTGTGCGATGTAGTCATTCGCCTGTTCAACCCAATTGCTCTGTTGATCCTGCTCAGTTCCCAGCTAGCGGCACAGGCTCCGCCCGCACAACCGAAATACGCTCAAGAGACGTTCACGCGCAAGGAAGTCATGATCCCAATGCGGGATGGAATCCATTTGCAAACCGTGATCTTTACTCCGAAACAAGTGGACAAGCCGTTGCCCATCCTCCTTCGCCGCACCCCCTATGGGGTTCCAGAGACTGAAGAGGGATTGCATTCCGGTATCTTTGATGAACTGATCGCGGACGGATACATCTTCGTCAGTCAGAACATTCGCGGGAGATTCAAGTCTGAGGGACAATTCGTAATGCAACGTCCGCCTCGCGACCGGCGCGATCCCAAGTCGATTGACGAAGCCACTGACACCTATGACACTATCGGTTGGCTGATTAATAATACTCCCGATAATAACGGCCGAGTTGGCATCGTGGGCATTTCTTATCCCGGCTGGCTGGTCACGCAAGCCCTCCTCGAGCCGCATCCTGCCCTAAAAGCCGCAAGTGAGCAGGCCTCTCCCGATGACATGTTCATCAATGATGACTTTCACCACAACGGCGCATTCCGCCTGAGCTATGGATTCGAATATGCGGCGTTGCTTGAGAGTTCGAAAGAGAAGAATACCAATTTTGAATTCGACCAGTACGATACATTCAGCTGGTACCTGTCTCTCGGAGCATTGTCAAATGCGAACACCCGCTACTTCCACGGACTGCTTCCGACATGGAATGACTTCGTAGAACATCCCAATCACGACTTTTGGAAGCAGCATGCAGTCACAACCTTCTTGACCCACACAACGGTTCCAAATCTCAACGTCGCCGGGTGGTACGACCAGGAGGATTTCGTCGGTCCAACACGTATCTACACGGCCCTGGAAAAGACGGACCAGGACCACCTCAACTACTTTGTCGCTGGCCCGTGGAACCACGGTGGTTGGATGGACATCTCTGGACGCAAGCTGGGGGACATTGATTGGGGTAGCGATACTGCCCGATATTTTCGAGCAAACGTGCTTGCGCCATGGTTCGCGCACTTCCTGCACGACAAGCCATTGAACCTGGCGGAGGCTGTCACTTTCCAGACGGGGTCAAACGTTTGGAAGAGTTACCAGGAATGGCCGCCCAAGAAAAATGTGACCGAGAAGAAACTTTACCTCAGGTCCGGCGGCAAGTTGTCGTTTGATGCTCCCTCGGAATCAGAGGCATTCGACTCATACATCTCCGATCCACAAAACCCAGTTCCCTATCGCCCGCGTCCGATTACGCCAACCTATCCTGCGCCGGCATGGCCGATTTGGCTGGTGCGCGATCAGCGCTTCGTTGAGCATCGTCCTGACGTCCTGACCTGGCAGACTGAGCCGCTGACAGAAGATGTTGTTGTTACCGGCAATCTTGCCGCAGATCTCTTCGCATCAACCACCGGCAGTGACAGCGATTGGGTAGTGAAGCTCATCGATGTTTTTCCGGATGACTACCAGAAAATTTCTGAGGATGATGCCGCAAATGGATCAGGACCAGTACTCAACGGCTACGAATTGATCGTTGCCGATGACATTCTGCGCGGACGCTATCGAAACAGTTTTGAAACCCCCGAACCCATCGCTCCCAACCAGGTGACGGAATACAAGATCGATCTTCATCCAAATGATCACGCCTTTCTGAAAGGGCATCGGATCATGGTGCAGGTACAGAGTACCTGGTTTCCGCTATACGATCGGAACCCCCAGAAGTTTGTGGAGAACATCTACAAAGTACGGGACACGGATTATGTTGTGGCGACCCAGAAAATCTATCGTTCCAAGAGTGCGCCATCGAGCATAGTCCTTCCAGTTGTTAACCCTTAGCTAGTCTGGATGTCTGGCTGTCCAGAGTCGCAGCAGCCAACCGTTGCACACGAAACTCCATCCAACCAGTCTCGCGCGCTGCTCGGGCTCGCCGCCTTGCTGCGTCGCAAGGCGCTCTCCACTCGTCTAGAAGGAGAACAATGCGAAAACAAGCTACCGTACTCATCCTGTTTGTGCTGGCGATGGCCATTTCTCTCGTAGCCCAGAGCTCCACTTCCAGCCCAAACTCGCAACCCCAAGCTCCGTCGTCTTCACAGGCACCTGCTGCGAAAGATCAAAGTACCCCGCCGGCCGGAGCCACTGCGCAAAAAGATCCAGTAGCGGAAGCCTTGCAGTTGACTGACGAACAACAGGCAAAGCTGCAGCCGATCATCCAGGAAGAGATGATCCAAATAAACGCTGTGCGCAACGATACCAGTCTGACCGACGACCAGAAGCGGCAGAAAGTGGAGCAGATCCGACAGACGGAATTTCCAAAAATCGAGGCTATTCTGACCCCAGATCAGCGGAAGAAGCTTGCGGAGCTACAAGATCAGGCTAAGCAACGCGCCAACCAACAAGGTACTCAGACCAACGCACCGAACAATCCTCCGCCGCAACAGCCCCCGCAGTAGTTGGCTACGAGATTTCGACGACGAAAGGCGCTCTGACTTCCGGAGCGCCTTATATCTTCAACAAAAGCGCGTTGAATCTCCCAAATTCATTCTGCCAGAGCGCCTTCTGGAAGATGATGGTTTGAGCTGACAATCGCGGCTTTCTTTAGGTCTTACGATCTCCTGGATTACACTATTTCCCGCAAGTACGACAATGGAGATCCTCTACATGCGAAAGATCGCTCGTGTTCTCCCGATCAGCATGGCTCTGCTCAACTTCGCCTGCTCACGACCAGCGAATCCCAATGCTGGGGAAGCTAGTTCGGCGCCCCCACCCGAAGTAAAGGTCGCTTCGACCGCTCCCTACCCCTCGGGGACGACGCAGTCAGTCATGTTGAATATCAGCAGGGCTGACGAAAGCAAAGGCATCACCGCAAGCAGTAGTGGTGGCTGTGGTATCGCGGGATCTCCCGAAAAAACCGGGCTGGGAGCATACAAGCTTACGTTGGAGATTCCAGCTCACTCGGAAGATGGGACATGCACGCTACGCATAGCTAGCGGCGCTAACGGTGGTGCCGCAAATGTGAGCATCGCTTATGTGGCAGATCCTGAATATTGGAAACACATGGCGCCCACGATGTACGAGTTTGCTCACAGCAAGACTTGGGTCTTTCACAGCGGAGATGAGATGAAAACCTTTCATCTGCTGGAAACCGCCCCTAGTTCGGGCAGCAAGATTGCAGTCCTGCTTGTTGGCGACAAGGACGCTCGCGCGGGAATGAGTCTCAGTCCGGATAACAGCATCGTGGGAGAGTTCAATGGCTGTGTTGTGGAAGGCAAGATCGCGGGAAAGACCGCCATTTTGAAGCCCATGATGCCAGGCGACGCCTGCACCGGCATCACGACTGTCACTCTAAACGTGAGCAACTAGTTTTCGGTTCTAACCTTGCTGTGCGGGTTCAGGCACATCGCGAAGAATCTGAGGAAAACAAAAGGCCTCTTGCGGGAGGCCTTTTAAGAAATCTGAGTCCTTACTCGGAAACAGCTTTCACAGTTGCGGTGTCAGCAGGTAATGGTTTCACCGCGAAGAACTCATGATCGTAGAGATTGCGATACATACGCCCTGCGATCTCTGCAGCTTTCGGACCGAACGTTGGCCGTCCACCCTGGAGGAATACAACTGTGACGATGCGTCCAATTTCGGTATTTGCGTACGAAGCAAACCAACCGTAGCGCGTTCCTGCACGTGAGCAGGTGCCGGTCTTGCCGAGAATTTCCTCTTCGTTGAAATTCAGTTTGACGCTCCGCGCTGTGCCGTATGTAACCGCGCCCGCCATGCCGTCGGAAAGGTCGGGAATCAGCGAGCCAATTTCAAGATGACGCTTCACGCGCGGCGTGAACGCGGTAACTTCTTCCGGAGACACTGGATGCTGCAAATAGTAGAGCGTACCGCCATTGGCAATCGCTGAAACCATGGCGCCCAACTGCAGCGGCGTCATGGAGACTCCTTCGCCAAAGGAGCACATCCTGCCTACGCCGCCCAGCTTGGTGGGGATCGCCGCATCCGGGTAGATTCCCAGATGCTCACCGTTGAGATGATAGCCGGCAAGTTCACCGAGTCCGAACTGATGCGCGTAGTAGCTTACCTTTTCAAATCCCAACTGCCGGCCCAAAGCTTCGAAGTAGGCGTTGTTGGAATGCGCTAACGCGCGGGTGAGATTCATGCGGCTGCGACCGCCCAAGCTTACTTCCGTTTCCTTAGTGATGAGGTTCTCACTCAAAGCTGCTAGCGCAACCGAGAGCTTGATGGTCGAGCATGGCTGAGCTCCGCTCGAAAGCGCCAGCTTTTGATTCACCATCGCAAGAATGCGTCCGCTGGTCGGCTCGATCGCAAGGACAGTTCCATTCATGTTGCCCAGCGCATCGATCGCAGCCTGACGAACGATAGGATCTTCGCCAGTTGTGATGTCACCTTCCGTGGCATCTTCCATATAAGAGCTTGTAAGGAAGCGCTCCCGGTATCGACGCCGTGTGTGCACGCTCGTTCGCACAAGGCGAGCCTTACTTTTACGACTCTTCGCCATGCGCGTCATTCGCTTCTTCGCGCGAGGCGTTTCACTCACTTTGCGAGTCTTGGTTTTGCTAGTAAGAGTGCGGGGGTTGATGTTAGCCGCGATGGCGCTGCCTGCTAGCAGCAGAGCGAAGATGAATGCAACGACTAGACGAATGGCGCTAAACCACTTTTTCGAAGTCACTTCCCTGTACCCGTCCCCGGAACTCATGCCTAAGTAGATGCACGACGGCTGCCAGTGCCCGTGGCAACTGGCTTTGCGTGAGCAACTCTGCTGATATTAAGAGACTTACTGACCAGAGCGCAATTGAAAACACGCGGCGGCTCGAATCTGTCACTTTCAATGTAAATTCATGAAACAAAGGTGGATAAGGAAGAAATAGACGATGGCTTGTGCTCTTTCGTAACCAATATTCGATTACTCCTCCGATACTCCCCTTTGTGGAAACTGTTTTCCCACTCCACTCCCCTGACTCTCGGAGGCCTCACAACAGGTAAATACGAAATGAAAACCGATAAGCCGCGCAGCCGGATTAGTCCCAGTTCGCTGTTGACTCGGCACGGGAATTAAACCAGACTTGCTGCCCGTATCGGTCCCTGCAAAACCCAGCTGTTCGGAGAGTCCAGTGGCAATCAGACCGAAAGCGGCTCTCGCCAGGCTTTCGTCATGCAGAAGCGACGATTGGGGAGGTCCCTCAGATTGTGACGAGCTCCGGCGACGCCGAGGAAAAGGAGCGGTTATGAAATTGACCGTTTACGTCCGACGCTCAATCTGCATTTGCTTCGCGTTGCTTTCTTCTCTGCACGTGCTTGCCAAAGCTGTGAACGTGCAATGCGGCGGCACCCAACACCCCAACTCAATTAGTGAGGCGCTGGGCCTGCTCAATCCCAATGTCCCGAATACGCTAACCGTTTCCGGTACATGCAACGAAAACGTTGTCATTAACAAATTCAATCGCCTCACCCTGGTTGGAAAGTCCGGCTCCAGAGTTGTCGATGCCTCAGGCAAAGTCTCTCAAACGATATTGGTCATTGATTCGACTGACGTCGTCTTTCAAAACATGAATATCGATGGAGGGTCAGCGGGCATCCAGTGCGACAGCTTCAGCGTTTGTCGATTCAGCGGTGACACAGTACGCAACAGTGATGCCGGCATTCAGATCACGCAGTCGCGAGCCGAGTTGGATACAACCAGCATTCGACACACGCAGAATGGATTGACCTCGCTTGACGCCAGCAGTGTTCGCATAGATTTTGGGATCGACATCGAGAACAACCTGTTTGGAATCGATGTAGTAAGCGGATCTACCCTGGAATCTTATGGCGCGACGGTTAGCAACAATCAATTTGCGGGCTTATATGTTTCAAGCCTGGGTAACCTGCTGCTTTCATCGACCAGCATAACCGGAAATGGCAACGGTATTGAGGTTGACAGCCATTCCAATATCAACCTGCTGTCCGGGAACACCATCACGGGGAATCAGGAATACGGGATTTACTTGTTTGACCTGAGTTTCGCCCGGTTCGATCCTGGAAATAACGTCACTGGGAACAATACTGGCGGCACGGGTGCACTCGACATCGCGTGCTTTGAGCAATTCACAGCTACGCGCGGTGCCGGGACGAATACCGGAGGAGGAACGACGAATTGCGCGGAATCCGGAGGAAAACCGGCCCCCAAGCCCACGAAAAATTGAAAAACAGTCCTCACGCAATTTGATTTTGATAACTGGAGGGTGGCGACTCTATTGAGCTGGCGTTGAGGTCACAGATGGTTGATTCATTTTCCGATTTCCACCAGACGGCAGATGAATCCCCACCCTCCACCCAATTCACTCAGTGCCAGCATCAGTTCGTTATGGCCCTTTTTCAACGGAAGATACACAGCATCGTTTTCCGGGTTCACAATTCCAAGGAATCCTGGATCTCGAAAATTTTGCGCACTTCGGCCTCGGTAAAGGATCTGATCGTTCAGAAACACGCTCACGTCATCGCTGTAGCCGATATATAGCTTCTTTACCTGATCGCGGTCGGAATCGATCGTGGTCCGCGCATACAGAACTTTCATGCCTGGCTGAGGTTCGAGGCGTTTCGAAAAATCGGTCGCAAATGAAACCTTTGGATGGGGCGCTTCACGATAACGATATAGAACGACGAATCCGGGTGGCTCGGCCTCAACATCCTGCCAAGCAATCGCATTGCTCTCGGAGCGTGTGAGGGGTCTCTCCAGATCTCGTTGTAGTGCGTCATAGGAAGGCGACACACTCCACTTGGTCAGCGTGCTCGGCGGCATTGCGGGTTGATGCCTTTCCCAAGGTGCATCGGGTGTTGTTCGTATCGAAAAATCCGAGAAGTACGTCGCGCCAGTCAATACGTAAAGTGCTACTTGTCCCTTCTGCACCCCGCTCTTCAAATCATCCATGATAAGAGCGGGCTTCTCCATATCTTTCACATATAACTTTGCCTGAGCACCCACTACTTCCAGGCGCAGGTGAAACCACGCATCTCGGGGAATATCGACCGCACCCGTAAATCCCGGCCCGTTGTATATCTGCCAATTCAGTCCAGTGTGAAGAACAGGCGTGTACTGCATAGCGTCGGGAAGACCAGACTTGTGCTGACGGAGATAAACCCACTCCGAGGTGGCGCCATCGTCCGCAATACGAAATTGAATGCCGAAGAAGCCGCGAATCGCGGGCGTCGCGACGTCGACGTCGATCACGGCGTCCCGCATTTCAAAATCGTTCAGGATCGCCGCCCCGCCATCCAGAAGCAGACACTTGCGTCCCTGGTACTCTGTTGCCTTAGCCTGCCCTTCCAGGCCCCAGCGCTGAGAGTCTGCAGGCACGGAAGTGCTCTCCTGTGTCTGCGGATACGCGGGCAACGATAAGGTGAGAAATAGGGCCCACAAAACGATTCGTTGAGCCATAGTTGACTTTGACATCTGTGAACAGTGATCTTGCGCTGCGATCTAAAGGTTCAGGTCGGCTGGCGAGCATTAGACGTGTGCTTCGACATTCTGTAATCGAAAAATAGATTGGCCGAGCTTTCATTTCACTGAGCGAGCAGCTTCCCCAATGTAAAAAATAAGGCTGGCCTTGCGGCCAGCCTGTTGGTTTGCAATTCAACTTCGTTTAGAAGTCGAAGCGCAGAGCGAGTTGTGTAGCGCGGTGACCGCCATCGGCTCCGGCCGTGCTCCAGGTCGTGCGGGATGCACTAAAATCGGCCGCGCGGATATTCCCGCTACCCCCAGCTCCAGGTGTCGGATTCAGGAAGTTGGGGTGATTGAACAGGTTGAAGAAGTTCGCCTGGAACGTCAAACCTGCTCTCTCCGTGATCTTGAACCGCTTGGTCACGTTGAAGTCCACCAACTTGCCGTCGGGTCCGACGACGCTGTTGCGGCCAATGGGCGCATTACACCACAGGCCCTGGTTGACCGACGCTGGGCAAACATAAGGTACCCACTTGGTGGGATCAAGCGTTCCCAAGGGGGCTTCCGTGTCTACCCGGGTGCTGTCGATGCTGCCGGTCGGCACGACGCGGTCAGAACGAACTCCGTCCTTATTCGCATCGTAGTTGCCGGCGTTGCTGAACGGTGTCCATGGGTGGCCGCTCTGCAGGCTGACGATGGCATTGGTGCCCCATCCGCCCAACCAGCGGTTCGTCTTCATGAACGGCAGGTCATAGCTCACCGTGATCACTCCCCGATGGCGGGTGTCAAAATCAGCCGGCCCGTAATCATAAGAGTGGTCCATGTTGTCCGTGGGACGTCCTTGTCCGGATGCCGTCGCTCCGTTGTTGAACAGATCGCTGACATTGTCCAGAGACTTTGCGTAGGTGTAGTTGCCGCTGAGACTCAGTCCGTAAGCGTAGTTCTTCCGGACGCTCAACTGCAACGCGTGGTAGTTGGAAGCGTAGCCGTTGCTACGGAAGTTATCCGCGCCAATGATGGGATTGATGCGATTGGCCGGCAGGCCACTCGTTCCGAATCCGGCGTTAAAGCAAGGCCCGGTCGTATAAGGTGGAGCAGCACAAGCCGTGCGTCCATCGAACGTGTTGATGTCGCTCAACCCTGTCAGCTTACGACCGAGAGTTCCGACGTACTCCGGTTCGAACACCCAACCTTTGGCAAATTCGTACTGGAAGCCAACGTGGAATTGCTCGTAGTACGGAGTGACGATGTTCTGATCCATGTGCCGCGGATTCGCAATTGGCACCGAACCAGGCGCGTTGTACAAAGCACGCGTCGTAAACGGGTAACTGAACAGCCCCGGGCTGGAAACTGCGCCCACGGGAACTCCATTCCTCGCCGAACCAATCTGGTTATCGGAGAAGTAAGGCGGATTGAAGCGGATGTTTTCGTACGTGTTGTTGTAAATGCGGTCATACATGATGCCCGCACCGGCTCGGAGCACAAGCTTCTGATTGCCAAAGATGTCCCAGGCAAAGCCAGCACGTGGGCTGAAGTTGTTGGTGTCTTTGCCCCAGATTTCGTGATCTCGAGTCTGAATGGTGGCGGTTGAAACTGAGGCATAGAACGGATTGCCGGCCGGGAAGAACGGATTCCCAGAAGCTGTGGGTGCTGGCGTAACGTTCGAGCCAAAGTAAACGTTCGAGTCAATTCCAGGTATGAAGTTGTGCGGAGGACCGAAATACTCCCACCGCAGTCCGAGGTTCACTGTCAACCGGTTGGAAACGCGGAAGTCATCTTGCCCGAATCCGGCAAACTCGTTCGCGCGATATCCACGGTACACATCAGGTGCCTGGCTATTGGTCGGGTTCACCGATGCGGAAACGTAATAAGCGCCGCCATAGTAGTGACCGCCAGTGAGAAGGGTTTCTGCCTCATCGCTGAAGGCCAGATCGGTCACAACATCCTCGATTCCCCATGGCAGTGCGAATTGGAAGTTGTCGAGGAAGAAGCTCGACCCGTTGCGCGTACGGCGATACTCGCCACCGAACTTAAAGCTGTGCTTGCCCTTGACCACCGACATCGTGTCCAGATACTGAAATTGGTTATCGGTAAAGAACTGCGGAGAACCGATGCTCATGCCCAGATCTTCGCCGAGACCATCAAGCGTGTAGTATCCCGGTGTTCCGAAAGCGCCCTGTGGGGCCGGGAAGTCCAGTCTGTGCCGCAGGTAGCTGATCTTGAAGGTATTCAGTACCGTCGGCGTGAAGGTGTGATTCCAGGTGATGCCGAGGTTCTGACCGCGGCCATCCTGGATGTATTGCGGTCCGACCAGGTTGTTGCCACCGAGGAACTGATCCGTGTAGGTGGCATCCTGGAACAGGTAAACGCCGGAGAGCGTGTCCCTGTCGCTGAAGCGATGATCGATCTTCACACTGAAGCGAGCTTCATCCTGCGAAGTCGGATCGGTCAACGTCAGGGTGTCATACACCGGAACGGGATAAACAAGTGGGCCTCCCGTGGAAGTTACACCGGGAGCAATCAAACCTGGCCACAAGCTGCGTGCGTAGCAAGGGCTGTTGACATTCGCATTAAATGTAGCCGGACAGGTGCTCGTATCGTTTACCAGCGGGAAATGCATGGCCGGATTCGATATGAGCTGATTGAAGATTGGACCCGTCGTGTTGGAGAGCGCAAATGCGCCCGGGCAAGGCGATCCCGTGAACTGCATACAGATACCGTTCGGGTCGCTTTCTGCCCAGTTTTGCAGTCCGCCGCTCTGGGCGAAGTTCACAAACTGCTGTGTGGTTGCTGTGATGGTCGTCGGATAAGACTGGCGCACGCGATGCAACTCGCCCGTGCCGTAGAAGAATGTCTTGTCCTTGATGATCGGTCCACCAAATGATCCACCGAACTGATTGCGTACCAGGTGATCCTGGATGCCGGCATTGTTGGAGAACCAGTCGTTGGCCGTAAGAGCCTGAATACGGTTGTATTCGAAAGCCGAACCATGGAACTGGTTCGTCCCGCTCTTGAGCACCGTATCAGTAATAAAGCCGCCGCCCTTGCCATACTCGGCAGAGTAGCTGTTGGTGATGACTCGATATTCCTGGATGGCATCGGGCGAGATCGAGGTCGCAGCGCCACCTTTATCGTAGAAGGAGATCTGGCCGCGTCCTGCCTGGCCCTGTTCGTTGTTGTCCGTGCCGTCGACAAGGTAACTGCCGGCTCCACCGCGTGTGCCATTTACTTCCGCGCCACGATTGTTGTTCGTACCATCCTGCGGCACGGCCCCCGGAACCAGTTCAATGAAAGAATTCTGGTTGCGGATCTGCAACGGCATTTGCTGCCAGATTCTGCGATCTACCAGTTGCGACAGATCGGACTCGGTAGTCTGGACGGTTTCGACGCCGGCTTCGACCGTGACCT
Organism: Terriglobales bacterium; assembly: GCA_036558645.1. Classification (GTDB taxonomy): domain Bacteria; phylum Acidobacteriota; class Terriglobia; order Terriglobales; family Acidobacteriaceae; genus DATBFG01. Next base: position 90,031 of record DATBFG010000035.1, read on the forward strand.
GTTCACTGGTCTGACCGATTTCGAGTTTCACGTCCTGGGTTGCGGTTGAGCCGACGCTGATCACGATGTTCGAGACTCTCGCGCTCTTGAAGCCTTTGGGAGCGACATCGAGAGTGTATGAACCCACGACTGGCAGAGCGGAGAAACGGTAGACTCCGGCCTGTGTCGTCGTTGTCGTTCGCTTTTCTCCCGTCTCGTTATTAATCAGCGTGACCTGTGCGTTTGGAATCACAGCGCCTGACGGATCCGCGACAAGACCCGTCAGTTCGCCGGTTCCTGCTTGTGCCCAAACCATGCCAGTGAACAACCCCAGCACGCCCAGTAGAAGCAGGAGCCGGGTCAAGGTGCGACGAAATGCATGTTCCATTGACTGTCTCCTCATGAAATGCAAATGTCCAGAAGTCAAGAGTGTGAACGCTTCTAGTGGCGCGTCACCCGCACTTCCGTTTCACTGCAGCGAAGACACAACAAACACAGCCTTCACACAGACTGTCCTGTGGAGCGGCCACATAGTTGATTTTTCGCAGCGAAAACATTGCGATCATGAAAAGTGCAACCTACATTCCAAAAATGAACACCATGCGCCAGCGCTCGCCCTTAACCACGGCTAACCAAAGCGGTTAACGCTCACAAACGGACTGAATTCTTGAGCTTCACCGATTCGCTACCGCGTACCTGACAAAAAAATAATTGCGGTGAACATTTTGTAAGGCGGCATGACAAAGCCCGAGATTCGCGTCGAATATGAGTTGCCGTATAGGCATATCAGGTGGAATTACGGTTTTCTGTACGGGAGTGAAACACAAGACAGATTCACAAAGGTGACAGTGTTAAGCAGCCAAACACGACACATTGGAAAAATGTTCGGCATCGAACGCACGTTAGAACTGTTGGTACGCTTCAGTTCGATATCTGTGATTGCTAAATGTGAAAGTTTCAGCTCAAGGTAAGGACTGGATCAGCATTCACGAAGAGCATCGGACTGAACGCTTTCGAGCCAATATGGATTAACGTTGCGTTACTTGCGCGACTGCAAAGCCTTCATCTCGTCTCGCAGACGCGAATATTGACCGACAAGATAGATTGCGTAACCGATGTGGATTGCCCAGGTAGCGAAGTAAGCAGCGTAGAGGTATGTCATCGAGGACCTCGTGGCGTTTCCAACAATGCTTCGAGCGCCTGCGTGTCATCTACTTCGCGCTTTATCACTTCCAGGTGATAACGCGACCAGAACATCATTACCGCCAGGCAGGAGAACGCAGCCCAATTGATGAGGAGCACATGTAGCATGCGCGGATCGATCGATCCACCCCCGCCTATCACCGGCTGTGGATGCTGAGTGCGGAAGAACCAGATCGAAAAGTAAACCAGAGGAACATCCAGTGCACCCAATATCGCTAGCACGGCTGCGATCTGCGGAGTCTGGCCGCTCGAAGAGAATCGCCGCAGCATCAGGTAGCTTACATAGATCAACCAGAGTACCAGCGTCAAAGTGAGCCGCAGGTCCCATGTCCACCAGATGCCCCATACCGGACGCGCCCAGATGGGGCCGGTCACGAGGACTATTGTGCAGAAGACAACTCCAATTTCGGCCGCCACCAAGGCAACCACGTCGGCCTTCATGTTACGTCGGATCAGGTAAACGACTGAAGCAGCAAAGTTGATAAAGAAGAGGAGGAAGGCAGTCCATGCCGAGGGAACGTGATAATAGAAGATTCGCTGGACATCCCCCATCGTCTGCTCAGTTGGAGCCACCTCCAGGGCAAGGTACAAAGCGTAGCTAAGAAGGACGCCCGTTAACAGCCCAAAGATCGGAAATAGCCTTTTCATGGCCGCTCATTCCGCGTTCAAAACAGACTCAAACAGGAGTAGACAACTTGTAGTAAACACCAGATCGTACGCAGCAAGCAATACGATCCAGAACCTTGCTGAGTACTCCCCTGTGAGGATGGACGTCGTGGCTTCTACCATCGCCAGAACAGCAGGAATGGAGATAGGAAATAGTAACAGAGGCAGCATGATTTCTCGCGCGCGCGTGCGCAACGACATGGCAGCAAAGAAGGTTCCATTCACCACAAGAGCCCAAGTACCCAGCACGGCGACAATGGGTAGCTGATAACCCGGCCCGAGCGCACGCAGGTTATAGAAGACGATGAATAAAGGAGTCATCAGGCACTCGAGTAACAGGACAAAGATGAAGTTCCCGAAAGCCTTCGCCAGAAACAAAGAATTCGCCGGTGCCGGAGAGACCCGGTATGCATCCAGCACCTGATTGCGCACCTCGCGCGCCCATGTCTGGTTCAATGCCACCACGGCAGCGAATAGAAATGCGACCCATATCAATCCGCCGGCAATCTGCCGCGATTCTTCTGCGGTTGGATCGAAGGAAAAGCTAAAGATCACTACCACCAACAGGGCAAAGAACAGCATGGAGTTGATGGCGTCCTTAGAGCGCCACTCGAGGCGGAGATCCTTCACTAGCGTAGCTCGAGTCAGTCTCATGCCTTCCCTGCCAGAACGGGGTTAAAGTCCTGCGTGCGGCTCACGATTTTTCCTTCTTCCATCCAGACAAATTCGTCGGCCGCATCTTCCAGCAGGAATGCTTGATGGGTGACCACGAAGATTGTCTTCCCTGCATCACGCATGCCCGAGAGCAAGTGAACCATCTCACGTGCAGATCGAAGGTCAACATTGGAGAAAGGCTCATCGAGCAGAAGAATTCGCGGATCATTCAATAGCGCGCGTGCGAGTGACATTCGTTGCCGCATGCCTTGCGAATACTGCCCAACAGGCCGCGGGAGTTGCGGATCAAGGCCGACAGCTTTGATCGCGTCAGTACAACGCGTCTGATCCTCGATGTCATAAAGTCGGGCGAAGTACCGCAGATTTTCCATGCCGCTCATCTCGTCATAAAGGAGCGACGGATGTGCCATGTAGCCAATTTCGCGGCAAACCGATCGCATGTTACTTGATCCTGAGATCGCAACCGAGCCGCGGGTTGGGCGATTCAAGCCAGCTAGCGTTCGTAGCAGTGTTGTCTTCCCTGCACCGTTGTCGCCCAGAATGGCGTACATCCGCGCGGACGCAAAGCTTGCGGTCACGCCGCGTAAAGCGGCAAAGCGTCCAAATTGCTTGACGAGATTGGTAACAACGATGATGGGATCAGCGGCGAGATCGGTGGTTTTGCTCACAGTTCAGGCTGAAGATAGCTGAACCGCTGGATGAAGTCGAGTATGCCGGAAGATGCCGAGATGAATGGAGTGATGGTCGTGTCGATCGCGCTTTTGGGGATTACCGTCAGTTCGCCGCGGAGCTCGAAGGGCGAGATTCAACCTGGCTAACGCTCTTGGGCTGCTCGCCCATAGGCGCGCCGGTTGTCCCAGGCTGCGCCGGCGCATACTTGGATGCGCATTTGGCCTGTAGACCCTTGGCATGAAAAACGCCGTCGCGGCCAAAACTACCATCGGCCAGTGCCTGTGAATTGTCCTTAAAGGTATCGGGCGGGGCTTCCGTTCCGCTATAAACGACTGGCAACGTCTGGTCCTGCTCGACCAGAATGAACTCAACCTTCGTGCCCGTTCGCTTGATTGAGCCAGGCTGAACGTTGCCTGCCACACGCAGGCGTTTCGTGTAAACGTCGTCCTTCATGCCTCGCAGTTCCTTGATGGTGACGTAGTAGCTCTTGCTTTCCTGAACACCGGTGTAGGCGAGGTATGCCAAGGCCATCAGGATCAGCGCGGTCGCGCCACCGAATTTCAGGTACTTACTTCTCTCTCCAGACATGACAAAACCCTACTTGATGAAACTCTATCTGCTGGTTGGATGCCGGTCAAGGTGCCAGGTGGCCCGGACGATGCCAGTGAGACCATTCCCATCTTGGGCTCGAAATCATACTGTGATCCATCCATACAAGAGCATCTCCCCGCGACCCGCCTTAGGATGGAGAAATGAAGGGGGCATTTTTACTAGTTGTACTGCTGAGCACCGCGGCAGCCCAAATCCCACTCCGCAATGATTGCGAAAACATCGAGCATGTCTCCCAACAGATCGCCTGGGACTGGCAAGATGCTTACAACAGTGGCAATGCGGACAAGGTGGCCGCGCTGTACGCCGAAAATGCCTACTACCTCACGCAGCACTTCGTCACTGGGATAGTGCACGGACGAGCTAATATCCGCGCATACGTCCAGCATGGCGTGGATGCCAAGTATCACGTCGACTCTATTCAGGTATTGTCGACAGATTGCTCCGGCGACTTGGCATATTCCGTAGCTCGCTACGAATCGACTAATGCCGGACAGAAAGTGTTCGGGCTCAATATTGTCGTGATCAAGAAGTTTGGAGAAGTATGGCGGATCGTAGCCCACGAGGCCACAGTGCCTGACGTCTCCTCCGCGATCAAAGAATTGAGGGGACCTGGATTAGAATCGAAGGAGCCAGAACTCAGTCCAGGACTTAATCCATTCCAAACAGTGCGTGACTTTCACCAGACACGGCACGCGTTTGCTGCCACCATCGGTTGTCCGGCCTTACAACCCCATGCTTTTTGAAATTCGGGCATGTTCTGGACTGTCCCGTTTACGCGGTATTTGCCTGGTGAATGAGGATCAACACCGACCAGCATGCGAGAAAACTCCGGACGCCGCATTTCGCACCAGACCCGCCCAAATCCCAGGAAGAAGCGCTGTTCCGGCGTATAGCCGTCGATTTTCTGAGCGGCCTTGCCGGTTTTGTCCTGCTGGATCATGCTCATCAACGCTGCGAGTGCGATGCGGGCGCCTCCGTTATCCGCGGTGTTTTCACCCAACGTGAGTTTCCCATTTAACTTAAGATCATCTATGGCCACGAAGTTTCCATATTCGTTCGCAATACACCCAGCGCGCTTCTCAAATTCTTCACCGTCCTGCTTGGTCCACCAGTCGCGCAAGTTGCCTTGCGGATCATACTTCCGACCCTGGTCATCGAAGCCGTGTGTGAGTTCGTGCCCGATCACCACGCCAATGCCCCCGAAGTTCACCGCATCATCCATCTTCTTTTCGAAAAACGGAGGCTGCAATATGCCTGCGGGAAAAACGATTTCGTTGCGGGAGCCGTTGTAATAGGCATTCACCGTTGGAGGCGTCATGCCCCACTCTTTGCGATCAAGCGGCTTGCCGATCCTGGCGATCACCCGACGTGATTCGAATTCGTTTGCACGAAGGAAGTTACCCAGAAGATCGCCTTTCTCAATCGTCAGCGTGCTGTAGTCCCGCCACACATCTGGATATCCAATCTTGTTGCGGATGGCTTGCAGCTTGAGCTTTGCCTGCTGCTTGGTTTCCGGCGACATCCAAGGAAGAGTCTTGATGTCCTGATCGAGCGACGTTTCCAGAGCGTCCACCATCTTCAACATACGCGCCTTGCCGTCCGCGCCAAAGGTTTCCTCGACATACTTCTGCCCCAAAGCCTCACCGAGGCCGTTGTCGGTAGCATCAACGCAGCGTTTCCAGCGAGCCTGAATCTCCGCCTGTCCGGTAAGATGCTGCTGCATTTTGAAATTCGCATCGACATATGGTTTAGAGAGCCAGGGAGCGGCGTTGTTCAGCATGTGCCAGCTCACGTAAGTCTTGAGGGCTTCGAGCGACTCGTTCTGAACTACTCCGTTGACCTGTTTAAAGAACTCCGGATTGCCTACATTCAGCTCATTGAAATCTGGTGCACCCGCCGCCTTGAAGTAACGGGTAAGGTAGAAATTTGAGGCCAGAGTTGAGATGTCGTCGCGAGTCATCTTGTGGTCGCGATTCTTGGGATCGCGGCGGAGAGTACGGTCCATGGATGCCTGCGCTAGCGCAGTCTCAATGCGCAGAACGCTCTGTGCCGAGTCACTCGCTTGCTGGGACGTTTGTCCGGTGAGGGTGAACATCTCGGTGATGTACTCCACCAAATGTTTCCTCATCTCGACTTTCTTTTCGTCATCTTTGATGTAGTAATCGCGATCCGGCAACGTGAGCCCACCCTGATCGATAAAGGCAATGACCTGCTCTGCATTGTGAAGATCGGGCGCCGAGTAGAAATTGAAGAGGGGGTTGGGACCGATTAAATGCACGCGGGCCAAGACTTCCATCAAGTCGCCCTTGTTCTGTACCGCACCGATACGATCAAGCTCCGGTTTCAGCGGGGCGATTCCTTTAGAATCCACGACCGCCTCGTCCATACACGATCCATAAAAGTCGCCGATTTTCTGATCGACAGCGTCACGGTTGGTTCCAGCCGCGGCTTTCTGAAGAATGTCGCGCTCCGTAACGAGGTTTCGCTCATAGAGCTCGGTGAAGCTTACCCACTCGGTTTGGTCCGAGGGGATTTCCGATGTCTTCAGCCAATTCCCGCAAGCGTACTGGTAGAAGTCGACGCAGGGATCGACCTTCTTATCGATGGTGTCGACGCTGAACCCGGACGACGGTTTCGGCGTCTGGGCAAGAGAGGCTATCGAGAGCAGTAAGCTAAGAACGACCATGGCGGAGAAACGCATGAAAACCTCTTGTAGAACGCGTTTTTTGGGCAGACGGGTGATTGTAGGCCCGCAGCATTGGACGGGCAAGGACGAGAAACGTTAGAACCCTCGCTTTCCCTAGGCAGGGCTACTGGCCGGTTCCCGAGGCTAGCGCGGACGTATAATTGAGAGCATGCCGGCAAACGAAAACAACCGCGTTCGCACGCCACGCGCCGAGTGGATTTCCCGTCGCAAGTCGGAGAACTCCGACGGCAACTTCTCCCAGATGCATTATGCCCGGCAGGGTGTCATCACCGACGAAATGGGTTTCGTCGCGCAACGAGAAAAGCTCACTCCTGAGCTAGTGTGCGCCGAGGTCGCGCGCGGCCGCATGATCATTCCCGCCAATATCAATCACCCAGAGCTCGAGCCAATGGCGATTGGGGTAGCTTCGCTGTGCAAAATCAACGCCAACATCGGAAATTCGGCAGTTACATCGAATGTCGATGAAGAGCTGAAGAAGCTGCACACGGCCGTGCATCATGGCGCCGACACGGTGATGGACCTTTCAACCGGCGGGGACATCCATGACATTCGTGAAGCCATCTTGCGGCATTCTCCGGTCCCGATCGGCACGGTTCCCATCTACGAAGCGATTTCGCGCGTAAAGCGTATTGAAGATCTTTCAGCCGACATCATGCTGGAAGTAATTGAGGAGCAGGCCGAGCAAGGCGTGGATTACATGACTATTCACGCCGGTGTTTTAATCCAATACCTGCCCATGGTTTCGAAGCGAATCACGGGAATCGTCAGCCGCGGGGGCGCGATATTGGCACAGTGGATGGCACACCATCACCGGCAGAACTTCCTTCATGAGCGGTTTGATGACATCTGCAAAATCTTCGCGAAGCACGATGTATCGTTCTCCCTTGGCGACGGACTACGCCCAGGTTGCATCGCCGACGCAAGCGATGAGGCCCAGTTCGCCGAACTGAAAACACTAGGCGAGCTTACGCAGAAGGCATGGAAGTACGACGTGCAGGTCATGATCGAAGGTCCGGGCCACGTACCGCTCGACAAAATCAAAGAGCAAGTCGACAAAGAGAACGAACTTTGCTACGAGGCTCCGTTCTACACACTGGGTCCCCTGGTCACTGACATCGCACCGGGGTATGACCACATCACATCCGCTATCGGTGCGGCGATGATCGGATGGCACGGAGCTGCGATGCTTTGCTACGTCACCCCCAAAGAGCATCTGGGTTTGCCCAACGAGAAGGACGTCAAAGACGGGATCATCGCGTACAAGATTGCCGCGCACGCGGCGGACCTAGCTCGGCATCGCCCGGGCGCTCAGGATCGCGATGACGCACTCAGTTATGCGCGATATACGTTCGATTGGGATAAACAGTTCGCGTTATCCCTCGATCCTGAGACGGCCCGCTCCATGCATGACGAGACCCTCCCAGACGACTACTATAAGGAAGCCGCATTCTGTTCCATGTGCGGACCAAAATTCTGCTCGATGAACTACTCCTCAAAGGTAGACGAGTACAACAAGCAAGTTCACGGCCTCGAAAAGAAGGATTACTCCGAGCTCGTCGACAAGCTGGTCACGTTGAAGTAGCGGGGCGGCGAACAACTAAATTGACAGCAACGGTTTGACGGCTAGCGCAGGTCCGTATATCGCTTAATGCCGGCCTTCTTTTGGGCCTGGAGTGAGGTCGCAGCCGGCTTTTGACTGTGCCGCACAACTGTATCTTCCGCTACGTAGTCGTCATGTTGCCGCTTAGCAGCTCTCTCGACACGGTGAGTTTGCCGGGCGGGTTTTCCAATGTGCTCTACCGGCGATGGCTTTTCCGCGACGGGCACTCTTGCCACAACACGCTTTAGCTCAGGGGCCTGCGGCGCCGGATTTGGCGTTGTGTCGGCTGCGGTTTCCGGAGAGGCTGTCGCTGCGGCCTTTGCCCGGTCAAAGGGCACGTGTTGCTCTTCGGAAATGTCTAACCCTCTCGGCAATGGCGAGAAACGATGGGCCGACATGCCTAGCAAGAAAACGCCAAAAGCAACGACACTCGCCAACGCGGCAATCTGCCAGAACGTTCGCTCGTTTGAGTGAAAAGCGAACACGCGAGGGAAACTCAGGGTTCGCGGGGTTTCCGCCTGAGCCTGAACCTCAATCGGTACCTTGGCGTCTTCGGACTCGCTGCCTTCCTCTGCCAACGGTTGCCAGAGCGGCCAGTCCGAGGGAGGAAAAACTCCGGCGCTCTCGATGGCGAACGCGGCCTGCTCAGGCATAGGCTCCTTAGCAACTGGCTCTAGGCCTGAGTTTCCACTTGCGATCACCACGTCAATGGGTTGAGCCTCTACCTCAGCTTCCTCTTGAGTTTCAAAACTCAACTTCGCATCTTCATGAACCGATACTTCATCCTTTGACACGTATCCAAGAACTGGCTCTTCGACCATTGTTTCGGCGGCAATGAGTGCTTGCGAGGTGATCGCTGTATCAGGCTGCTCCTGCTGTGCAATCACCTCTTCAGTTGGCAGGACCTCCTCCACGATCGTAGTTGTCTCCGCTTGCGGGTCCCCTTCTGCAGCGGGAAGCGCGTGCTCCACGATGGACCCGGGCGCGATGAACACATGCAGATCTTCTGCCTGCGAAAGCTCTTCCCCTAGCCGCAGTGCCTCCTCGGTCGAGTATTCCTCTACTTTGATCTCCAGGTCTGCGTGATGATCGGGAATTGCTTCCGGCGAAACGATTTCGACGGTGAAACCCCGCGCGCGCAGATGTCCTGCCAGTTCATGGGTTCCGTCTAGTTCCCGGCTTATGAGTCTCGCTATAGGCATTTAGAACAACTCTCGCATCAACCTGTGCACTCGAAGGGCGCCCTCCTCACAATTCGTGGAACTAAGCCTTTGGCGAGGCATGAGGAGGCGCACAGGAGTACTTGGATGCCACGTCACTCCATCTAGTTTACTCGGCCGACAACGTTCTCAATCACACTTTAAACTCGGTAGTGCAAGAGTTTGCAACAGGTATTTTAATTGGATTCACTGTCTAAATCGCCTGCCAAGATTGCTAGTTGTAGGTTCTGCTAGTGGTAGGCGGCCAACTTTTCCGCAGCGCGATTAAGCGCCTCAGCCAGCGCAGAAATCGCCTGCTCGCTACGCTCACGATCTTTCTTGTCGAGTGCTTCATTTACGCCTGGAATGACTACCGCCGCATACCCGGTGTACTGCCCCGGAGCGTAAATCGAGTGGCGGTACCAAGGACGATTGGCAAGACCCTCGGGAACCAGCAAGGCACGCTCCGTTTCAAGCAAGACTTGGTTCAACCTCGTGGCATCGGAAGGCGGTTTACGTTGATGTGTCAGTATTTTCGCACCTGCCTTCTCGAACCTGCGGGCGGCTTCGGCTGCCGCGGAGAAATTGGGGGCATTCCCCGGAAAACGTACCTCAGCCTTCTTCCCGGCTGCATCGATGTAAGCCGCAACTTCTTTCCCATACTCCTCATAGTCGTAGGGAAGGACATCGGCCTCTGCCATCCGAATAACTTCCAGTCCAAAAACTCGAGCCATCTGTTGCTCGTACAGGAAGTCCGGATCCCCAAATTTGGAAAACCAACTAAAATTATCGAAGACGGAGTGGTACACACCATATGATCCGGTGGAGCTTATGTCTGATGAGGGAATCCCTAAGTGCTGTAGGAAAACCGTGTAGTCCGATCCACTCCCCAGATCGCCGACCGGAACATCGCTTCCTGCTTGCGCTGCCGGAGGACGACGGGTTCCACTGACTTCCTCGCTGTCTCCGTTTTGCCCAGCGGGTTGCGTCGCTTTACGCCAAGCATCGTAAACTGTGCCACCCTTCGGACTAGGCACTGACTTACTCAGATCGCGAATGAACTGCTTGAGGCTCGGGACCGCAGCCGCTCCAAACTTCTGCCCAGATACCCCAACGTCCATGTTGAAGTACGCGACAGCCTTGGCCAGATCAGCTTCATGTTGTTCGCCCCATTCTGTCGATCCAATCAAGCCCTGCTCTTCCGCGTCCCAGCTGGCAAGAACAATCGTACGCTTTGGCTTCCATCCCGATTTCAGCAGTTCGCCGATGCCATGCACCGTCTCAAGCATTGCGGCCGTTCCGCTATTCGGGTCCACGGCTCCGTATACCCAGGCATCGCGATGATTCCCCGCTACCACCCACTGGGTGGCGTCATCAGTGCCGGAAATGCGACCTATCACATCCCAAATGGTGCGGTATTGGTAGTCCTGCTTGAGATGGATCCTTACCTTCACCGGTCCCGGGCCAACGTGATATGTGAACGGCAAGGAACCCTGCCAATCCCGCGGGGAGTCGGGTCCTCGTAAGTGCTGCAGTATCGGCCATGCATCGGCGTAAGAAAGTGGAGTGGTAGGGATCGTCGGCAGTTGGCGGGACTTTGCCGGTGGCGTCCTTTGATCGTCAGGCAGCGTCGGCAACGAGGCGATGCCGGGAGTCGTCGGATCCCCAGAAAACTGGAACATATACCCGATCGAACCACGCTGAGCGCCGGAATCAGGACGCCATGGGCCGTCCGGGTATTTATCCCCTTTCTGCCAACCGTCGTCATACGGGTCGGAGTAGATCAGAACCCCAGCTGCCCCATGCTCCTGTGCCACGAAAGCCTTTACCCCACGAAAATTCTGGCCATAACGCACCAGGATAATTTTCCCTCGCACGTCGACCTTCATGTCCGCAAGCCTCTGGAAATCATCCGGAGAGCCGTAGTTGGCATAGACCACTTCGGCTTCGACATCTCCAGAGGGCGACATGGCGTTATAAGGAACAAAGACGCGAGGATCGCTTTGGAAGGAATCCCCTTCTACTTGTTCTTTCCGCGGCCCGTGCATGTTGAGTCCAGCCGGAGCGGTTACATCGACGCTGATTTCGCTCGGATAGTTGAACCATACCTTGTACTCGACAATCTCGGTTTCAAGGCCGGCCTCTCGAAACTTCTTGGCGACGTAGTCAGCAGTCGCCTTATCTTCCGGCGTCCCTGCAACGTGCGGAGCTTGAGTTAGCGTACGCAAGTGCTCCCGTGCGAGATGGGGCTCGGGTACTGCCAGGAACTTTGCCTCAATAGCCGCTTCCGAGGTCGCGTTGCGAAAACCAAAGATGGAAGCCACATCGGCCGAGGAAGCCCCGCTGCCGCTGCTCATCAGAATTGGTAAACCCAGGAAACCTAAAAATAAAAGGACCGTCAAACTCGGGATTTTCATTCGGAGTCCAAGATTGATTAAGAATTTAACTTAGCACGGGCAGATGTCGATCAAGGATACGAAGCAAAGTACTCACCCGATGTGATGATGCCAGCGTGGAATGACTGTTTGTCACCGCACTTGGCCGTTTCCCAGAATCTGGAACTTTACTGAGGTCAACTCCGCCAGTGCAAATGGGCCGCGACAATGAAGTTTTTGCGTGCTGATTCCCATCTCTGCGCCGAAGCCAAATTCGCCACCATCGGAGAATCGCGTCGAAGCATTCCAATACACCGCGGCCGAGTCGATGCGGTTAAGAAAATCCCGCGCATTCGCTTCGCTGCGCGTAATGATGGATTCCGAGTGCTTGGTCGAGTGTTGATTGATGTGCTCAATAGCATCGTCGATCCCGGATACCACCGCTATAGCGATACAGAGGCACAGGTACTCCTCATCCCACTCCTCGGCTGTCGCTCGCTGCACATTCAGATCGTGAGCTACTTCGAATGCGCGAGAATCACCATGGACCTCCACACCGGCTGCCAGAAGCTTGCTGACAATTCGGGGAACGTAATCTCCTGCGATTTTTTCGTGAACGAGCAACTTCTCCGCCGCATTGCAGACTGAGGGCCTCTGCGTCTTTGCGTTGATGACTATGGCATCGGCCATATCCAGATCGGCGGACTCGTCGACGAAGATGTGGCAGTTCCCTGCTCCCGTCTCAATCACCGGGACGCGGGAATTCTCCGCCACGAAAGAGATAAGTTGTGGTCCTCCCCGCGGGATGATGACGTCGACTAACCCACGACCCTGGATCAATTCCTGTACGGACTCACGCGTGCTGCTATCGAGTAGTTCGATCGAACCTTCGGGCAATCCGGACACCGCCGAAAGAATTTCTACCAGACACTCATTACTGCGAGCAGCCTCCTTGCCTCCGCGTAGCACGATGGCATTCCCCGATTTCACGGTCAGGGCAACAGTGTCTACTGTCACATTCGGACGCGACTCGTAGATAATTCCGATGACACCCAGCGGCACGCGCACTTTACGGATATGCAGGCCGTTCGGCCGAGTCCACTCGGCAAGGAGCTCATTCACTGGATCCGCCAGCGCGGCCACGTCCCGCACTCCACGAGCCATCGCAGCAATGCGGTCAAGATTCAAGAGCAATCGGTCCCGCATCGCGCCTTCTAAGCCCGAGTTCTCCAGATCGGCGAGATTAGCATCGAGGATTCTCGCAGCGTTCGCGTCAATCGCGTCTGCCATTGCGAATAGCATGGCATTCTTTTGCGCGCTTGAAAATTGAGCCAGCTTGGCAGAGGCTCGCCGCGCCCGCAAAAGCTTATCGCGTGTTAAGACTGGTGCGTTGACGGTTGTAGCCATTTCAGGACTTTGACCGGACCGGCGGAAAGTAAGTTCCAATTTTACGCTCAACCGCCCCGTCGATCGCACGCTCGTGGCGGCCATTCACAATGGCCACGTGCACACCTGCTTCGCTTGCCACCTTTGCCGCGCGAATCTTCGAACGCATGCCGCCACGACCCAGCTCGCCATGGCCGTTACACAATGCTTCCATTTCTGGCGTCAGGTTGCGGACGGTACGCAGCAGACGAGGCTTCTTCCCATTGGGAACGTAAAAGCCATCAACATCGGTCAGCAGCAGAAGCCAGTCGGCATTGACGGCGCGCGCCAGCAACGCGCTCAATTCGTCGTTGTCACCAAATGCTCCTACAAGTTCGCGCACCGAGACGCTGTCGTTCTCGTTCACAATCGGGACCACGCCCAATTTCAGCAACTCGTGCAAGGCATTCTGCAGATTCTTGTAGCGAATCGGCGAAGTGAAGTCATCGCTCGAGAGCAGCAATTGCGCCACGACTTTCTTTCCGAAAAACAGCTGTTCGTACGTGTGCATGAGCAGGCTTTGGCCAACGGCTGCACAGGCCTGCATCAGCGGTACCGCCGAAGGTTTGCTCTCCAGCCCAAGGTTCAACATGCCCGAGGCGATCGCGCCCGAGCTGACGATGAGATATTCGTTGCGCGACAGGTCGAACTGATCGACAAGGGCCCGCATGCGGTTGGTATCGATGCGGCCACCGGGCGCGATAAGGCTGGTGCCGACCTTAATAACGAGACGCATAGTCGCATTTTATGCAATTAGAACGCCAACTTTGCATTCGATTACGGGCATTTTTGGCCGAATCTGGCACCATCTTCAGACACCCTTGCACATAAAGTGAAAAAGATTGCACCGAGTCTTTAGCAGCGAGAACCCATGTTCAGAGGGCACGATAAGCAACAATTCCCATTGACTCTGTTAGAGAGCTCACCAGATACTCTCAGCGTTTGACCCACCGGAAATGTTCGCCCCAATCCGGAGGTTAGCTCGCCAAAATAGAGGCTCAAGAGGATGAAGCGCGCCAGAATCTTATCTGTAATTATGATCTTGTTTCAGTGTGTCTTCGCACAGTCTGACTCAACGACAACCTCTTTTGGCACTCCCGTTTTTGAGACCATTGACTATCCCGGAGCCACTGCCACGCGAGCATACGGCATTAATAACTCAGGACGAATCGTCGGTTCGTACGACTCGTCCCACGGACCCACGACGCACGCGTTCCTCTCTTACCAGGGTGAAATGCACGTTGTCGATCCGCCGAATTCTCATGGGTGGGCGGAGGCGTATGTCATCAATAATCAAGGAGAGGTCGTTGGGAGCAACGACTATCACGGTAAACAGGCGGGATTCCTGTTCCGGAGCGGCCATTACCAACACATCGCTTTCGTGGATGTTAGCGGCGCTGAGGGTATTAACGAGGGTGGATTGATAGTGGGCTTTTTTGGTCACGATTTTCGACAGCTGCATGGTTACCTTTACAATCCTGGAAATCAGCGCATAACTCGAATTGACTATCCAGGAGCACTCCTGACGACTGCTTCCGCTATAAACGATTCAAATGTAATCGTCGGGATTTGGGTTGATTCCAGCGAAAGAAGACATGGATATGTCAAGGATGGAAGCGCCATTACCAGCATGGACTTTCCAGGTGCTTCCGAGACTTTTCTCGCCTCGATCAACAGTGCCGGCGACATGGCTGGTTTCTACGATGATGATGCTGGGCTTCGACACGGATTTGTGCGATCGAATGACCAGTTTAGGACTCTGGATTACCCGGGCGCAATATCGACCGAGATTTCATGCATCAATGATGTGGGGTTGATTGTTGGTGACTACACGGACAGTAATGGGACCCAGCACGGCTTCGTTGCTCACCTATAATCCGCTGTTCACATTTGCCAGCATCTTTCGAGCTAAACTAGGATCATGCCTGCAGTCGATCCTACCAGTCGCTTCTCTTCCCGCGTCGACAACTATGTTCGCTATCGCCCTGGATACCCGCTAGAAATTCTCGAAACCTTAAGGAACGAATGCGGGCTTACACCACAAGCAGTCATCGCCGACATCGGTTCCGGCACCGGCATCTTCGCGCGCATGCTGCTTGAAAATGGCAATCGCGTCTTCGGCGTTGAACCGAATGAAGCCATGCGACAGGCCGGCGAGCAATTCCTGGTCAACTTTCCAAAGTTCACTAGTGTGGACGGACGTGCTGAAGCCACCACGCTCCCAGATCACAGTCTGGATTTCGTGACGGCCGCCCAAGCGGCCCATTGGTTTGATCAACAACCCACGCGAAAGGAATTCCAGCGAATACTTAAGGCGCAAGGTTGGGCCGTGCTTGTGTGGAACGAGCGGGCAACAGACACCACTCCTTTTCTACGGGCTTACGAGCAAACGCTCATCCGCTATGGGACCGATTACCAACAGGTACGCCACGAGCGCACAACGGAGAACCTGGGCAGCTTTTTCTCGCCATCTCCTTATCAAGAGCGCGTTTTCGCAACGAAGCAAGAATTCGATTATCCCGCGTTTGAAGGCCGAGTCCTGTCTTCCTCGTACGCGCCCGCGCCTAACCATGCTAATCACCTGCCTATGCTGCGCGAGCTGCGAAACATCTTCGAAGCGCACAACACAGAAGGCCGCGTGATCATGGAGTACAAGACCCGCGTCTACTTCGGCCGCCTGGCATAAAATTCTCTTCTGACACCAATTCACATCAAAGAGGCACCGTGTCTCAAAACAAATCCTTCCATATGTCTCCCGATGAATTTCGCCGCCACGGTCACGCGGTGGTGGATTGGATCGCCGACTATTACTCGCGCATTGAATCTTTTCCCGTTTTGTCCCGCGCAAAACCCGGCGAGGTTCGTGCTTCCTTGCCGCCGGCCCCGCCTGCAAAAGGAGAGACCATCGAAGCCATCCTACGAGATGTGAACCAGCTTATTCTGCCGGGAATTACCCACTGGCAGTCGCCAAACTTCTACGCGTACTTCCAGTGCAATTCTTCCGGTCCCGCGATCCTTGGAGACATGCTGTCCTCTGGCTTCAACGTGCAGGGAATGCTGTGGGCCACGAGTCCCGCATGCACTGAACTTGAAACCCACCTTATGGACTGGCTCGTTTCAATGCTGGACCTGCCTAAGAAGTTTCTTTCCACCAGCACCGGTGGCGGCGTGATACAGGACACAGCCTCGAGCGCCTCGCTCTGTGCCCTGCTCGCAGGACGCGAAAGGGCCACAAACTTTACGAGTAATCAACGCGGAGCTGATGGAACGCTTGTCGCTTACACATCATCGCAAGCGCATTCTTCCATTGAGAAAGACGTAAGGGTCGCCGGCCTCGGGCAGCAGAACTTGCGCCTTATTGAGGTAGACGAGAAGTTCGCCATGAAACCCGACGCGCTTGCGCGGCAGATCGAACAAGATATTCAGTCCGGCCTGAGGCCGTGTTTTGTCTGCGCGACCGTTGGAACCACCTCTTCAAACGGCATGGATCCAGTCGCCGAGATCGGCCCCATCTGCCGAAAGCACAACATCTGGCTGCACGTAGACGCCGCGATGTCCGGCACGGCTGCAGTCTGTCCAGAGTTTCGCCATATCCAAGGCGGGCTGGAATTCGCCGACAGCTACGCTTTCAACCCCCATAAGTGGATGTTCACCAACTTCGATTGTGATTGCTTCTGGGTCGCAGATCGTGCGGCACTGATCAAGACTCTGAGCGTGTTGCCGGAATACTTGCGCAATCAGGCCACCGAATCGGGTGCCGTCTTTGACTATCGCGACTGGCAAATCCCGTTAGGCCGCCGCTTTCGCTCGCTCAAGCTTTGGTTCGTAATTCGCCATTACGGTATCGAGGGATTGCAATACCACGTCCGTGAGCATGTTCGCCTGGCACAGGAATTCGCCGCTTGGGTGCAGGCAGATGGGCGCTTCGAAATGATGGCCCCGGTTCCGCTGAACCTGGTTTGCTTCCGCCTGAAAACGGGGGATGAGGCCAACCAGAAGTTGATGGATCGCTTGAATCAGAGCGGTGATCTTTACCTCACACACACCCGCCTGAACAACAAGCTAACGCTGAGGATGTCCATCGGGCAGACAAACACGACCGAGCGTCACGTGAAAAATGCTTGGAAAAGAATTCAGGAGGAGGCAGAACGATTGGCCGATTAAGCGAGTTTCCAGGTCGGCACTACTGTTTCTTTGGTGGCTCCTGCGATTGGTCAGGCTGAGCTGAGCTGGTTTCAGGCTTGATCACCTGCGAGTTCTCGCGCGCATCCGGATTCACGCCAAAATCCCAGACGAACAAATTCATGCCATCCTTGCCTAGCATTTCAACCACCGCATACTCTCCCGGAGTCAACGGCTGTGTGGGCGTCACCTTCACCCAACCTCCCGTCAACTGTTCGGCGTTTGTGTCCACCAAGCTTTGTTCCTGGCTAACCTTGCCGTAAACCGCAATCTTGATATTACCAACGATCCTCTTGTCTGCCTTTGACTGCATGCGCACGATCTTGAAGCGATCCCAAGGCTGCTGCGGCTGTTGCGGTTGTTGCTGGCCGTTGCTGTCGGCATTCGAGTTCTGATCCTGCTGCTGAACGTTCACGTAAACCGAAGGCAGTGTCGCGTGCGCCTGAACGGACGCGTGCGGCCCTGCCAATTCGATCGTCTGCTTGGCGCTGGCAATCGGAATAATCGCCGCCTTCAGCATATTGCTCTTGGTATTTTTGTTGACTTGGCCACCATTCTGCTGGAGCTCGATCAATTGCGGCTGGGTCTTATAAGTATCCAGAAGAAGGACTCCCCCGGAATCCTCCGGTAGTTGCAACCCGGGCATCACATGGGGATACTTGGCCTCCTCAGCAGCCTTCTCGGCCGCCAGTTCACGATCAAGTGCTGCAGCCTCCGGTGAACTGACTCCCTTCGCTCGATCCTGCTTGTACTTCTCCGTTGCTGTCCAGTCCACCAGTGAGTTCGGAACCTCTTCCCACTCGTTGCGCTCTGCGCTCAGGTAACGAACCCGATCGCCCTTGATTTCGTACTTGAGAACGGGTTGGTAAGAGCCGTCCTTGAGAATGAGCCGCTGGGCGAGATCCTGAGCGAGGGTAATTCCACAAAGCAAAAACAGAGCAGCGCAAAGTGAACTCAAATAAGATCCGCGACGCAGGCCACCGACACGCATACAGGCATTATCCCTCGTAAGATTAGATGCCAGATTCACCTCCGATTTCCACATTTTCCATCATCCAGCTTTTCTGGCATAATTGGTCGTGCACCCATCCTGCACAAAATTCCAAGGACAATCTAAGGCGAGGAACGGATGTCGGCAAAGTACATCTTTGTAACCGGCGGTGTGGTGTCGTCTTTAGGCAAGGGCTTGGCCGCAGCCTCTATCGGCTGCCTGCTTGAGACCCGGGGCCTTAAGGTCAACCTGATGAAGTTCGACCCCTACTTGAACGTCGATCCGGGCACCATGTCACCCTTCCAGCATGGAGAGGTTTTTGTCACCGACGACGGCGCCGAGACTGACCTCGATCTCGGCCACTACGAGCGCTTCACCCATGCCAAGCTTTCCCGCGACAACAATTGGACTACCGGCAGAATTTACGAACAAATTATTACCAAGGAACGCCGCGGTGACTACCTCGGGAAAACTGTTCAGGTAATTCCTCACGTCACGAACGAAATCAAAGCTGCGATGAAGAAGGTGGCACAGGACGTGGATGTCGCCATTGTAGAAATTGGCGGCACAGTGGGCGACATCGAGTCCCTGCCCTTTATGGAAGCCATTCGCCAGATGCGGCAGGAACTGGGTCGAGAACATACGCTTTTCATGCATGTAACCCTGGTGCCTTTTATTGCCGCCGCACAGGAGCTCAAGACCAAGCCCACGCAGCACTCGGTGAAAGAACTGCTTAGCATCGGTATTCAGCCCGACATCCTGCTGTGCCGAACCGACCGCTTCCTTGCGAAAGAGATCAAATCAAAGATCGCCCTTTTCTGCAACGTAGAAGAAGAGGCGGTTATCACCGCCAAAGATGTGGCCTCAATATATGAAGTGCCCGTGGTGTTCTCTCGCGAAGGCGTGGACACGCTAGTTCTCAAATACCTGCGCCTCGAAGCCAAAGATCGCGACTTGAAGGATTGGGAGGAAATTGTCCAGCGCGTCTATAACCCGAAGGCCGAGGTCACCATCGGCATTGTGGGGAAATATGTTGAATACGAGGATTCCTACAAATCCTTGAAAGAAGCGCTGGTCCACGGCGCGCTAGCACATAACTTAAAGTTAAACTTGAACTGGATCGAAGCCGAGGGTCTGGAGACAGGCGGCGCGACCATTAATGAACAACTTGAAGGGTACGATGGAATCCTTGTACCAGGAGGCTTTGGCAAGCGAGGTATTGAAGGGATGCTGATTGCCATCCGCTACGCTCGGGAGAATAAGGTCCCTTACTTTGGCATCTGCCTCGGCATGCAGACCGCCTGCATCGAATTTGCCCGGAATGTGTGCGGATTGGAAGATGCGAACTCCAGCGAGTTTGATCCGGCCACACCGCATCGAGTGATTTACAAATTGCGAGAACTGCGCGGTGTCGAGGAACTGGGCGGCACCATGCGTCTCGGGGCCTGGACATGCAAGATTGAACCGGGAACGTTGGCCAACGAGATCTACGGCAAGACCGAAATCAGCGAGCGCCACCGCCACCGCTACGAATTCAACCGCGAGTACGAGAGCACGTTGACCGCAGGCGGATTGAAGATCTCAGGTTCAACTCCGGATGGAACGTACGTCGAAATGGTGGAGTTGCCGGACCATCCTCATTTCATCGGATGCCAATTCCACCCCGAGTTCAAGTCCAAGCCGCTGGAGCCACATCCGATGTTCAAGACGTTCGTAGGGGCCGCGTACGAACATGGGCTTAAGCGCCGCGCTGAGAAAGCTGCGAGCGAGGTGGAGATGTTCCATCGGCCAGAAAAGGTAGGAAGAAGATAAGGCCTGCTTCGAGTTTCAGGTTCGATGTTTTGAGTCTTCTATTCGAACCGAAAACTAGAAACTCGAAACTTGAAACCCGGAATTTTGCCCACTTCTTTCCAACTCGATGGCATTCACTTCGGCGATGGAGGTCTTTTTCTCATTGCTGGTCCCTGTGTCATCGAGAGCGAAGATCACGCGCTCTTTATGGCGGAAGTCATCAAGGGGGTCACCCGGTCGCTGAACTTCCCTTTCATCTTCAAGGCTTCCTACGACAAGGCAAACCGTACGTCACTGCGCAGTTTTCGTGGGCCCGGGATCACCGACGGGTTACGCATTCTAAAAAGAGTAAAAGACGAAGTGCATGTTCCTGTGCTCACAGACGTTCATCAAGTTGCCGATGTGGCCAAGGTTGCCGAGATAGTTGACATCCTTCAAATTCCGGCGTTCCTTTGTCGCCAGACGGACCTTATCGTAGCTGCTGCGATGACGGAGAGGGTCGTCAACATCAAGAAGGGCCAATTCGCCGCGCCCTGGGACATGCACCACGCTGTCGAAAAATGCCATGCAGCAGGAAATGACCGTGTCTTTGTTACCGAACGGGGATCCAGTTTTGGGTACGGCAATCTTGTGGTGGACATGCGTTCGCTGGCCATCATGCGCAAGTTTGCACCGGTGGTGTTCGACGCGACGCACTCAGTTCAGTTGCCGTCAGCCGCAAAAAGCGACGACACCGACACCGCAGTGAGTGGCGGCCAACCAGAGTTCATTCCACTCTTGGCGCGTGCCGCCGTTGCGGCAGGAGTCGACGGCGTGTTCCTGGAAGTTCACGACAACCCCAAGCACGCAAAATCTGATGGCGCCAATGCTCTTCACTCGACAAGGCTACGCGAAGTATTAAAGGAACTGCAGGCGGTACATTCTGCTGTTCTAGCCGCCCACAAAACGCCGTGATAGTACCTCGTTCCTAGGCTTTTAAGCCGCGAGTATCTCGCTGCGAATGCCCTCACACTGAATCTGCTACTATCCCCTTCACATCTCTAAAGGGCATTCATGGCCGCGATCATCACCTCTATTTTCGGCGTCGCCATCATCGCGCTCATTCTGCTTGACGCTTTCGAAACTGTGGTTCTCCCGCGCCGAGTGACTAGGCATTTCCGACTGACATCCTGGTTCTACCGCAACACATGGCGACCATGGGCTCGGCTTGGCAACCGGATCAAGACGGTGGGACGTCGAGAAGCGGTGCTTGGCTACTTCGGCCCCCTATCATTGATTTTTCTGTTGGGCTTGTGGGCCATCGGACTCATTTTCGGTTTCACGCTATTGCAGTACGGAACAGGACAGCATTTGCAGTTCGAGGGTCAGGTCACCAGCTTTCGACTGCTCTTCTATCACAGCGGCGAAACGTTTTTTACACTCGGCTACGGAGATATTGTCCCCACTACTACCACTGCTCGCTTCCTAGCCGTTCTCGAGGCCGGAATGGGATTCGCTTTTCTCGGCGTCGTCATCGGATACCTGCCCACGATCTATTCTGCCTTTTCACGCAGGGAGATCGAGATCTCACTTCTCGACGCGCGCGCCGGCTCCCCTCCCACCGTGGCTGAGTTGCTCGCTCGTTTTGGCGACTGCTCTCGCAGAAGAGTGTTGGACGATATCTTCCGCGATTGGGAGCGCTGGGCGGCTGAAGTACTGGAAAGCCATCTGTCATATCCGGTGCTCAGCTTCTTTCGCTCTCAGCACAACAACCAATCCTGGGTCGCAGCCTTGACTACAATCCTCGATGCCAGTGCGATCGTCATGTCCGGAGGTGACCGGATGCAGGAAGAGCAGGCGCGACTAACTTTTGCGATGGCACGTCATGCAGTCGTAGACCTGGCTCAGGTCGTCGATGCAAAGTACGATCCGAGTGCCGAAGACCGTCTGCCCGAGGAGGATCTGAGTCGCTTGCGCCAGTACCTTCGGGAGCAAGGAGTAAATCTTCGGGACGACCAGGAGGCCACCGATAAACTCCGCAAGTATCGTTCAATGTATGAACCCTATGCCCTCGCAATCGGGCGCAAGCTATTCCTCGCGGTGCCACCCTGGATTCCAGCAGAAAAGAAACGAGACAACTGGCAAGCGGGGCCTTGGGATGTAGCCGTGCAAGCGCGAAGCCTGGCTGGAATCGGCACACATCGAGCCTCGCCCGCAAGGGCAGAGGATCACTTCTAGCTTCCGTAGTCTGACATTCGTGACGTGCTAACATCCTGTTTCCTTCATGAATAAGGTTGGCGAAGACGTGGTACGCATCGAAGCGCAGGCACTGCGCTCCCTTGCCGATCGAATTGCGGGTCCAATGGCGGGACGGTTCGACCGTGCCGTGGAATTGATCTTTTGTTGTGCCGGTCGCCTCGTGGTGACCGGCATGGGAAAGAGTGGCATCATCGCGCGCAAGATCGCCGCTACACTAAGCTCAACGGGCACTCCTTCGCTCTTCATGCACCCTGTTGATGCTTTGCATGGCGATCTCGGAATGCTTGCAAAAGGCGACGTAGTTTTGGCTCTCTCCGCAAGTGGAGAAACTGAAGAGATCCTGCGTTTGATTGCCACTATCAAGCGCCTGCAACTGCCCTTGATTGCGATGACCGGGGATGAGATCTCCCCGAAAGGGAAAGCTCTGGTTTCGACTCTGGCGTCGGCTGCCGATATCGCTCTCGACTGCTCGATTGCCGAAGAGGCTTGCTCTTTAGGATTGGCGCCCACGGCTTCCACAACTACCATGCTGGCCCTGGGCGACGCGCTCGCCGTCGCTGTATCCGCCAAACGAGGCTTTAAGGAAGAGGACTTTGCCAATCTGCACCCAGGCGGAAAATTGGGCAAACGGCTGGCTCGAGTGGAATCACTTATGCACACAGGCGACGCCGTGCCTTGTGTCAGTCTGCGTACCAAGATGCCCGATGTGATTTACGAGATGTCACGCAAGAAACTGGGTGTCACAGCGGTAGTCGATGACGGCAAGCTGGTGGGCGTTGTGAGCGATGGTGACCTACGACGTCTGCTCGAGCAGCGCGGCAAAGATGCCCTTGATCTAACCGCTGGCGAGTGTATGACCAAGACGCCTAAGACGATCGCAGCAGACGAATTTGCCGCAACTGCTCTCGCAGTGATGGAGGAGAAGAGGATCACTTCCCTTGCCGTCGTCGACGCCCAAAACCGACTCTTAGGC
Organism: Terriglobales bacterium; assembly: GCA_036558645.1. Taxonomy (GTDB): domain Bacteria; phylum Acidobacteriota; class Terriglobia; order Terriglobales; family Acidobacteriaceae; genus DATBFG01. The sequence goes on from DATBFG010000035.1 coordinate 113,319, forward strand.
ATCGTGCATCTGCACGATCTCTGGGGAACAAGTATGATTTGAGAAATGCGGAGTGAGGAGTAAAGATTCAGAATTGAAGAATTGGAGAATTGCAAGATCAAAGGATTAGAAACTGATAGGCGTGCTCTATTCGGTTTTGAAATTAGAAAATCCAAAAATCCGGCAATTCGAAAATTTGCCGACTACAACTCAAGAAATCTCCTATGTATCACTACGACCCCAACACGGCGCTTGAAGAACTGAACGAAGATGCCACCCTGCCCAACCCGGTTCACGTCCGCGACATGATGCTGCGCAAGCATCTATCGCCAGACAGATCGCTGGAATTGAACCGGCTCTTCACCGAGTACCAGAAGTTCTTTGGTGAAACGCAAAAGCTGGGAAGAGAAATCTTACGGCAACTGGCTCCCTAGTTCTTCAATCTAGGCCTTTTCGCTGATCGTGTTATCGCGGCCACTCGCGACCACGTCAGTGTGAGCGAATCATTCCATCATTTACAATATCGAATTCCCTACTACTTGGGACCCCCTACTATGCATCGTTGGTCTGAACTGTTTATCCCCACTCTGCGCGAGGCTCCGGCAGATGCCGAAGTCGCGAGCCACAAGTTCCTGGTGCGCGCAGGCTATATTCGACAGCTTGCCGCCGGTATCTATTCATACCTCTTCTTAGGACAGCGCTCTCTGAACAAGATCATCAGCATTGTCCGTGAGGAGATGGACAAAATCGGGCAGGAGTTCTATCTGCCCGCCATGCATCCACGGGAGCTTTGGGAGGAAAGCGGCCGCTGGAAGGTGATGGGCGATAACATGTTTCGCCTGAAGGATCGCAAGGGCACGGACATGGCTCTGGGCATGACGCATGAAGAGGTGATGACTTCGATCGCTCGTAACGAACTCAGAAGCTACAAGCAGCTTCCACAAATCTGGTATCAGATTCAAACCAAGTTCCGGGATGAGGCCCGCCCCAGGTCCGGCTTGCTACGCGTCCGCCAGTTCACCATGAAGGATGCCTACTCCTTTGATATCGACGCCGCCGGGCTAGACGTCTCTTACTTGAAGCATTACGACACCTATTGCCGCATCTTCGATCGCTGCGGCCTGAAATATGTTGTGGTGGAAGCGCATTCAGGATCCATGGGCGGCTCGCAGTCCCACGAATTCATGGTCCGATCTTCTGCCGGTGAGGACCAGGTTGTCACCTGCGAAAACTGTTCCTACGCCGCGAATCTGGAGAAAGCTACCTCCAGACTCGCGGCAATCGATGATTCCGCCAACGGAGATGCTGCGCCTGCCGAAGTGCACACTCCGGGCATGAAGACGATTGAGGAAGTCGCAAGATTTCTTGGCACGTCACCAAAGAGCAATATCAAGACTCTTGCCTACATGACAGAAGAGAGCGCCGCCGGAAGCGGCAAACTGAGCTTGCGCCCCGTTGTGGCCCTGATGCGAGGAGACCATCAACTGAACGAAGCCAAGCTCTCGACTGCCCTCGCGGGAAAAGAGGTCCGTCCTATGCAGGAAGATGAGATCAAGAAATTTTTCGGCTCTCCCGCCGGCTATCTTGGGGCCACCGGCATCGATTGGGCGAAGGATCTAAACGAACCCGCGCGTCCGGTTCTGTTAGTGGATAAAGCTCTTGAGGGGCGACATAACCTTATCGGCGGCGCGAATCGAGAGAACTATCACTTAAAGAACCTTGCTCCCGGCCGGGATTTCCAACCCACGTTGTACGCAGATTTGCGCAGCGTCACTGCGGGAGAAGACTGCCCAAACTGTGGTGGCCCACTGCGAATTGACTCGGCGGTGGAGGTAGGTCACATCTTCAAGTTGGGCTACAAATACTCGGAGTCAATGGGAGCCCGCGTCCTCGATCGTAACGGCAAAGAGGTCATGCCCATCATGGGCTGCTATGGGATCGGAATGGAGCGCATCCTGACGGCTGCAATTGAACAATCCAACGATGAAAATGGCTTCTGGCTGCCTCCGCAGATCGCCCCTTTTGAGATCGTCGTCACGCCCACCAACGTAAGCGACGACAAATTGGTCAATACTGCGCAGGAGATCGTCCGCCAACTGGAGACGGCGGGATTCGAGGTGTTATTAGACGACAGGGACGAAAGGCCGGGGGTGAAGTTCAAAGATGCTGACCTTGTGGGCATTCCCTATCGTGTAACCGTCGGAAAGAAGGTTACCGAAGGTACTGTGGAGGTGGTTCAGCGCTCGACACGCGAAATACGCGATGCTAGCATCGCGACAATTGCGGAGTATTTTCAAAGGGTTTTGCGGCCGGCCAACTAGCTATGCTCATTTGCCGGCACTTGCGGAGCGCGAGTTATGGGTACCCTAAAAATGGGGTTCGGAATCTTTGTGATGGTCGCCGCGGTCTACCTCGGTGTTCAGTTCGTTCCCCCGTATCTATCAAATTACCAGTTTCAGGATGAAATCAAGAACGAAGCCACGATTAACACCTACAACACCAAGCCTGAAGACGCGATTCGCGACACCATCCTGAGGAAGGCTCAGGATCTTGATATTCCCCTGACCAAGGATCAAATTAAGGTACAACGCACCGGGCCGATAGGTAGCGGCGCGATCGTGATCGATGCCAATTACCAAGTTCACATCGATCTCCCGGGCTATCCAGTTGACCTGAATTTCAACGCTGGCACCAGAAACAAGGGCGTTTGGTAGGACCTGATTCCTTACTGCGTGATTTAGAATAGGAATGAGGCCTGCTCAGCGACGACATTCGACCTGGTGCGAAGGAAAGGTCCACCCAGGACCAGGAATTGGCGCGGATGCGTGCCGGCTCGGGATAACAAAAACGCACTTTCTGCCATCTTATTGACAAATTGGGCGCTTGGGCGGCGGGGTTTCGCGGATTCGAGTGGCGATCAAGATCAAGATTCCGAAAGGAAAGCAGAAGGCGACCGGCAAAGGGTTTTTTCACGACCCTGTCGTTCGGGCAGCCTTTATCGTTTTCATTGTCGTGGGCACGGTCATGACCGGGACCTTCGCGTACTTCTATGTGAAGTACGACCGAATGATCGATCAGAAGTTCCGTGGTCCAGTCTTCACAAACTCCGCCAAGATTTATGCCATTCCAGAAGCGGTGCGTGTCGGCGAGAAAATCGATACGGCACAAATCGCCTCTAAACTTCGCAGCGCTGGATATTCCGACAAAGATGGAAACTCACGTCTAGGCAGCTATCGCCTGCTGGACAATGGCATTGAAGTCAAACCTGGCCCCGACTCCTACCACAGCCCGGAGGCGGCGACGATTCGCATCCGCAAGGGTGAGGTTGACAGTATTAACTCCAAATCTGGCGATCTCAGCGCTTACGAACTTGAGCCGCAGATGATTACGGCGTTGTTTGACGCGGAGCAGCGCTCCAAGCGCCAATTGGTCAAATACGACGAGATTCCAAAGGTTCTCGTCGATGCCGTGCTCGCTATCGAAGACCGGCGATTCTTCCAGCACGGCGGCGTGAATTACCTGCGCTTGGCCGAAGCTGCGTGGATCGACTTTACCCGCCAAAAGCACGAACAGGGTGGATCGACCATCACGATGCAGTTATCGCGTGCGTTCTTCCTGACTCCCGAAAAAACGGTCAAACGCAAAGTCTCGGAGATGATGATTGCAATTGAACTAGAACAGAAGTTCAGTAAGCAGCAAATTTTCGAGTATTACGCGAATCGTGTGGATCTGGGACAGCGTGGTTCTTTCACGATCAGCGGTTTTGCCGCGGCATCTCGGGCATACTTCAACAAGGATCTCAAGGATCTCACGCTTCCTGAAGCCGCTCTGCTCGCGGGTTTGATTCAGGCACCAAGCTACCTCTCGCCATACCGACATCCTGAGCGCGCACTGGATCGCCGTAATATCGTTTTGGATAGCATGGCGGAAACTGAAGCTATCACTCGTGAGCAAGCCGCCAAGGCGAAGGCCACACCCCTGAAACTTGCGCCTCCGAACGTTGAGGCGAGCGACGCGCCCTACTTCGTAGATCTGGTACGCGATGCCGTAATCGCCAAAGTTAACGAACGGGAGCTGAACGATCAGTCCTACGGAATCTACACAACCCTCGATCCGGAGTTGCAGCGAGCGGCCGCTCAGGCGGTCGAAATCGGCATGAAGCTGGTCGATGATCAGGTTACGAAACTTCGGACGAAGAGAACCAAGATTGGCAAAGGCAAGTACGAAACCAAGGTCCTACCCGGTCCGCAGGCACAAGTCGCACTCGTCGCGATGGATCCGCACACCGGAGAAGTGCTGGCCCTGGTCGGAGGCCGAAATTATGGCAGCAGTCAGCTTAACCACGTAACGGCAAAGCGGCCTACTGGCTCGATCTTTAAGCCATTCGTTTACGCAGCTGCTATGAACACTGCGCTCGATGGTACCAATCCCGTAATCACCCCTGCGTCCATGATCATGGATGAACCCGGCACCTACGCCTACGGCGACCAGATCTACGAACCGCGCAATTACAAGGAGGAGTACCACGGCGAGGTCACCGCACGATACGCGTTGGCTCTTTCCTTGAACAATGCCACCGTGAAACTGGCGGAGCAGGTCGGTTACGACAAGGTCGCTGACTTGGCAAAGTCTGCAGGAATTACCTCCGTCAAGGCGACGCCAGCGATGTCGTTAGGTGCTTACGATGCCACGCCCCTCGATATGGCGGCTGCGTACACTGTCTTCGCGAACGCAGGAGTTCGCATTTCACCCACCCTGGTGAATTCAGTCCGAAATGGCAATGGCGACGTCGTTGTCGACTTCAAGACCGATAAGAAACAGATACTCGATCCTCGTGTCGCCGCGGTCATGACCAACATGATGGAAGGCGTCCTTAACTTTGGAACGGCATTTCCGGTTCGCGCAAGGGGATTCAATGCACCTGCAGCAGGAAAAACCGGAAGCTCGCATGACGGCTGGTTCGCTGGATACACGAGCAATCTATTGTGCATCGTCTGGGTTGGATACGATGACTACAGCGATCTCCGCTTGAGTGGTGCGCAGACAGCAGCGCCGATCTGGGCCGAGTTCATGAAGAAGGCCGTTGCGCTCCCGCAGTACTCGGACGTCAAGTCGTTCGGCCAACCTTCGGGAGTCGTGGATGTCCAGTTAGACAAGCTGACGAACTTGCTTGCAACACCCTCATGCCCGGAGACATACACGGCCGCATTTATTGCCGGAACGGAGCCGAACCAAACTTGCGACCAGAGCACCGGAGTAAAAGGTTTCTTTTCGCGGATGTTAGGGTTGGAGCCCGGCGTGGCACCTCCTCCTAATTCAGGAGCTCTGGACCCAGCAAGCGAGGAAGCAAAAAAGAAAAAGGGATTTTTCGGCAAGATTGTAGGTATCTTTAAGGAAGACAAACCGTCTAACCCGACGCCGTCCAAACCACCGGACACAAGCGGCAACACGCCGCACTAGGTTAGCCGATTTCGACGCCGCGAGCAGCAGGGGCAACATTGAGCCCCCGTCTCCGGGAGGTGCAGCATGCGTCGTCTTTTACCACTTGTACTGGTTTTCGCCGTTCGCGCGAGCATTCCCTTGCTAGCGCAGCAGGCATCCTCTACTGAGCAAGTTCAGGTCAGCCCGCCCACCATTCAGCACGTAGAACCGCCCCCAATTACTGCAACGTTTGAGGAGCTCGATAAGAGCGGAGATCGGTTACGTGCGGAAAAATCTTACCTTGATGCCCTTGATTATTATCGCGCTGCGCTCAAGAAGAAGCCCGACAGCGCCCTCACTTACAACAAGATTGGCATCGTAGAATTGCAGATTCAACGCTATAAGGAAGCCCGCAAGGACTTCGAGAAAGCCATTAAGGCTGATAGGAATTTCTCCAACGCATATAACAATCTTGGGGCTGTGTATTACGAGCAAAAGAAATACGGTTCGGCGATTAAGCAGTATGAGAAGGCTCTCAAACTGCAGCCCGATATTGCCACGTTCTATTGCAACATGGGAGCCGCATACTTTGCGAAGAAGGACTTTGAGAAGGCCAGCGTGAACTACGCAAAGGCATTGGAACTCGACCCCGATGTGCTTGAGAGGCATTCCCGGACAGGAGTCTCTGCCCAGCTACCCACACCCGAGGATCGCGCAAAATACGCGTTCGTCATGGCGAAACTCTATGCCAAGTCTGGATCCATCGACCGCTCGCTCGAGTATCTGAAGCGCGCCATGGAGGAGGGTTACAAGGATATCGGAGATGTTTACAAGGATTCCGAGTTTGCCGGACTCAGGAAAGATCCTCGATTTACCAGCCTGATGGAGTCAAAGCCAGCGACTATCCAGGAGTGATGGACAGCAACTCTCGATTTTTTACGGTTTCTTTACGAATCGAGCGAAACTTTTCGGGTGGCTCGGGTTTTGATGGTTAACATACTCCTGAAAACAACAGGGTGAGTAAGGAGAAACGGTAGCCCATCGGTTGTCGACCCGAGCACGCCCCAAGCAGGCAACCGGTGGGTTTTTAGTTTGGTATCAATGCCTTACCTGGTTATTCCTGTATTTAGTTCAAGTCGTAGATTCTGCAACGCTCGCAGGAACTTAGGCCCTCCCCATGCCTTGCCCTTTTAGCCATGAGTAAGCTTCTATGTCTTCCGGCGAGAGGGGCTTCTTTCTCCGATGTAGGTGGCTACCGCTTTTTTCCATTTTCCTTGTGCCTTCAGGACGTACTCGACCGCGTCCCGCAGAGCTCCGTCTCCTCCAAAGTGCGGAGTGACGTAGTGAGCATCCTTCTTAACCTCTGGCCGGGCGTTGGCGACCGCGATCGCTAGTCCGCAATCCCACATCACAGGCAGGTCTATCACGTCGTCGCCGACAAAGGCTGCTTCACTAGGTCGCAATCCTTCTTGCTTAAGAATGTCCCGGAAGCACGCGAGCTTGTCCTGAATCCCCTGGTGGACATGCTCAAGTTTCAAATCGCGAGCGCGCAATGCCACCGTCTCCGAGATGCGCTTGGTAATCAGGCCTAGTTTTATCCCGCCCAACCGGGCCAACGATACGGCTGTGCCATCATGAGCGTGAAATCCCTTTGCCTCAAGGTAGTCCTGGCTGGCTAATGCGAACCCGCCTTTTTCGCTGTGCTTGGACGCGTGTTCGTGAGTGCTCTGCTGTGCTCCCTGCGGAGCTGGAAAGATGAATAGCTTTCCGTCAGTAAGGACTCCATCCACGTCGAAAAGTAGGAGTTTGATTTTCTTGGCACGCTTTCGAGACATGCGCGGATTCTAGCATTCGACTTCCGAATCACGTCTACCTCTCAAAAGAAGTGCCTTGTCATCTTGAGCGAAGCGAAGGCGGGCCGAGCACAGTCGAAAGACCCTTTGTTCGACCCACAAGTCAATGATTCGGTTCGTCGGAAAGGCGAACAATTTACGAAACTAGCGATTCCGCGTAGAATCATCGCAATGCCCCCTCCTGCCTCGCTCGCCTGGGCTCACCCGATTGTTCGGGATTGGTTCGTTCGCAAGTTTGACACCCCTACCGAGCCGCAGGAGCGAGGCTGGCCGCACATTCTCGCCGGGCGGACAACTCTGATTTCGGCTCCCACCGGGTCCGGTAAGACCCTCGCTGCCTTTCTAGCCTGCATTGATCGCTTGGTCCGAAAGGCTCTAGCGGGCGAGCTCGAGGATCGTACGGAGGTTCTGTACATCTCACCTCTTAAGGCCTTGGGGAACGACATTCAGAAGAATCTTGAAGTCCCTTTGGGCGAGATCCTGCAGATGGCCGGCGAACGCGGATTGCTGATGCCTGAGATTCGCACTGCAGTCCGCACAGGCGACACACTCATGCACGAGCGTCGTGCCATGCTGGTACGGCCACCGCACATCCTCGTCACGACGCCAGAATCTCTCTACATTCTGCTCACCGCGGAGAAGAGTCGTGCCATCCTTCGGGAAGTTGAAACCGTAATCGTAGATGAAATCCACGCCGTCGCTGATGACAAGCGCGGAGCCCATCTCACGCTCTCGCTTGAACGCCTGGAGGCGCTTACTGGAAAACCTCCGACGCGCATCGGTCTGTCCGCGACGCAAAAGCCTCTGGAGGTCGTTGCCCATTTTCTCACCGGCAACAATCGGCCAGACCCGGTGGTCGTAAACATCGGGCACAAGCGACACCTCGATCTCGCCGTCGAAGTTCCAGGAACGCAGTTGGAAGCTGTTGCCACCAATGAGATGTGGGGCGAAATCTACGCGCGTCTCGTCGAACTCGTGCAACAGCATCGTTCGACACTGATCTTCGTCAATACACGGCGCATGTCAGAGCGTTTATCGCACCAACTGGGTGAGCTTTTGGGGGAGGAGAACGTTGCTGCTCACCACGGCAGCCTGTCGCGCAAGCTGCGATTAGCGGCGGAGAAGAAACTCAAAGAAGGACAAATCAAAGTTCTGGTAGCGACCGCCTCACTCGAGTTGGGAATCGATATTGGAACCGTCGATCTGGTAGTGCAAATCAGCTCTCCCCGGGCGATTGCAGTTGCGTTACAGCGCGTCGGCCGCTCGGGGCACTGGCGCGGCGCAGTTCCTAAGGGGCGTTTCTTTGCCACGACTCGCGATGAACTCATCGAATGCGCCGCCCTGGTACGTGCGATCCGAGCAGGTGAACTCGATCGCCTCATGGTTCCTGATGCCCCACTCGATATCCTGGCGCAACAAATCGTCGCAACTTGCGCGTCTCACAGTCCCTCGGCGGTGCGGAGGCCCTCTTCCGCACTGAGCCTTGAGAGCAACGATGCCTCCCAGGTAAGTCTCACTGCCATGCAAGAGGAGATGCCCCATGAATCGCCAGCGCTGGCGCTATGCGCTCCCTCCGATGATGGGTGGGATGAAGATGAACTTTTTGCGCTAGTGAAGCGCGCTTATCCCTATCGCAATCTCTCCCGCGAAACATTTGATGCGATTGTCGAGATGCTCGCGGAAGGCATCGCTTCCAAGCGTGGCCGCTATGGCGCGTATCTCCATCACGATCGCGTGAATCGCAGGCTGCGCGCACGCCGCGGGAGCCGCATGACCGCAATTACGAGCGGCGGAGCCATCCCTGAAACCGCATTATTTACGGTCGTCGCCGAACCCGAGGGCACCGTGGTCGGCACGATCGATGAAGACTTCGCGGTCGAGAGCCTCTCCGGCGACATCATGTTGCTTGGCAATACCTCCTGGCGTATTCGGCGGGTAGAAAGCAAGTCCGGCCGCATGATCGTTGAGGACGCCCATGGTAGCCCACCAACGATTCCCTTCTGGCGGGGCGAAGCACCCGCGCGCACCGAGGAATTATCTGACGAGGTCGGCAAGTTGCGGCAGGACATTAGCGATGGAGTGCCTGGTGTCCTCCCCGTGGGCGATTGGCGCATATTGCCCGATGTTCTTGAAACAGTGACTTGGTTGAAGCAGGAGTGTGGTCTCGATGATGCGGGCGCCGAACAGGCAGTCGAGTACATCCTCAGCGGACGCGCGGTACTCGGATCCGTTCCGACGCGAGACACGATCATCGCTGAGCGATTCTTCGACGAAGGCGGCGGCATGCAGCTAGTAATTCATACTCCGCTCGGAGGTCGCATTAACAAGGCCTGGGGACTTGCGTTAAGAAAACGCTTCTGCCGCAGTTTCAACTTTGAACTGCAAGCTGCCGCTACCGACAATGGCCTGAACATCGCACTGGCTGAACAGCACAGTTTCCCCTTGGCAGATGTCTTTCAATTCTTGCACGCAGAGTCGGTCCAACCGATTCTCGAGCAGGCCGCCCTCGCATCTCCAATCTTCGGCACGCGCTGGCGTTGGGACGCCAACCGCGCCCTTGCCCTGTTGCGCTTTCAGGGAGGCAAGAAAGTACCTCCGCAAATTCAGCGCATGCGCTCCGATGACTTGCTAGCTTCCGTGTTCCCGGACGTCGCTGCTTGCCAGGAGAACATCGAAGGCGACATCCAGATTCCTGACCACCCCCTCGTGAGTGAGGTCATGAAAGATGTCCTCACTGAAGCGATGGATCTCGACGGCTTGAAGGATGTCTTGAGCAGGATTACCGGGGGAAGCATTCGATGCATCGCAGTAGATACTCCGGTACCATCGCAGTTTTCGCACGAGATCCTGAATGCGAATCCTTATGCCTACTTAGACGATGCTCCTCTCGAAGAGCGCCGTGCTCGTGCAGTCGAAATGCGCCGCATCCTGCCGGAGTCGGTGCTCGAAGAAGTCGGCAAGCTCGATCCCGATGCTATCGCTCAAGTGCAGGCCGAAGCTTGGCCGGACGTTCGTGATGCCGACGAGTTACACGACTTATTACACACGTTGATTGTCATGCCCGAAGTCCCCGATGAAATAGCTCGTTGGGGCCGTTACTTTGAGGAACTGGAGATGCAGGGCCGCACGGTCGTAGCGACCAGAAGCACTGTGTCGGGCCCATCGCGTTACTGGGTGGCAGTTGAGCATGCAAAGACTGTTGCGATGCTCTTCTCCGACAGTGCGTTTGAAACGCAACCTGCTGAAATCAACTCCAGCATGCCTTCGCGTGATGATGCCATTCTCTCCGCGGTGACTGGATGGATGGCACATCTTGGTCCGACCAGCTCTGAGCAGATGGGAACGCTTCTTGGCCTTCCCGCTAATGAGCTCGAAAATGCATTACTAAGGATGGAAGCCAGCGGCAGTATTCTGCGTGGCAAGTTTACCGAGGCGGCGATACAGGCCGGACATTCGGACAAAGAAGCACACGAGTGGTGTGAACGCCGCCTGCTCGCTCGCATCCATCGCCTCACCGTCGCAACCCTGCGCAAGCAGGTAGCTCCGGTCACGGCTGCACAGTTTATGCAGTGGCTGCTGCGATGGCAGCACGTGGCTGCTGGCACACAGGTGCAAGGTGACCGAGCCACACTCGATGTTTTGCGACAGTTGCAAGGTTTCGAAATCCCTGCCAGCGCCTGGGAACGCCAGGTTCTCTCCGCACGTATCTCCAACTACGATCCCAAATGGCTAGACCAGCTTTGCCTGACCGGGGCTGTTGGCTGGGGACGACTCTCGCCACATCCGGCGACCTTGGAAGACAGCTCCACCGGTAAGCGCCGGGTGATTCCGACCAGTGTTGCGCCGATCACCTTTTTCGTTCGCGAAGAAGCCGACTGGATGTCTGCCAGCGTGCGCGCAACCGATCAACCGGAGACGCGCGGCCTAAGTCCCAACGCTCAACAAGTCATGGACTTCTTGCGGCAACGGGGAGCCTCGTTTTTCGCAGACATCGTTCGCGGTACAGGCAAGCTGAAAGCGGAAGTGGAAACTGCGCTTTGGGAACTGGTGGCTGCAGGCATTATCACTGCTGACGGATTCGACAATCTGCGCTCTCTTATCGATCCCAAGAGGCGGAGTGGACAAGGCAGTGGAAAGACTGCCCGCCCACGGCATAGCACTGGCCGCTGGGCTCTTCTTTACGCAGAACACGGTCTTGACCGCAGTCGGGCTGTAGAGGCAACTTGTTGGATGCTGCTCAAGCGGTACGGCGTAGTTTTTCGCGACTTGCTGGCCCGCGAAACCAACTTGCCAAAGTGGCGAGAATTGCAGATTGGTTTTCGACGATTGGAAAACCGCGGCGAGATTCGTGGCGGACGGTTCGTCGACGGCTTCCTGGGAGAACAGTTTGCTCTTCCCATCGCCGTGGAGTCACTTCGCGCCGCCCGAAAGTTGGAGCCCAAAGGAGAGACATCGATTCTCTCTGCCGCCGATCCCCTGAATTTGATTGGGATTTTAGTGCCGGGAGACCGCGTTCCTGCGATTTCCGGACGCAGTGTAACGTTTCGAGACGGCGTTCCCGTGCTCCCAGAACCTGCTCAGGCCGTCGCCCTTGGCTGAACCGTCCACTTGAAATCTAAAAAATAACCGGGAACCCGATGAGGGGGTCCCCCAGGTTCCCGGTGAGCGATGCCCGGCTGTAAATGCTGAAAGCGCTTCCCCCGTCGCTTTGCCAGGCTAGTCGTCAGAATATGAGTAAGCACGAATCCGGCCAGAGTCCTGGCCGAAAAATGAATGCCGCGTTAGCTGTAACCTATTGAACACAAAGGAAAGAACCTTTGCGGGAGAAAACCCTTGGATCAGTGAAGAGTGCGATGCGCTATCTGAAAAGATAGTATGCTATCTGATCGGATAGGATGTGCCAGTCCGAGCCAGCCCCACTTGGTCTTCTGTGAGTATGGCAAATAGGCGAACCGATGCGCGAGGTCGCTGCAGTGAATCCGAGGTTGACGGTTGTATCTGGACCCTACGAAGACCCCACGTTTCCCCTTTCGCAGGATGAAACAACGATCGGGCGCGATCCTCTCAACATGCTTTCCATACCGGACCCTTCCTTGTCACGCCGGCATTGTCTTCTGACGCGCGAAGGCGATGGCTTCAAAATCCGGGATCTTGAGAGCCGCAACGGAACGTACGTTAATGGAACGCCTGTCAACGAGAGCTGGCTCAAAGACGGCGATCAGCTATCCATTGGCGATTCGATCTTCATCTTTCAGACGGGCGAGGACTCCGATCAGCGAGCATACCCGAGCGTTGTATTCGACGATTCTGTCACCCAGGCCACTGCGCAGTTGCACCCGCAAGATGTCATCTACCTTCATCCGGAGCAGATCCTCAAGCAGTTGCCCGCAACGTCGCGATTGACGCGAAACCTCAATGCACTGCTGAAAGCCAGCCGGGTTGTGCACTCCATCAGCGATCTGGATTCCCTCCAGGCGCAGATTCTTACGCTAATTTTCGACGAGTCCCCGGCAGAGCGGGGCGCGATCCTCCTCGACTATGACGGAGTCGATCGGTTCGCATCAGTGTTTGTCCGGGAGCGCGTGCCTGGTGCTAATCCCGCTGTTCAAGTAAGCCGGACGGTTGCCAGCCAGGTGGTGGAAAAAGGAGTCGCGATTCTCGGGTCCGATGTCCGCAGCAGCATGAAAGATGTTGGCAGTCTGATCGCTTCCAATGTTCGATCGCTTATTTGTGTACCCCTCACCGTATTTCAGCGCGTCACCGGCTGTATCTACGTGGACACGACGAAGCCTGCCTCGCGCCTGGATGAAGATCACCTCCAAATGGTCGCCGCGATCGCGGGAATTTCTGCCGTGGCTCTGGAGAACGCTCGGCGCCTGCAATGGTTGGAGGAGGAAAACCTGCGGCTGACGACCGAATCGCATCTTGAACACAACATGGTTGGCGAAAGCGGTTGTATCAAGGAGATTTATCGAACATTGTCGCGAGTAGCAAAAGCAGACTCCAATGTCCTGATCGAAGGCGAGAGCGGTACAGGCAAGGAACTGGCGGCTCGGGCGATCCACCGTTCAAGCCCCAGAAGTGGTAAGCCTTTTTTGGCAATCAACTGCGCCGCGATTCCCGAGGGATTGCTCGAGACGGAACTGTTCGGGAATGAGAAAGGCGCGTACACCTCGGCTGTTTCGCAACGAAAAGGTAAGTTCGAAGTGGCAGACGGAGGGGTTGTCTTCCTCGATGAAATCGGTGAACTCGCGCCTCCTCTGCAAGTGAAGCTGCTGCGAGTGCTGCAGGAGAGAGAATTCGAGCGTGTCGGTGGGACGCGCAAGATTTCCGTAAACATACGCCTGATCGCAGCCACTAATAAAGATCTTAAGGATGCCGTTAGACAAGGAACTTTCCGTCAGGATCTGTACTTCCGCCTGAATGTTGTGAGCATTCTGATGCCCGCGCTCCGGGATCGGCGAGATGATATTCCGATGTTGGCTAAGTATTTTCTTAGCAAGCACTCCCAGAAAAGCAACCTGAAGCCGAAGCCCTTCTCCGAGCAGGCACTTACTTGCCTGAAGAACTACGATTGGCCGGGAAATGTTCGTGAACTCGAGAATGCCGTCGAGCGGGCACTGGTGATGAGCGTTTCAGACGTGATCCTCCCCGAGGATCTCCCCGAACCGATTCTTGAGACCGGCGTTCCAACAGAGACAGCGGTGGCGAAGTACCACGCCGCGCTGAAGGAAAGGAAGCGAGAACTGATCACAGAAGCGGTCGAGGCAGCCAAGGGAAATTACACCGAAGCTGCACGTGCCCTAGGAGTTCACCCCAATTATCTTCATCGTCTGATACGCAACCTGGAACTGAAGAACTCGCTGCGAACCGTGTATGCGCGGGGCGACGGCAAGGCAGTTTGACGTCGGTTTTGCCTATTGTGCCGCTGATTTCGCTGGAGTACTGCTGACTATGTGCGAGCTCGGGTCCGAAATGTGCATACCTAGAATTTTGCTCGGATCCAGGTAGGTGCCCTGCCAGCGCACCGCAATATGAAGGTGTGGGCCCGTAGCGCGGCCAGTACCCCCGCTTAATCCCAATACCTGGCCAGTCTGCACCCGCTCTCCCTCATTCACCTCGATTTTGGAAAGATGCATATACAGAGTCAGTAAGCCTTGCCCGTGATTTATGACCACACAATTTCCTTCAAAAAACAGGGAACGAGCCAGCAGTACCGTCCCGCCATTCAAGGCACGTACAGGCGTCCCAGTTGGCACGGCGTAGTCGAGTCCCTGATGTACACTTTGCACCTTGCCGTTAATGGTGCGCGTCGTGCCAAAGACATCGGAAACCTCGGCCTTTACCGGAGCACGAAAATTCCCCGCCCATTCTGCCTCGGCGGTCACTTCGCCAAGGCGGGCTTCTTTCAATTCTTTGTCCCGATTGATCTGCTTTAGTTGCTCAGGCGTTGGCTCGGTGAATTGCCGAGGAACCTTAATTGTGACGTTGCGGTATTTACCCCGCTGAACACGCACTGTGCAGCGCACGACACTGGTTTTTCCCTCTTCCGTTTCTGCGTTCAACTCGATCGTGTAATTTCCGGGCGGAGTCGAGAGCGGAATCCCGGCCAGCCCTGTCCATACCCTTTCCTTCTCCGAGGAGAAAAGCACTGAGTGCTGCAGCCATTCTGCGGAGACCGCTTTAAGCGCGACCGGTGATGAGACACTAAACAGAACTGGCGATCCGTTGATCAGCAGCGTAGGTTGCCAGGTAACTACCCACCTTTGAGAAGAACAGGGCGACACCGCTCCCGGCGCCAACGAGGCACCGAGGCAGAGCGCGATGACTGCGAAGAACAAGAGCTTGGATCGCAATAGGAGTGTAGGCAACATCCGTTTCTTCAATCTTAGAACGTGAATGGCAAAGAGACTGATAGAAATAGGTATGAGCCATTCGAATCGTTTCATGAGCCGGCCAGGCCAACTCAGAATAACCTTCCAATCCGGAAGAAGAACTTGTGATGTCCGGTATCGCCATAGGCGTAGGCTAGTTCCACCGGCCCAAACAACGTTGTGACTACCACCCCTGCCGCGATGTCGCCAGGATAGTTCGGGAACTTGCCGAGGCCAGTAAGCGGCCTCCCGTAAACCTGGCCTCCTTCAATGAGCCCCAATCCGTATACGCCTCCCCCTAGGAGCGGCGGCAATCGCAGAAGCTTGCGCAAGTATCCCCCCTGGAACAGGAAATACTTATCCATGAGCAGCTCATTCGTCCCGTAGGAAACCAGTTGCGATGTTCCACCCAAAGAAAATACAGGTACACCCGTCGAGTGATCGAAGGTCGTACCGGCAAATCCGTTAATGAATACTGAAGAGGGCGCGCTCAACCTGAAAAAGTTTTGCGACAGAACCTCCAGTGCCGGATATTGATTAGGAGAGGCCGGGCTCGCGTTCGTCCAACGCCAGTTCAGTTCGAATCGCTGTCCCTCTCGTGGGACCACCGCATCATCCAACGTATTCAATCGGAACCCTACCCTGGTAGCGCCGTAGCCACCGGAGACAACCGGTAATGTAGGATCTCCCGATTGCCTCTCAAATTTCTGCCAGCCACCCTCGTAGCCAATTCTTAGTTCTGCTGTTCTGCCAAACTGGTGACCGACATCGATGCCCCCGCCCGCGTTGGTTTCGCGAAACGTGGCTATGTTGGTGTTCTGCGCGTAGATGTAGATGGGATCGCTTGTGATCAACCCGCGCGGGGCAACGAACCACTGTTTGTCCTGCGTGAACGGATGGTAATACTCAGATCTCAATCCGTACTCAGAGAACAGAATGATATCGTTGCGAAATTCTGATCCATATCCGCCCAGGTCTAACCATGTCAGACGCGCTCCCATATTGAAGAGGACGTTCTCGAAATTCGATCCATCAATCAAGATCAATGGACGAACTATGGGAGACCCGTATGGCTTGTCATCGGTCGCCACATTCAATCCATCTTCTCCGCCCCGTCTTGTCAGCCCGTAGTTGATAGCCGAAAACCTGCCCCATCCTCTAATCTCGCGGATCCGCTGATCAAGCTCCGGAAAGTCCACCGGCTTTCCTGCCATCGGGCTCAGATAATCTTGAACTTGCTTGGCAAGATCACCCTTCGCACCGGTGACTTCCACAAATGCTGGAGTGGGATTCGTTCGGCGACGAGACTCCCGTTCTTGCAGGTATTGCGCCCACGTCGCATCATCCACGGCAAAGGCCGACAGTACTTTGGCTTTCGCCTCGGCGGCGTCATATCCGGCTTGGATGATTTCTGGAGCCTTGTTGAAGTCCATTGACCCGTATTTCGCGAGTGGAACGGAGATCATGAGGTCGGCGTCTTCCATGCTCCGCAATTCGTTCGCTGCGATCATGATGGATACCGACCGCCCAAGCACGGCGAGCGATGACAGTTTGGCGTCAGGACTGAGCGGGGCTGTCTCGAGGTGAACCCCCAAGATCAATTCAGCTCCCATCTCCTTAGCCACATCGATCGGAATGTTGTTGAGGAGTCCGCCATCTGCATAGATGGCCTCCTTTGACGTTACTGGAGTAAACACGCCCGGAATGGACATGGTAGCGCGCATCGCCAGTGACAATGAACCACTGCGGAATACCTCGGGTCTGCCGCTGACCAGATTTGTGGCCACGCAGGTATAAGGGATCGGGAGCTCATTAAAGTTAGCAACTTCCGAGTAAGGAAACGCAACTCGATCGATGATGAACGAGACATCTTGCCCTGTGTTGAACCCAGCAGGAAATTGCAGCCCTTTGCGCCAGCCAAACTCAAGGTTGTTGGGATAATCATGCGCATCTTCCTTGCGGCGAAAAGAAAGGTCACGGTAAGAAGGCTGCCCCGACAATACCTCATCCCACTCAATGCTATTGACCAGCTGGCGAAGTTCTTTTGCGTCGGCTCCCGTCGCATAAACTCCCCCGACCAAACCTCCCATGCTGGTGCCGGCAACGTAATTCACCGGTATGTGATGTTCTTCCAACCAGGTGATGACTCCGACATGAGCGAGCCCAAGCGCACCGCCCCCCTCGAGAACCAGCCCGAGTGAGGGCCTCTTCCCGCCTCCACGTACGGCTTGGCTCTCCTGCGCGGACATCATCGATGACATCAGCAGTGTCGTTCCAATGATCGATAAGAACTTCGACCTCATAGCAATCACTCCGTAAGACGGAAACAGTTCTTAGAACCTTTTGAAGGCTGTCCGCTTCAGACAGATCAGTCAGCGGCCATCAACACACTCGTGCGACCCAACGCCTCCCTATTCAAGGCTGCATACGAAAGGCAACTGAACTGTCAAAAGTTACAGGAAATGTTTACAAACCTGACGCCTACTGATGACACGTCCATTCGCAATGTCGCGCTTTTCTAGGCTCTCAGCGCTCTCGAATGCGGCTCGAGAAGTCGGGGGCATCATTCGCTTGGCGGGCCTTGGGGTTGATATAGGACTTGGCCTTGAGCTCTTGGAACGGTAAATCGCCGACCAGGTCGCCGCGTTCGTACATCATTTCATCTGCCTTACCGTTGAGCAAAATGCGCCAGTCCCACCGAACCGACTTGCCAGCGCGAGCCTGGGCAACATGAGAGGCAATGTTGGTCGTACAGTTGTTCGTGAGCGCGTTATACCACTCAGGCTGCTGACGCATTCGATTAGCTCGATTCAAATAGTCGACAAAGATGGGTCTCGCCTGGTCGGGGGTAGCCCTCGTGTGATAGAGATAGACATCTTCACCCTTCCGATAATTCGTACGTAAACGGACTACATCGCGTTCATCGCTGATCGTGTATATCAATTCGTAATACCGGAAGAAACCACGGATCGCTGAGTAGCTTTCGCCCACTTCCTTTCGCGTTTCGACAGACATGGCGACGCGTCCTTCATCGCCAAAGTCAAAGCTGACGATAGGATGCGCGATCCAGGGTGAGCCCCAATATGTGATGAATATGTCAACGCCACGAATGTTGGAAAGGTGGATGAATTTTGTTTCCCAGTGAGACGTGTAATCGGTTTCCGTTCGGTAGTCACAATTGCGGAAGTTATGGATCGTAACTTCATCGCCGTTCACTTCCGCCCACGCGGTTTGTGCCACGTCGGGTTGCCAGGCTCGATCATTGGATGGCTTTAGCGACAACCACCAAACCAGCACCGCGAGGAACGCAATCGCAGCGAACGCCAGTCCACGCCAATTGAAGCGAAACACCAGCAATGCAGAAAGCACTACGAGGCCGTAAATCGTCGCTAAGACCGGCCTCAAAGATGCGCTCGGAGCATCGAAGTACAACGCCAGCGTCGCCCAAAAGCTACACAAAACTACCGTGAGGGATACGAGTATGCGGATGAATATTTTGCTAAATTTGTGACGACCAGGTGTCGTAGACATGTCTTTTTGCCGCTGCTCGCGCCCATCGTTCTTGCTCAGCGGAAATGAATAGTCAGCGCGAGTGAAGCACACGGCTACTGCGAAAACTACCAGTTGGCGGAACGCTAGACGACGACAAGATCTTCGACATATGAAGCCTAATCTGCGCCAGCATTCGTTTGCAGCAGCCCGTCTTTCTCCATTTGTTTTGGGACCTTTTTGACCAGTTCTTCTGCCACCTTCTTTGCCGATTTCGGATTGAAAGAATCGCTGATCCCAGTCCAGACCAAGTCACCATCCGGCTTGCTGGTGGCATAAACGTTGGTTTCCACGCTGACAGTTGTGTTCTCTTGAATGTATCCGGGATCGTAAACAATGGGGTAGACGGCGCCCAGGTAGCCGTAAAACGAGTAGTAATACGGAAACGGTGCGACATAGGTTGAGCTCGGAACAACGGTGGTCTTCTTGTCAATCTTTAACAACCGCGATACGACTACGGCGTCGATTTGATTATCGCGAATCTGGGACCGCAGGTAGTCGAGGTCAAGCTTCGCTTTGGGATCTGGACGCAACAGAATCTGATTCCCTGCAACTGTTTCCATGCCGGGTCGTGCAATCTGCGCCGCCATCTTGTCTTCGAAATCTGCACGTACCTCGAGGTCCTGTGCGATGCCAATGACCAGGACCTTATGAAATGTCTTCCCCTTGTAGTTGGGATTAAGCCAGCTCATGACCATCTTGGCAGACATGGCTGCAGTTGAGAAAACGAGTACTAGCAACACGACCTTAACAGTCATGCGTGAGAGCAGTCGGCGGCTGAAGCTGAGATACGTCATAGATCCTTTGTGCGGAACAGATGGATAAGGCACCTCATTGTGCACGCCATGGAGGAACTTCGCAAGAAGGCGCGTGTGTGAGGCGTCAAAAAAGCTCAGAACTCACTCCGTGGCCCAGAAGAGCAATTTGTGCTGATCAATTGGGGGCTTGGTGATAGTGTTCTGAGTGAGCAGCATGAAAAAGATGCAAACATCGGAGCCAATCTCGGAATTCCAAGAGCTGGCCGAAAAGCGCCCCGTGGGCACTTCCCAGTCCAGGTTTTTCATGAATTGCTTCTTTGTCTTCTTTTTTACCTCAGGATTTTGCAGTGTGCTTTATGAGGTCATCTGGCTCAGGCTGGCCATGGCTCAGTTTGGGGTGACTAGCGCATTGGTTTCCATGGTGCTCTCGGCGTTTATGACCGGAATGGCTCTAGGCTCTCACGCGAGTGGTCAAGTCATCAAGACACTAGCAAGAAAGTTTCGCATCGACCCCCTGCGTCTCTACGCCTTGAGTGAACTGCTTGTCGCCGTCTCCGCTGTCGCTGTGCCATTTCAATTGGCGTGGGGACACCGCCTTCTGCAACGGATACCACTTACTTCTTCCGCGGGTTACTACATCGCGTGTGGGGTCTGGATATTTTCCACCCTGGTCCCATGGTGCATCTTCATTGGAGCGACCATACCCATCGCGATGGCAGCGATCCGGCAGATTGCCCCAGAAGAAGGAGAAAGCTCTTTCAGCTTTCTCTACCAAGCCAATGTGATGGGAGCCATCTTCGGTGCGCTCATTCCCCTTTTCCTCATCGAGCTGTACGGCTTTGTCACTACTTTGAAGATTTCAGGCATTCTCAACGGTATCCTGGCTCTTTCAGCGATCCTCATTTCCGTTGGCCATCAAACTAACAAGGACCCCATACCCGCTCCTGATTCAGGCGCACCTCTCAGCGCGAAGGCCAGCGGGCCATTTCGAAGTCCAGTGCTGCTTGTACTGTTGTTCATAACCGGAGCTTCCAGTATGGGGATAGAAATAGTCTGGGTTCGACAGTTCACCCCCTACCTTGGAACGATGGTTTACTCGTTCGCATTGATTCTTGCAATTTACCTGGCTTTCACAGCGGTTGGATCGCGCCTTTATCGTCGCAGAATCCACATTCGCCGCAAGATCCAGGACTGGAGACTCCCTTGGGCATTTCTTGGCCCTTTCGCTCTTCTGTCGCTGCTGTCTGCGACTCCTAGCTGGAACATTTCCTGGATAGCTCGCTTGATCCTTGGCATAGGACCGTTTTCCGCAGCTTTGGGATTTGTTACTCCGATGTTGGTGGATCACTGGGCGGGTGGCGACTCCGAACGAGCAGGCAGAGCTTACGCGGTTAACATTCTCGGTTGCATAGTTGGACCTCTGTTCGCCGGATTTGTGCTGCTGCCTGCCATCGGCGAACGCTGGGCTTTGGTTATGCTCTCGTTTCCATTTCTTGTGTTGGGCATTCCATTTCAGAGCTCTCTGCGAATGCCCGTCCGCGTTCGCTCCATGTGGTCTCGGTATGCTTATGTCTCCGGAGTTCTCGCTGCCCTGCTACTCACGTTCACCACCAAGGGTTATGAAGAACAGTTTCCCGCACGAGTTGTGCGTCGCGATAGCACGGCAACAGTCATCGCCACGGGCACTGGAAGGAACAAGCGACTGCTTGTGAATGGCATCGGCATCACCTCTTTGACTCCGATAACGAAGATGATGGCTCACCTTCCACTTGCCTTTCTCGACCACGCGCCACGAAACGGCTTGGTGATATGCATGGGAATGGGTACAACTTATCGCTCCATGCTTGCGTGGGACATTCCGACGACTGCCGTTGAGTTGGTTCCGAGCGTTCCACAATTGTTGGGTTACTACCATCCTGACGCGGCCCAACTGCGACAGTCGCCATTATCGAGAATCATCGTCGATGATGGTAGACGCTATCTCGAACGTACTGCAGAACAGTTCGATGTCATCACCATCGATCCGCCGCCCCCCGTAGAATCAGCAGGTTCCAGCTTGCTCTATTCGAAGGAATTTTATTCCATTCTCGGACGTAAGCTGCGTTCGGGAGGCATTCTGCAACAATGGGTGCCCGGTGGTGACGCCGTCACGCAAGCCTCAGCCGCACGCGCACTGAAAGAATCCTTTCATTATGTTCGCGCATTTAGATCGGTGGAGGGCTGGGGCTTTCACGTCCTCGCTAGCGATCACTCTCTGGCGAATCTTTCTGCTACCGATCTGGTTCAGCGTATGCCGTCACAAGCCGTTCAGGATCTAGTCGAATGGAGCCCTAATCTTCCACGCGAGTACCAATTCCAAGTCCTGCTTCAAGGCGAAACCCCGATTGACGCACTTATCCAACAAGCCCCGCAATCGTCGCCAATTGAGGATGACCGGCCAGCCAACGAGTACTTCGCATTGCGCACGTTCTTTTGGAGATTCAACAGTATCTGGCACAAGCCTACGTCGCCAGGCGCATGGTTTTGGGAGAAGTGAGAGCGCAGACAACTAACTCCCCGGGTAGATTCAACACTCCGCCGCGAGAGATTACAAACTCTTAACTTCTGCTTGACATTCTTGTCCTTCAACTCACGTATGTGTGAGGCACCGTCTCCTCGGGCTAGTTGAAAAAACCGTAGCAATTACCGGAGGAAATCCATGACTCCCCTGCTCACCCTGAAACAATGTGTTGACCATTTGAAACTTGCCTTGCTTTTCATTTTCATCTCAACCTGTGCTCTCACGGCTCAAGTCCCATCTGACTGGAAGCAATTTCGCCAAGATAATGGACATCATGGCTTTAATCGGGCCGAAACGACTCTGTCTGTCGACAACGTCTCCGACCTAAAAGAGATTTGGAGTTTCACCACGCCCGGCCTCGTCGTAGCGTCTCCGGCAGTGGTCAACAACGTCGTTTACGTCGGCTCGGGGGACGGTACGTTCTTCGCGCTCGACGCTGCGACAGGGGCACAGAAGTGGAAGCGAGTCTTAACCCCGAAGATGGGTCCAGCGGCGGGCATTGCTTCCTCCGCGGCAGTTGTAGGAGGCACAGTTTTCGTTGGCACTGGCGTGGACGATGGCTTTCTCTATGCGCTGAGGGCTTCAAATGGCGCTGTGCTCTGGAAGGTTCACACGGGCGGCATCACTTCATCGCCAGCTGTTTCCGACGGCACGGTATACGTCGGAACCAACAACAGCAACGTCGTCGCGCTGAACGTGACAACCGGTGCTCCAATCTGGAGAGCGCGCACCGATAACGCTGTCGCCTCTTCTCCGGCGGTGCTCGGAGGCAAGGTATATGTCGGCTCCGAATTCGGTACAACCTACGCCTTCGATGCCCTTTCCGGACAGCTTGCATGGCGCGCATTTACTGGCAATCCCCAGCCGGTCTTCTCGTCGCCGGCTGTGGCCGGAGGCAAGGTATTCATTGGCTCGACCGATGGTTTCACTTACGCACTTGACGTCGCCACAGGAGCAGAAGTGTGGTCCACGTTCACTCCGATCGAGGTGGTGTTCTCTTCCCCCGCTTTCTCGAACGGCATCGTCTATGTGGGATCGAACGATGCCAAGGTTTGGGCGCTCGATGCAGTCACAGGGGACATCCAGTGGACGGCGCCTACGAATGGCATCATCGATGCCTCTCCCGCTGTAGCCAACGGTGTCGTGTATGTCGGATGCGAGGACCACAATCTATACGCCTTTGACGCGCGTACAGGCGAAAATCTATTAACCCTCGACGTGGGAGGTATTGTTTTCTCCTCGCCAGCCATCTCCAACGGAAGAGTCTTCGTTGGAGCACACGATCGGAAGGTGCACGCTTTCGGCCTGGGAAATTGAGAGAAACGCCCAGGAGTAGTTTCTCCAATTTGCGTATCGGCGCCCCGAAGTGTACCAACCGCCGCGAACCGGGCATGGAGGTATGTAGGTCTGATGGCTCTCTTCATGCCCGAGTCTCCGGGTTTCCAGTTGTAGTCAGCACGGTATCGCCTGTCTGAATACCCTGCGATCTAGATCACAGACGAATGTAGCTATGCAGGAGTATGCTTTCCCCATCTAGGAACTTACGTTCGTCTGGCGCCGCTACGCGTCGGCTCCAGAAATCGCTTCCGCAAAAGGAGGCTGTTTATGTTGAAGACGTTGGGGGTTGTTTCAGCGTTAGTGCTGCTTTTTGCGATGCCGCAAGATAATCAGACAGCATCGAAGCCCGTAGCGACCGACACGAATCCTATTCCAGTCGAAGCCGTGCATCAGGCCAATCCGGTGAAGCCTACCTCCGAATCTCTAGCGGCTGGCAAGAAATGGTGGGGATACGATTGCGCCATGTGTCACGGAGATAACGGAAACGGCAAGGGCAGTGTCGCGTCCGACATGAAACTGAGTATGACTGACTTCACCGACCCGGCCACGCTCAAGGATCGTACCGATGGGGAGCTCTTCTACATCATCAAGAATGGCAAAGGACAGATGCCACCCGAAGGCGACCGACTAAAGGGCAATGAGCTGTGGAATATGGTGAACTACGTGCGGTCTCTGGCAAAGAGGAAATCGACTGGAGAAGCTAAAGCCACGGCACAATAGCTGGTCAACGCACAAGGTGTGACGGGACTCGATCGGCCGGTGAGGCTGAGCGGGGCTGCCTTTTCACCTGCTTTGCTATTTTGCTGCTGCCGTTTTCTCTTTCCAATCTCCATCAGTCAGATGTTCGCGAGTGTAGTCCTCCAATTGGTTTTCATAAATCAGGTTGGCATGTTGCTCACAACTGGGCTCTCCGTCAACTAGGCGCGTGGCTGGCTTACGGCAGACGGTGCAAAACGACGTTTTCTTCAGACTTTTCTTATCCTTGCTTTTGCACTGCTTCATGATGCTTCTTACCTCCTTCGATCTCGGGGGAAGGCGATTTGCGCTCGCCCGGTGCAGTACACACTTCCTTTGTAATTGGAAGGCCGAGAATAGGATGTGATGGGAATTCACCTGTCCTGTGACGGAGGAACATCCCTCTGTGTCTTGGGGTCTCGTCGAACTGTGTTGGGTCGCTTGCCAGCCGCCGTGATTGCGCGTATTACCGAAATACTAAATTATTCGAACTCGACAAGAATCTGGTTCACCTTCACCGCGTCTCCCGCCTTTACATTCACAGACTTCACCTTGCCAGCAACCGGGGATGTGACGTTGGTCTCCATCTTCATCGCTTCCAGCACGATCATCAGGTCATTGGGTTGCAAACTCTGACCTGGCTGGGCACTCACAGACAAAACGACTCCCGCTACCGGACTGCGGCATACTTTCGCTTCGTCAACATTGCCTTCAGGGGCAGCCGCAGATTTGGGAGCGCTTGGAACCGCAGCGGATGGAACTGTAGTCGCGCTCATCGGCTGATAGGGCGGAATATACCCGGGAGTTCGTGCGGTATAGTCATCCTCCAGAATCTCCACGTCCACTTCGTAGGTTTTCCCATCCACCCCAATTTGTAACTTCACAATTTCGCTCCTTCCGTCCTCAGTAACCTTGCGCCAGATTATGCGAAGCTTGGACGACTGCCCGCCCCTGCTGTGACCAGGGATTGAAACTCTCATGGGCATAAAGCATCTTGGCCGAGCGAATGCGTACCTTCTTCCCCATGAAAGCCGTCACCGCTGCTGCGATGATCAATAACGTCTCCGGCGTAACTTCTTCCCGCGCGGCGATAGGGACTGGCGCCGGAGCAACTGCTGTAGGCCTTTCAACCGGCTTGCTGGGCTGAGCTGCGGCCGCCACGGAAGGTGCTGGGATTTTCGCCACGACGGCGTCTAGTCGGGCATCAAAATCACGCCGAAGCTCTGCCAGTTCGCTCTCAAAGGCTCGCCGGGATAGGAAATACGTGACGACAGCGGTCGCTGTGGCCACCATGACGATGAGCACTGTCACGAGTATTGCCATCGCTTCTCCTTAGAGCGGAATCAATCCGTGTTTCTTTGGGGGACGCAGTTCCCGCTTCGTATGCAGCGCTTCTAACGCCATGCCGAGATGCTTTCGCGTGTCGGCGGGTTCGATTATGTCGTCCACCAGCCTGCGGCCCGCAGAAACGTACGGATTCGCAAATGTCTCGCGATAAGTCTCGATCAGTTCCTTGCGACGACCGACTTTGTCTTCCGCTGATTCGATCTCGCGGCGAAACACAATTTCAGCTGCCCCTTCAGCGCCCATGACTGCGATTTCCGCGGTTGGCCATGCGAATACACGGTCAGAACCTAAATCCTTCCCGCACATCGCCAGGTAGGCTCCGCCATACGCCTTGCGCAACACGATCGTGACTTTGGGTACGGTAGCCGCCGAGTAGGCAAACAACATCTTCGCTCCATGGCGAATAATGCCGCCGTACTCCTGCTGCACTCCCGGTAGAAATCCCGGCACATCTACAAAAGTCACCAAGGGAATGTTGAAAGCATTGCAGAAACGGACGAAGCGCGACGACTTGTCGGAAGCATTGATGTCGAGGGCTCCGGCGAGAACCGAAGGTTGGTTGGCGATGATGCCAATCGATCTTCCCTGTACGCGGCCGAAGCCGATCACAATGTTCGGCGCAAAGCCCGCCTGGATCTCCATGAAGTCTTGCTGATCCAGAACACGCGTAATGACATTGCGCACGTCATAGGCGACCTTGGTCTCAGTCGGCACAATGTTATTCAGTTCAGGATCGGAGTCCAGCCCCAAGCCGCTGTCGAGCCGGGGCGGATCCTCCAGGTTGTTGGAGGGCATAAAGCTTAAGAGCCGGCGGCAAAGATACAAAGCCTCTTCGTCGTTCTCGGCCACCAGACTGGTGACTCCCGAGTGATTCATCTGTGCAGCAGGTCCGCCCAACTCTTCCGCTGTCACCACCTCCCCGGTGACTTGCTTGATGACTTGTGGGCCGGTGATGAACATCTGCGACTGCCGCGTTTGAATAATGAAATCTGTAAGCGCCGGACTGTACGCCGCGCCTCCCGCGCATGGACCGGAAATGACGGAGATCTGGGGCACGGTTCCGGATAGCACCACGTTGTTGTAGAACACACGGCCATAGCCCGAGAGGCTATCGATCCCTTCTTGGACCCTCGCTCCGCCCGAATCGTTGATAAAGATGAACGGAGTTCCGGTCTTCAGGGACAACTGCATCATCTCCACAACCTTGTCGCAATGCACCTCGCCCGCGGCACCACCAGCAACCGTAAAGTCCTGGCTGGCCAGATGTATGAGCCTGCCGTCAATCGTGGCGCAGCCAGTGACTACACCATCTGCGGGGAGCTCCTTTCCAGCCATATCGAAGTACGTCGAGCGATGCTGGGCAAACAAACCGGACTCCTGGAAGGTACCCTGATCTACTAGTTTTTCGATCCGTTCGCGAGCCGTAAGCTTGCCTGACGCGTGCTGCTTGTCGATGCGACTCTGCCCACCTCCCTGTTGCACGGCGGCACGATTCTGGCGCAACTCGGCAATCTTCTGCTGCATGTTCTTCGCTTTTGCCTTGCTCGACTCTTTGGCCTTAGTTCCGTCTTTTGTCTTGCTTGGAGCTACTGTCGACATTCCATCTCCATCTCCGTTGCGCAGCTAGCTACCCGGCGCAACCGTAACTTTGTGTTCCCTGCCATTCAACGTGATCACGTAATTGACCGAGCCGGTCATGGGCTTGCCGTCGGCCTTTCCATTCGGCTTGGAGGCTGCCGCCGCAGCTTCTTCCACCTTCTTCACTGGATCCTTGCCCAGGTTCTTTGGCCCATCTGCGCGCGACTTGAAGAATTTCGGGGCCACCTGCGGAAACATGGCGTAGGTCAGCACGTCCTCATCGCTTTCGTTGCATCCTGGCAAAGCGACTGCGGCGGCGCGAAGTTGGTCCCACTCCGGTTTCAACAAATCCGCCGGACGGCATGTAATAGCCTCCTTTTTCGCCTGTTCCCCAGCTTTTTTCAGCACTGCGGGATCCTTCTCACCCAGTGTGCTTCCGTAATACCCGAGCATGAGGTCGGCAAATTCTCCCGTCATTACCTTGTATTTGCCCATGATGACGTTGAACACCGCCTGCGTTCCCACAATCTGGCTTGACGGCGTGACCAGCGGCGGATAGCCGGACGCCTTCCGCACATTCGGAACCTCCGCTAGCACTTCTTCAATTCGGTCGCCAGCCCCCTGCCCTTTCAGCTGGCTTTCCATATTGGAAATCATTCCGCCCGGGATCTGACTCTTGAAAATTTCGGTATCTACACCGGTGATGTCACTCAGGAATTCCCGGTAACGTGGGCGGACCTTGGCGAAGTATTGCTTGACCTTCAAGATCCGTTCGAGGTCCAGCCGGGTCTGATATCCCGTGCCCTCCAGCATTTCCACAAGACTTTCGGTCGGATTGTGGCCGGGGCCAAGCGATAGCGAACTCACTGCCGTGTCAACGATGTCGCATCCCGCCTCGACCGCTTTCATCAGCGAGACCATCGTTACACCCGTTGTGGCGTGACAGTGCACATGAACCAGCGTATCCGTGCCGCAGCGCTCTTTGATTCCCTTCACCAGATCGTAAGCCGGCTGCGGCTTCAACAGCCCAGCCATGTCTTTTATACAGATTGAGTCGCACCCCATTTCCTTCAACTGCTCTGCCATTTCTACGAAAGTCTTGGTTGTGTGCAGTGGGCTGACCGTGTAAGAGATGGCGCCCTGGGCGTGCTTACCGGTCTTCTTTACCGCCCTGACACTGGTTTGGAGGTTGCGCAGATCATTGAGAGCATCGAAGATACGAAACACATCCATGCCATTCGCCGCTGCTTTATCGACGAAGCGTTCTACGACCGAATCCTCATAGTGCCGATACCCGAGAAGATTCTGTCCTCGCAGCAGCATCTGTAGGCGGGTTTTCGGCAGCAGCTTACGAAATTGGCGCAGCCGTTCCCACGGGTCTTCATTGAGGAACCTGATGCAGGAATCAAACGTCGCTCCGCCCCAACACTCGAGCGACCAATAGCCCGCATTATCGAGTTCCTCGCACGCCGGAATCATGTCCTCCATGGCCATACGAGTTGCCATCAGGCTCTGGTGAGCGTCCCGCAGTATCAGGTCTGTGACTTCAATCGTGCGCGCCATAAACAGGTTCCTCCCGCTCAACTAAAAACCGATTCTATAAAAAAAGCCGTTGTCATATTGTGTGACCCGTCACAAGTAAAAAAGCTGAGGGTCACGTCCCCACGTGCTGAGAATATGTTCGACTGCTTTCGCGGAACCCGATGTGATGCGCATCACATGTCTGTTCCCAGAACTAGAGGGCGGTTTCCCCTCATACTCCTGTGCCTCCCCTCATGTTCTGCAAGACGCCAGAGGACTGCACCATTTACGCGACATTGCCTGACGAGATGCTCCCGGAGCCGAATTTCCACTTGCCATTCACATGCCGTGTTCCAGATAATCACGCTAGGAGCAACTCCCAACAATCGTGCGATATCGTCGAGCGGACGTGCTGCGGATTCTTCGTATCACCCCTCGCCAGCTCTTGGCTTGGGAAAAGGCCGGACTTGTCGCCGCGACCGACGACTACTCCTTTTTCGATCTCCTGCAGGTCAAGAAAGTTCGCGACTTGTGCGCCCGAAAAGTGCGACCAGCAGTAATCCGCCAATCGCTCGAAGCCATGCAGAAGCAAGTTGCCGGTATGGAGAACCCGCTCCTCGAGGCGAGTCTGTTCACGACTGGTCACCGTATCGCGTTCCGTCACGAAGGCAAAGTCGTTGAACCCATCGCCGGCCAGTTCATGTTCGACTTTGCTCCACGAGGCAATGTCGTTGCTGCCAGCACGCGCGTCATGCCGAAGCCGAGTACGCCTCCGAAGGAAGAAGTCGCGGAACTATTTGCGCGTGGCATCGCTCTAGAAGAAGATCCTGCCGACCAGACGCGCGCCATAGCTACCTACCAGCGCGTGCTCGAACTCGATCCCGATCACGCCGCCGCTCACATCAACATCGGAACTCTTTATTACAATCGGCAGGATTACACACTGGCTGAGAAGCATTATCGCCGTGCCATCGAAGTCGACTCCCGCTATGCCTTGGCGTATTTTGATCTGGGCAATGTGCTCGACGAAACCGGGCGCGTACACGACGCCATCCAGACTTACACGGCGGCATTAACGCTTGCCCCGACCTACGCCGATGCTCACTACAACCTGGCGCTTGCCTATGAAAAGATCAGAGAACCGCGCAAAGCTCTAAAACACTGGCGTGCCTATATAAAGCTCGACACCGCTGGACCATGGGCCATCCATGCCAAGAATCAGATTCAACGAATCCTCCAAGCCGATGGTTTGAAGCTGGTCCAGAAGTAAGGTCACTACCCAAACTGTGTTCGTTACTGGATCTGCTCACCTTTCTCTGCGCCTGACTGTCTCAGCAATCACCTCTGGGTTCAGGGTAGAAGCCACTCGCCGAGAGGGCTATGCGAGCACGAACTGGGTTCTCTCGCTTGAAGGAACGCAAGAAGAGCTGGTGGTTGAGCTACCTGTAAGCGAACCGGCCCCTACGCGCGGCCCTCGACTCTGAAATGCTAGAATTTCGAGTTGCCATCCTGCTCTTAAAAAGGTATTGCTATGCCCGAAACCCTGTTGCAAACATCCGTTCCCGCACCATTGACTACCCTCATCGAGGATGAGGTTCTCTTTCGCGATAACATTCGGCAATTTGCCGAGGATCGCATACGCCCCCTAGTGAAGGAAATGGACGAGAAGGGTGTTTTCGACAAGGACTTGATCCAGGAATTTTTCCGCCTCGGGATCATGGGAATTGAAATTCCCGAGCAGTATGGAGGTGGCGCGGGTAAATTCTTTGACGCCATCCTTGCAGTCGAGGAACTCTCCCGAGTGGATGCATCTGCGGGTGTCGTAGTCGATGTGCAGAATACGTTAGTCAACAATGCGCTGTTGCGCTGGGGAACCGATGAGCAGAAGAAACGCCTTCTGCCGCGGATGGCTTCGGATACTTGCGGCGCCTACGCGCTGAGCGAAGCCGGGTCAGGATCCGATGCCTTCGCGCTGCAGACCCGCGCTGAGCTCAAAGGATCAGATTACGTCCTCAACGGACGTAAGCTTTGGATCACAAACGGCAAGGAAGCCGGAATATTTATTCTATTTGCCACTATTGATCCTTCATCCGGATATAAGGGCATCACCGCGTTCATCGTCGAGAAAGAGTTCCCTGGATTCACGGTCGGAAAGAAGGAAGACAAGCTGGGGATTCGTGCCTCATCAACGTGCGAACTGATTCTGGAAGATTGCAAGGTGCCAAAGTCGAGCGTGCTGGGCGAGGCCGGCAAGGGATACAAGATCGCGATCGAAACCTTGAATGAGGGCAGAATTGGCATCGGTGCACAAATGGCAGGGGTCGCCCGCGGGGCCTGGGAATATGCGGCCAAGTACGCGCAAGAACGCAAGCAGTTCGGTAAACCGATCGCCGAGCAGCAAGGCATTCAGTTCCAGATTGCGCAGATGGCAACGGAGATTGAAGCTGCCCGCTTGATGGTTTACAACGCCGCCCGCATGAAAGATGCCGGGGTGCCGTTCGTCCGTGAAGCCGCGATGACCAAGCTCTTCGCTTCGCAGGTAGCGGAGCGTGTCACCTCACTTGCCATCGAAATTTACGGCGGGTATGGGTTTACCAAGGACTATCCAGTAGAGAAGTACTGGCGGGATTCAAAGATCGGTAAGATCTACGAAGGCACGTCCAACATGCAATTGGCGACGATCGCCAAGCTCGTCATGGGCGGGAAATAGGTTTTCCCGGCTGATAACGGGCCGTCGAATGACATTTTTTGACAGGTGCCTTTGTGGCTCAAACCCGTACCTGGCAAGGGATTTCAAGGTCTCGTCAGTAACGCTTTTCGGTTACTCTTAATGTGCAGCATCTTGCACCAGGCTCCGCCATTCCAGCCAGCGAAACATAAGGTAAGTACCTCCTTTCCTGCCAGTTAACCCTGCGAACCCCGTTGGCGTCTAAGGTGCACCTTCTGTTGTGCCCGTGAGTGGTTGCGGGTTTCAGATCGGAGTGGAACTTGGACAACTTGAACGCCATCGCAGCTCCGAACGTTTCGATCTCACCGAGCAAGCCTAAGAAGAACCTATTCCTCCCGGTCCTGATCGTACTGTTCATCATCTCCTACAGCCTGTTGTGCATTCTGGTCATCGAGCAGGGCAGCACGATTGATGCCCAGCGGTTTCTGATTCGCCAGCTCTTGGGCGACAGCCAGCAGCTCAGTTCTATGAAAATGAAGCACAACCAGAAGAGCGACGGGAAAGGCCAGGCAAACAGCACAACACAAGGAACGCCTCAGGCACAGCCCGGCGCCCAGCAACCCGATGCTCAATCCCACGGACAGCAGGCTGGAACCCAAGGAAATAAAGACAAGGGTAAGACGGGCAAACTTCGGCGGCCAACACCACAACATCCGCCCCGCGATGCATCCGAAGCGCTGGACGAGAGGAGAATACTGGTCTCCATTTGAAGCGGTTTAGGCAATCCCCATGAAAGTACTAGTATTGGCAATCTTGTTCTCACTCCCGGTTCCCAGGTTGAAGACCCCACCTCCCCAGCCGGTTACCCCGGCAGCAGAGCAACATCCTCAGGCGAAGCACGGAACCTGGTACTTTGCTGAGACTGGCCACGCGGTCTACTGTTACGGACCCGTGATTCGGGTTGCGCAGCCGGACGGCGAGTTACAGTCTGTAGCTACTGTCTGCCGCGGTGACAAAGTTATGGTTCCACTGAAAGACTAGTTGATCGCGAGCCTACCCAGCACGAAAACAATGTAAATCGACGATCAGCGCATACATCTCGGTGTGTCCAGTTATCGAACCGAAATTTTATCCTTCTACTCTGGATTTCCTTAGCCTTCGTTGTTGCTGGCGGTATAGCATGACAGCTATATCGTAAGCGTTAGGGGGAAACATGTTAGACGCGACAGTACGAGCCTTGTGTGCCCAAGTGGCATTAGAGACCGATCATAAGAAGTGCGAAGCGTTGATCTCCAGATTAGCCCAAGTGATGTGGGGCAAAAAAGCACGCACTGAGAATCGGTTGGAAACTTCTCGAGAAATGAGCGATTGCACAAAAGATGAGAAGGCAAGTTGATCTTGGAATCTTCTTTGCGTGTAGTTGCACGGCACCGGCGCTAGCTTCGTCGAAATCGCGACGAAGCAGCACAGCTTCAGCTATGCAAGGTACTTAACTTGCAATCCGTTTGATCTGAACCTCGGAATCACGGTCATTCAGTTGCATGAGTTCGGGGTCACCCAAAGTAAATTGCGTGAACCCGCAATCCAGGCAAATCCCAAGTCGTGGAAACGCCCACACTGTGGGCTTCTTCAATCCGTCCTTGCCCGGAAAGTGAATGTTGACCTCGGCGGGAAATTCCCGTTGATTCTTTGACAGACAGGACTTACATGGCATAGCTAACCTCTGCCCTGCCGGGTCTCCCCCTCACAGTCCCAAGCTGAGCCTGAGTTATTCTTTCGCAGCAGGAAGTTTTTCCATGTCTTTTCAAAATTTGTCCTGAAAACCGAACAAGTCAGCATTTTCTTAAGAGTAGTTTTGGATTCGGTACGAATCGCTACACTGGACTAAGAGACTCCGTGAGTTCCTCGGTGGAGTGGACAAGGAAAAGGGTTCTTATAGTCTGGTAGGCGCGGCAGGACTTGAACCTGCAACCCTCGGATTAGAAA
>DATBFG010000036.1:0-28057 GCA_036558645.1 Terriglobales bacterium
TTTGTCAGTGCCGTTTGGACCGTATGATCCCTTCCCATGACGATTGCCCATCCTTGGCCCGGGTACGTCATCATAGTTACTTGGGGTCTCGTTATTCCGGATCGCTTGGGTCGTTAAACAAAACCCCTAGCTTGATGCTGCCAGGGCTTCTCCCCCGTGACGCAGTGCAAATCCCGAACATCTGACACGGTCTTCGGTGGAAGAATCGGAGTGAGATTGTCTGGTTTGTATACAGTGCGGCGGCGACCACCCTCGCTACCAAGTTCTGCGGCCCTTCCCGAGTGCATAAAGCAATATTGGCGGCCCTCAACTGCGAAAGCGCCGCACCGCCTGTTAGCGCTACTCCTTGCTTGGCATTTCATAGCTTATCTACTGTGTTTACGCTATGAAAAGTAGCTAAGCAATGGGCGTATATGCGACTCGCTTCCTCTAAAACCTTGGAGCTATAATTCGCTCGGTGGCTCCATGGAAGTGGATGAGGAGCTTCGTCGTCTCGCGAGAGCCGTGGTAAATGCCGATGCCTCTCTTGAGAGCGCTCTTGCCAAAACGAAACCCAACCTTGCTGAAGTCATAACACTGATGGATAGGTTTCAACGAACAAGGCGTGCTCTCGCCCAGTACGCTGAGACTCACCCGAACGTCCTGTTTGTTGATAACTACTTGTAATCTCGTTGGCGCTATAATTTGCTTGGGGGCGTGTCATGGAAGTTGACTCAGAGTTCCTGCGTCTCGCGAGAGTGCTGTCCAATGCCGAGGCCGACCTTCAGAAAGCCCTTGCCAAGGAGAAGCCTAGATTGGGCTGGATAGCAATACTGATGGACAGCCTGCAACGAAAGCGACTCGAACTGGCGAACTACATGAAGAGTCATCCCAATCCCTTACTTTTTGAATAACGAGTTGTACAGCCCATACACAGTGCCAATTGCTGCAGAGCCGCCCAGTGCGCCTGCCGCTCCCTTCACAGCAGGAGGAACTGCTTTGTCTCTTGCAACGTCAATTCTTTCTCCTCGCTGCGCCGCAGTCGCCCACTGCGACATCGCCTTGTCGTTGTTCTCGCCTTGGCCGATGCTGCTGGTCGCATCGCGAATGCTGCCCGTTGGTTCTTTAGTGCGATGTGGGGGGCATTTCAGGCTTCATCGCTGCCAGTTCGGCTTTAAGCTCTTGCAGCCTCAGGAGACGTCTCGCGTGATCATTACGCTGGATTTGCGTCGTGCGCCTTTGAAGTGAGTACTGTTCATCCTGCTTCGCTAACTCTGCAATCTCGCGCCGAATGTCGTCCAGCCGAGCTTTGTTGACGTAGGTCATACGTTACATGGCAGGAAAGTCTTGACTGAAAAACTCTGCAACTGTTTGTTCTTGCAGTTGCCGCTTTCGGGAGAGAGGCATACCCTTTTGAGCGAATAGAGAAACACAATACTGGGAGATGTAACCGAGCAAGCACCCTCGTCGTGGCGCGACGGGGGTGTTCTTTTTTTGTCGCGACAACCTATCACCAAGTCTTGCCACCATACGCTTCGTGCAGGATATCCATAGGGTCTTCGCTAGGAGATCAATGAGTGAATAGAGATGTTACAGCAAACATCCAGGCCGAGTGTCGATGCTATGGCGATATTGAGGAACCCACTAACAACAAGATCAACATCTTCCGAGGGCGAGATCCCGGAAACTGTCACTCCTGGCGGACTGAAGATTAAGGGCGATTGGTTCTGCTAAAGGATACCCAGCGAACCTACCCCATCGCGACCAATAGCAATCAGATCTCGCCCTTTACAAGACACGCTCGACGACGACAATTCATCTAGTAGCTCTCGGGCTTCACGCAAGTCGGATGTGTCGAATCCTTCGGTGAACTTTTTCACGGTCTTTGCTAGCAAATTCACTGCCTCATGTTGCCTGGCCTGCTCATGATAAAGGCGAGCAAGGCTCAATACTGTCCGAAGTTCGAGAGACTTCGCTTTTTGTCGTTGCGCAATCTTGATGGCCCGATGGAAACAGCGCTCCGCATTGACAACGGCAGATGTGTCGACTCCAGCACGATCGCCAATAACGGAAGTGCCCCAGTTTGCTGATTGCGCCAGTAACGCTTGACCCTTTAGGCGATGCAGCTCAGCCTCGTAGTATCGCTCTCCATTGCTGTGAACGGTCGCCAATGCCTCCTCTAGAAGTGGGAGCCCCTCGTCCACCAGCCGCGCCTTATCAATAGACTCAAAAAGCAAAGCCAAGAAATGTGGGCGGACCAATTTAGTGTCTTGCTCTTGAAGAGTGGTAAGCGCTTGGCGCATTTGTTCTACCACCTTCTCGCCGCTCTTTTGGGCTAGGGCCCAGCCTTGCACAATCGTGGCCATTGCTTCGTACATTGTCAGCCCATGCTGCTTAGAAATGGCGATTGTGAACTCAGCATGCTCTTGCGCCAATTGTGGTTCTCGTCGAAGCTGATAAAGTACCGCCGCAAATAGGAGAGCGTGCGCCAATCCCAGAGGTTCCGATAACGCTCGGGCCAACGAAAGGGCTTCATGAATCCGACGGAGAGCCTGATCAACCTCTCCGAGAAACCACAGCGCCCAGGCGGCAAAACAAGGCATTGCGACTCCGGGGTTGAGCGCATAAACAAATCCATCATCGAGATGGCGGTGGGGTTCAAAAAGTGACAGCGCTGTCCCATAGTGCTCCAAAGCCCGGGCAAACTCACCCAGATGTGCGAAGGTAATCTCCATGGCCCAATGACCACGCATCGCGAGAGTTGTTTGGGGGAATCGCTCTCCCAAGTGGAGTAGTTCCTCGGCTATCTCACGGGCTGTTCCTAGCTCTGCCCTTAATATGTGGAACGTCCACAGTCCCCAGAGAACCCCGGAGGCGTCGGGCCTTTCGCCTAATTGCTGACACAGCTCTCGAGCTCTCATGTATGTGTTGCCTACGTTCGAAGCCGCGTAGCCCTGGGTGGCGATCAAGGGCACACCTAGAGTGAGCTGCATACGGATCTCCTGTTCAGCGCGCTCCTTGGTGTCGGGAAAAGTCTCTAGTAACTCCAGACCCCGGCGGGCAAGCGGGACTGCTTCTTGATAAGCAAACCGGCGGATGGCGTTGTCTGCAGCTTTTTGAAGGTACTTCACCGCTCTCTTGTTATCCCGGCCTCGTTCAAAGTGCATCGCGAGCTCCGCCGCGATCTCACCGGCACGCTCGCCACAGACCTCCTCTCCACGCGCTCCTATTCGTCGGTGCAGTTCCATGCGCCTGGATGCCGACAGCCGCTTGTAAAACACGTTTTGATACAAAACGTGTATGAAGCCGTACCGCGTGACCGCTTCTCCATTTGGCAATTCTTCGATGCCGCAATCTTTAACAAAGCAGCGATGACGGGCTAGATCATCACAGCGTGTCTCTACGACGGCTCGGGCTTCCGTCAATCCTGCCGCCACCACGTGTGCTGAAAACTCCTTTCCCGCTACGCTTGCCGCCTCAAGTATTCGCTGTTCACTCTCATCAAGATGATCAATCTGCTTCTCGATCATCTGCTGAATGCTGTCGGGCACGCCGACTTCCACGTTCTCGATTTCTGCTACCAATTCCCATCCCGCGTCCGACCCATCTATTGACTGCTCGGAGACGAGATAATTAACTGCACTAACCATGAACAGCGGATTGCCATCGGTTCGTTCGTGTATCAGGCCAGAAAGCTCCGGAGGAAACCGATTTCCAGGAAATCGAACCGACAGGTAGCTGGTCACCGCTTCTTGATTGAGGCACTCAAGCGGCAATTCCGCGCACTGCTGCTTGGCTAGCAACTCCCGCTTTACGGATCTGAGTGGATGTCCGTTGACGATTAACTCCACAGGCCGATATGTTCCGATCAACATGAGCTGCACCGCTTGGCGTTGTCCAGCGACATAAGAGATCAGGTCTAATGTCGAGGGATCGCTCCAGTGAAGGTCTTCCAAGATGAGCAGAAGCGGCTGATCTGCTGTCAGCACTTCCAGGGCCTCACTCATCTCTCGCAGCATGCGTTCGCGCGTCGCTCCAAATACTTCTCGGCTTAACGACTCGCGTTCCGAAGCGCTCACTAGCGACGGCATTTGCAGCAGCCACATCGGCGCACGCTCACGCAGCACGTCGACGACCTGCCTATCCACGCGGCACAACTGCCCAATAGCATGGAGAACAGGTAGATAAGCCTCACCTGTTCCGTAGTGTTGGAGACACTGCCCCCGACAGATCCGGGTGCCCTGATCAAGAATCATGCTCCGTGCGAAGGTATCCACAAGCGCGGTCTTGCCGATACCTGCTTCGCCGGTGACAAATACGATCTGACGTTCGCCCCTACGTGCCTTCTCGAACAACTTTCGCATTTCGGTTAGTTCCGAGTCGCGCCCCAGCACATCGACGGTGGAACTATGCCCGGTGGCGGGAGGTTCGGTTGTGCGCTTAGAAACACCTGGCTGCAACGAGCTGCGTGTTGCATCTATCGGCGGCATGGGATCGGAGAGCTTTGCGATAAATCGATAGCCACGGCGATGTGCTGTTTCTATATATCGGGGTGCCCCGGCGTCATCGTCGAGTGCTTCACGGAGCTGACGGATATTGTCCTTTAGAACCGCGTCGCCTACGAACGTGTCCGGCCAGATGGTGTCCAGCAGTTGCTGCTTGGTGACCAGCGCACCCTGATGTTCGAGCAGTAGTTTCAGGACGGCGAATGCCTTTGGTCGCAACGATATCGTTTGCGTTCCAAGCCTCAGGCATTCGTTTTTGGGATCAAGCTGGTATTGCCCGAACGCGATGTGTTTCTCTTCCGCGTGCATTTCAGTAACCCTTGCGCGTTGAGATTCTCAACTGGTGACGACCCGGTCTCGACTTCTACTACTGGCAATCGTCCTGCACCAATTTCTCCCAACCACCCCTGAGCTCGCCCTGTTCTCGCCCGCATTTGCCCTCATATGACGCAACATGCCACCACGAGTCAATACACCGTGGCTTTTTATCCCATAATCAGGGGGTTGCGAGCTAAGCCATTGATTTCTCGATAATTAGCGCTAAGGATATACTCTGGATTCGCCCGTTCAATCATGCTAGACTCCGTCGCGCGCGCGAGTGTCGAATGGAGGCACTGCGGTACACCTCGATCTTTCGATTCGGGACCTTCGAAGTTGATCCCAACGCGGGAGAACTTCGCAAGGGTGGCATAAGAATCAGGGTTCAGCACCAGCCGCTAAAGCTCCTGGAAATATTGTTAGAGAATCCTGGTGAGGTAGTCACCAGGGAGGAATTGCGTTCGCGCATATGGCCCAGTCAGAGCTTTGGAGACTTCGACCAGGCTGTCAACATTGCAATCGCGAAGCTCAGAGGTGTATTAGGCGATTCTGCCGACAGTCCCCGATTCATTGAGACAATTCCTCGCCGCGGCTATCGTTTCATCGCCGAAGTTGCTGTAATCCCACGAGAGTCAGGAAAGCAAAAGTCTGCGCCGGGGGCTGCCGCAACTCCGGGGGATCCAGCTGACGTCGGCGCCGTTTCCAAGAAAGCATGGGCTAGACGCCTGGTGGGACCACGTTACTGGATTCTTGGCGTCATCGTGGTACTGCTGGTTGCCGTCGGAGGAGCCCTCATTCGATGGCGAAGCCAAGCTTTGCTCAGCCCTCCGATTCGATCGCTCGCCGTACTTCCGCTTGAAAACCTTTCTGGTGATGCGCAAGACTACTTTGCCGATGGCATGACTGACGAACTGATCACTAATCTCGCGCAGATCAGTGCTCTTCGTGTCATTTCCCGAACTTCGGTGATGCCCTACAAGGGTGCGCGCAAGCCCTTACCCCTGGTCGCACACGAGTTGAAAGTGGATGCCATTGTGGAAGGCACAGTGATGCGATCGGGCAACCAGGTCCGGATTACTGCGCAGCTGATACAAGCGTCGACCGACAAGCATCTCTGGGCCGAGAGCTATCAAGGAGACTTGCGCGATACTCTGTCGCTGCAAAAACAGGTTGCCAGTGACATCGCTGAAAAGATCCGGATCGAGTTAACCCCCCACGAACAGGCGATTCTGAAGAGCGCAAGAACGGTTGATCCCGAAGCCTACGAAGATTATCTGAGAGGCCGCTTTTTGTTTAACAAGCGAAACAGCAACGAAAAAGCGCAATGGTATTTCGAGCAAGCAATCAAGAAGGACCCTAGCTATGGCCCTCCCTACAGCGGTCTCGCGGACATCTACCAGCTATCTGACAATCCGCATTTGGCACGGGAAGCCGTTCAAAGGGCGCTTGAACTTGATAATCAGCTAGCGGAAGCACACAACTCCTTGGCGGAGCTCTTGTACCGGTTTGATCGTGACTGGGCTGGTGCAGAGAGAGAGTTCAAGGTAGCCCTGGAGCTTGACCGTAATTATGCGCCCGCACACCACTGGTATTCCATGTACCTCCTTCTGGTCGGCCGAAAGGAGCAGGCTCTTGCAGAAGCCCAGAAGGCATATGAACTCGATCCTTTATCACCAGTTGTAGGCGCAAATCTGGCGAAGATTTTGCAGGAGAATGGCCAGTACGACAAAGCAATCGAGCAAGCCAAAAGAATCCTGGAGTTCGAGCCGGACTCTCCGGTTAACCACGCAGTGCTGGGTGTGGTCTACGAGAATAAGAAGATGTATCCGGAAGCGATTACGGAATACAAGACCGCCTTGCAGTTGGGAGGAGATCCGGTGGAAATGCGCGGGCTTCTCGGCTATGCCTACGCAACTACAGGGGATCTGGCGGGTGCAGAGAAAATGATTGGTGAACTGAAGAAGCTTTGGCCGGAGCAGGCACGTGCTGCTATGTACCTGGCCGTTGTCAATTGCGGCATGGGCCGTAACGACCAGGCAATGTACTGGCTGGGACAAGCCAACAAGAAAGAAGTGGGTGATCTTATCGTCATCGGCCAGGATCCTCATTTTGCACGCCTCCGCAGTGATCAGCGCTTTCAATTATTCGTCAAACAGGTGGGTGCCCCGCAGTAGATGCGAATGCGAATCACTGTCACATTCCTCGTGGTGATCTATACTGCGCTTAGGCTGCCTAGTTGGGTGGCCTCAACGACTTCGAGACCTTGCTAACAACATTCGCCAGCTAGAGCGCCCACCCAGCCCCATTAGTAATCAATCATCTCTTCTAGTCCGAAAGTTGCACGCATGGTTTACTCCTCCCTCGTCGCAAGAAGACCTTCCTTCAAGACCCACATTACGGAAACATGACAAGAAAGCCACCGAAAGGGCACACATTATCCTCAGACATTTCGTATGTTCGACCCGTCATGAGGAACACTTTCGTACTTCGACTGGGGCCTAAAACAAACCTCCTCAAGCGACACTTCGAAGGTTGCATCGAGGAAGTCGACTCCGAGATGGAGACACGATTCCATTCGGTCGAGGAGTTGCTCAAATTCCTCGGCGAACGTTTCCAGGTAGTTTGTGCGTCGAAAGCGGAAATCCGAGAAACGAACACAAAAGATGAAGGCAATGAGATGGAAAGGAAATCTTTCGGTCGAGAACGTAGCGCCTCACGTAAAAGGAGGCGGGAGTCATGATCACTGCTTTGAAGCTAATAACAATAACATTGGCGGTGGGAGCCATCTGTCTGGCTCAGGACGACCTGACAATCCGCGGAAACGACAAACAGGTCTGGGCCGCAGACGCTCAGAAAGTTTACCTGTCGGCGTGCTCGGCGATTGAACGCGAGTTTCGAATGAATCGACCGCTTAGACCGCGGGTGACACTAATCGTTGGCGCACGGACAAATGAAGCGTACTGGAAGTCCAGAGAAATTCGGCTTACCAAGTGGGACCCATATCTGTTCGCACAAGGTGTTGTTATTTTTGCCTTCGAAGAGCTCCTGCCTGAAAGAGAGCGTATTGCTGTAGCAAGTCGTGCTGTAGGGTGGCCTGAATCGACGGTAAGCATAGAGAGCCTTGCAAAGTAGCAGCCCGCATAGTGTCGCGGCTTCGGAGAAGTTGAGAGGAAACATGGCACTGCGAATTGTCTGGCGAAATCCACGGTTGCACTCTGTGGTCAAACCATGGGTCCAAAAAATCGCGCTGGATTCCTACGGAGCCATTTATGCAGTTTGTAGCGCGGGTAATACGCACGTATTCGAACTGATCCTGCCTCGTGCAGCTTGAGGACCCGTGACGGATTCGATTATTTAGTTGCAACATGATCCTGATTGAATTGCGCAATTTCTGGAGGTGATGCGATGGCGACGAAGGACTTACTCGGGCTCAACGCTGAAAACAACGGGCGAAACGGCGACCTCACGACGGGCATGCTCGCGTTCGAGGAAGCGGAGTTTGTCCGCGAGGTTCACTTTCCGCCTGCAATCATGGGGATTACGCCGCTCCATCTGGACTCCTACCAGATAGCCCTCCTCTCCCCGGAAGATGGAGAAGATCGTATCGGCAAAAATCCGCGTGGGGAAATGGGAATAGGAAGATTCCTGGTGTTGCCTTTGACCTGGAAACAACTCATAGCCAGCGTCCGGGGAAGTTTCTCTGATTCGACTTCACTGCACGGGAGCAGTGTTGTGCAGTTTGGCCAAGTCCGGGTTGACCTTCTTTCAATGGAAGTAAGGCGCGCTGAGTGTCCGGTGGACTTAACGACAATGGAGTTCAAATGCCTAAGTTTCTTTGTATCGCATCCGAACCAGGTGGTCTCGCGCGACAAGCTTCTGAACGAGGTGTGGGGCTACGAAAACTATCCTTGCACGCGAACCGTTGACAACCACGTTCTGAAGCTGCGCCAGAAGCTTGAGTCGGACCCGCCGAATCCCGTCCACTTCCGAACGGTACGCGGGGTCGGATACAAGTTTGTTCCCTAGGAATTTGAAAAGACTGGTAAGGCGTCTGGGAAACCAAATGGGATTGACGAGATGAAATCCTCAACACAATGCTCGAGCGACGAAGACTTGCCGTTAGTTGTTGCAAGCAAGTGCGGAGATCCGTCAGTTTTTGCCGAACTCATAACAAGGTACGATCGCAAGCTGTTCCGCATCGCGTGCACTGTTACCCATTGTGACAGGGATGCTGAAGAAGTTGTGGAGGCCACATTCCTCAAGGTTTATCGAAACTTGGCTCGCTTTCAAGGAGACATGAGATTCTCAACATGGTTAGTTCGTATCGTCTTGAATGAGTCATTCATGAATTTGCGGAAACAACGCTCTGTCCGCGAAGACTCCACGAGCAAACTTAGTTATCCGAGGTACGCCCAAAGCCCGCCGGGATCGTGGGCTCGACCCCATTTTGATACTAGCGATTGGGTGACCAACCCGGAGTTGCTTTACGGTACTGTAGAGCTCCGAAAGATATTGCAAAGAAGCTTACGCAAGCTACGAGTAGCCCTGAGGGTGGTATTCGTGCTGCGAGACATGGAGGGCCACTCAATCACTGAAACATCGGCAATCCTGAACGTGACCGCGAAGACCGTACAGACTCGCCTTTCATTGGCGCGGCTGCAATTGCGCCAAGAGCTGACTCAATACTTCAAGAAGACGGGCTAAGCAAATGCGACGGAGCCTCGCATTGCTTCAGGTAAGAATCTAGTTGAGAAAATCCCAACGCTGGAATTGCGCTGGCATGAAACGACTGATGGCGGCTTAAATAACCGACATGCGTTCCATGTCGCTAATCAATGAGCATCCTCGCCAAGGAAGATACTGCTACTTTAAGCCGCTTGTCCCTTGGTTGAGACCATCTACCGCCTGAATTTGACACAGAGTTTACATGTTGATGAAGCACTCCAAATTCCGGCATTGATAGATTCGCGATAGTTGTCCGCAAAGGTCGTAGCCTTGGGACAACAATCCTCGCAACAAATAAGGAATCATCATGACGGAACACCAAACCTGCCGCGCTTCGTGGTATCTGAAGAGCGTTGCGCTGTTACTAATAGCGACAGGACTCA
The DNA here is from genome assembly GCA_036558645.1 of Terriglobales bacterium. Taxonomy (GTDB): domain Bacteria; phylum Acidobacteriota; class Terriglobia; order Terriglobales; family Acidobacteriaceae; genus DATBFG01. The sequence continues at coordinate 9,911 of DATBFG010000036.1, forward strand.
TGCTGGCCGCCAACGCCCAAACGCCGCCAGCCAAAACCTTGAACCCGTTCATTAGGTTTCGGCCACAGCCACTGGCGTCTTCCAATCCTGACGCTTCTACCAAACTTCCAAAATTCCTTGCCCATCGCGACTATCTCGCCGCAGACGGCCCCCATGGCATGGCCACGGCTGACCTGAATGGCGATGGCATTCTCGATCTCGTGCTGAATGATGGCAACTCCACTGGCGTCAGCGTGCTGCTCGGCAATCGCGATGGCAGCTTTCAGACCTTCGCACTGTTTGGTTGCAGCTGCCAATTTCCCTTTGACGTGGTCGTCGCCGATTTCAATAGCGATGGCAAAAATGATGTTGCGGTGACCAGCCCGAACGGCGTCTCCATCCTGCTCGGTGACGGAGCTGGCAATCTTGGCACTCCGCGGGTCCTTACCGCCGGCATCTCGCCGGAACGCCTTGTCGCCACGGACCTGAACGGCGATCACAAGATGGACCTCGCAGTGACCAACCTTGGCTCCAACACGGTCTCAATCTTCCTCGGACATGGCGATGGTACTTTTGCCACCGCGACGGATATTACGGTCGGCATGGGCCCATCTGGACTTGCGGCCGGCGATTTCAACGGTGACGGCAAACTAGACCTCGCTGTGGCTAATTCGGGCACTCTGCTCGGACAAAACAGGGGCCCAAATGCGAATACCGTGGCCATCCTGCTGGGAGACGGTAAGGGTGGGGTGAACTTTACAACCTTCATCCCGGTCGAAAAAGCCCCGCAGCAGGTCCTTCTGCAGGATCTCGATAAGGACAAGAAGCTCGATATTCTCGTAAGCACCTTCGCGAAAGGCGATATCTCGGAACTGCGAGGAAACGGAGATGGCACCTTCCAATCCCCCCGCATATTCCACGTCGGTACGCGGGCGGATGCGATACGCGTGGCCGACTTCAACTCTGATGGAAAAGATGATTTGCTGGTGACCAACGGCAGCTTGAGCACGGTCAGCATTTTGTTTGGCGATGGCACCGGCAACTTCTTACCGCCCACCAGCGCACCCTCGGGACGGACCGTAAGTGCGCTTGCCACAGGTGATTTCAATCACGACGGCAAGACCGACTACATTACTGCCAATTTCGATTCCAACACGGTTTCCGTCGTGGTTGGAAAAGGGAATGGCAAATTCCTGGACCTCGTGCCTGCTCTGCCGATCGGCACGGACTTTCCCAACCAGACCATCACGGCTGATTTCAATGGAGATGGGCTGCCCGATCTGGCTCTGGTCGATACGGGATCAAATAGAATCGGCAACGCTGTCGAAGTTCTCCTCGGGAACAGCAAGGGCGGGTTTGGCCGTGCAAGGGCGTTTGCCGCCGGAACTCAGCCTGAAGGCCTCGTCGCAACCGACTTCAATCACGATGGACACCTCGATCTCGTCGTTACTGACTTCGGAACCGTCCCGAGCGATCACGGCGGGATTTCGCTCCTGCTCGGTAACGGAGATGGGTCTTTCCAGCGCCCGGTCAGTTTTGCCGCGGGTGATTTCCCCGTCGGCATTGCAAGGGGCGATTTCAACGGCGACGGCAATCCCGACGTGGTGGTCGCTGATTTCGGAACCTCGGCGGGCGTGGCTGCCGTAACCTTGATGCTCGGCGACGGCAATCATGGATTTCGGCCGGCGCAGAACGTGGTCACCTTCCCCACTTTTACCGTGTTCGACCAAATCCTGAGCGGCGATTTCAACCGTGACGGCAAGGACGACATCGCTTACATCTCTTCGCTGAACGACAACCGCGTTTCGGTGCAGTTCGGCAATGGCGACGGGACTTTCCAGCCCGCCATCCCCGTGGTGGTGCGCAACGTCTTTACGACGATCTTCTTTAGCTTTGCCGCCGGTGACCTCAACAACGACGGTATTTCCGACTTCGTGGTCGAAGAAGGCGGGGTCATCGAGGTCATTCTGAATGATGGCAATGGACACTTCACCTCTGCAGGAGTGTTCGACGAACAGAGCGGTGCCTCCTTTGGCTTCGTTCCCGCGCTGGTGCTGGCGGATTTCAACGGAGACGGAGTACTGGACGTTGCCGCTCCCGACGGCTTTGCCGAGACGATGGCTGTGTTGCTTGGCAATGGCGACGGAACGCTCGGTCCAGCCGCGCTGTTTGGTGGCGGACTGGCCGACTCGGCGACAGCCGTCACCTTCGCAGGTTTCCAGCCGAGTGTAGTGTTGGGAACACCAAAACAGGTGCTCGTGGTAAAAAACATGACCACTTCCAACTAGAAAGTCCAGTCATCACGAAGAGGAATGCCCCACTCAAGCGCGCAGTCGTGGCTTGAGCGGGGTCTTCTTTGGGCGCCTTCTCCTGGAAGGCGTTCACACTCATTTGCGCGCCTTCGGAATGAAGGGAAAACATGTCCTACCTTCCCTGAATCAGTGCAAGCCAATTCCGGATGTCGCCAAGCACCAACCCGCAAAGTCCGGGACCGCCTCGTAACAGTCCCTGTCCGTCTCGTCACCTTTATCTAGCCAGGGAGCTACGTGGTCCATACGCTGGGGTCATGAAGACACTTGTTAGAAAAGATGTTCTGCCCAGGATGGCGCTCTGCGTATGCTTTCTGTCAGCACTTCCGATTGCCCGGGCGGTGGAACCGATTACCATTCCCATGACGGCTGACCGTTGGCAGACAAAAGAGAACGCGGAGTTCCTTCAGCAGCTTGGTTTTTATCACGGCTTGATGCGCCTGAATAGCGGTGACGCGGTGCTAAAAGGCATTGCATTCAGCGATGGAACGATTGAGTTCGACGTTGATACTATCGGGCGGGGCGCACCGGGAATTGCCTTTCATCAGCAAGACGAAAATACCTTCGAGCTGTTATACCTTCGTCCGGATCCGGCCTGCCCGGCTTTCCGGGCTTGCATCCAGTATGCGCCGCAGACTCATGGTGTTCTGCTGTGGGACCTCTTTCCGCAGTATCAAACGCGCGCACCACTCCGCGATAACGGGTGGAACCACATCAAGCTGGTCGTATCGGGCCGACGGATGAATGTCTTCGTGAACGACGCCACATCGCCCACATTGGAAGTCGGTAGACTGGAGGGGGATGCCGAGAAAGGCGGCTTGCGACTGCAGGGGCCAGGCACTTTCGCAAACATGGTGATAACTCCCGATGCGGTGGACGGTCTTTCTCCGGAGCCGGTCAAAGACCCCCTTGAAGAAGACCGCGGCCTCGTCCGGGATTGGCGTCTCTCGACGTTTTCCCCGCTGCCGAACACTAAGGAGCCGATGTATAAGGAAATGCCCGGCACTCCACAGGAATGGAAAACCATCACTACGGAGCGGAGTGGCCTGGTAAATCTCAGCCGCGTTTATGGCCGGCCCTTGCCTCAGGCAACCCGAGCTCTGGCGTGGCTAAAGACGACGATAACTTCAGACCGGAAGCAGATGAAGAAAGTAGATATTGGATGGACGCGCGAATTGTGGGTGTTCGTGAACGGCAAACTGGTGTATGCCGACAAGAACCTATTTGAGTCGGAAACAGCAAGAAAATTTCCCGATGCGCGATGTTCGCTGCAGAATGGTTCCTTCACGTTGCCTCTGGAAGCAGGCGATAATGAGGTCGCTGTGGCAATCGCAAACAATTTCTCCGGATGGGGGCTGATGCTGCACCTGGCTGATGCGGAAGGGATTCATCTGGCAGCAAAGTGACAAAGCCGATGCCTGGCAAACAATGGATGAAGACTCGTCCGGCCCACATTGTTCTTGCGGCACTGGGATGGACGATTCTCGGCTGTGTTTTTGCCTTGCCGGATCTCTCTGCCGGCAAACACTTGCGCCAAGCTCTGCTTTTACCTCTCACGGTTTGGTGGTCCTGGGGTCTGCTCACACCCCTGATTCTTTGGACGGACCGGCAGATCCCGGTTTCCAGCAAACAACTTGGCCGACGAGTCCTAGCGCATATCCCTCCGAGCATGGTGGTCGCGTCTGTCTACGTTTATCTTCTGGGGTTTCTTCGCGCCGCGTTTGGGATCGCGGACTGGAGCGGCGTGACTGGTCGCAAGGTTCTTGTTGATTCGCTGCAAGGCATGTTCCTCTGGAACTGCCTCACCTACTGGTTGATTCTAGGAGCCTGGCAGGCATACCGGTACTACCATCATTATCTTGCCAACGAGTTGCGTCTAGAGCGGTTGGAAAAGAACTTCTCCGAGGCTCGTCTAAACGCGCTTCGAATGCAATTGAATCCGCATTTTCTTTTCAACGCGCTGAACACGATCTCATCTCAGCTGGAACGCGACCCGAAGCTTGCGCGAGGAATGATCGAACATCTGGGCGACTTGCTCCGCCTGTCGCTGGAATCGAAAGACCGGCAGGAAGTCCCGTTAGCAGAAGAGATGGCCTTTCTGGAACACTATTTGGCGATCCAGAAGATCCGCTTCGGAGATCACTTGCGAGTCGAGACGCAGATCGCGCCGGAGGTCAAATATGCATCCGTACCGTGCCTTTTCGTTCAGCCATTGGTGGAGAATGCAATCCGGCATGGGATTTCAGGGCGAGCTTCGGGCGGAAACGTGATGGTATCGGCACAGCGGGTCGGGAATCGGCTTGAGATTCGCGTGCTGGACGACGGAGTGGGGCTTCCGGTGGGTTGGACGCTTGAGAAATCGGGCGGCGTAGGGCTTTCCGTGACGCGGCAGCGTGTGGCAGGGCTTTATCCCAATGGAGAAGCTCGCTTTGCGGTGAACCCGCGCGACGGTGGTGGAACCGAGGTTGAAATATCGCTGCCTCTACGATGGAGCGGAAAGGAGGCGCATGCCACTGCCGGCGACTGAGGGTCTTTGCGTCCTTGTGGCCGACGATGAAGCGCCTGCGAGACAACGGATCATCGATCTGTTGCGCCGCGATTCTCGGATCGTGGCAATTATAGAAGCACCCGACGGACTCTCCGCCGTGGACATCATTCAGAACCGAAGGCCCGATTTGGTGTTTCTCGACGTGCAGATGCCGGAACTGAATGGACTGGAGGTCATCGCTGAAGTCGGGGCTGAACGTATGCCGCTAACCGTATTTGTTACCGCCTATGATGAGCACGCGATCCGCGCTTTCGAAACAAATGCGCTCGACTATCTCCTGAAGCCCTTCAGCGACGAGCGCTTTGAGATGACGATGGCTCGCGTCAGCACTCGGATGGATGAACGCAGCGTGCGCGAGTTCGGACAACGCATTCTTCGCATTGTCTCCGCAACGCCCACCGGGATTCTGCCGGTGGATCGTTTGGTGGTTAAATCTGGAGGTTCAACCCGCTTTGTACGGGTCGTTGATATCGACTGGATCGAGGCTGCTGGTGTTTACGCGAACCTGCACATTGGAGGAAAGGAATTGTTGTATAGGGCCGCGCTGAACGAGCTTGCCGACAGGCTTGATCCCGTTCGCTTTGTCCGCGTTCACCGTTCGGCTATTGTGAATATCGAAAGCATCGTGCGCCTGGAGCCAATCTCTCATGGCGAGTTTGAAGTGATCCTGAAAGACGGTTCGAGATCGCGAATCAGCAGAACCTATCGTAGCCAGCTGGAAAAGAGATTGGGTCAATCGCTGTAGTCCGTTCCCCATGCTGGATTGGCGGACAAAAGTAGCGACGCAGTGGATGGGATGAGAATGGTCTGTCCAAGCACTATCCCTTCAATCTCCTGACCTGTTTCGCTTGTGAACCTGTCTTGTATTTTCCCCGCGTACAGAAAACAGTAACTCTGCCTGATGGCCTATACGGCAACTCATATTCGACGCGGGTCTCACGCATTGTCACAACAGCTTACAAAATGTTTACGTCAATTATTTCTTGTCAATTGCGGACGAGTGAATTGTTGAAGCTCAAGAATTCAGTCCATTTGTGAGCGTTAACCGCTTGGTTAATCGTGGGTTAACGCATGGGCTGCCGTACGGTGTTCATTTTTGGAATGTAGGTTGCACTTTTCATGATCGCAATGTTTCGCTGCGAAAAATCAACTATGTGGCCTCCACAGAACAATCTCTGTGAAGGCTGTGTTTGTTGTTTTTTCGCTGCAATTTTAGAAGGCAGTGCCGGTGACGCGCCACTAGAAGCGTTCACACTCTTGACTTCTGGACATTTGCATTTCATGAGGAGACAGTCAATGGAATATGCATTTCGTCGCACCTTGACCCGGTTCCTGCTTCTACTGGGCGTGCTGGGGTTGTTCACTGGCATGGTCTGGGCACAAGCAGGAACCGGCGAACTGACGGGTCTTGTCGCAGATCCGTCAGGCGCTGTGATTCCAAACGCACAGGTCACGCTGATTAATAACGAGACGGGAGAGAAGCGAACGACAACGACGACACAGGCCGGAGTCTACCGTTTCTCCGCTCTGCCAGTCGTGGGTTCATACACTCTGGATGTCGCTCCCAAGGGCTTCAAGAGCGCGAGAGTCTCGAACATCGTGATCAGCGTTGGCTCAACCGCAACCCAGGACGTGAAACTCGAAATCGGTCAGACCAGTGAACAGGTCACGGTCGAAGCCGGCGTCGAAACCGTCCAGACTACCGAGTCCGATCTGTCACAGCTGGTAGATCGCAGAATCTGGCAGCAAATGCCGTTGCAGATCCGCAATCAAAATTCTTTTATTGAACTGGTTCCGGGTGCAGTGCCGCAGGATGGCACGAACAGCAACCGGGGCGCGGAAGTAAATGGCACACGCGGTGGAGCCGGCAGTTACCTTGTCGACGGCACCGACAACAATGAACAGGGCCAGGCAGGACGCGGCCAGATCTCCTTCTACGATAAAGGTGGCGCCGCGACCTCGATCTCGCCCGATGCCATCCAGGAGTACCGTGTCATCACCAACAGCTACTCTGCCGAATACGGCAAAGGCGGCGGCTTTATTACTGATACGGTGCTCAAGAGCGGGACGAACCAATATCACGGTTCGGCATTCGAATACAACCGTATCCAGGCTCTTACTGCGAATGACTGGTTCTCCAACAACGCTGGCATCCAGGATCACCTGGTGCGTAATCAGTTCGGCGGATCGTTCGGTGGACCGATCATCAAGGACAAGACATTCTTCTACGGCACGGGCGAGTTGCATCGCGTGCGCCAGTCTTATCCGACGACCATCACAGCAACCACACAGCAGTTTGTGAACTTCGCGCAGAGCGGCGGACTGCAAAACTGGGCAGAAAGCGATCCGAACGGTATCTGCATGCAGGTCACGGGATCGCCTTGCCCGGGCGCATTTGCGCTCTCCAGCACGACGGGTCCGATCTTCAACCAGTTGATATCGAATCCGGCCATGCATTTCCCGCTCGCGAACGATACGCGAACCTGTCCGACAAGCTTCGACCCGAATGTCAACAGCCCTTGCTACGCACGCAGCTTGTGGCCAGGCCAGATTGCCCCGGGTCTAACAGCTGCTGGAAACCCACTTGTTTATCCAGTGCCGGTGTATGACACTCTGACGTTGACCGATCCGACTTCGCAAGATGAAGCTCGCTTCAGTGTGAAGATCGATCATCGCTTCAGCGACAAGGACACGCTCTCCGGCGTTTACCTGTTCCAGGATGCCACCTACACGGATCAGTTCCTCGGTGGCAACAACCTGGTTGGACCGCAATACATCCAGGATGGCCGCGGTCAGAACCTTGGCATCACCTGGACTCACACCTTCACGCCGACGGTACTGAATACCTTCAAGATCAGCTACCTGCGGCACAGATTGGACTTTCCGCCACCAAAGGGCACCTTTGGAACACCAGGCTACTACACGCTCGATGGCCTGGGTGAGGATCTGGGATTGAGTATTGGTTCTCCGCAGTTCTTTACCGATAACCAGTTCCAGTATTTGGACACGATGTCGGTGGTCAAGGGCAAGCACAGCTTTAAGTTCGGTGGCGAGTATCGCCGCACGCGCAATGGGTCGCGCTTCTTCCTCGACAACTTCCAATTCGCACTGCCATGGGGAATTGAGGATGTTGTGACCGACCTCGCCTTCAGCGATGAGGCGGAAACCCTTCTCACGGGAGGGCATTACTATGGCGGAGCCTACTATCTCTCCGCATCCGTAAACCCAACCAATAGCCAGGCCCCCGATGTATACCGTGGATATCGCGCGAACGAGTTTGCCGGATTCGGGCAAGATGACTTCCGCGTTTCCAACCGTCTGACCGTAAACGTCGGCTTGCGTTGGGAATACTTCGGCGTCCCACACAACTTCCAGCCGGGAATCGACTCTAACGTCTACTTCGGCTCGAACGTCACGCCGGCACCCACAGCCACGTCAAATCCATTTTTCCCGGCTGGAAATCCGTTCTATGCCTCGGTAGCAACCGCTACTCTTCAGACTCGCGACCACGAACTCTGGAACAAAGACACCAACAACTTCAGCCCACGTGCTGGCTTTGCCTGGGACATCTTTGGCAATCAGAAACTTGTGCTCCGAGCTGGTGCGGGTATCATGTACGACCGCATCTACAACAACACCTTCGAAAACATCCGCTTCAATCCGCCGTTCTTTTCCGACAACCAGGTTGGTTCGGCCAAGAATGGAGTTCCCGTGGGCGCAGTCTCCAGCCCCGGACTGTTCAGCTATCCGTTCACGACGCGTGCTCTGTACAATGCGCCCGGTTCGGTGCCAATTGCGAATCCGCAGCACATGGATCAGAACATCATCACTCCGTACTACGAGCAATTCCACGTTGGCTTCCAGTATGAATTTGCCAAGGGTTGGGTGTTCGAACCGGAGTACGTCGGAACTCTCGGTCGTAAGCTGACAGGGTTGAGCGACATCAACACGTTCGATGGACGCACGGCATGTGCTGCTCCACCTTATACCTCCGGACCTTGCTTCAACGCCGGATTCGGAACGAGCGGCCTGCCGACCAATCGCATCAATCCCATCATTGGCGCGGATAACTTCCGTAGCAATGGCTACGCCTCCAACTACCACGCGTTGCAGTTGAGCGTCCGGAAGAACTACGCCTACGGACTGAGTCTCAGCGGCAACTACACCTACTCCAAGTCTCTGGACAATGTCAGCGATCTATTCTTCAACGGAGCGACGGCATCAGGACAGGGACGTCCCACGGACAACATGAACCACTCTTATGATTACGGTCCGTCTGATTTCGATACTCGTCAGCGCGGTGTAATCACAGTGAGCTATGACCTGCCGTTCATGAAAACGAACCGCTGGCTGGGCGGATGGGGCACCAATGCCATTGTCAGCCTGCAGAGCGGCCACCCATGGACACCGTTCAGCAACGCTGGCAACTACGATGCGAATAAGGATGGAGTCCGGTCCGACCGCGTCGTGCCGACTACCAGCATCGACGGCACTCGGGTAGGTGCGGAAGCCCCCTTGGGAACGCTTGATCCCACCAAGTGGGTACCTTATGTTTGCCCAGCGTCTGTCAACCAGGGCCTGTGGTGCAATGCGCCCATTGGCCGCAACAGCGTCGTCGGACCCGACGGCAAGTTGGTGGACTTCAACGTGACCAAGCGGTTCAAGATCACGGAGAGGGCAGGTTTGACGTTCCAGGCGAACTTCTTCAACCTGTTCAATCACCCCAACTTCCTGAATCCGACAGCGGGAGCATCGGGTAGCGCGAATATCCGCGCGGCCGATTTCAGTGCATCCCGCACGACCTGGAGCACGGGCGGGGCCGATGGTGGCCACCGCGCGACGCAACTCGCTTTACGCTTCGACTTCTAAACGAAGCTGAGCTGCAAACAACAGGCCGGCCCCAAGGCCGGCCTAATTTTTGCTCAGGATGTCAAACCTCCAGGATTGGCTTAAACTGCTGAGATTTAGTGGCTGGGAGGAAGTCAATGGTCAGCACATCCGAGCACAAGCCACCGACGCCGGAGAGATTCTTTAATGCCATTAACGCATATCAGCAGACCGAAGCAATGAAAGCCGCCGTCGAGCTTGAGATTTTCACTGCCATCGCGGAAGGTAACGTTACAGCTGCGACGATTGCGAAGCGATGCCAGGCCGCTGAACGCGGCGTCCGCATTCTGTGTGATTTCCTAGCGATTCATGGATTCTTGAATAAAGAAGCAAATCGATACACTCTTGCTCCCGACTCGGCGCTGTTCCTGGATCGCCACTCCCCGGCCTATCTCGGCGGGGCCATCGAGTTCTTGCTGACTCCGCGGATACGCGAGGGTAATGCGCGACTCACGGAGGCCGTGAGTCGGGGAGGCACTGCTCTTGGCGAAGGAACCTTGGAACGCGAAAATCCCGATTGGGTGAAGTTTGCAAAAGCGATGATGCCTCTGATGCAGATGCCCGCCGAGATCATGGCTGCTGAACTTTGTAAGGGTGGCGAGGCGACGAAGGTCCTTGACATTGCGGCCGGTCACGGCATTTTCGGCATTTCAGTAGCCAAGCAAAACCCAAACGCACATATCTACGCCGTCGACTGGAAAAATGTGTTGCAAGTGGCGAGCGACAATGCCCAGAAGATGGGAATTGCTGATCGCTACCATCCCATGCCTGGAAGTGCATTCGAAACTGATTTTGGCGGTGGTTACGACCTGGTATTGATCACCAATTTCCTTCACCACTTCGATCCGCCGACCTGCACCGCATTCATGCGCAAGGTCCACACTGGTTTAAAGGTAGGTGGTCGTGCTGCTATCGCTGAACTAGTTCCAAACCCGGACCGCATAACGCCTCCCACGGCGGCAGCATTCAGCATGATGATGCTTGCCACAACTCCAAAGGGTGACGCGTATACCTTCGGAGAACTCGAGGGCATTTCGAAAGATGCTGGTTTTTCGCGGGTTGAACTCGCACCTCCAGAAATTGGGCTCGATCGCCTCGTAATCGCTTATCGCTGAATTTGTGCCTTCATACCAGAGCACAAACGGCCCGCATCACCCCGCGAAGCTCGGCTAACCCCCTAAGACGGCCGACCGCCGGATAACCGGGCGCAGACTGGCGTTCGACATCGGTGAGGATTTTATGACCGTGGTCCGCGCGGAATGGGATCTCGATTAAATCGCCGGACGCCCGGCGACAGCGCTCCTCCGTGATAAGTTCCCGCACGATTCCAACCACGTCGACATCACCATCCAAATGGGCAACCTCGTGGAAGCTTTCCACATCTTCCTCGCGCTTCGTAGAGCGGAGATGAGCGAAGTAGATCCGTTTTGCAAACCTGCGCACCATTGCCAGCAGGTCGTTATCTGCCCGAACTCCGAGAGAGCCAGTGCAGAAAGTAATGCCGTTCGCAACTTCCGGAGTTCGATCTAGAACAAACTCTAAATCGTCAGCTGTGCTGACGATTCGCGGCAATCCGAGCAGGGGACGTGGTGGATCGTCCGGATGGATGCAGAGGCGCACACCGACTTCTTCAGCCTGTGGACAAGTGGCCCGAAGGAACTCGCTCAGGTTGCTTCGTAAACCGTCAGCGTCGATATCTGCGTAGCTTGCGATGGCTTGCCGCACATAGTCGAGTGAGTAAACCATTTCCGTGCCCGGAAGCCCAGCGAGCACCACTCGTGCGAGGCCGTCCTGTTCTGTTTCGCTCATTGATCGGAAAGCGTTGTACGCCAGCTTCTTTCGTTCCTCGCTCCATTCGTTGTCAGCACCAGGACGTTTCAGGAGATACAAATCGAATGCTGCGAACGCCGTTACGTCAAATCGTAGAGCAAGGGCACCATCTGGCAATCTCCATGCCAGGTCGGTACGAGTCCAATCCAACACGGGCATAAAGTTGTAGCAAATCGTATGAATTCCACAACTGGCCAGGTTCCGGATATTTTCCCGATACGCGTCGATGTGTTGCCGGAATGAACCGGCTCGCCTCTTGATATCATCGCTGACCTCGAGACTCTCGACGACGGACCAGGTCATGCCCTCGGCTTGTATCTCGGCTTTCCGCTTTTCAATCTCCTCTTCGGACCACACCTCGCCGGGGGAACGGTGGTGCAAAGCTGTGACGATACCGGTAGCGCCGGCTTGCCGGGCGTCCTTAAGGGTAACCGGGTCATGTGGACCGAACCATCTCCAAGTCTGCTGCACCTAAATTTCTCTCCAGTTCACAATCTTCAGATTCTTGGTTCAACGCGGCTAGTCTCGTATTTAAATTCTAAAACTCACACGAAAAGTACCGCCCGTCTCGAGGCTATTGACGGACCACCTATATCCGCCTTACCCAGCCTTGGTCGGTTGCTTTCGTGTTGCGCACCAGCACCATCACCAGGATCATCCCAACGAACGGAACCACTCCCGCCACAATCACAATGGGGTCGAAAGAATGTCCGATGTTCGATTGCCGTGCGTCCGAAAAATATCCAATCAACTTAAACGCAATGATGGTCCCGATCCCCGCGCTGGTACCGCTCATCCCGCTCACAGAACCTACGGAATGGCTCCTGAATAGATCCGAAGGAAGGACGTTCGCCATGGTAGAAAACGCAGCATAAGAAAAGGTAGCCAGTCCAAACAAGAAAGCGATCAGGTACAGGTTACTGGTGAAAATGGAGGGGATGAGCATGGTCACACCGATTCCTCCGAACACGATCAGTGCTTTTCGAGCATTACCGAGTGTCCATCCTCGCTTCACCAAATAGCCAGAAACGTACCCAGCAAAGAAGTTGCCAATGTCAGCGGCAATAAACGGAATCCAGATTGCGACCAAGCCACTCTTCAGCTCAATGCCTTTCGCGACCAGATAGATGGGAAACCAATCCGTGACGAAGAACCAGACCGGATCCGTGAATAGCTTTGATATGATAACGCCCCATGTTTGAGGGAACCGCAGCAACTCTGCCCACTTCGGGGCGGCGGTGTTCTCAGGTTGCAAGTCGACGATCTTGTCTGCTTCGATGTAGCGAAGCTCCGCCTCGCTTACATGCTTATGATTTTCGGGCGGGTAGTAAATCCAGCGCCACGCCAACAACCATAAGAATCCCAGGATTCCCGGAACCATGAATGCCGGTCTCCAGCCCCACCGGAAGTAGATCCAGAGAACGAGAAATGGTGCGATGGCACCTCCAAAAGAGGATCCACTATCAAAAATTGCAGTGGCCAGGCCGCGCTCTCTTTTCGGAAACCACTCCGAGACCGCCTTTGTCGCAGCCGGCCAGTTGGCGGACTCGCCCGCCCCTAACAGAAACCGGAACGCAGCGAAGCTGTAAAAGCCCTGCGCCAAAGCCGTCATCATTGAGACTATCGAGTACCAGGCAACCGCGATGGTCAGGCCTCGCCTGGTTCCGACGCGATCTAAAAACCGGCCGAATAAAGTTTGCCCAAGCGAGTAAGCTACTCGAAAGGCGATTACGATGTCTGCATAATCGTTGTTCGTCCAGTGATATTGAAGTTTGAGATACGGAGCCAGCACGGCGAGCGTTTGCCGGTCGATGTAATTGATGACGGTCGATGCAAAGAGAATTCCGGCAATCCACCAGCGCAAGGATGGAATCGTGCGAGTCTTTTGCGAAGCGTCTCTCCCTAGCGAAGCAGTGCTCATGCACCCCTTGTGGACCTAGCTTCGATCTCTGACGTGAGACACAAAATTGGCGAGGCGATGGATCGTATTGCGCTATCGCCTCAGGAACGACTCGCCGCCAATTCCAAGAGTTGCCGACCCAGCCTCGATCCATTCAGGAGTTGTCATCAGATTTTGTTTTTTGGTCATTCTGATCTGGAAGCCTGTATAAGCGACCGAGCTATTGGTTGACCCCACTGGCCAGGATTCCGCCATCCACGACGAGTAAATGTCCCGTGACGAAACTCGCAGCGTCAGAGGCAAGGAACACGGTGGCACCCACCAGTTCCTCGGTTTCTCCGAATCTTCGCATTGGCGTCCGCACTAGAAATTCCTTGCCACGTGCGGTGCCGTTCAACAAGGGTTCGGTCAAGTCCGTGCGAAAAAGGCCTGGGACTAACGCGTTCACGCAGACCCCATGTGCGGCCCATTCAATCGCAAGTGATTTTGTCAGAGCCGCGACCGCAGCCTTGCTCGCCGTGTAAGCTGCGACTTCGAACAGAGCGACGAATGAGCTCAGTGAGGCGGTATTGATAATACGTCCGTATCCACGCTCGACCATCTTGCGGCCAAATATCTGACAGGCGCGCAGCGTACCATTAAGATTGGTTTCGAGAATCCTATTCCAATCGGTCTCGCTCATTTCGAGCGTCGGAACGCGATGATTGATTCCGGCACAGTTCACGAGGACATCGACTTTTCCAAACTCCGCTAATACGGCGTCCAACAAACTTTGAATGCTGGATCTATCGCTGACGTCGCAAGTAGCTGTCAATGACCGGCGGCCCATCTTCTTGATTTCGCCAACCACAGATTCTGCAAGTTCTCGGCGCCTTCCCGTCGGGACCACATCGGCACCAGCCTCTGCAAGCCCTTTCGCAAGAGTTCGGCCGATCCCGGAGGTTCCACCAATTACTACAGCAGTCTTTGAGTTGAGGTCGAGCGCTGGATATCCCATTACGACCTCTGTACCGCCATGGAGGTATGCGAAGCGGGGCTTAGCAAAGCCGCCGAGTTGGTGTCGAGGTATACGGTAGCGTTCGGGTGATTGCGCAAGATCGACGCCGGAGCCATCGGAGTGATCTCACCATTGAAGCAAGCAGCAATCGCTTGCGCCTTTTGTGAGCCGGGAACCACAGCAACGATTTCCTTGGCTTTGAGTATCTGGCGTACCGACATCGATATGGCTCGTTGCGGGACTTGGGAGATGTCGGAGAACCAAGCTTCTCCCACTTGCTGGCGTCGGCAAGCCTCATCGAGGGTTACGATCAGATAAGGTTGTTCCGTTTCGAAATCCGCTGGCGGGTCGTTGAATGCGAGATGGCCATTTTCACCGATGCCAAGGAACGCGATATCGATCGGCGCAGATGCCACAGCGACGCTTGCAAGGCTGATGGTGTTGTCGGCGTCACCCTCACCATCGAGCAGGTGATATTTCGCGATTCCGGTTTTGCGGATCAGTTGCTCCAAAAGCATTTTGCGAAAGCTGCCGGGATGCGTGATGGGAAGACCGATGTACTCATCAAGGTGAAACACCTCCACTCGGGGCCATTCAATTCCCGGAGCAGAGGTTAAAGCCTCAAGGAATTCCTTCTGCGATGCAGCCGTCGCCGCCACGATTCGCGCATACCCCCGTTCCTCAATGGCGCCACGAATGGCAGAAGCGGCTTGGTCAGCGGCTGCCTTCCCTAGGTCATGCCGTTTGTTGAAAATTTTGAAATCCATTTCGTTTCCCCTATCAGCTCTTTCTGAAACCTGACTGATGCTCCCTAAGTTCTTGAACAGGAACATCTGCGTTATCTAATCTACTTGCCAACGGAGCACTGTCATGGATGCTGCCGGAAGAATGTAGCGGTCTGCATCGGCAGAGAGGATGGATCTTGCAGCGCATAAGGTTGTTGTTAGATAACCACATCACTGATTGACCTTGTTCTCACGTTTCACACTGGCCTTCTAGGAATGACGCTAAAGGCTAGTCCGTTTCGGGCTTTGCGCCGGGTAGGCGCTTCCTGATGAAAGCAATCTGCCCCGTGTGATGAGCCTCGTGCTCGCAGACGTGGAACCACTTGCAATAGTTGTTGGTCGGCCCCCATGGCCAGTCTTTGTCGACCGCCAGGAACCAGGCGTCATCGCGCTTGCGGAACTCCGCCAGCGTCTTTGCCCGCGTTTCCTGCAGGATGTTCAAGTAGTAGTCGCGGTCGTGACCTTTGATCGTTCTCCGGCCTGCATCTCCCAGGTTCATCGCTGCATCCCACTGCTGCTTCACAGAATCAGGCCACGTACCCCATTTCTTGCCTTCGAACGTACTGAGTTGGTAGTACGTCTCGGTAGCTGCAAGGTGGAGCATCAAGGCACCGATTGTATTGGCTTGGGGGTCAATGAGATAGTCCAAGTCAGCTTTCGTGAGGTCCCCGGTCGCCATGATCACCCCATTGGCCTCGCGCATCCAAGTCAGCGCAGACACGAACGCTCCCAACTGTGGCGCGAATCCCGATCTAGGTCCGAGGATGTTGAGATTCGAGTCGTCGGCGTCAACCGTTTGCGGTAGCCACAGCGTTCCTAATAGCGCAGAACCTGCAGCTGAGAGTGCGAACGATCCTCGAAAAAACGCTCTACGATTGGAAACCTGGTGGCCGATCAAGACCTGCTCGGCAAGGTTGTTTTTCTTGTTTTGTGCCACGGAATGTTGCTCCTTTATCCGGAACGGGCGTGATCGGAACGACGTCACTCACTTGCCTCATAAATGATCTTCCCGTTACGGAGCGTGTATTGTACGGCAGTTAGCGCTCGGAGGCTCTTGGAAGGGTCGGCGTTCAAAACCACGAGGTCTGCCTGCAGGCCGACAGCGATTCGCCCCAGTTGCTTCGATTCCCCAAACTGCTCAGCGGGTTCAGTCGTTAGTGAAGCGAGAATCTGAGGAAAACTCATTCCCGCCTTGCTCATCAAGGCATACTCCTCCATAGGATCATATTCGACGGCCCCGAGATCATTTCCAAAGAGAACCCGCCCGCCCGCCGCAAGCCATCCTCGAAGTTGGCCGATCGCAGCATTGGCAATCTCCTCCTGCACCGAGATGCGATCGTGGCGCAGGTAGTACTTCCACAGGGTAAGCGTGGGGGTGAGGGCCGCTCGCCGTTCTTTCGCCGCTGCAAGAATTGTTTCGTCCCAGGGGCCTGAGCGAGGAGTGGTGTGAGCGATGACATCAACTCCTGCGCGAAGCGCGGAAAGCACGTCCGCGCCATTGTTTGGATGAACAAAGACTGGCTTTCCCAAACGATGCGCCTCGCTAACAGCGGCTGAAACGGCACTCTCCGGGAACGGCGGATTGGGCGGCGGTGGGAGCTGTAAATGAATCTTGATCCCGTCCACACCGCTTTCAAGGAGCGCTCTTGAAGCCTTCGACGCCTGCGCCGAATCCGCGACCTCGGGAGCCGAGAGCTTCATGAAGCCCATGATGCTCAGAACTTGTTCCGAGGGCAAAGCATGCGGGGCGACCAGGGGCTCTCCGGTCGAGCGAATTCTCGGACCTGGCACTTCTCCGGATTCGATGCGGTCGCGCAGGCGCCGCGTGTTCTCCCACATGGACCCGGTGTCGAACACGCTGGTATAGCCATATCGCGTGAGCATGTCCTGGAGTTGTCGGCTCAGTTCCCACACCGGGATCGTGGCCGCCTTCGCCCACTTTCGTTCAAAGAAATGAACATGGCTGTTCCAAAACCCTGCCGTAATCGTTCGGCCTGAACAATCGAGTAACTGAGCGGTACGAGGAATCCGAACGCGCGCTCGGCTACCCACAGCCGTGATCTTCCCGCCCTGAATAAGAACCACGCCATTCCGGATAGGCTCTTCTGTGGGACTGACATAGATCGTCCCTCCCACAAGCACTAAGTCATCACTGGAGGATTTGACGGCCTGGCCTAAGGCGGCGGCTGCCATTGAAGCCAGAAGAATCGCCGAGCAAGAGAGTCTCGCGAGACTCTTCCGAATACTGCGGTCGCAGCCGGCATGGATCGTCATTTGGCGGATTATATCTTTCCGGATCGGAGCCGATCACGCGACAACACGCAGCCTGCCATTCCGCCCATCGTGAGCAGGGGTTGATGGCGGAGAAACGAGGACGTTCAATGTCCGTAATAAATTCGAGCAAGGTTATTCGAAGGCAGCATCTCGATGCGGCGCTTCCACTTCTTATCGAGCGTGGCAAAGTTGGAGAACGCCGTGCCTATGACGGCCTGGCAAACTCGATCCCGTCTCCCGGCGTCATCTGAAATGCCTTCGACTCTAGGATCAGTGTCCTCACCAAGTTCACATACGTGAACATAGCCGGGAACCTGGGGTTGAATTGCAATGTCGGAGAGGCGCGATCCAGCCAACCGGGGTCGGCCTCGTGCTTTTCGTGGTGCTCCTTGATTCTTTCCATCAGGACTTTGTCGAGTTCTACCTTACCTCACGGAGGGCGGCCGCTTTACTGGCGAGCAGAAGGTACCCTTTCAATCTGGCGTCGTGTTCGATCGAGTTCAGTTCTATTTGTCCAGCGGCTTCTATGCCGAAGTGCATCTCGACAGCGGCCAAGACCAAGCTTGCGCTGATCATGCGCAAGGGAACATTCGGTCACGCATGAATGTTGTGTAACGTTGTGGGAGGATTTGTCCGGA
>DATBFG010000037.1:0-29574 GCA_036558645.1 Terriglobales bacterium
GACTCGCTCGACACGGTAGAACTTGTTATGGCTTTTGAAGAGGCCTTCGAAATTGAAATTCCTGACGAGGATGCCGAGAAGATCCGTACTGTTCAGGACGCCACAGACTACATCGGCAAGCACGCGAAAGGTGGAAAGTAGTTTTGGAGCGACGCGTTGTTGTTACCGGAATTGGCCTGATTTGCGCGGTCGGAAATTCCACCGAAGATGTCTGGCGCAATCTTCTGGCTTGTAAGAGCGGCGTCGCCCGCATCACTTCATTCGACGCTTCCCAATTTGCATGCCAGATTGCAGCCGAAGTAAAGAACTTCGATCCCCTCCAGTTTGTAGAGAAAAAAGAGATCAAGAAAATGGGACGCTTCATCCACCTCGCGCTAGCGGCGACTGATGAAGCCATGAAAACCTCGGGCCTGCAGGTCGGTGACGATATTTCCACCCGCGTCGGAGTCCATATAGGCTCGGGTATTGGTGGATTCGATGTCATTGAACGGGAGCATAACAATCTCCTGAATGGTGGGCCGCGCAAGATATCTCCTTTCTTTATTCCCGCTGCCATTGTCAACTTGGCCGCCGGACATGTGAGCATCCGTTACAACGCGAAAGGGCCAAACGAGGCCACATGCACAGCCTGCACCTCAAGCGCACATGCGGTTGGCGACGCCTACAAGATCATCTCTCGCTGCGACGCCGACGTCATGATCGCCGGAGGCACCGAAGCTGCCATCACTCCCATGGGTGTAGGTGGGTTTGCCGCCATGCGTGCTCTTTCAACCCGCAATGACGATCCCGAAAAAGCCAGTCGGCCCTGGGATGTTGGCCGCGATGGATTCGTCATCGGGGAAGGCGCAGGCATCTTGATTCTTGAGGAATTGGAATTTGCACGCCGTCGTGGCGCCAAGATCCTTGCTGAAATTGTGGGATATGGCATGAGCGGTGACGCTTACCACATCACGCAACCTGCCGAGAATGGCGATGGTGCGTACCGTGTCATGCTGAATACGTTGAAGGATGCGAAGCTCGCGCCAGAGAAGGTCGACTACATTAACGCCCACGGCACGTCAACGGATATCGGTGATCGTCTGGAGACAATCGCCATCAAGCGTGCCTTTGGAGACCACGCCTACAAATTGCACGTCAGTTCTACGAAGTCGATGACGGGTCACTTGCTTGGCGGTGCCGGCGGACTTGAAGCCGGAGTCACTGTCCTTGCACTCCGAGACCAGGTTCTTCCTCCAACCGCCAATCTGGAACAGCCCGATGCGGACTTCGACTTAGACTACGTACCCCGCGTCGCGAAAAAAGCAGAGCTCGAATACGCCATGTCCAACTCGTTTGGCTTTGGCGGAACAAACGGAGCCCTGCTCTTTCGGCGTTGGGAACAATAAACGTTCCAGTTTTGGTGAGGCTCCAATCGGATTAGAAGATTCTAAGAACAAGGCCTTCTAAAGCCTTATTTTGCAAGGTCTCGTTTCTCACTCCTGAGGACATTCCAGGTAATGGTACTTCTGTACCCGCGTATTGGCCTTCTAATCCTTTGCCATGTTCCGCGTCAGGGGACAAAATGGAATTTCAAAGGGCCCCCATGACCACGCCGGCAATGGACAAAGCTTCACGACCTGCCAATCAGTTTGTCCCAACCAAAAAGGCTGTCGCCAAGGTTGCTCTGGTAGATCTGAACGACTCTGCACGAAACACCTTGTCGGAGTGCTTTCGGCAATTTGGAATTGAGTCAGTAATCATAGATAGCGACATTGCCGATCATCTGCAGCGGGAAAAGTTTGAGGCCTGCGTAATGAGTCTGAAACCAGGGGCGGAGGCCCTTATGGAGGCCGCCCGTACTTCGAAATCGAATAGCCGCATGATCATTTACGGCATGGGAGGCAGCGCGCAGGATGCCATGCGCTACTCAAAGTATGGCGTCAATGCCGTGTTTCACGAGCCAGTCGAACGGCAATCGGCATTGAAGTTGGTTCGCGCGACCCATACCTTGGTTCTGCACGAATTTCGCCGCTATGTGCGCATTCCCGTGATTACAGAAATTTCTGTTGTGACCTCTGATAATCAGCGCTTCAATGCCACCAGTAAGGAAATCAGCTCGGGTGGGATGTCGATGCAGAGTACGTCGGATGTCTCAAGCGGCCAGAATGTCGAAGTCTCATTCGCTTTGTTGACCCTGCCCCGAATTTGGGTCCGCGGAACGGTGACCTGGCGGAAGGGCCACAGCTTTGGTATTCGCTTCGACCTCGCTGATCATCGTCGTACCCGTATCAAGGATTGGATCGAAGCGTACCTGGAAAACTAGGTTTTTCCCTTCTTACGATTGCACGTCCTCCGTCGCTAATCTCAGGTATGTGCCGTATTTCCTCCAGGCAATGCACCCCTTAGCCTGAAAGTGTTTCGCTGGAATACTGACTATCAGGAGATGTCATGAATACTGACAAGATGGAAGGAAAATGGAAGCAGATGAAGGGCTCTCTCAAGACCCGCTGGGGTAAGCTGACCGATGACGATCTTACCGTGATCGAAGGTCAAAAGGATCAGCTCGTGGGCAGGATTCAGGAACGATACGGAATTGCTCGCGACGAGGCGCAACGGCAGGTGGACGAGTGGAACCGTGCCAATGCCGACGCTGTTGAAACCGAAGCTGAGATCGAGAGACAGCGTCGGGCGAGCTAAGGTTAAGTCTGAACAATCGGAACTGAAACAAAAGAGCCGCCCATGCGGCTCTTTTTGCCTCTATTCGAAGCGCTCAATCTCTTGAGTGATCCTTACTTGATCACCCGCTAGGCGTGCGCCTTGTAGAACACTGATTAAAAATGACTTCTACGCCGCCCGCACTTTCAGAACTCAAGATCTTGCCGCCGCTATGGAACTTGCAAAGCCTTGGCATCATTGAACTTTAGTCACTACTAATAACTATTGTCTTGCTTCCATGGGTATGCAAGCATGAATCACCTGCTTTCTTGCTGCCAGAGGACGTGGGAGAACTGTTTCTAGCGAATGCAGAGCATGGCACTTAGCGTGGTAGTGGTGCCGGGCGTTGTTGCCCTGCTCATCTTCCTTGTCTTCACCTACCTCTACGAGCAGAGCCGGCAGTCATACTTCCGCGCATGGCAGCTTGGTTGGGCGGCGTACACACTCCACTACGCCCTTGATGCATGGATTAATTTCCGCGGAGCGTCTCCACTGATTGCATTCTTGGGATCGATGCTCCTCGTCATCATGACGCTGTGCATCCTGATCTCGACGCGGGTGATGCGCAAGCCTTTCCGCTGGTATTGGTACGACTTTGTCCTGATCACTGTGGGATGCTTCCTCGCATTCCTGAACTTGCGCGGGCAGTATGTCAATGGTGTGTTCAGTCCCATCGTCCAGCCACCGACTCGCCCTTGGCTTGAGATTGGCCTTGCTGCTGTGCTGTTGTACTGCTCACTGTATTTCTATAGCTACGCACATCGCAAGAATTCTTTAGCATTCAAGCTGCTGGCCATTGCCTTGGCGTTCTGGGCCGTATTGATGTGGGTACCCCAGTTCCGCAATCCTTTTCAGGAGATGTTTGGAACCGCGGGCCATCTTCTGGGACCGCTGCCGCAGATGTTGCTCGGCATCGCGATGGTCATGGTGCTTTTTGAGAACGAGCGCAATGCGGTTCAGGAAAATGCTCTTGCATTTTCCACCCTTGGTGTCGATCCTATGCGGCTGCTCGCCGCCGAAGAACTTGTTCCAACCATGCAGAATATCCTCGACCGTCTGGTCGCGCCCTTGCCGACCGGGCGGGCTCTAATCTGCATTTCGGAGCGTTGGCGCGCGGTTCTGCCTTCCGTTCAGCGCGGCTTCTCCGACGAGATCGTGGGAAAGTTGCACTCCACTGGAGCTGGTGAATACATCTCTGAGCTTGCATATCGCCGTGGAGGATTCGTCACCTTCCGTAACATTCCTGAAATGTCGGAACCCCTTCCTGCCTTTCCCGGTGGGCGCTTCGACCAGTTCCGCCAGGTTTTCAGCGAAGAACATGTGCCGAATGTCACAGCCGTGAGTCTCCAGACACGGGAACGCAATTTTGGAGTGATTCTCTTTCCTCACGCAGAACGCCGGTTGTTTGGCTCTTCGAATCTTCGCCTTCTGATCGGTCTGGCGTTGCAGATCGGCCTTACGCTGGAAAACTACGTGATCATGCACGATGCCCAGCGCCGCACCAAGGAGTACGAACTGCTCACTCAGATTGGCCAGGCGATCAGCTCGCGTCTCGATCAGGATGAGGTCCTTCGCGCGATTCAGAAGGAGCTGGGCCAGATATTCGATACCTCGAACTTTTATGTGGCATTTCAGGAAGGTGACGACATTCGATTCGAACTTGAGGTCGAGCGCGGCGAAGTTCGGCCCAAACGTTCGCGCAAGGCGACGAATGGTCTGACTGAGTACATTATCCGTACCGGTCAACCGCTGCTTATTCGTTCTGATCTGGAGAGGACACGCGAACGTCTGGGTGTTACATGGCTTCCGCAAGTCCCCGCCAAATGCTACTGCGGTGCACCCATTCTGCTGGGTGGCAAGACTGCCGGAGTGATGGCTGCTATGAGCCTTGAGCGTGAGTACTTGTTCGAGCCGCGCGATCTCGAAGTCATGCAGACCGCCGCCGGGCAAGTTTCCGTGGCAGTCGAAAATGCCCGCCTCTTCGCCGAGGAACAACGGCGAAGCCGTCAGTTTGCCTTTCTCAACAATATCTCGAAGACGGCTATTTCCAGTGAAGACGCGGAGCAGATGCTCGCTGATATCGTGAGCGAAATTCAGAAGAATTTCGCATTTGATCACATCGGTATCGGCATCCTGGATTACGTCACCAAGGAAATCGAAATCAAGGCAGAGGCTGGAACTACGGCTCAGGCGTTAGGCAGGCGCATCCCCTTAGGAAGCGGAATCGTGGGACGGGTGGCGCGTACCTGTGAGACTGCCCTTGTTCAGACTACTGGCGAGCCAAATCTGCAAGGCATCTTGCCTGATTCCTGCGCTGTGCTTTGCATCCCGATTACATACAGCGAAAGAGTACTGGGTGTCCTCAACGTAGAAAGCAAGCGCGAAGATGCTTTCTCGCCGCAGGACGTACTCATCATGCGCACTCTGGCCGACTTACTGGCGACCGCATTGCACAATGTCTTTGTGTTTCAGAAGCTACAACAGCAATCGATCACCGACGGCCTTACGGGAATTAAGACTCGGCGCTTCTTCTGGGAGTCGCTCAGTTCCGAGTGGAAGCGCGCATCGCGCTCCGGGCGGCCGTTCTCCGTTGTCTTAATGGATCTCGACAAATTTAAGGAAGTGAACGACTCCATGGGCCACCTCGAGGGCGATCTGGTGCTTGCCCGCGTGGGGCGCCTGTTGGAACAAAAGTGCCGTCAGTCAAACGTCGTCGCACGTTACGGTGGCGATGAGTTCATCATCCTGATGCCGGAAACTGGTGTGGAACAGGCACAAATCCTCGCCGAACGCTTACGCCTGTGGATCGCTACCGATCCCATGCTCGGCGAGCACCACATCACCGGAAGCTTTGGGGTCGCCAGCTTCCCCGTGCATGGCTTCCAGGTGGAAGACCTGATTCGAGTGGCGGATGCCGGCATGTACGTATCCAAGCACGCTGGCGGCGATCGCGTTTCCACCGCCGAAGAGTTTGAAGACGGAGAAACCGCTGCTGTGCAGCGGACTATGATCTCCGGATTCATCGAAGGCTTCCTGCAGCGCGATCACAGTGGCCCGGAACACCTCGAGGTCCTCATCACCACGCTCAAAAAGCTCTGCGGAGGAGATGAGCAGTGCAATGTTCACGTCTTGCGCGAATCCATCGAGGCCTTGAGCACTGCTGCTGAGGCGCGCGAACTGAACGGGTTGGGACACGGTGAAATGGTGGCCCGCTACTCCGAAATCCTGGCTCGCGGTCTCCGCCTCAAGGACGAGGACATTGCCGAAATCGCATATGCCGGCCGCGTGCACGATGTAGGCAAGATTTTTGTCCCCGAGCGTATTGCCACTAAGGCGGGCCCTTTGACGGATGATGAATACGCGCTGATGCAGCGGCATGCGGAAGTAGGCGCCGAGATCGTCGCCACCATCCCGAACAGCGAGCAGTTGCGACGCACGGTCGAGCATCATCATGAGGCTTTCGACGGATCGGGATATCCCCAAGGTTTGCGGGGCGAGCAGATTCCCCTCTGGGCGCGGATTGTCGCCATTGCCGACGCTTACGCCAACATGACCGCCGAGCGCTCGTTCTCACCTGCTAAGACCAACGAACAAGCCTTAACGGAGCTTGAGAAGCTCAGTGGCACCCGCTATGACGGGATGCTGGTTCGTATTCTGATTCACGAATTGAAATCGGAACGCACTTCGAACCAGGGAACGGAATCCCGAATCTAAGCTCATCCGCTTGCAACTTCAGCCCTGAACTCTGAAACTACTTTCTATGGCTGCTACTCTTTCCCTTGCCGGCAAGGTCGCGCTTATCACTGGCGGCTCCCGAGGAATTGGTGCTGCTACTGTGCGCATGTTCGTAGCTGCGGGAGCGCGTGTTGTGTTCAATTACCAGAAAGCCGAAGCGCGAGCCGCGGCTTTGATGAATGAACTAGGCAAACAAAATTGTGCAGCGTTCTCCAGTGATCTCTCGAGCCCAGACGCCGCGCATACTTTGGTCTCAAGCACAGTCAATCATTTCGGACGCATAGATGCTCTGGTCGCCAATCATGGAGTGTGGCCGTCAGAAGACGCTCCAATCGACCAGATGCCCGACTCACAATGGCGAAACACGATCGACATTAATTTGAACAGCGTGTACGGCCTCATCAAGCACAGCGTGTCGCATATGAAACGCCAGAAGCCGATAGGCTCCGCGGCCGGGCATATCGTGCTGGTCAGTTCTACTGCCGGACAGCGCGGCGAGGCATTTCATTGTGACTACGCCGCCAGCAAAGGCGCTCTCATCAGCATGACAAAGGGCTTGTCGACGGAACTGGCTCGTGATCGCATCTACGTAAATTGCGTCGCTCCCGGGTGGGTTCATACTGACATGGCGGAACCTGCACTAAGCGTTCCCAGGACTCGTGACGCGATTTTCGCGTCGATCCCGCTCGGCCGTGTGGGCACTCCAGAGGAAATCGCCGCACCCATCCTCTTCCTCTGCACCGAACATGCGGGCTTCATCACGGGTGAGATCTTTAACGTCAATGGTGGCGCCGTTTTGACCGGATGATGAGTGATTCTCAGGCCTGTCCAATCGAAATACTCGTCCAGTGCTAAAATCTTACGTTTGTCAGCAGGGCGTTTCGAGGCCCGTCTTCGTGCGGCCCCGCGGTCACCCAGAGAGGATTTCTAGATGGCGAATACCATGCTGGCGGTGGTCAAGCCGGGAGCAGCACCGGGCGCGGATGTCCGCGAGGTCAAGATTCCGAAATTCGGCCGCACAGATGTGCTAGTCAAAGTTAAGGTCGCTTCAATCTGTGGTACTGACCTGCACATCTATGAGTGGGACCGCTGGGCGCAAAACCGCATTCATCCTCCGCTCATCCCTGGGCATGAATTCTGTGGCGAGGTCGTCGCTTTCGGCGACGAAGTCACCAGCGTCAAGGAAGGCGATTTCGTTTCCGCTGAAATGCACGTAGCCTGCGGCAAGTGTCTGCAGTGCCGCACGGGCGATGCTCACATCTGCCAGAGTGTGAAAATTATCGGTGTGGACGCTGACGGAGCCTTTGCCGAGTACGTCGTCATTCCGGAAACCAATATTTGGAAGCTTGATCCCGCCATCCCGCAGGAATATGCCTCGATCCTCGACCCCCTTGGAAATGCCGTTCACACAGTTCTAGCCGGCGAAATCGCAGCCAAGACTGTAGCCATAACAGGTTGTGGACCCATCGGACTTTTTGCCATCGCTGTTGCGCGTGCAGTCGGCGCGACAACCGTGTTCGCCATTGAGGTCAACGAGCATCGACGGCGGCTTGCGAAAGAAATGAAGGCAGATTTCGCCCTTGATCCTTCGAAAGAAGATGTGAAATCACTTGTGATGGAGAAGACTGGAGGACTCGGCGTCGACGTGGTGCTCGAGATGGCAGGGCACCCTGACGCTATTCGAACAGCCTTTGACATTGTGCGTCGCGGCGGCCGCATCTCCCTCCTGGGCCTCACTTCCAAGCCGATTTCCCTCAACTTTTCCGAAGACATCATTTTCAAGGGCATCACCATCCAAGGCATCAATGGGCGCCGCATGTACCAGACTTGGTTCCAGATGACCGCGCTTCTTAAGGCCGGGAAATTGGACCTGCACCCCGTAATCACCGACCGGATCGCCATGAAGGATTTTCCGAGCGCAATGGAGCGGCTCAAAACCGGGGAAGCCAGCAAGATTCTCGTCTATCCCAACGGCGCGAAGTAGGGCGTCACACCTCAAATCGATACCTTGCTGCCAGTTCTAAACACCTCTGTCATCCCGAGCAACGTGCAGATGAAGTCAAGAGCAGTCGAGCGACCCCTTTGTCCCGCCCGCCCGTAATCAACTTGTCATTCTGAAAATGCGAGGGAAAATAGAAACTACCGTAGGTCGGCGCTCTCGGGGTTGTATAGGAAATGAAATCGCAAGGCGAGGTACTGGCCACCGAATTCCTTGGGAAGCGGAGGGAACGGGTTGGAAGCCGTGATTCCGCCGTAGGCAGCGCGATCCAATGCGACATCTCCCGAGCTGTTTACGAATCGCAACCCTGCCACTTTTCCATCTTTCAGGATGGCAAATTCGATCGATACTTTGCCCTTTTTCATGATGGGCGCTCGGGCGACCTCTGGGATCAGGTTGTACCAGTTTGCGCGGACATCGTGCAGCACGCGAGCAAGGTACGGACCGAAGTCGACACCCATCGTGTCGCTCAGCACGTCGAGTTCGCCCACCGCTTTAGACGCTGCTCGCCCTTGGCCTAGCCCGTAATCGCCGCCTTCGCCGCCGTACCCGCCTCCCCGATTGGCTAACGCTGCCCGGGCAGCTTCTTCAATAGCCGAACCCGCAGACATACTGGGAGTTGAGAAGCTGGGTTTTGGACTGCCCATCGGAGGCGCATTCAGCTTCGCCATCTGATTCTGATCCGTTGCGGGAGGTGCGGGCGCCTGTTGCTGTGGCTGCGATTGCTGCGGCACCTGCGCGCTTTGTGGCGGAGACGCCGGGCTGGGCGGGGCGGGCTGTTGTGCGGGCGGGCCACTGGGACCCGGAGTTCCCGGCCGCGAGCTATCCAGAATCTTTTTCAGTTCCTTGCGGTCAAGCTGCGGAGACTTTGACTGAGCGACCCGATCTTTGTCCGAAATGACATTGGCGTCCGGCCGCTTTGTGATCTTCTGCGCGTCCGGTGGAAGCTCCAGGTACGTCATTTCCTTTTCCCGCTGATCCAAAGGAGAGACCACCATGACAGCTTGCCGTGGCATCAGGTTCATGAACCTATCTGAATTCACAAGCAGAATGACAATTGTCAGGTGAACGATCACCGACAGCCAGAACGCTTCCCTCATGCGGGACCGGGAAAGGTCGTCCTGTAATTGGATCAGGAGTGCAGGTACATCATGCATCTCCCGGTATGCCTGTTCCCAATGCTGCGGATCATACAGGTCACCGCCATCCGGGTGGGCCGGAAGAGGGGCTGGCTGGGTTGGCGGAATTTGTGTGGTCGACATCGACTGCTGGCCTAGCGCTCAGACACGGGCAACAACCTCAACCAAAAAAACAAGTTACCCCACGATGACCCGCATAGAGCTTCGCTGCGCAGTCCCCCGGGTTTGCTGGCGAGTCGCGGCCAATATTCCTATTCTCGCATCTTTCCAGACCTGCTGCGAAGTCTGAAAGTATGAACACCACAAATTTGGATGCCGCCAAGCGACACTGAGGGTAAGACTTATTCGATTTCCTGCCTATTACAATTCTTTACAGGGGTGCTATGGAAACCTCGGTTCACGGCATCTGTAATTTTTCGAGTTGGACCCGCTTTCCGTGCGCTTCGATTGTCGAGGCGATGTCGAGGGCCAAATGCAGGGCCTTGCGCCCGTCCTCGAGTGAAACCAGCGGTCGTGACCGCTGCTGGACTGCCTCCAGAAACGCCTTCAGCTCAGCATGCAGCGGCTCTTCCGCTACGATCGAAGGCTTCCCAACCTTGATTTGCGGATTTACCGATGGCATTCCCCCTTCCTTGCCGTTTTCACCAACGCTGAATACAAGTACATCCTGGCGTCCGTAATCGATTGAAATATATTGCTTAGGCTGAAAAAACCGCAGTTTCCTGACCCTTTCAGTCGAGACCCTGCTTGCGGTGAAATTTGCCACGCAACCGGACTGGAACTCCATCCGGACATTCGCGATGTCCACCCTCGGCGAAAGAATCGGTAATCCTACCGCGCGGATCTCCTTGACCGGCGAATTTACAAAAGCGCTGACCACATCAAGGTCATGGATCATGAGATCAAGGACTACGTCTACATCGAGCGATCGAGGCGTAAACACACTGAGGCGGTGTACCTCGAAAAACATAGGTTGCGTAATCAGCGGAATGGTCGCGCGCACTGCGGGATTGAAGCGCTCCAGTTGCCCAACTTGCCCGATCCTGCCGTTTTCTTGCGCGATGGCGACAAGCTCGTCCGCTTCGGCGACGCTGGCTGCGAGCGGCTTCTCAATCAAGACATCGACTCCCGCCAGCATCAGCGTACGAGCCGTCTCAAGGTGATGAACTGTCGGCACCGCCACCGATGCCGCCCGAATGTCCGGACAGATTTTTACAAGCTGCTCAACCGAAGCGAACGCCTGCGCGCTGTACTCCCGTGCCACTGCCTCGGCTCTGCCAACGTCAGCATCGACCACTGCCTTGAGGATTACTGACGCGCCCTCTTTTCCCAGTTGTTGGTACACTCGCGCGTGATTGCGTCCGAAGGCGCCCACACCTACGACAGCTACAGGAATGCGTTTTTCTGAGGTCAAAAGTGTGATACCGGTCCGGCTGGTTGCCGGAAAGGTCGATTAAATCACAAAGGCCCTGAACACTCCTCTATGTCGTTAGTATCCAGGTTGAGTTAGTCGAAGTTATTTGCTCGAACCAGACGACTGAGAAGGCATTTCCGCAGTGGCTCTGCTGAGCAGCCACTGCTGAAGTTCGCGCTGCAAGGCAGGGTGGATTTCTACAATGCTGAGTCCCGCTAAACCTTCAGGTCCGCTCCAAGCCAGCTTCATCTTTGCCTCAATGGGATTCGGCAGGTCTGGCAGTGTGAAAGAGCATTCAACACTGGAACCGTGCGCCAGCGGAACGGAAGACTGTATGGCGAGACCTCCAGAACTGATGTTCACCGTCTTCGCCTGAATCTCCTGCCCGTCGACGAGCAGGATAACCGGAATTTCCACCATAGCGCGGAAGTAGCGTTCCTGCTGAGCCGCGCTGGAGTCGCCCGTCTTCGACGCAGCTTCATCTTCGCGCCGATACTTGAGCAGTTTGCGGCGAAGTGTGCGGCTGGAGATCCCCAGCTGCTGCGCGGCTTTCACTTGGCTTCCACCGGCCTGGGAGAGTGCTTGCAGGATCATCTGCTTTTCCATCTCGTTCAAGTTGCCCTGAAATGGAGCACCCGCGTCTGCTTCTTGGATTGCACAAATGCCAGCTGGCAAGTCCGAAGCTCGCAACTGTTGCAGTCCCGGCTTAATCTGGATAGAGGCCCGGAATATCACGTTCTTCAACTCACGGACGTTTCCGGGCCAGCCATAACGCACTAATGCCTGTATCGCATCATCGCTGAACTTGGCCTGTGGATGGGTTTCACGCAAAAAGTGCTCTGCCAGGGCCACAATGTCGTCGCGGCGTTCTCGCAAGGGCGGCACTTTAAGCTGAAACTGGGTGAGCCGGTGATAAAGATCTCGGCGGAACTTTCCCGCCCGCACTTCCTCCTCAAGGTTACGGTTGGTCGCCGCAATGATCCTGACATTGACGGCTACTTTGCGGCTTCCGCCCAGCCGGTAATACGGCACTCCATCAAGCACACGTAGAAGCTTGGCCTGAATCTTGCCGTCCAGCTCTCCGATCTCGTCCAGCATCAGGGTTCCCTGATCTGCAAGTTCGAAGAGACCCGGCTTCGTAGCGTCGGCCCCGCTGAATGCCCCTTTCTCATAGCCGAACAACTCGCTCTCCACAAGGTGCTCCGGCAGGGCTGCACAGTTGACGTCCACGTAAGCTTTGCCACAGCGAAGGGAATGCTGGTGGATGGATTTAGCAATAACTTCCTTGCCGGCTCCAGTTTCGCCCACGATGAGGACAGCCGCATCGTGGCGTGCGACGCGTTCCACCATGGCCATAAGCTTGCGCATCACTTCGCTGCGCACCACGGCCTTGCTACCGTCCACCAGTTGCATCTCAACAGCCGGCTTCATAAGCAGAGCAGGAAATCGCCCGCCTTCCGACATCGGCGGATAAACCACTCCCCCGCACTGGTTTAGCACGTTGCTGGACGGGAACGAAGATTACTTCAGTTTTAGGTGAGTTGAAACAACGACTCTTGGAAAGTTACGACGATCCGGTTGGCTGGGAACCACCGTGCGGCCGGCTTCGGCCACCACTTGCGTTCGCAGCCAGGTTTCGCTTCCGCGATGCCTTGATTAATTACCCCACACCGCTGATGCGCTCGAAAGGACTTGCATCATGAGGATAACAACCGTTATGAGTAGCACCAGTCTTGCAGGTTTTACCATTTTCTTCATTGCTCTTACCTCCAAATCAGGTTAGGAATTGAAAAATCGCTCTAGTTGCCCCACACCGCCGATGCGTTACCCGCGATCGCCAGTAGAAGGACGATTCCCGGAACCAGCAATCCATAAAACAATCTCTTAGCTCTTTTGCTCATCGCACTCTCCTCGATAGATAATCTTGAAAGCTGTTGTTGTGTTTGGAGTCGATTTCGAGACTATTCTTCTCCGTCGTCGTCGCCGACTCCATCGACGGA
Organism: Terriglobales bacterium; assembly: GCA_036558645.1. Taxonomy (GTDB): domain Bacteria; phylum Acidobacteriota; class Terriglobia; order Terriglobales; family Acidobacteriaceae; genus DATBFG01. The sequence continues at coordinate 12,982 of DATBFG010000037.1, forward strand.
CTGAGCATCATTCGCGTCCGTTGCCGCGACCAGGTCACCCCATACCACCGAGCTCCCCCAGATCACGCTGCAGCCATCCAAGGTACTGTTGCCCCAGACAACTGAATTCCCCCAAACCACTGAGGTTCCGCTTAGAAGCGCGTTGCCCCAAACGACCGAACTGCCCCAGATTACAGAACTGGCCCAAACCGCTGAGTTGTCAGCCCGGAGAAACACGTTCCCATTAGCATCCCGTGCCGCAACTGGGGACATAGCGGTTCCAACCACAGCGTCATGATTGGCAAGTGCCGAAGGGACGTCCAAGTAGCCTGCCCCGATGGCGAAGATGTCGTACTGGTAGTCCATGGCAATGCCATTCACAAAGAAACGGTCATACTGCGGAAATAATTTGTAGGCGGACTTCATCAGTCTCGCCTTGACCGTATCCGGTGTAAGGCTCGGTTCCTGGTCCAGCAGAAGTGCGACAGCTCCACTCACCACTGGAGTTGCCATGCTGGTGCCGCTCAGCTTTATGTATTTCCGCGAGCTTCCCGAACTGGCACCGTAGGTGACAGGCAATACTTCGTCTTGCGGAAATTCATCATCCAGCTTGCTTCCCGCAACCATCAACGATGCCATCTTGTTACCAGGTGCAACGAGATCAGGTTTCACGACATGGTCGACGAGGGTTGGCCCCTTTGAGCTGTAGCTGGCAATTCGATCGTCCGAGCGATCAGCAGTGGACATCGTGTTCATCGCGCCCACGGTGATGACGTAAGGATCATTTCCAGGAGCGGCTATCATGCCGTAGCCCTTGGTATGCAGGGAATTGTCACGCCCCCAATTTCCGGCTGCGACCACAACCACGATCCCTGCCTTCCACGCCGACTCTACCGCTTGGCAGAGCGGATCCTGCTTGTAGCTTTCATAAACTCGCCGTCCCAGGGACAAGTTGATGACCCGAATGTTGTACTTGCTCTTCAGATCGATTGCGCGCTGAATGGCGTTGATCACATTCGAGTCTTTGCCCGCGCCGTTGTTGTCGAGAACCTTGAGATTTACCAGGCGCACGTTCGGTGCAACGCCGTAAATAGCCTTGGGATTGTTTAACCCACCTGACATCTGTGCGCTACCTGCCAGAATGCCGGCTACGTGAGTGCCGTGTCCATACCCGTCGGTGGTGTCATTGCCTCCAACAAAACTCTCGCTGTAGATCACGCGCGATGCACCCGTCGCAGAATCGTGCAGGTCAGGATGATCGCTGATTCCACTGTCGATCACCGCTACGGTAACCCCGGTTCCGTTCAAACCATATCTCAACGCGACATCGGATCCGACCGTCTCCTCGGCGTGATCGGAAGAAATCTGTACGGGCCGGTCGGGCGAAATGTAGGCCACGTTGGGATCGTTTGCCAGAGCCCTCAGCTCGCTGAGCTTCATCTGAAACATCCCACCGCGAACCGCTCCCAGGAACCTACCCTTCGGGCCTCCTTGCCCCATGCTCTGCAGACGGCTGGCCGTAGGTGCGGTCTTGAACTGCACGATGACCGGAACTCGTGGCTCTGCACTTACCCCAGAGCGGAAACGACCAACCATCGCCGAGAGCTCAGGCGACAGTCTGCCTATGGAGACCTTTTCCGTCCTCTCCTCGCCCTGGACCGAGTGCCCTTTTACCTGGGCTGACGCCGGCATCATAGCGAGCGCGACGGCGATCAATGAGCCTAGGAAAACTGCCGGAGCAGACTTACGGCCCCGCTTTCGTTGCCTTGTTTGCTCTCTCACGACTGTCATCTCTCCCTCACGGCTGGGGGACTCCGATTCGCAACCAGGTAGGTGCAAGTGCCTCGCCATCGGTAAGATTCACTAAAGTTGTTTACTGTCAATAATTTAGATCAAGATGAGGGAGTGGCCTGTTGGACACTTTGTCCGCTGTCAGCTGGACTCGAATGCTCCGAGAGAGGGCGTAAACCAAATGAAACCAAAAACTTAACCGTACCTACCCGCCCCCCGGACACCCTGTCCTACCTCCAATCAGGTACTGCGGCGCGCTCGGTGCGTTACCAAAGTTTGGGGAAATGTCCCGTAAGTTGTTGTTCACGTGTGGCTTAGCTGGTATCACATAAGAGACGGGCTTTGTCCGAAGGAGTCACTGATACCGGGCATGACTGCTCACTCCCAGTCCTGGAGACGCATGTCTGCGGGTGCCAAGGCGCTAATTGCCTTGGTCGTCCTGGCGGGCCTTGGTGTCTTGTCGTTTGCCGCAATTCACCCCGACAGCAGGGACATCGCGAAATTCATTTGCTATTTGCTCGTGGCCCTCTTGGCCTCGCGTCTCAAGGTTCACCTGCCCGGCGTGACCGGAACAATGTCGGTGAACTTCCTGTTCATTTTGCTTGGGATACTGGAACTGAGTTTCGCAGAGACGCTCGCCCTGGGCAGCACGGCAATCATGGTCCAATGTTTTTATCGGGACCGCCCCAGCGCGATTCAGGTGACGTTTAACATCTGTGCCAGCGCGATCTCAATTGCCATCGCATACGGTGTCTTTCACCTTACACTGCTGCAGGCCCACGTAAAGAGCCACGCACTCTTGCTAGTTGTCGCTGCGTCCTCCTACTTCATCGCAAACACAGGTTCGATTGCCGCAGTCATCGCTCTGACTGAGGGCAAGTCGTTGCGACGTATTTGGGTGGAATGCTATTTTTGGTCGTTTCCTTACTACCTGGTGGGAGCCGGTATCGCTGGTGGTCTGGCCTGGTTCAATCGTACCTACGATTGGGAAGCTTCGCTCCTCGTGCTGCCAGCTATCTATCTGATCTATCGTTCCTACCGTCTCTACTTGGGCAAGCTCGAGGATGAGAAGCGACACGTCGAAGAGATGGCTGACCTTCACCTGCGCACCATTGAGGCGCTCGCTCTCGCGATTGAAGCCAAGGACCATACCACACACGATCACTTGCAGCGCGTTCGTGTATACGCCATCGAGGTCGCCAAGGAACTCGGCGTCAGTTCCTCCGAAATGGAAGCTCTTCATGCCGCCGCGCTGCTGCACGACATCGGAAAGCTGGCGGTTCCTGAGCACATCATTTCGAAACCTGGACGGCTCACGCCGGAAGAATTCGAGAAAATGAAAATCCACCCACTTGTGGGTGCGGAGATTCTCGAACGCGTTCGCTTCCCCTATCCCGTGGTCCCCATTGTGCGGGCTCACCACGAGCGATGGGACGGCTCGGGATATCCCTTCGGTCTGAAAGGCACAGAGATTCCAATTGGCGCGCGCGTTCTTTCTGCAGTCGATTATCTCGATGCCCTTGCATCCGATCGCCAATACCGCCGTGCGCTTCCCCTTGACCAAGTGATGGAGCGCCTGATCGCCGAATCCGGAAAATCCTTTGATCCGCGTGTGATCAACATTTTGAAGGTTCGCTACCTCCATCTCGAGAAGCTCGTGGAGTCTCAATTCGGCCTCGAAGGCGGTACGCGACTCTCGACTGAGATGAAAGTGGAGCGCGGTCTGGAACCCGACGCCGGTTTTGAGAGTGCCTCTGTCAAAGACTCTGCTGCGCACGAAGCCACTTTCTTATCTTCGATCGCTGCGGCGCGTCAGGAGGCTCAAACACTCTTCGAGCTCAGCCAGGATCTGGGCGCATCGCTCAGCTTGGGTGAAACCCTCTCTGTTTTTTCCGTCAAGCTTCGCCGGCTTGTCCCGTATGACGCCATTGCGATCTACGTGAAGCGTGGTGGTGAACTGATCCCCGAGCATGTCAGCGGAGACAACTTCCGACTGTTCGCCTCCCTGCGGATTCCGCTCGGCCAGGGACTCTCTGGTTGGGTGGCACAAAATCGCAAACCCATCATCAATGGCAATCCTTCTGTCGAACCGGGATATCTCAACGATCCCAGCAAGTTCAGCACGCTGCGCTCCGCCCTGGCGGTCCCACTCGAGGGTGTAACGGGACCTATCGGTGTACTTACGCTCTATCAAGGCGTGCGTGACGCCTTCACCTCCGATCATTTGCGCATTCTGCTGGCTATCAGCTCCAAGATGGGTTTGGCGATTGAGAATGCTCTCAAGTATGAGCAGGCCGAAAGCTCCGCGACAACCGACTACTTGACCGGATTGCCCAATGCCCGTTCGTTGTTCTTGCAGCTTGACCGAGAGCTGGCTCGCTGCAAACGTGACAATTCTGCCCTCACGGTGATGGTCTGCGACATGGACGGCTTCAAGCAGATTAACGACCGCTTTGGTCACCTCGAGGGCAACCGCGTCCTGCGCCTTTTTGCTCAGTCTCTGAAAGATAGCTGCCGCGAATACGACTATGTCGCCCGCATGGGCGGTGATGAGTTCGTAGTGGTCGCCCCGGGCTTGCCGCAGGATGCCTCTGTCAAGAAGTCCGAGCAACTGAGGGATTTGGCGCGGCTCGCAGGGAAGGAAGTCTGCGGTGAAGATCTCCTTTCGCTAAGCCTGGGTCAAGCCATGTATCCGGAAGATGGCACCGATGCCGAGGAGTTGCTCGCTGAGGCTGACCGCCGCATGTACGTCGAGAAACAGCAGCAGCCGTCGCGCAAGAACCGCCGCCTCTATCCCCGCATGAAGTGCCGCGTCACCATCCAATTTCAGCCGGGTGCTGATAGCGCTCCTGTCCTCGGAAATCTTAGCGACATCAGTTTGGGCGGATGCTACGTGGAGACCAGTGCCATTCTGCCTACCGGAACATCGCTGAAGTTGACCTTCTCGATTGATGACAACAAGCTCCAAGCTGAAGGCGTAGTTGTGCGTAGCGATCCTGGTTCTGGCGTAGCCGTGCAGTTCAACGAGATGAACCGCGAGGATCGAGAGCGCATGCACCGCATCCTCGAGTTCGTTCACAACACAACGATGTTCTACGACAAGCGTTATTTGGCCAAACTCCAGAGCAATCCATCGGTCTGATCCCGGGGCTGTAAAACGCACGCGAAGAGTAAGCAATGTCGGTTCTTGCAAAATTCGTTGCGAAGGTCGTTGGCATCGTACTGATCGGTGGTTTGCTGGGAGCCACCTTGGTGCGCTTTGCACCCGGCTTCGGAGTCGATGAGGAAGAACTCGATACTCGCCTGAATAGCCAGAGTATTCAAAATCTCCGCGCACAACAAGAAAGCGTGTCAGTCGGCCGTTTCTATGCCGATTATCTCGCGCGTCTGCTCCATGGAGACTTGGGCGTTTCGCGAACCTTGCAGCAACCGGTTACACGTCTCTTGGCCGACCGGTTCCCTGAAACCTTGAAGTCCGTGGCTCTCGGACTCACACTCGGATGGAGCTTGGGTCTCAGTTTTGCCATAGCCACGGTTCTGACTCGCGCCTGGGTTGTGGACGCACTCGCCAGCTTCCTTGCCGCACTACTGCTTTGCTTGCCCGCGGCCGTGCTTGCGATTCTGTTTGTGCTCGCGCGCATACCGGCACAATTTCTGCTCGGACTAGTTGTGTTCCCCAAAGTCTTTCGCTATTCGCGAAATCTCCTGGCCCGAAGCGCATCGCTACCGCACGTGTTGACCGCCCGCGCCAAAGGCCTGGCCACCGGTCGCATTCTGCTCTGGCACATCTTGCCAACCGCCGCTCCTCAGCTGCTGGCACTGGCGGGCGTTTCGATCAGCCTCGCTTTTACTGCTGCGATCCCTGTGGAGGCTCTGTGTGACCTCCCCGGTATCGGACAGCTTGCCTGGAAAGCTGCCTTGGGCCGCGACATCACGCTACTGATTAATCTCACCATGATCGTCACTCTTGTGACGCTGCTCGCGAACTCCATGTCAGAGTGGGCGGGTCGAGCCTTCGGAGCGAGGGCCGCATGAAGTACATTCGCGCTCTCGCGATAGCAGTTTTACTAATCGTGGCGCTCTCCAGCTTGTTGGCTGACGTCCTCGCGCCATCCTCTTATGCGCGTCAATATCGCGACTTGCCGGATGCCTCACCTTCGATGCAGCACCCCCTCGGTACCGACGACCTCGGACGCGACAGGTTCTCCCGAGTCCTCCACGGGACGCGGGTCTCCCTCGTGCTCGCTCCTGTGGCCGCTCTACTGACCTGTTTGCTGGCGGGCATCGTTGGTGGCGCCGGGGGATTTTTCGGAGGCTGGATTGAGCGTTGCGTCATGGCTGCCACAGACCTTTTGCTGTCTCTTCCATGGCTATTCTTGCTGCTCACTGTCAGGGCATTACTTCCACTGAATGTGTCGCCGCTGACATCAGTCGCCATTACGTTCGCACTCCTTGGTTGCTTAGGATGGGCCGGTGCTGCCCGCATCATTTGCGCCGATGTCCATACCATCGCGGAATCCGATTTCATCCTCACAGCCCGCTCGTGCGGGAGCCACAGCTTCCGGCTACTCTGGCGTCACGTTCTGCCGAATCTGAAACCGATCTTGTTGGCGCAATTCTGGATCTCGATCCCTGTCTTCATTCTGACTGAGGCTAACCTTGGCATGCTTGGCTTGGGCATCAGTGAGCCCATGCCGTCCTGGGGAAGCCTCTTACGCGAACTGGGGAGCTATTCCGCCCTGTCTGCCCAGCCAGTGCAGTTCGTTCCGTTGGTTCTCTTCGTCATTGTTGTAAGTAGTTTTCATCTCGTTCTTTCCAAAGAGGAGTTGCCGGTATGAAAAGGCGCATTCTGTCACTCGCGTTTCTATTTCTTTGTGGTCTGGCAAGCGCCTTTGCGCAGTCGGGCACCACGCTTCGCTTCTGTCTTCGTTCAGAGCCCAAGACTTTTAACCCAGTCCTGATGGCGGACGATGCCTCGGAAACCATCCGCTACTTGACCGGTGGCGTCCTGATGCATGTCAACCGGCAAACGCAGGAACTCGAACCCGAACTGGCAACGTCATGGAAGGTCTCCGATCAAGGCAAGACCATCACATTCACCTTGCGTGACAAGGTCCGATTCTCCGACGGTACTCCATTCGGCCCGCAGGATGTCGCTTACACCATGCAACAGTTGATGGACCCTGCGCTGCATTCTCCAACCGGCGACGCCTTCCGCTCAGCTGAGGGCAAGGTCGTAACGCGCGTACTCGGCAAGAACCGCTTATCAATAACTTTCCCTGCGCCGATCGCCGGCCTCGACAAGCTCTTTGACCAAGTCGCAATCATGTCGTCTACCTCACCGCAAAAGGAAATGGCCGTACTCGGGCCCTACTTCGTCTCCGAGAACAAGGCAGGTTCGTACCTGATGCTAAGCCGGAATCCCAATTACTGGAAACATGACTCCAACGGCCATGCTTTGCCCTTCATCGATTCCATTCGCCTCGATATTCAACAGAATCGAGATATCGAAATGCTGCGACTGGTTCGCGGGGAGATCGATTTCATCAACTCGCTCGATGCCGAGTATTTCGACAAAGTCATCGCTCAGAATCCGGCCATGGCGCACGACGCCGGCGTTTCCCTCGATGCAGAATTTATGTGGTTCAATCAGGTTCCGACGGCATCCATCCCTGCCTATAAAAAGGCTTGGTTCACATCGACCAACTTTCGCCGCGCAGTATCCGAGGCCATCAATCGCGAGGATATGGCTCGCATCGTTTTCCGTGGCCATGCCCGCCCGGCTATGGGACCCATCTCTCCGGCAAACAAGTTTTGGTTCAACTCCAAGCTTCAGCCTCATCCTTTCGATCAGAAATCTGCTCTTCAACGCTTGTCCTCGGATGGATTCCGTTTGCAGGACGGAGTACTCCGTGACCGTGAAGGGCACGCAGTGGAGTTCTCGATTATGACGAACTCGGGGAACAAGTACCGCGAGCGCATGGCGACGATGATGCAGCAGGATCTTTCGCAGATTGGGATCAAGCTCAACATCACGACTCTAGACTTCCCATCTCTGATTGAGCGAATGACGCGCACGTTCGACTATGAAGCGTGCTTGCTCGGCTTGGTCAACAACGATCTCGACCCCAATTCGCAAATGAATGTTTGGCTGAGTTCCGCCGAGAACCACCAATGGAACCCCAGCCAGAAGACTCCGGCGACTGCGTGGGAAGCGGAAATCGACAAGTTGATGCATGCGCAGGCGTCTAGTCTCGATCCAAAGAAACGCAAGGAATACCTGGACAAGGTTCAACAGATTGCCTGGGAACAGGAGCCCTTTATCTACCTGGTGAACAAGAACGCGCTTTCCGCCGTGTCAAGTGCCGTACAGAATGTGCATCCGGTCGTGCTTCGCCCGCAGGTTTACTGGAACATCGATCAGCTCTCGCTCAGCACGCAGGTCGCGCGAAGTCACTGATGGATCCGTTGCTCTCAATGCGGCTTTCGGTGGATTATCCGGGAAAGCCCGGAGTGTTGCGTGACCTTACCCTCCAGCTCGAAACCGGAGAAATCCTTGCGCTCGTTGGAGAGAGTGGCTGCGGTAAGAGCACCTTGGCATTGGCAATCCTAAGACTGCTCTACCTAAAGAAGGCGAAGGCGCTAGGCTCGATCCTCTTCAACGGTCGCGATCTCTTGCAACTCAAGGAGCGCGAGATGCGTTCCTTGCGCGGTCGTGAGATCGGATTGGTGCTGCAAAGTCCCATCTCTTCTCTCAATCCCGCGCTACGCATCGAGAGGCAGCTAGAGGAGGCCTGGAAAGCTCATCGCCGAACCAGTCGTGACGAATTCAACCAGTCGTTGCTTGCAATCCTGCAAAGTGTCAGCCTGCCCGGCGATCCCGAGTTCCTGCGCCGGTATCCTTCGCAACTGAGTGTCGGTCAAGCACAACGGGTATTGATCGCGATGGCTGTCTTGCACCGTCCCCGCCTGCTGATAGCCGATGAGCCCACCAGCGCCCTCGATCTGATCACTCAGGCTGAAATTCTGCAGTTATTTGCCAGCTTAAGCCGCCAGTTTGGAATGGGCGTCCTCTTCATCTCCCACGACCTTCTTTCCGTTGCCTCGATGAGTAACCGGGTCGCCGTGATGCATCAAGGACGGATCGTAGAGTGCCGCGAAACAGCCGAGCTGTTCCGAAGTCCCTCTCACGAATACACTCGGAAACTTGTCCAGTCGTTGCCGATGTTGCCGCAATTCGGCAAACATGCCACGGCCACGGTATAGCCCTTAGTCCAGCTATGAGTCGATTGGGACGTTATTTGCGTCCTGGGTGGAATTCACCCTTGGAAGAGAACTGAGAGAAGGGCCATTCCCCTTTTTTGGCCGCAGCCTTTGCGGCCGCCGCCATAACCTTGGGTTCGCTGCCCCAATCCGGGGGGGCTGGATGAATTCCCCAAATGTTGCCTGGCTCATCCAGAGCGATGCCAACCAGCCAATGCCTAGGGCCAAGAGGCACGCAATTGGCAACTCGTCCGTTCACTGCCTGTGCACTGGGCATTTCATTCAATCTAACGGGCAATCCGGGCTCCAAAGCCTTGGTTAGTCGCACACCACACCCATTAATGTTCACAATTACCGTGTGACAGGATTCCGAGAATGAGGGACCCTCCAGCGTCGTGACACGCACTGGAATCTGCGCGCGAATGCGCGTGCTCAGTCGCGGGCTCTCGTACGAAGTGGCTTCGTTTCCCATCTAACTCTGGATTCTAGTCTGAAAGGTGTTTGCTGGAATGTGATTACGGACAGCTCTGCGGAACTAAAGTAACTGAGCGGCCACGCGAGGTATTTCTTGGCCGCTCGATTCAGAAGGTCGCCAGGCCTGTATTTGCACCAAGGGGCCAGTAGATTGAATCCGTTCCTTCCGTAACATATTGGCTGAGGCGATTCCTGTCCGCTGGAACGACTTTTCACAGTCCGCCGTAGAAGGACCCCGCATGCTGCCCTCCATGTACGCCAAGCCTGGACAGCGTGTACAGGTACCAACGTGACTACAGGTCGAACACACAGGCAAATCGCGTGCGTGAATCGAGCGCACCTCATTCAGCTCCGGTGAATATCTCCATATATCCATCAGCTTCTCTCGACGCACATTCCCGCTCGGCAAGGGAAACTGCACACAGGGCGTGACGTCGCCATAAGGTGATACGTAGATCGCGGTATGTCCTGCGCTGCACGGATATGCTTCCATCACATCTTCACCCACGGGGGGCGGTAGCGCGCAGAACTCCTCCACATTGCCTACCAACGCCTCTGTACGGAACACCGAATGCAACTCCGAGCCTGGGATTCGCAGGGCCACAATTGAATCATCCCCGTCGATCTTCGGAGTGATGGTCGGATCGAGCGTGTAGCTTGCGCCCAATTCTTTCGCGAGCGCCTGTACTCCCGCATGGTCCTCAGAATTGCCGCGCATCAGGACATTTGCGACAGTGACCTTCAGGCCTTGTGATTTGATAAACCGGATTGCCTCGATGGTTCGCTTCAGCGACCCTGGTAGCTTCGTAATACGGTCGTGGACCTCAGGCCGATGCGAATAAACGCTGATCTGCACATGCTCGACTCCTAATTCGCGCATGCGCCGGGCCTCTTCTTTGCCGATCATCACACCGTTTGTCTTAATTCGCACATTGAACATCAATCGGCGGGCATGCCCCAGGATCTCGAAAAAGTCCCTCCTCATGAAGACTTCGCCACCGCTGAGCGTCAAAAAAAACGTTCCCGCTTCGGCAGCTTGCTCCAGTACGCCTTTGATTTCTTCCGTGGTAAGTTCGCCGTGGTCGTCGTGGTCGAGGTAACAATGAATGCAACGTTCGTTGCAGCGATACGTCACATCGAGATGCAGTGACAGGGGCACCCCCAGCTCAAGCGCCCGCTGATTCATCTCCTGCATCAGGCTCATGCCGGCTCCTGCACGCTAGGGTCTGTATTCGGGTGATCAGAAACCATCAAGATGCCGTGTTGTGACAGCTCAGCTACAAATTGCTCGGCATCACTGTGGGCAACGCTCGGCTCAACTTCGAACTCCTCGCACACCACGCGGGAAACTATTTCTGACAGCGGCGTCCGCCCATCAGCTGCTTGCCAGATAGCTGTAGCCACCTCGTTTAGCGTGAAAAACGTCGAATCGGTGGATGACATCACCATGAGCTCGCCACCCAACATGCGTGCGGCAATGGCAGTACTGCGGCTGATGTATTTCTCACTCATCGAATCAAATCCCATACCCCCTCATCAGGCATAAACGTTAGCCTCCGCACGGGTACTTTCTCCACAAATTCGCAGGCTGAGCGGAATACTAGCTCAACCAGATCGCGATCCTCGGCGAAAAACAGGATGTTCCTTAGTAGACACCGTGCCGCTTCGCTGACGGGCACCGGCTGAATCTTGTTCTGCGGCCCTTGGGCCAACAGGTAAACGGTCTTAATGCGTGCCGAACAATTTTCACCAACCCGAGCTAACTCTCCTGCAAACGGTGTGCCGCAGGCCATGTAGTCTTCGCCTGTCTTGCGGATATAGGAGATCTCGTCTGTAAGCAGCATGACGTCAGAAGGAGCCAACGATGCGATGGTAGTCTTGCCGGCGCCAGATACCCCGGAAAACAGGAACGCGCTTCCATTTCGAATCGCACCCGCGGCGTGCAGCAAAAAGCCACCTTCCTTCGCCAGCACGAGTGAGTGCAGAATGCGCAACACGGAATCGATCGAATATGGGTTTGGTGTCTGCCGAACCCATCCTGTCTTCGCTAGCGGGTCCCATTGGGCTTGGAAATCTCCCCGTCGAAGCTGCCACTGTCCATTGCTAAATCCCACCTGCACATCTTCGTCGGAGGCCATTTCCGGCGTGGGGGGGACCAGTTCGACATCCAACGTAAAGGACGGATGGCAGGACCTACCTACGAAACCGGTGTAACGAGCCGCCAGCAACTCGCGAAATTCCGCATTTTCCGTCCGTAGTAGGATCGGCACGCCACCAATATCAATCGCGACCTGGTGTTCGGTAATCATCCACGGCTCTCTTCACAGCAAACCAAGCTCGATCGCGTCTCGTCGGCGATGCCGGAGTAGGGCAGCTCGTCGTACTTGCCTTGATGCCAACTCTTTGTGAGACCTTTCCCAAGAAGTCTTTCCCATTCGGTTCGCAACCGCAACGTAATTCGCAAACAGAGATCCGAGTGCGCAAACACTCGCCCCAAAAGTCGCATTGCGAGCGGCGGTTTGCGCCAGGACACAACAGTGTTTTCCCTGCGGATGACCTTTTGCGTTTTTCCCAGGATTTCTTGTGGTGTCGTGGGCGTGTCGCAACATGGCATCGCATCACCACGCGTGATCAACTGCGCAGGACATTCGGTCTTGCTAACGACCCGGTGCAACTGAAATCCGCCTTCGCGGCGGCAGAGCACAATGTCGCCGCGCTCGACGTCAGCAAATGTGCAGGATTGCACCAGGGCTACGTCTCCTGGCCAAAGATTTGGCAGCATGCTGGTACCGAAGGCTCTTAGATGGAGCCTCCCCTGGCGATGCAACATCTCTGCTGCAAAGTCGCACCTGCTTTCCTCCAGGGTGAGAGCGCCCATGAGTTTCCGTCAGGAAACTTTCCTGTTCAACATGCACTGGCGCAAATTGGGATTGATCTTTCCGCAAGAGAGCGCCATCGTTTCAAATGCCCGCTCGTAACGAAACTCGGGTTTTCGATACTCCTTCTTGCCGGAGATCTTCGGCGATGCGCCCTTGTCATCCACAGAAGATTGGTTCTTCTGACTCATAAAAGCCTCGTGGTCTCGCGCCTAAAGTTTTCTCGCCGGGATACAATTCTCCCCACGCTTTTCTGTATGAAAAGGGAAGTGTACAACAGCCGAATCGCAATCAATAGGGAATGTTGAGGGGTGGAAGCATGATAGTTCATGCCTCCCAAGGCTCACCTCAATAACTGGAAAGCGTCCCTTCCAGCCTTGCCCGCTTCAGTGCTTGCGAAAAAAGCAGAATGCTGAGTGGCAGAAGCACTCCTGCGAAAGTCGTCAGAATCCCTATTTCGCCTCGAAGTTCCCACAAGCTCACACCGTCTAATAAGGCCATCCGCATGGCATTCAGCGAATGTGTGAGCGGAATCCATTGCGATAGGTCTCGCAAGTACGGAGGCAGTGTCGTTACGGGAAACAGGGTTCCCGTCATGAACCATGCCCCGGACCCCATTAGCCACACCACTGCCGAACCCTTCTGGATGGTAAGCTGCAACGTTGCTGCGAAGATTCCGATCGCCACGGCCACTAGCAGTGATAGTAAAAAGACGACCAGAGAGCTCACGATGTTCAGGTCTCTGGCCGGGACTCCGGAAACAAATAAGCCGCCGCCTATGTAGAGCAAAAGTTGCACCGCGTTTCCGGCGAACGCGGATACCGCGCTGAGTATTATCAAAGTTGATGCTCGGGTGGAACTCGTCATCAGCACTTCAAGCGTTCCGGCCTGCTGCGCCTGCTGCACGATGTTCAAAAACGCATGGATGCTCATCAGCATGAACGTGTAGAACCCGGTGCCGACGAGGAGAAACGAAAAATAATCCAGCCCTTGCGGACGAAAAGCTGGTCCAATTGCTCGCGATAGAAAGTAGAACGCGGCCAATTCCGCGGCTGCAGCTCCGCCGCCAAGGAGAAATCCGGAACGGTAACGCATCGCGATAAGAAGATCGCGTCTGAGAATTGCCCTCAGCTTGTCCAGCAGTCCCTTCATCCCGCGCATCGTTCCATAACGTCCATCGTGCGGTCCGCTTCGGTCGTATGAAAGTAAAACGAGCGAAGTTCATCTACGTTCATTTTCCCAAGCTCTCGCTGTCCGGCCAGCTTCCCACGATCGAGGATTGCAACCAAATCTCCAATCGCCGCTGCCTCGTTGAAGCTGTGGGTCGCAAGAACGATGGTTGCGCCGCCGTCCCTCAGCTCCCTCACCAGGTTCCAGAACTGTGAAGTAAAAGCGGGATCAAGGCTGCGTGTCGGCTCATCCAGCAGAATTACCGACGGATCCTTAATCAGGGCTCTCGCGATGGCCAGCCGCTGATACATGCCACTAGAGAATTTCATGACCAGAGCGTCTGCCGCGGTGCGCAAACCGGTTCGCTCCAGCATGTAATCGACCCGTTCAGGCCGATCTTTCCTAGGCACATTTTCGAGCGCTGCGAAGAAGTCGAGATTTTCCCGTGCCGACAGTCGCGGAAAGAATGATCGTTCTGTCGCTACCGCGAATCCCACCGCCTTGCGAACTTCATAAGGCTCTCTTTGTGTTTCTGCTCCCGATACCACCACTCTGCCCTCATCAGGCAGCAACATCGTCGAAATGAGCTTCAGCGTTGTTGTTTTGCCGCTCCCGTTTGGTCCTAACAAGACAAGAGCCGTGCCTTCTGGCACGTTCAGACTGACGTTCTGAAGGGCTCGCGTCTCGCCGCTTCGCTCTTTTGCGAACCAATTGAACAAAGCAGGGCGATGACGAAAAATCTTGCTTACCGATTCGAGAACGATGCTATCCATTCACACAGGATCCGACACCATCAGGAGCTTGTATCATAGTGACCGCTTCCGGCTCGGGATACCAGTCATCGCGAAGGTACGCACGGAGCGCATCAACAACAATGGCAAGCACAATGCCTGTGCAGGTTCCGATGCAGCCCACATTGCCTCCTCGTCGCAATTCGCGTTCCGTTGAATTCGACTTCCTTGCAGCGTGCTGCTATGGCAACCCGATGGCGGAGAATCTTGTCTCCACGCTCAATTGGGACTACCTGATCCAACTCGCTCGACATCACGGCGTGGTTCCCCAGCTCTATAGTCAACTGGCCAACTTCCAATCCGTGCCCGAGGCGCCGTTCAGGGCTCTCCGCGACGAATACGAAAGAAGTGCACAGCGCTCGCTCTGGCTGACGCGCGAACTCCTCCGCGTGATGGATTCGCTTGCAGCGAAAGGGATAGAGGGGCTCGCCTATAAGGGCCCAATTCTTGCCGAAATGCTCTACGGCAACGTCGCTCACCGTCAGTTCTCTGATCTGGACATTCTGCTCCGTGCCGAGGACATTCCCTGCGCGAAAGCTGTCGTCGCCGATCTGGGATACCACACTACCCTGCAACTCACTCCAAGACAGGAGCGGGAATACCTCTGTTCCGGATACGAGTACACGTTTGACAGTTCGCACGGACGCAACCTTCTTGAACTGCAGTGGCAGATCCTTCCTCGCTTCTATGCAGTTGATTTCGAGATGAGAGGCCTGTTCGCGCGAGCGGTCCACGTTACCGTCGCTGAAACAACCATCAGGACGCTGTCGTTCGAGGACCTATGGCTCACGCTTTGCGTTCATGCCGCCAAACATCTGTGGGTGCGCCTCTCCTGGCTGTGCGATCTAGCGCGTCTGGCTGCAATCACGTCCATTCACTGGGCATTCGTTGAGAGTGAAGCCGAGCGCCTCGGCGTGGCGCGCATCCACTCCATTACTCTTCATCTGTTGGAGAAAGTGTTTGCCGTGACGGCACCTGCAAAACAAAGTATGGCGAAAGAGGAATCAGACATTGCAGACCGCATCCTTCTCCTGTTGCAGGGCGAAACCGAGGTCGATCCCGAATCTCTGTCCTACTTTTACCTCAGCTTGCGACTTCGCGAACGGACATCAGATCGCATCCGATTTCTAAGACGATTGCTGCTAACCCCAAGCTTGGGTGAATGGGAATCAATCCATTTGCCCGATCCGCTGTTTCCCTTATATCGCGGCGTAAGGCTCCTTCGGATCACCCGCCGCCTCGCGCGCTAGAAACCATCTATCACCGCGCATTGGTTTTTGCTTTGCGCATCCCAGCTCGCAGACCTCGCTCAACGATTTTCCGATATCCGCTTCTGTCCATACTCGTCATCACCGTCGACGCGATGCCTCCCGGAGTCGCGGCCTCCTCCAGCAACTTCTCGAGAGAAACGCCGCTTCTCCTCCACGCATTTACGCCATCACCCAGCGCATGAGCGGCCGCCAGCAACGCGGTCTTGCGATCCAATCCACAACGTTCTGCCGCCTCCGCCAATGTAGCGAGCGCGTGATATCCGTGACTCGAGGAGTAGGTGACCGTAAATGCATCGAACTTGCTCTCCGCGACCTCGATCACCTGTCCGACGGTACCGAAAAGACTTGTTACTTGGCGACGCGCGGCTCTCGGAAACCCTTTCTCATACGCGATCGCCGTCAACCCACGAGCTATCCGACACACCGGACTCGGCATCGCACGCGCCCAGCGCACACGAGGCCCAAGACGGCCGCGCAATCTTGAAAGTGGTATCCCGGCCGCCAGACTGATCGCCGTGATTGCATTTCCAGTTTCCCCGATATTGCCCAGAAGCTCGAACACCGATTGCGGACGAACCGCGATCACCAGCACCTCTGCTTGCTGTACCGCTCGATCCAGCACAGGCTCAACCTTTACTCCCGGCTTTTTGAACGGCTTCAGATTCCTCGAGTGGTGATCGTGAACAACGATCGGCATGTCGAAGCCGCCAAGCCGAAGTCCAGTCACTAGGGCATTGGTGATGCGCCCCGCGCCAAGGAACACAGTTGCTTTCACGAGAGTTCCGCGCACGCCTGATCGGCTGCCGCAATCAGCGCTTCCACATCGGCTGTTGTATGCGCAGTGGAGATAATCCAATGCAGCCCGTTTGAGGGTGTCATATAAATGCCGCGATCAAGCAGCAGGTGAACGAATCTGGAGTATTTTCGCGTATCCACATACGTGCAGTAGTCACGATAGTCGTGAATCGCGTCGCGCTC
>DATBFG010000038.1:0-8402 GCA_036558645.1 Terriglobales bacterium
GTGATCGCCTGCATCAATGGCTTCGCTCTCGGCGGCGGATGCGAGATTGCCATGGCCTGTACCATGCGCCTGGCGAGTAACAACGCCAAGCTGGGCCAACCGGAAGTGAAGCTTGGCATTATTCCTGGCTACGGTGGCACACAGCGCTTGCCGCGGTTAGTAGGCAAAGGGATTGCCATGCAACTCGTGCTCGCTGGAGAGATGATCACTGCCGAAGAGGCAAATCGTATCGGTCTGGTCAACGAAGTCACCGCTCCGGGTGAACTCATCCCTCGTGCCGAAGCCATCGCGCAGAAGATCATTGCCAATGCGCCCCTAGCCGTCCAGTACGCCATGGAAGCGGTCAACAAGGGCATGGAGATGACACTGCAAGAGGGCTTGTACCTCGAAGCGGTCCTGTTCGGCGTCGCCTGCGCCACAGAAGACAAGAAAGAAGGTACGACGGCGTTTCTGGAAAAACGTGCCGCGCAGTTTAAGGGAAAATAGCCCTTTGCCTTTAGCTATTCGCCGTTAGCCACTGGCCGTCGGCAATCGGAACGAACGCATGCTATGAGTCATTTCGCCTAAACTCTTATGATCAAGTGGGTCAGCTTCGGTATTCAGGCTCGAACTGAGGAAGACGCAAAACGCCTGGCTGCGCTATTGGAAGCGCTGGGATTCGGTAAGGGCGAAGTCGAACAATATCCCCATCTTTGGCTCCAGTCATTTACCCCCAGTGTCTCAGTTCTAGAGATCACCCATCGAAAGGAACCCAGTGTTTTGCCCGATCTCGAATTGATGATTTCCGACCCAGACTCTGCCCTGGAGATCGTCAAGCGCATGAACCTTGAAGTTTCTGAGAGTCGGTCCGGACCCGATGCGAAACACACCATCGGATCGTTTGTTGTTCGGCTGCCTGGAGGAACCGAAGTGCGCGTTACCGGCGTCCGAGTAAGCCCTAAGGTTGAGCAAGTAGAAGCAGGGCTCGAGGGCAATCTGGATGCGCGAGGGAAGAAGTTTGCAGTCGTGGTATCCCGGTTCAATTCATTCATCACGGAACGGCTACTCTCTGGTGCAATCGAAGGATTGCGACGATGTGGCGGTGCTAAGGACATCGACATTGTCCGCGTCCCCGGTGCCTTCGAGATTCCGTCGGCTTCGCGCACACTGGCGGAGACAGGAAAATACGACGCCATTATTTGTCTTGGCTGTCTCCTGCGGGGAGACACCGCCCACTACGACGTCATCGTAAACGAGTGCACTCGCGGTATCGGACAGTCGGCACAAGACACGGGCGTGCCGCACGCATTCGGCGTACTTACCTGCGACACCTTGGAACAAGCCATCGACCGCGCTGGTTTGAAGATGGGGAACAAGGGCTTCGAGGCGTCTCTGGCTGCGGTCGAGATGGTGAATCTTAAGAAAGCCGTCGTTGGTCGTTCGTCGTTGGTCGTTGGCAAAAACCGAAAGTCCAAAACAAGATCTGGCTCAAAATTGAAGCGAAAACGCTAAAAGACCTGCCCATCGTCACAACCTGTAAACTATTGGATACTCGATGTTCTCGTAGCTAACGACTATCGACTAACGACCGAAGGCTAACGACTGGGTTTTGCTGACGACTGTTTTATGGGTTCCCGCCGAAAATCTCGCGAACTGGTCCTGCAGATGCTCTTCCAGTCTGACATGGGGCGTCAGAAGGCTGACGAGGTCCGTAGCACCTTTTGGCGGGAGCGGAATTCAGTCACGGGTGACGTGCGGGGATTTGCTGAGGACTTATTTCGTGTCGCGATGGATCGAGCCTTAGAAATCGATCAACTGATCGAGAGGCATGCGGAGCATTGGCGGATGGAGCGCATGGCGGCCGTCGATCGTAACGTCTTGCGTACAGCAATGGCAGAACTGCTCGGCTTTCCCGCAACCCCGCATCCTGTTGTCATTAACGAAGCACTGGAAATTGCCCGCACCTTCTCCAGTCCCGAGTCGGTGCAGTTCATCAACGGCGTGCTCGACAGCGTCAGCCGCGATCTTGATCCTGCGAAGACCTGATTACTGATTGTTTATGGCTTCACGACGATCAAATCAGGAGGGCAGCTCAGTGGCGTTCCGTCACTCCCTACACACAGGAAGCTAGTTGGTGGAAAGGTAATCTGCTGGACATCGCTGCTTGTCAGTGTGTCTAGCGCATGGACGGATCCGTCACTGGTTGTAACGAACAAGAGCCTGCCATCCCCGGTAAGCGCGCCAGCCAATACCGTTACGTTCCCGGCTAAGGGAATCGATGTAGAAAGCTTATTGCTGATGTTGAACACGGGAACGCTCGGCAGACCGGGCGCGATAATGTACGCCTTCGAGCCGTCGGGAGATAGGAACATCTGCTTTGCCGTGAAGCTGCCCTGTCCCAGATTGAACGATGTCACCGTATTACCCACGGTAGGCGTGCATCCCGTTGGGCCAGCGCCGGTATCCACCGCAATCAGATCAATGTTTGGTGGATTCAGCGCTACCATTTGCGAGCCGTCAGGAAGCGATTCTATGAGAGTCGGGGTTCCGGTTGTGGTTACGTCCGCACCGGCGGGCGCATTATCGCAAGTGCGGCGCACAGCGACTGTCGATGGGCCGGCGATGTAGGCAAATGCTCCTTCGCTCAGGAATGCAACTGAGTTTCCCGTGAAGCCCAAGTCCAGCGTCTGGAGCGCACTTACCAGCGAGTAAACATACAACTTGGTACCGGCAATGATGAAAGCCTTTAAGCCGTCGGGTGAAAACGCGGCTGCAGTAGCTCCATCAATCTGAAAGGATACCGACGAATTAATGCTGGTATCGAAAATAAAAACCTGGTTTGGAGTCTGAACCGTATCCGACAGGATGACCTTGGCCCCAGTGGGCGAGATCGCGAGTACCTTTCCCGTGTTGTTCCCAAAAACGCTGACGGTTGGGGTTGTTCCGGAGACATCAACTTTCGTCAACCCTCTCGTTCCCTGCAAACCTAGATCGGTTCCCAGAAAGAAGTTCGTGCCTTGCGGACCGAAAAGCATTGAATTCGGATTCGCGGGCAACCCTACTGGTAGCCCCACGGTATATGTGGAGAAGGTAATCGGTACAAAGCCGGTAGCCGAGCACGTTGGCGTGATAGGACATGCCGTCGAACTGACGTAGACCGTTCCAGTAGGAGTCGATCCACTGGTGGGGGTTACGACTGCGCTGATCGCACTCGTGGGATAAATGGCTCCGGTTGCCACCGGTCCCTTCGATGGATCCAAGCCAATGTTGCAGACGGGGGGCGTACACGACGCCGTGATCGAAGCTCCGCCGGCCGCGGGAGTCGTTACACTTAGAAGGTCAGTATCGTTGGTGGCGCAGTTCGTACTTCCCACGATAGCCGCCGTCGGACGGGATGAACACACCGTCAGCGGTACCGACGTAATCGTGACTCCCATAGAGTCGACTACAGTCGGAATTATTTCCTCTGTTGTGCCTTGCGTCACTGTAAAGGAAGTACTGCCCGAGTTCTTCAATTCGAGACTGATGGACTCGACGGGACACGTGAGGAACTGCATCGGAACGCTGTTCACTCCGGCGACGGTTGCAAAAATCTGGGTTGTCCCGGGAGTGCCAGCCGTCACCACAGCCTGATTCTGCGGCAGGCTCACATCGCTGTTACTAACCGTGGCGACCAGTCCGTTGAGAGTTTGCCAGGTGAACAGTCCCACGCTTGTGGTGATGTCCGTGCCGTGACTGAAGGCACGCCCTTGGTAATCAAGAGTGTTGCCCTTCGACACGCAGCTCGGAGCGGGTTGCGTGATTGGCTCAAGCGTAACGTTGTCTACATGCTGGTGTACGTAAACAATCGTGGGAGGGCTGGTGACCCCTTGGCTGATGGCGGTAATCTGTGCCACGCCTGCCGAGCCCGGTGTGCAGATCTGCGGACTGGTAAGGGAATCCCACGTTCCCGCACAAGCCAGTCCGTTGCTGGCAATCGTGACAACCGCGGTGTTACTCGATTGAAACGCTATTGGGACAACCAGTACTCGCGGCGGATTACTGGCATCATGGGCGCTTGCCGTGAATGTCTGAATTGCCCCGATGTCAATCGAAATGCTGGATGCCGGGGTAACGGTGATGTCGGCTGGTGTAGGGAAATTTGTAGTTTCAGTAGAACTGCTACAGCCCGTTAGAGCGCCGAGAAATGCGAATAAGACGATAAAAAGTACGGCCAGCCTAAGGATCAAAAACCGAACCATGCATCCTCCCCATCCGTCGATCACCCGACAGATGAGCACGTCATAATAAGGGAATTTTCCAGTGTAGAGGCTGACCCAGTTTCCGGCAAGGTCGCCTGATTTCCGGCGATCTCGAACTTCGTCAAAAGCCGCCGTTTGCCTTTACGGGTGAGATGCAGCGATAGTAGGTTGACGATGTGTAATTCCCGTTGCTATATTTATTAGGTTCCGCGAGTTAAGTCTGGCTTGCCTGTAGTGTGGGTGTCGCAGGCAGTTACATCTGCCGTAGCCGACGCCATGATTGGCTGAGCTTTTAAAGATCCAAACATTCCGGAACCGCTGAACCGGGATGTCCTCGCTGAAACGCTCTGCGCTCACCTTTCGCCCGTTGAAAGGCTATGCAGGGCAAAGCTAACGAAACGGAGCACCTCCCGTTTGGGGCCTGGTGCCACCGTCGTTGACTTTCAGTCAGAACGGGAAACCTGAATTTCCTGCCAATGGCGGGAAGCATGGTTGGCGTATCCCGCCTTCCAGCCCTGAATCGGGGAAAAGTTGTTAAGCAGTCCTGTGTGTTCGTATGCCTTGCGGCATGAGCAGGAAGGATGCGTTGAGGAGCACAAAGAGTGCCTACATTTAATCAACTTGTGAAAGCTGGCCGTAAGCGGCCGCGATACAAGACGGCGAGTCCGGCGTTGCAAGCTTGTCCGCAAAAGCGCGGCGTTTGTACCCGCGTGTACACGCAGACTCCAAAGAAGCCGAACTCGGCGTTGCGCAAGGTGGCGCGTGTGCGCCTTACGAACGGAATTGAAGTCACCACCTACATCCCTGGTGTCGGCCACAACCTGCAGGAGCACTCGATCGTGCTCATCCGCGGCGGCCGCGTGAAGGATCTGCCGGGTGTGCGCTATCACGTAGTGCGGGGAACGCTGGATGCCGTAGGCGTCGCGAATCGCAAGCAGAGCCGATCGAAATACGGAGCGAAAAGGCCGAAATGACCGCGCTTTGCGGGCGTGAGCGCAGCGGGAGACCGCAGCGGTCATCCTGAGCGAAAGCGAAGGATCTGAAGCTAAGAGCTATCAGGAGCAAGCAGCAGATATGCCAAGAAAAGGACACATTGGAAAGCGCGGCGTGGAGCCGGATCCGGTTTACGGATCAGACCTGGTGACGAAGTTCGTCAACTCCATGATGTGGCAGGGAAAGAAGAGCACGGCGGAAGGCATCTTTTATGAGGCCTTGAATCGTTTGCAGCAAAAGGGCGGAGACGAAGCCCTGAAGCTCTTCAAGAAGGCCGTCGAGAACGCGAAGCCGCTGCTCGAAGTGAAGACCCGCCGAGTGGGTGGCGCGAACTACCAGGTGCCGGTCGAGGTCAATCCCGATCGGCGCACATCGCTGGCGATCCGCTGGCTGGTGACCTACTCCCGTGGCCGTGGCGAAAAAGGGATGGTCGACAAGTTGAGCAACGAATTGCTGGACGCCGCCAATAACCGCGGTGCGGCAATCAAGAAGAAGGAAGACGTTCACCGCATGGCCGAAGCCAATAAGGCTTTCGCGCACTATCGGTGGTAGCACAAATACAGGTTTCGGAGACCAGAAAGAGTCAGACGTGGCAAGAACGGTCCCATTAGAGCGTTGCAGGAACATCGGCATCATGGCCCACATCGATGCCGGCAAGACCACTACGACGGAGCGCATCCTGTTCTATACCGGACGCACGCACCGCATCGGCGAGGTCCATGAAGGCACTGCAACCATGGATTGGATGGAGCAGGAGCAGGAGCGCGGCATTACGATTACTTCCGCCGCGACGACGTGTACCTGGCGCGACATCCGTATCAACATTATCGACACACCGGGCCACGTGGACTTCACCGCCGAGGTGGAGCGATCGCTGCGCGTGCTCGACGGCGCAGTCGCAGTATTCGACGCCGTGCACGGCGTTCAGCCGCAGTCGGAAAAGGTGTGGCGTCAGGCCGATAAATACGGCGTTCCGCGCATTTGTTTCATTAACAAGATTGACAAGATGGGCGCGGATTTCGAGCATGCCATCGATACCATCCGCAAACGCCTCAACGCCAAGCCCATCGCGATCCAAATTCCCATCGGACAAGAAGACAAATTCAAAGGCGTTGTTGATCTCATCGAAATGAAATCGATTGTCTGGCAGGATGACACGATCGGCGCCGAATACATCGCAGGCGAGATTCCTGCGGAGCTGCAGAAAAAAGCAGAAGCCTTTCGCACACAGTTGGTCGAGACGATCGCCGAGAACGACGACGACATGCTGCACAAGTTTCTCGAAGGCGAAACTATTTCCGCCGAGGAGCTACGCTCATCGCTGCGTAAGTCGACCATAGCCCTGAAAGTATTCCCGGTAGTCGTCGGCACAGCATTCAAGAACAAAGGCGTGCAGCCGCTGCTCGATGCAGTGGTGGACTATCTGCCCTCCCCTCTCGATACCAAGGAAGTGTCGGGAAAAAATCCCGACAACGGTGAATCCATCACTCGAAAGCCGTCCGATAAAGAGCCCTTTTCAGCCCTGGCCTTCAAGATCATGGCTGATCCATTTGTCGGACAGCTGACATTTATTCGCGTGTACTCCGGCCAGTTGAAGTCCGGCGAATCCGTGCTGAATGCAGGGCGCGGACGCAGCGAGCGCATTGGCCGCCTGCTCAAGATGCACGCCAATAAGCGCGAGGATATCAGCGAAATCCTCGCCGGGGACATCTGCGCGGTTGTCGGCCTGAAGAACGTCGGCACCGGCGACACCATTTGCGACGAGAAACATCCGATCACGCTGGAATCGATCGAGTTTGCAGTCCCGGTTATTTCCGTTGCAGTCGAACCCAAGACCAAGGCCGATCAGGAAAAGATGGGCATCGCGCTCAATCGATTGGCTCAGGAAGACCCCACGTTCAAGGTTCATACCGATCCCGACAGCGGGCAAACCATCATCAGCGGCATGGGCGAGTTGCACCTCGAAATTATCGTCGACCGCATGATGCGCGAATACAAGGTCGAAGCCAATGTCGGCAAGCCGCAAGTGGCGTATCGCGAGACAATCCGCAAGAAATCGGAAGCCGAAGGCAAATACATTCGCCAGACCGGCGGCCGCGGTCAATACGGCCATGCAAAGATTCGTTTGGAGCCCAACGAGCCCGGCAAGGGATACGAGTTCATCAACGACATTGTGGGCGGCGTAGTCCCCAAGGAATACATCAAGCCGATCGATCAGGGAATGCAGGAAGCTATGGAGGGTGGTGTGCTCGCTGGCTACCCGATGGTCGATGTGAAAGCCACACTCTACGACGGCAGCTATCACGAAGTCGACTCGAACGAAATGGCGTTCAAGATCGCCGGTTCGATGGCCTTCAAGGAAGCCGCTCGCAAAGCGAGCCCAGTAATTCTTGAGCCGGTGATGGCGGTAGAAGTCGTG
Organism: Terriglobales bacterium; assembly: GCA_036558645.1. GTDB lineage: Bacteria > Acidobacteriota > Terriglobia > Terriglobales > Acidobacteriaceae > DATBFG01. The sequence goes on from DATBFG010000038.1 coordinate 7,633, forward strand.
ACGCCTGAAGATTTCGCAGGCACGATTATGGGCGACCTGAGCTCGCGCCGCGGACGAATCGAAGGCATGGAGCATCGCGCTGGATCGCAGGTGATCACAGCGATTGTTCCGCTGGCCGAGATGTTTGGATACGCGACGCAGATGCGTTCGAACACCCAGGGCCGCGCGGAATACTCGATGCACTTCGCGCGCTATGAGGAGGCTCCGCGCTCCGTCGCGGACGAAATCATCGCACGCGTGCAGGGAACGGCGAAGTGACAGTACTCCCCGCGGTTCGTGGTTGATCGAAGGTTCTGGATTGCGGATGGCCGGCGGGCAGAGTTTGAGCTTGCGTTCGCTATTGGTGGATTTTGGTCGAAGTTGTTGTATCAGGCTGATGGATATTTGCTCACTGAATGTTGGTGCGAATCTCCTGAGGCAGCACAGTACCGGGTTAGGGATTTTTGGAGCTGGCATCGGAACTTCGAGATTTTTCGGAGTCGGTTTCATTCAGAGTTTGAACGGTTTGAAGGGTGGGTGCGCTCCGAGCGGTTAGTTGAAAGAGAGCAATTCCTTGGCGCCTACTACGAGAAATTCGAAGGCGGAAGCGAAGAAGATTTGGTTTCAAGCTAGGAGCTAGAGGCTGCAATTATGGCGAAAGAGAAATTTGAACGGAATAAGCCGCACTGCAACATTGGGACGATCGGACACATCGATCACGGCAAGACGACGTTGACGGCGGCGATCACCAAGGTGCTGCAGAAGCACAATCCCAAGATTGTGTTCCGCTC
>DATBFG010000039.1:0-27410 GCA_036558645.1 Terriglobales bacterium
TTATTTAAGTCTGATTAGCGCGGGCATCCTTGCCCGCGCTTTTTGTTTTGTGTAATCCAGGCTCAGATCCTTACTCGGGCTAAAGGGTCCACTCCGCTCGCCTTCACCTGCGGCGCAAGCGATTCCAGAACTTCCAGGAAAACCAGCACGTCCGGAACTTTGTCCGATCGGACGCTGACTGCGCTCATCCATTTTCCCTGGCGCTTGATCTGCAAATTGCTTCCGGCAAGTTCAGCCTTCGTGATTTCCGATACAGGGATCGTGTTGCCTTTCCAAATCACGGCTATCGCCGAGAGTCCAACTCCGCCGAAGCGTATGGTTTCGCCGCGTTGCAGTCTGGTTTTGACAGCTTGGACTTTGGGAGGCATGATGCGCTCGAGGATGAGTCCAATCGCCTCGTCGGCGTTCCGGTAATTCGATGTGACTTTCAATTTTTTCCCGTCGCCACTGATCAGGGTGAGTGTAAGTTGAGCGCGCCCCGACTTACTGGACTTGCTCGACATAGCAATCAGCGCACCGATCAATCCGAAATGCGCGTAGACGTTAATCGGTACGACGCGGTAGCGGGTTTCGGTGATCTGGGTCCAGGCCATCTCCTGGCGCCCGAACAGGGACTCGCAGCGTACGCCAGCGTCGCTGAGAATGAGCGCCGACTTGCCGAGTACGATCCATAAACCGGCCAGGGCTACGACCGATCCAAGCGCTACCCACTTCAAGATGTCGGAAGAGGGACCGTTCGGATCGTCGACCGAAGCCGCCCACAATCCTGCCAGCAGTCCCAATACTATTAAGGTTGCGAAAATCCGCAGTGTGTACGCCGCCCCGAAACGGCGTTCTCCATACGCCAATGCCGCACTCGCCATGGATGCCCCCGAGAACTCTCAGTGTGAACCGCGGTCAGAGTCTGTTCTGGATATCGTAGCGGGGACGAATCCAGTCGGGTAATTACCACTGTCCCGTCGCGGAAGTGAACGTTCGGTTGAGAAGTTCCCTGGCTTTGCGTCGACATTGGCGCGGGTTTGGGTACCCTCCCCCTCCCCCTCGGTCTAATGGAATCTAGATTTTGGCGGGAAATTGTCCGCAAAATCTTCCGGGCAAAGGAGTTAGAGGCAAAATCTTTAAAACATGAGACTTAGGTTGTTTTCGGTCGTCCTTACGGGACTTGAATCATTCTTGTGAACGGTTCCCAGCGCTGAAGCGCTGGGCTACCTTCGTCCGTCCCTTCGGAACTTTGCCTAACACTTCAACCTACTTAATTCTTCAACCTCTGGCCACATCGTCCCAGTCTGGCCCGGATCGAGAAGCAATTGGTCTAAGTTGGGCGCATGCTGGCTTGGATCTTGTCAAAGAAAACTTACGGCTCCCGTTGGGGAGCCGTTGTCGTGTCGGCTTGAGCAGACACTGATCTAAGAATAACTATGGCCGGGGGTTGTTCATAAGGTCTGTGATAAGGGTCAATAAAGTTGAGGTGTATTCCCTTTTTGAAAAGTGGGCGGCGAGTCACGCGACAATGGTCATCACTTTGCGCAGAATGCAAAGCGGTACCACCTCACGCCCCCGAGTAAATCGCAGGCGAGAGCCACAATCCCGGGTCTCGAACACGCGGGAGCGGGGCACCTCCCGTTGGGAATTCCAAGAGTGGGATTGTGAAACTCCGTAGCTTTCCCAATCATTCGAAAGAAATGCGAATGAGTGGGGCACCCGGCATCGGGTTCTACTTCAGGGATGACCTGAGCGCTCACAAGTCGGTCGGATGTCCGTCCAACATGCCATCACGCAGACCTGCTGTGTATATACGGGACCGACTCGTCCAATGCCTGTGAATGTGAAGATGAGGAGCTAGCAACCAATGGCGAAGATCACGCGGCGCGAGTTTCTGGCAATGGCAGCGGTCGTTGGCGCGGAGGCGGCTTGGGCAGGCCCGCGCGCAGCGCGGTCGAAAATTTCATGGCACGAGCGCCGGGACGTGTTTCCCGAGGGCGTGGCATCGGGCGATCCAGACAGTCACAGCGTGCTGTTATGGACAAGACGCGCCCCGCTACCGCAGCCCGCGCAGGAGTTGACCGTCGAGATGGCGCTCGATCCTTCTTTCCAGCGGGTGGTTGCCACTCAGACGGTGCCCATCTCAGCGGACGCCGATTGGACCTGTCGCGTGCTGGTGGGCGGCTTGCAGCCGGCTCACGTCTATTGGTATCGCTTCACCGATGCCCAGGGCTTTGGCAGCCGCGTTGGGCGGACCATCACGGCGCCCGCCGACAACGATTCGCGTCCCGTGCGCTTCGCATTCGTAAGCTGCCAGAATACAAATCTCGGGGCGCTGAACGCGTACCGAAGAATGATCTACGAGGACGAGCGCGCCTCCGAGCAGGACCAGCTCGGATTCGTCTTGCACTTGGGCGACTTCATTTATGAGTTGGTCTGGTACCCGGAGGACCGCGCCACTTATTACGATCGCAAAGTCCGCGACATCGTGCGCTATGCGCAGGGAGAGAAGATCGGGGATTTCCATATTCCCACCAACCTCGACGACTACCGCGCGGTCTATCGCGCCTACCTGCACGATCCCGATCTGCAGGATGCGCGCGCTCGCTTTCCCTTCGTCCCCATGTGGGACAACCATGAGTTCAGCTGGCAGGGATGGCAGGCGCTGCAGGTCTTCAACGGCAAAACGCGCCCCGCGCAGACGCGCAAGGTCCAAGCCATGCAGGCGCTTTTCGAGTATCAGCCGGCGCGAATGGTAAAGAGCAGTGGTCCCTCGCTCGAAGTTTTCAACCCACCGCAGGTTAAGGACGCCCCGATCACAGCTTTCGATGAGCATGGACTTGGGCAGGAAACCAATAATCTCGTGGCGATCAATAGTCTGAAGGGATACCGGTCGCTGCGCTGGGGCCGGAACGTCGAACTTCTGATCACCGACGAGCGAAGCTACCGATCCGAGGACCCCGGAACCAAGTTCGATGACGCGGATTTTGCTAATAAGGACTATTCCGAGTTCCTGCCGGAGGAAGTCTTTGAAATCATGGATGGCGGCCGCGACTACAACGGGGGCAAGCCGCCCGCCACCATTCGCTTCGGCGACAAGCAGGTCCCTAACGTCCGCAAGGCGGACCCTGCGCAGACGCTGCTTGGAGCCGAGCAAAAAGCCTGGTTTCTGGAACGACTGCGGAATTCGAAAGCTACGTGGAAAATCTGGGGAAGCACAACTGCGACGCTGGATGCCCGCGCCGACCCGCAGAACCTGCCCGCAGGAATGGTCGCAAGCCCCTGGCCCGGCGCTGGGTATGCCAGCTTTGGCGGCGCGGACGTCAGTTGTGCTTATCAAGAGCGCGGAGAGATTTACGATTTCATTCGCCAGCACGGAATCACCGGGTTCGCCACGGTGGCTGGCGACCGCCACAGCTTCTGGGCCGGTTTGTCCGCGAAGTCTCTTCCGCCGAAGCCCTTTGACCCTGTAGGAGTGGCATTCGTGGGTGGATCCATCACCACGCCCGGAACGGTGGAGGCGATGGAACATTCCGTGCACAAAGACGCGCCGCTGCGGGCGCTCTTCCTCGGGCAAGGCCCTGGCGATAGCAGTCCGCAGCCCACCATCAACATGCTGGTGCGGCACGGTGTTCGCTCCTGCCTTGAATATGCGAAGACCGGTGACGTGGAGAAAGCACGCCAGCTATCCAATCGCGACTTGTCACCGCACCTGTCGTTTGTCGACATGGGCGGCCATGGCTATGCAGTCGTGCACGCAGCCGCGAACCGGCTGGAGACGGAATTCGTATGTGTGCCGCGGCCCGTCGTCCGCAATGAGCAACCCGACGGCGGACCAATTGTCTATCGCGTGCGTCACACCGCCAACCTATGGCGCGCAGGCGAGAGGCCATCCCTTGAACAAGCGGTCCTCGAGGGAAACCCGGCGTTTTCGATTTGAATATCGGGTCGCCGATTTCTGTATCCTGCTTCCCCACTGGCCCTCTCGCCCGTCTCTCTCCCATGCGGAAATTCATCAGAATCTCGGTGATCTTTATCGCGTGCATCTCGGCATGGGCGCAGACGAATTTGCCGACGCTACAGGACATCCTGCGGCGGCATGAAGCCGCTTTAGGCGGCCGCGAAAAAATCTAGGCGCTGCGCTCGATTGTGATACGCGGGGTTTACAACGAGGGCGGTCCGATCGAGCCGGGAAAGGCGCTCGTTCCGGATGCCTACCAGGCATTCATGCGGCCGTACTTCGAAGCCATCGGCGACCCGGCGGATCCGAATCCTGACATTCGCGAAGGATTCGACGGAAGCGCGTGGGAGTATTACGGCGATCCCGGAGTCACGATAAGGACGGTCGGGGCAGCGGCGTCCGCAACGCGTCATGCCTCGGAGTTCCTGCAGGATTCGCTCCTCGACACGGAGCAGAAAGGTTACAAGCTCACGCTTAAGGGCGAGTCCAAAATCGGCGACCGCAAGTCTTTTCAGATTCATTGTGTGTGGCCGGACGACACCGAGCGACTGATCTTTGTGGATGCCGAAACCTACCTGATTATCGCCGAACGGAAATCGGCGCCGAAACATGCGTTCGGAGAGGCGGTCGCCACGGAATCGCGCTTCTATGACTACGCTCCGGTGAACGGCGTGATGATGTGGCGCAGCGTGCGCGAAACCGAGATCGTGTCGGGAAGGATATTTAACGAATTCAAGCGGGTCTCGATTGAAGCAAACACGATCACCTCGCCCGAGCAGTTCAGTCCTCCGGTGCGGCAAAAGACTCCGCTGCAAAACTGGCTGGAATACCTTTACGCAGAGCGCACCGATCCGGTCAGCGTGATGTACAGCTATCGCGTTTTTCGACGCGCGAATCCAGGGCTCGACACGCGGGCTGGCATGGAGTTTATCGGGTACCAGATGGTGAAGATGGGCGACTATCGAGGAGCGATTGAGCTATTGAAAGCCAATGCGTCGGATTATCCGAAGTCGGCTTCGGCGCAATTTGGCTTGGGACGCGCTTACGGTGCCGCGGGGCAGGTGGAAGAAGCGAAGGCCGCGATGAGAAAGGCGCTGGAGATCGATCCGAAGTTCACGAAGGCGAGCAAGGGGCTGGATGCGTTGAAATAAAGGAAGTAACGACAGCAGGGAAAGTGTAGAGCTTTGCACCTTGCGGTTAGTGGTGCAATTGATAAGGAAGCGAGCCAAACGCGCGGTTGTTGTTTCGCAACGGACGCGAAACATCGCGCGGCTCGCCCAGATCCCTCGCTCGCCAAAAGAAGGCGTCTCGGGATGACAACGAACCTGCATCGCTCTCGCTTGCGACCGCTCCAAACCCGGCTCGCCCAGATCTCTCGCTCGCCAAAAGAAGGCGTCTCGGGATGACAACGAACCTATACCACTCTCACTTGCGACCGCTCTAAACCCGGTGTAGAGTGTTGCAGCCCAGTTCCCCCGCTGGCGAAGGTCTCTTCCGGAGGTAAACTCCATGCGCCCCAAACTGCGTCTAGTTTCATTGCTTACGTGTGTCTACGTCGCCACCGTCGCCCTGATAGCGGCCGTTCCTTCCGTCGCGCAAGTGCAGTCAGTGCTAACTCGCTTCAATGCACGCAGTGATGGGTCAGGGCCGCGAGGCGGCCTGATCGTGGACAGTGCCGGGAACCTTTATGGCACGAGCACCTGGGGCGGAAATGGACAAACCGATATTTGCCGGAATGGCCCGATTGGCGGATGCGGAACGGTGTTCAAACTCTCCCCGCCACCTCCAGGCAGCGGTAAGTGGACAGAGACGGTTTTACACGTATTCATGCAAACGCCCGATGGTTCTTATCCGACGGGCAATCTTGTGATGGATAAGTCGGGGAATTTATACGGCACAACGGCCCAAGGCGGCGTGAATAGCCGTGGCAGCGTCTATCAGCTTTCTCCTCCGCTGGCTCAAGGCGATCCCTGGACCGAGACCATCCTGTATTCGTTCCAACAGGGTTCATCTGACGGACAGAATCCTTATGCGGGGCTGGTGATCGATGACGCGGGCAATCTGTACGGCACTACTGCGTATGGCGGACCTTGTAACCAGGGAACAGTCTTCGAACTGTCTCCGCCGGTGGCGCAGGGGGATCCCTGGATGGAGCAGGTGATTCACGGCTTTCACTATTCCTGCAATGGTCAGGTAACGAACGACGGGGCGGCACCGCAGTCGTCTTTAGTGCTTGGGAAGAACGGACAACTCTTTGGGACCGCATTCAACGGCGGCGAGTTTGGGGGTGGAATTGTATTTCGGCTGACGCCGCCGAGTGGAGGCCGTACGAACTGGTCGGAGCTTGTTCTATATAGTTTCGTCGGTGGGGTGGGAGGCCATTATCCGCTGGCAGGTTTGTCGTACTACGGCGGAAGTTTGTATGGCACGACGTTAGCTGGCGGGAGTGGCGGCAGTTGCATATTTAACTATCTGGGATGCGGAATCGTGTTTCAACTCAGTCCTGCGGGTCCGGGATTGCCTTGGACGTTTAATACGATCTATTCATTCACAGGTTCAGGCGATGGACAAAACCCCTATGCCGGGGTCATCTTCGACAAAAACGGAACGTTGTATGGAACTACTAACGGGGGCGGAAACTTCAGCTGTGACGATAGTTACTCGCACGGCTGTGGAGTGGTGTACCAGCTAACACCGCCGGTGAATGTGGGCGATCCGTGGATACAGTCGACGCTTTATGCATTTAACGGCGACGCCGATGGGCGGAACAGTGCTGCGCCGCTCGTGATCGGGAAAAATAATGCACTGTTCGGGACAACATTTGCCGGCGGTAACATGCAGTGTACGGACTACGGCAGCGCGGGATGCGGAACGGTCTTTAAGGTGGTTCCGTAGGGCCGAAAGGTAACCACAGAGGCACAGAGAGAAATCGGCTGGCGATGCGCTCGTAACATTGTTGGCCCTTGCAGTTTTTTCTTTTGACTCTTTCACTAACCGCATCAAAAGGCTCATGCGTTGCGAGCGTCTATGAAACATTTGAAACAGCTGATCTCCTGATTGGCTTTGTCCGAGTTTTCCTTGGGCATCCACAAGGAAGTCCACTTCCCCACAGTTTCTGCACAACAGGGGCCTAGTTTTCCGTTGCGGTGTAACGAGTGCTAGGGCAAAGTACCGCCAGTGCATGCGTAGATGTTTTGCGACATGCTGGAGAGAGAACGGTGGTTGACAGTGCTCGCGGTTCTCGAGGGTGAACTGGCGAGATGGGGAACTGGTTTCGGCTGGTTTTCTGACAGGGCGTCTGGCCTCTCAAGTATTCCGTTCGCGGAATGCAATTGAGCTGTCAACAACAGTGATCTTGCGGATCTCTGATCCGCAGGTGCGCAGCAGGGAACAGTCCTTCGGGAGCGGTCACTGCGGGCACATCCTGATAGCCTAGTGCGGTCAGCCCAGACGCAGAACATCCACGAGCAAATACGGCCCAGGGTGGCTGGCCCTGGGCCGCTATTTTTGCAGTCGTCAGTCGTCAGTCGTCAGTCGTCAGCTTTAACTCTCACCTTGTTTGGAAATTCTTTCTTAAGCACATGATCAACCTCGTCACTTGATATTCGCTTTATCTTCGCCTACACTTTTCTCGCCACTTCTTTCAGAAGGAACTTGGATTTATGGCGGCTTTTCCGCACGTAATACTTTTCGTCCACAACCTGATCGTGATTAAGATCACGTCCGCACCAACAGAAAAATAGACTTTGGCGACTGCCGAGTACAATTTCGCAAGCACTCTTCCCGCAAACATCGAAGCGGAGCGCTCGATTCTGGGCGCGATTCTGCTCGACAACCTGGCGTTTAACGAAGCGGCGGAGAATCTTCACGCGGACGACTTCTCGCTCGACTCGCATCGGCGAATTTACTCGCGAATGATTGACCTCGCCGACGCAACGCGGCCAATTGATCTCATCACCCTTACGGAAGAACTTGATCGTCACAAGGAACTGCAGGCGGTGGGTGATCGCGCCTACATCTCGAGTTTGCTCGACGGCGTTCCGGATCGTCCGAGTATTGAGCACTACATCAAGATCGTCCGTGACAAGGCGCTGCTGCGCGGACTGATTCATGCATCGAATGCCGCGATCGCGCGCGCCGCGGAACAGAGCGATGCTGCGGAAGATATTCTTAATGATGCCGAAGCTGCGATCTTCCAGATCTCTGAGAAGCGAATCGGGCGCGGCTTCATGGGCGTGCAGAGCATCATCAAGGAATCGTACGGATCGATTGATGCGTTTCTGCAGCGCGGGCAGCGGATCACCGGGCTTGAAACACACTATCCGGATTTCGACGAAAAGACCCGAGGACTGCAGCAGTCGGACCTGATCATCATAGCGGCGCGGCCTTCGATGGGGAAAACGTCGTTCGCGATGAATATCGCCGAGAATGCCGCCATCGAAGACCAGAAGACGGTCGCAGTCTTCTCCCTGGAAATGTCGAAGGAAGCGTTGCTCGAACGCATGCTGTGTTCAGTGGCGCGAGTGGACTCGCATCGATTCCGTACGGGTTCGCTGTGGTCGGAAGATACGCAGAAGATCGCGCACGCGCTTGAGAAGCTGACGCATGCTCCGATCTTCATCGACGATACGCCGGGGATTTCGCTGAGCGAGATGAGGGCAAAAGCGCGACGATTGCAGCAGTCACAGCGAGCGCTTGATCTGGTAATCGTCGACTACTTGCAACTGATGTCCGGAAGCAGCAAGCGCTACGAGAACCGTACGCAGGAAGTCTCGGCCATTTCACGCGGCCTGAAGGCGCTGGCGAAAGAATTACATGTTCCAGTGATCGCATTGTCGCAGTTAAGCCGCGCACCGGAGAGTCGGGGCTCGGGCGATCATCGTCCGCAACTGGCCGACTTGCGCGAATCGGGATCTATTGAGCAAGATGCTGATCTGGTTGCATTCATCTTCCGCGAGGAGATGTACAAGCCCGACGATCCGGAACTGGATGGTGTTGCAGAACTCATCATCCGCAAGCAGCGCAACGGGCCCACGGGCACGGTCAAGATGGCGTTCCTGAAGTCCTCTACTCGCTTCGAATCCCTTGCGGACGGGGGCCGCATGGAGGAGTAAAGGCGACACTTTCATCCTGTGGAAAATATTGTGGAACGGTAGGGTCTTAACGCGGGGACAGTACTACCAAATGAAGATTTTGGCTGAAAGCGCCGGAGAGTGATTCATCATATGGTTGATTCTTAAGCTGCTTAGAGCCTGACGAATCAATTGTAAAATCTTGTCAAACGTGCGCACGAAAGTGTCAACAGCTGGCACATTTGCACATTCGTTATCCTGCCGCCTGATTCTGAGGTCACGATTGAGGACCGTTGTTAGCCACCTTCGCCGACCTTCAATACCGCGAGAAATGCCTCTTGCGGGATGTCGACGCGACCGATGCGTTTCATGCGCTTTTTGCCCTCTTTTTGCTTTTCCAGCAGCTTACGTTTGCGAGTAATGTCACCGCCGTAGCACTTTGCCAGAACGTTCTTGCGGATCGCAGGCACGGTTTCGCGGGCGATGATCTTCGCACCGATCGAGGCTTGGATGGCGACCTCGAACATTTGCCGCGGGATGAGTTCTTTCATCTTCGCAGCGAGGGCGCGACCACGATCGTAGGCAAAGTCGCGATGAACGATGATCGAGAGGGCGTCGACAGCTTCGCCGGCTACGAGGATGTCGAGTTTCACCATCGGCGATTCCCAATAATTGGCGAAGTGGTAATCGAGGGAAGCGTAGCCGCGGGAAACTGATTTCAAACGGTCGTAGAAGTCGAGTACGACTTCGTTTAGCGGGAGTTCGTAGTGCAGCATGACGCGTGAAGAGCTGACGTATTCGAAGGTCTTTTGCTTGCCGCGTTTTTCTTCGACCAGCTTCAGAATTCCGTTGACGTACTCTTCATTGGTGAGAATAGTCGCCAGAATGACAGGCTCTTCGACTTTCGCAATCTCGCTCGTGTCGAGCCACTTCGAAGGATTATCAACTTCGACGACTTCGCCGTCAGTCTTGGTGATGCGATAGCGCACACCGGGAGCGGTCGTGATCAAGTCGAGATTGAACTCACGCTCCAGACGTTCTTGAATGATCTCCATGTGAAGCAGACCGAGAAAGCCGCAGCGGAAACCAAATCCGAGAGCGACTGAACTTTCGGGCTCAAAGAAGAAAGAGGCGTCGTTCAGGCGGAGTTTCTCGAGTGCCTCTCGCAGAACTGTGTGTTCGTGGGCGTCGACGGTGTAGAGTCCGGCGAAAACCATCGGCTTGATTTCTTCAAATCCAGGAAGTGCCTCGATAGCAGGGTTTGCGTCATTGGTGATGGTGTCGCCGATCTTGGTGTCGGCGACGTTCTTCATGTTGGCCATGAAGAAGCCGACTTCACCCGCATTCAGTTCCTCGATCTCTACGGGCTTCGGCGTGAGGACTCCAACGGTTTCGACTTCGAAGGTTCTGCCGTTGGAGAAGAGGCGAATCTTTTGACCTTTGTGCAATTTGCCTTGAAAGACGCGGGTCAAGACAATCACGCCGCGGTAAGGATCGAACCAGGAATCAAAGATCAGAGCCTGCAACCGGTTCTCTGGATTTCCCTTCGGTGGCGGCACGCGCTTGACGATGGCTTCGAGGACGTCGGGAACACCCTGTCCTGTCTTCGCGCTGATGAGAACGGCGTCGGCGGCATCAAGGCCGACTGCGCCTTCGATCATCTCTTTTGCGCGCGGAATGTCGGCGCTGGGAAGGTCAATCTTGTTAATGACGGGGATGATCTCCAGGCCGTTGTTGATTGCGAGGTAGGAGTTGGCCAAGGTCTGTGCTTCGACGCCTTGAGACGCATCCACTACCAGGAGTGCCCCCTCGCAAGAAGCCAAGGAGCGGGAAACTTCGTAAGAGAAATCGACGTGGCCTGGCGTATCAATAAGGTTGAGCTGGTAAGTCTCGCCATTTTGTGCCGTGTACATCATGCGGACGGCGTGGGCCTTAATAGTAATTCCCCGCTCGCGCTCCAAGTCCATGCTGTCGAGCACCTGTGCTTGCATCTCGCGGGAGGTCAACGCCCCGGTAAGCTCCAGCAGACGATCGGCGAGCGTAGACTTCCCGTGGTCGATGTGCGCGATAATGGCGAAGTTGCGAAGGTGTGCTACATCCATAATCGTTGGGTAATCATTGATTTTAACAGGCAATTGATGAGGAGCTTATGCAGCCTTGGAGAAACATGGTTCCCTTCATAGCGATTGATCATGTGCAACTGGCAATGCCACCGGGAGGTGAAGCGGCTGCCCGTCGCTTCTACATTGAGCTGCTGGGTATGACGGAAATACCAAAGCCACCACTACTCGCAAAGCGAGGTGGCGCATGGTTTCAAAGCGGAGGGGTTCAGCTTCACTTGGGTGTTGAGCAGGACTTCCACCCGGCGAAGAAAGCTCATCCAGCGTTGCGGTGCAGCGATTTTGAATCGCTCACGAAAAATCTTGCGAGCGCCGGCATCGACGTGACGGATGACGCGTCTATCCCTGGCGTGAAGCGTTGCCATATTCATGACCCGTTTGGAAATCGCATTGAGCTGATTGCGCAGTAGAGGGCCCACAAAGCGATGGGACTGGCGGCAATTCCAGTACAATTGCCGCCACGTTCTCCAGGAGATCCCGATGCGAAACCGAATCCTTGCTGGGCTGATTGGATGCCTCGTACATGCTTGCGCGGCACAGACTCTATCGCCTGGCGTTCAGAAGTTCGTGAAGGTGAATGCGCCGTTAGTGGCGCTGGTACACGTGCGGGTAATCGATGGGACAGGCGCGCCTGCGAAAGACGATCAGACGATCGTGGTTCAAGAGGGAAAGATTGTCAGCGTCAATGATGCTTCGAGCGCGGCTCCATCCGGAGCGCAAGTTCTCGACTTGCAGGGCCACAGCGTGATTCCAGGCCTGGTCGGAATGCACGACCACATGTTCTACCCTGCGGGCGATGCAATCTTTCATGAGATGGCGATCAGCTTTCCGCGCCTTTACCTTGCGGGCGGCGTCACGACGATCCGTACTACGGGAAGCATCGAACCCTACACTGACCTACTGCTGAAAAAAGGCATTGATAGCGGCGAAATACCGGGGCCGCGGATGCACGTTACTGGCCCTTACCTAGAAGGTCCAGGAAGTTTTACTCCACAGATGACGGAGTTGAAGACACCGGAGGACGCGGTGGCAACCGTCAACTTCTGGGTCGACCGCGGGGTCGACAATTTCAAGGCGTACAACTTCATCTCGAGAGCCGTGTTGAAGGCCGCGATCGATGCGGCACATAAGCGAGGAGTAAAAGTCACCGGTCACCTTTGTTCGATTGGATTCAAGGAAGCAGCGGCAATCGGCATTGATGACCTCGAACATGGACTTGTAGTAGACACGGAATTCTTCTCCGGCAAGAAGCCGGATCAGTGCCCTGATGAAGCCGAAATGGTTACAGAACTCATCAAGATGAAGGTGAGTGACCCGAAAATTCAGGAGACGATTCGCGATCTGGTTTCACACCATGTTGCCGTGACTTCCACCCTGCCGGTCTTCGAACTGTTTGTTGAGAACAAGACTCCTTTACAGCAACGAGTGCTGGATTCGATGTCGGCCGACTCGAAAAACCAGTTTCTGGCGAATCGTGTACGCGTGGACATACCGAAACGCGATCCTAAGACCGGGCAAGTTGTAGCTCGTCCTTGGGCCCAAAGCTTCGAGATGGAGAAAGAGTTTGAGCGCGAGTTCGTGAAAGCTGGGGGATTACTGTTAGCGGGTCTTGATCCGACAGGCTTGGGCGGCGTGGTTCCGGGATTCGGCGATCAACGTGAAGTGGAATTGCTGGTCGAAGCTGGGTTTACTCCACTGGAGGCGATCCACATCGCGACCTCGAATGGCGCTCAATATCTGGGAGAACTGGAACGTATCGGTACGATTGCGCCGGGGAAACAGGCAGACCTCGTGGTGATCAAAGGTGATCCGTCGAAAAAGATCGAGGACATTGAAAACGTGGAGATCGTATTCAAGGAAGGAATTGGGTACGACTCGGCGAAACTTACGGATTCGGCGCGTGGACTGGTAGGGATTCGCTAGAGCATGTTGATCCTTGCTTCCGCTTCTCCACGACGCCGAGAGATTCTTACCGCCGCCAGAATTCCGTTCACAGTGCAGGTTGCCAATGTGCCAGAGGCCCCGCGTGCCGACGAGAATCCTGAGCAGTATGCTCGGCGACTAGCATGTGAGAAGGCGCAAGCGGTGCGCCAACAAAATCCATCCAGTGTGGTTCTGGGAGCGGATACGATCGTGGTAGTAGACGGCGCGATTCTGGAGAAGCCGGTGAATGATCAGGATGCGGCGCGCATGCTTCGACGTTTGTCAGGCCGCACTCATCAGGTTTTGACCGGAGTTTGCCTGGCTGGATCGGGCTTCGAAGATACTCGCTTGGAAAGCACAACAGTGACTATGCAACGGCTGTCGGACGAAGAGATCCGCGGCTACGTTTCAACAGGAGAACCCAAGGACAAGGCTGGAGCATACGCCATCCAAGGAATTGCCTCACGATGGATTTCGAGAATCGAAGGAGACTATTTCAATGTGGTAGGACTGCCGGTTTCCCTGGTATATCGAATGCTATTGGAGAGAGGGTGCTTGTGAGCAGAAGGCAGAAGAGAGACGCAACAGGTCGTCTCTCCAAATGAGACTTAGTTATGACTTCTTTTCGCCTTCCTCGCCAGTCTTCATGGCTGACTTGAAATTCTTGATGCCTTCGCCTAAGCCCTTGCCAAGATCGGCAATTTTGCTGGGCCCAAAGATCAAAAGAGCAATGGCCATCAGAATCAGTAGCTCTGGTACGCCAATTTTCCCACCAAACATATGCAACTCCTGCAGGGCAGGCGCGGTTTCCCGGTCGCAAGTTATTCCCTGCCTAAATTCTAGGCCTTCAGCCGGACGGAGTCAAAGATCGTCGCGTCAACACTTTGTCAAAGGTTTCGAGGTTAAAGACTTTCGATCAACCCGGCTAGAAGCGCCGTTCGACGCGCGAGTTCCTCCACCAAAATGGATTCGTTTGTGGCGTGCGCGCCCTCGCCAACCCCGCCAAGCCCATCCAAAGTCGGGATATTAAGGCCGGCAGTAAAGTTGCCGTCGGATCCGCCGCCAACCGCGGCTTCGCTGAGCTTCCATCCGAGTTGATGGGCAATTTCCGTTGCTTTCTTGTAGAGGCTGACCACTCCCTGATTTCGTTCCATGGGAGGCCGGTTCAATCCACCTTTGATTTCGATACGGCACTTGCGATTGAAGGGCTTTAGCGAGCGCAGCTTACGATCAATCTCTTTTGCATCTTTCAGGACGGCGATGCGGACGTCAAGGGTTGCAGTGGCCTCAGCGGGAATGACATTAGCTCGAGTGCCTCCCTGGATGAGCCCGATATTCACTGTCAGACCTCGCTTCAAGTCTGTGAACTTCGAAACCACGGGGATTTGTCTCGCCAACTCCATCACCGCACTTTCTCCCTTTTCGAAGTCGAGACCGGAGTGTGCCGCTTTGCCTGTCACTTTCAACAGATATTCTGCGACACCCTTGCGCGCCGTCTTCACCGCTCCTTGCAAGCCATAGGACGGCTCAAGAACAAGCACCGCTTCTGACCGCTTGGCTAGACTCTCCGTGATGTGACGGGAGGAATCGCTGCCGACCTCTTCATCGGAAACCAATAGGACGGTAACGGGCCTGGGTAGGGTGTCCTCATGCCAGCTACGAAGACCCTCGATCGCGTGCAGCATCATAGCGATGCCAGATTTCATGTCGAGCGTGCCGGGTCCCCAGATTCGACCGTCGGCCGTCCGGCAGGGCATCGACTTCAAGGTTCCGAGGGGGTATACGGTGTCGTAGTGACCTAATAAGAGGATAGGTTTGCCGGATCGTTTTCCGGAGAAGTCGACCTGCAGGTGATCGCCGAACTTTTCAGCCCGGTGAAATTTGGCGTGGCCGCCCAATCTTTCAAACCTGCCAGCCAGTTGCGCCGCCATTCCGTCGGCTGCTTTCTTGTCATCACTCGGCGATTCTAGTTCCACCAGTTGGCGAACGGTTTCCACGATCTGGTCGCGTTTCGTTTCAAAGAAACGGAGCTTGTCGGCCAGTTTGCTATCCAAAGGGGCAGATGGTCGTTTCTGCTTCGAGGGTTTCTGCACACGCTTTTTCGTCATTCAACCTTCCTTAAAAGGATCGGAACTAGAGCAGGAGTGAGACTGCGATGCGGCTGGTTACAGTATAATCGTCGTCCTTGATGAGATCAGAATGACGGATCACACCGAAACTGCCGAAGTCCCGGTTAAGAGGACGATGGACATTAATGAAATCCTTCGCATCCTCCCGCATCGCTTTCCTTTCTTGATGATCGACCGGGTGATCGAACTCGTTCCCGGGGAGCGGATTGTGGCAATCAAGAACGTAACCATCAACGAACCGTTCTTCATGGGACATTTTCCCGAGATGCCGATCATGCCGGGAGTGATGATTGTGGAATCGATGGCGCAAGCCGGTGGAGCGTTACTACTTGGGGAGATTGAAGACCGCGAGAACAAACTTGTGGTTTTCACCGGAGTTGAGCGCGCACGCTTTCGCCGACCCGTGCTTCCGGGCGATCAACTGCGTTTGGAGGTTGAGGTGAAGTCATGGCGTGGAACCGCCGGGAGGATGGCGGGAACAGCGTATGTGGGAGAAAAGCGTGTCGCCGAGGCGACCATAAGCTGCCAAGTCCTCGATCGGAAACGAGTCAAGGGAGATTCGGGAGAAGGCGGCTAACCAGGTAACGATAAGTAAAGCTTCGCGCGCCCAGTCAGAATGAATATCCATCCCACAGCCATCATCGATCCAGGGGCCAAGGTTCATCCGTCGTGCAAGATCGGTCCTTACTGTGTGATTGGTCCGGACGTCGAACTGGGCGAAGGATGTCACCTGGTGTCTCACGTGGCCATCGAAGGTCCGACGAGAATCGGTGCGGACAACGGATTTTTTCCGTTTACGTCCATTGGGATGGCTCCGCAAGACTTGAGTTACGCGGGCGAGCCCACGCGACTCGAGATTGGTGACCACAACGAAATTCGTGAATTCGTTACGATCAACCGAGGTACAGCAAAGGGCAAAGGACTGACCCGGATTGGAAATCATGTTTTGATCATGGCCTACGGCCATGTCGCTCACGATTGTGACGTTGGGGATCATGTGATCCTGGCGAACGCTGGGACTCTCGGAGGACATGTCACCGTCGAGGAGTGGGCAGTGGTGGGAGCCTTTAGCCCAGTGCACCAGTTCGTGAGAGTCGGCGCGCACGCCTACGTCGGCGGAGGCAGCATCGTTACGAGAGACGTGATGCCGTTTTCGAAAACTGTCTCCGAGCGCGGCACTCATGCGTATGGAGTAAACGCGGTTGGCCTGGAACGCCGAGGATTCAGCAAGGAACGGGTGCGGAAGATCCATCATGCATATAAGGTGTTGCTGGCATCCAAGCTCAACACATCGCAGGCGCTCGAACGACTGAAAAGCGAGACTGACCGTGGTGAAGATGTAGACATGCTGATTCGGTTCATCGAAAGTTCGGAGCGCGGCGTAATAAAGTAGCCGTGACGATTTTGTTCAGCGGAATCTTGCTAGACTGTCCCCGCATGGCTTCCCAAAACAAAAAACTTGGATTGATTGCCGGCAACGGAAAATTTCCATTGCTGGTGCTCGATGCTGCACGGGCGCAGGGAATCGAAGTCGTTGCTGCGGCAATCAAGGAGGAAGCCTTTCCTGAAATTGAGTCGAGAGGCGCAACGGCGGTCCATTGGTTGTCGCTGGGTGAGTTGTCCAAATTGATCGAAATTTTCCACCGCGAAGGGGTGACTCGTGCCGTGATGGCAGGGCAGGTCAAACACAAGCAGATTTTCTCCAGCATTCGGCCTGACTGGCGCCTTGCCAAGCTATTGCTATCACTGCGCAATCGAAACACGGATGCCTTGTTGGGAGCAGTGGCGAAGGTCCTTAGTGATGAGGGCATCACGCTAGAAAATTCGACATCATTGTTGGAACCGCTGCTTGCGAAAGCGGGTGTCTTGACGGCGCGTGCTCCGTCCGAACAAGAGTTGACGAACATTGACTACGGACGGAACGTGGCGCGCCGGTTGGCAGAGTTTGATATTGGGCAGACGGTGGTGGTGGCGGAATCGGCGTGCGTTGCGGTAGAGGCCATGGAAGGTACAGATGCGACGATTGCCCGCGCGGGAGGCATCATGGCTTCGCTCGGATCGGATCAGTCGACATTGAGCCGTGAGTTGACCGTGGTTAAGATCGCAAAGCCGAATCAGGATATGCGATTCGACGTGCCAGTGATTGGAGTGAAGACGATCGAAGTAATGCGTGATGCCGGAGCAACATGCCTCGCGCTGGACGCGGGAAAATGTTTGTTGATCGACGGGGAACCAATCATCACGGCTGCAAACGAGGCATCGATTACGATCGTGGCGGCGTGACAAGCAAAGCGTGGCCGTCACATACTGGATACATTATGGCAACGACAGCTGAAATCGATCGCATCATGGTGCAATTGACCCGGGCATTTGATGGTGAAGCGTGGCACGGCCCCGCCGTGCTGGAACTTCTGAGCGATGTGGATGCAAAAACTGCGGCCGCTAGACCGATTCCGGGGGCACATACCATCTGGGAATTGACGATGCACATACAGGGATGGGAAGGAGTGATCCGGCGCCGATTAGGAGGCGAGGCGCTCACGCTTAGCGAGGACGAGGATTTCCCGAAGATAAAGGATACGAGTGAAGCCGCCTGGCAAGCTGCATTGGAAGGATTGCGTCGGGAACACAAAGCCTTGCTGGATGTGGTTTCAAAAACCGAAGACGAGCGGCTGTCCGAGAAAGTTCCCGGCAAGAACTACAACGTGTACTTCATGTTGCATGGTGCGGTTCAACATGCGTTGTATCACGCGGGGCAGATCGCAGTTCTGAAGAAGGCAAGAAAGTAAAGGCGAGTCGGTTTCGGGTAGTGGTGCAGTTTGATAGAGCAAGCGAGCCAAACACGCGCCATTGTTGTTTCGCAAAGTACGCGAAACATCGCGCGGCTCGCCCAGATCCCTCGCTCGCCAAAGGAAGGCGTCTCGGGATGACAAAGAAACTGCACCACCACCCACGCGTCTGTGGCATTGACCCAGCAGCGCTATCCCTCCTACAATCGCGGTCTCCCGTGATTGTCCTATTACTGGAAAGGACCACCCGCATGATTCGCCACGCGATTCGAATGGCCGTCGGCACGCTTGTGTTGACGGCACTTGCCGCCGCACAACAGCCGGCGACAAGTACGCAAAACGAGGTTGTAATCAAGAACGCTATCGTCATGACCGTGACACACGGCGACATTCAAAACGGCAGCGTATACATCAAAGACGGCAAGATTGTCGCGGTAGGCGATAACGTCAATGCACCGGCGAGTGCAACCGTCATCGATGCTGGAGGGAAATATCTTACGCCGGGCATCATCGATTCGCACTCGCACATCGCGCTTGATGATGACGTTAACGAAGCAACCAGCCCGGTCACGCCGCACATGATGATGATCGATGCCTTCGATTATCAGGATAAGGCGATTTACCGGGGCCTGGCTGGTGGCGTGACCACGTCGCTGCTGCTGCACGGATCCGCCAACATGATCGGCGGGCAGGCTGTCGTCATCAAGCACAAGTACGGAGCAAACCGCGATGCCATGCTGTTCCCAGGAGCTCCACGATCCATCAAATTCGCGAGCGGAGAGAATCCGAAGCGCGTTTACGGCCGGAAGGATCAGCTGCCGTCGACACGGATGGGCAACTTCGCCGTCCAACGTGAAGCCCTGGTGCAGGCGCAAGAGTACGAGCGTGACTGGGACGAGTACGACGCCAAGGTCAAGAAAGGGGACAAAGACGCCAAACCGCCGAAGCGCGATCTGAAACTAGAGGCACTCGCCGATGTATTGCGCGGCAAACTGCTGGTGCAGATTCACTGCTATCGTGCCGATGAACTACTCACCGAGATGGCGATGGCGAAGGAGTTCGGATACAAAGTGCGGGCTTTCCATCACGCGCTGGAAGCGTACAAAGTGGCGGACCAGATCGCCGCCAACGGTGTGGCGATCGCGACATTCTCCGACTGGTGGGGGTACAAGCAGGAAGCCTGGGATGCCATCCCGTGGAATGCAGTTCTGTCGATGCGCAAGGGGGTGCGCGTAGCAATCAAGAGCGATTCGGAAGACTTCGCACGAAGACTCAACCAGGAAGCCGCAAAGACGATGCGCTACGGCGGAGCGACCGAGGATGAAGCTTTGAAGATGATTACGCTGAACCCAGCCTGGATTATCGGAGTGGATGATCGAGTGGGATCGATCGATATAGGCAAGGACGCGGATCTCGTTCTGTGGGACGGGCCTCCACTTTCCAGCTACGGTGTTCCCAACAAAGTCTGGATCGATGGAGACGTGTACTTCGACCGCGCCCTGCCCGGATTCGGCATGCCGCACTACAAGGAGGGAATGTGAGACGGACTTTCGTCGTTGGTCGTTGGTCGTTGGTCGTTAGCCTTGCATTCTTCATCTTCTCCGGCATGTCCGCTGCACAGCAAAAGGCAATCGTCCTCAAGGGCGGCAAGCTACTGACCATCACGCACGGAACTATCGAAAATGGCACGTTGGTGATGGAGAACGGGAAGATCGCAGCGGTCGGTCCGTCTGGGTCGGTAAATGTTCCAGCAGGAGCACAAGTGATCGACGTCACAGGGATGACGGTTTATCCGGGCCTCATCGATTCCGAGACTGCGCTGGGACTGACGGAAATCTCGGCTGAACAGATGACGAACGATCAAATCGAGTTGAGCGACGAGATCATGCCGCACATGCATGTCTACGATGCGTTTCACGCGGAGTCAGAATTGATCCCTGTAGCGCGCGTGAATGGCATCACGAATGCGATTGTCGCTCCCGACAGCCGAGACACGCTGCCCGGGCAGGACTCGTTCATCCAACTGGACGGGAAGTCAGCACCGGACATGCTTCTGGTGAAGGACATCGCACTGCCGCTCAATTTCACGGGCGATCAAAGACGCAATCAGAATTTTGAGAGTGCCAAGTTTCCCTACACGCGCATGGGCATGGCCGCGCAGTTACGTCAGGCGTTCCTTGATGCGCAGAACTATGCGCAAGGCCTGGCCGATTACGAGAAGAAGAAGGCCGACTATGAGAGCGGAAAGAGCACGTCTGCTAAAGGGGCAGCCAGCAAGAAAGGTGAAGACAAGAAAGATGCGAAGCAGCCGCCGACTCCACCCAAGCGCGATTTGAAGCTAGAGGCGCTGCTTCCTTACTTACAGGGCAAGAAAACCATCGTACTGGCAGCCGAGGGTCCAAGTGATCTGGAGACCGCGGTTGGATTGGCGAAGGAATTTAATTTGAAGTTTGTGCTAAATCACATCAGCCACACGCAACCCGTGCTGGACTATGTGGCGAGCCTCAAGGTTCCTGTGATCGTTGGTCCCATTTATGAGGATCCGCAGGCATATGAGAGATACGACGCGGTTTACAGCTTGCCTGCACAGTTGTACAAGCGCGGAGTAAAGATTGCATTTGCTTCGTTCGATGCACACAACGTGCGCAATCTCCCATACCAGGCCGGATACGCAACTTCTTTTGGCTTGCCCTATGACGAAGCCTTAAAGTCGCTGACGTTAAACGCGGCGGAAATCTGGGGAGTTGCGGACAAACTGGGATCGCTGGACGTCGGCAAGACGGCAAACGTGGTTGTCGCGAATGGGGACCCGCTGGATGTGAAGACTGATGTGAAACAGGTTTTCATCGGCGGGAACTCGATTCCAATGACGAACAGGCAGACCCGGCTGCGCGATATGTATTCCGCGCCGTAATAACAAAACGAGCTTCGAGAAAACAAAGGTCCCCTCGACTTCGGAGATCATCTGTACACGGATGATCTCCTTCGCTCGGAATGACAGAGCATTTTCGCTTGCCTTCGTGTCTTCCTAATAATCGTTTGTTTGCGGGGTCGGCTGAGGTCTAAGATAAGCGTTATGGCACAGCTGACTGTGACTCCCGTCACGGCGCAAGGTTTTCTCCTCGACGGCAAGTGGGTCGAGGAAGGTGACCCGGTCGAGATACTCGCTCCCTATGACAAAACTGTCGTAGGCCGCGTGCACCAGGGAAAGCGTGAGCACGCAGAGGCTGCTATCGCAGCCTCGGTCAAGGCGTTCGGCACTACGCGCCGCTTGCCAGCGTTTGAGCGGCAGCGGGTTCTGCGCAGGGTTGCTGAATCGATCTGCCAACGAAAAGAAGAGTTCGCGCGCACAATTGCGCAAGAGGCCGGAAAGCCTATCAAGGCGGCGCGCACAGAAGTAGAACGTGCCATCTTCACCTTCAATGTTGCCGCCGAGGAGAGCACGAGAATTTACGGCGAGTATCTGCCTTTGGACTGGCAGGAATTCACGGCAGGCCGCTGGGCCATTACACGACGGTTTCCACTTGGACCCATCGCCGGCATCACTCCATTTAACTTTCCGCTGAACCTTGTGGCACATAAGGTCGCGCCTGCGATCGCGAGCGGTTGCACCATGGTGCTTAAACCGGCGCCGCAGACGCCGATGAGCGCGTTGCTGCTGGCGGAATCGATCCAACAGGCAGGTTGGCCGGATGGCGCGCTCAACGTGCTGCCGCTTTCGAACGAAGATGCTGGAATTTTGGTCACAGATGACCGCTTGAGGCTGATCAGCTTTACGGGAAGCGTACCGGTGGGATGGGACATTAAGAAGCGTGCTGGAAAGAAGAAGGTCATTCTCGAGCTTGGCGGCAACGGAGGCGTGATCATCCATAAGGATGCGGATCTCGCCTATGCTGCTGAGCGGTGCGTGGCTGGGGGCTTCAACTACGCTGGGCAGACATGCATTTCGGTACAGCGGATTCTGGTTGAGCGCTCGGTGCAGGGACGATTCATCGAGCTGTTGCTTGCCGGTGTGAGAAGGCTCAAGGTAGGCGATCCACTGGACGATACGACGGACCTGGGCCCGCTGATTCGGGAGAGCGATGCCATTCGCGCCAGCGAGTGGATCCAGGAGGCAGTGCGGGGCGGCGCGCATGTGCTCTGCGGAGGAACACGCAAAGGATCTCTGCTGGAACCAACGGTGTTGAGCGGGACACGGCCGGAGATGAAGGTGAATTGCCAAGAGATTTTCGCGCCGGTGGTCACAATTGAACCCTACGATGACTTCAATGACGCGGTGCGTCAGATCAACAATTCCCCTTTTGGCCTGCAAACTGGACTTTTCACCCGCGACTCCAAGTTGCTATTCAATGCTTTCGAAGATCTGGACGTGGGTGGAGTGATTGCGGGAGACGTTCCTACATTTCGTATCGACCACATGCCATATGGCGGCATCAAAGACTCGGGCTTCGGGCGAGAAGGATTGCGATACGCTATCGAGGAAATGACCGAGCCAAAGTTGCTGGTGATGAATTTGCGTTAGTTCCATTTTGACAACATGGCGTCGAGAACTGAGTCTTGAAGACGCATGACTCCGAAATAGGGTTAAGTTTTCCATTCGATCGTCGGGAAGACGAGTCCAGGACTGATATAATCACAAGTTTTCGTGCTCTCGCTCACCAATGGATGTGAGCGCCTGAACCTGCAACGCTGCAAGAACCGGGGACCGTATCCGGTCTCCGCCACACTGGACGTCGATGCAGATCTTCCATCGCAGTACGAATACAATTTCCCGGGCGACGATCTTTGGCGCGATTTTTATCCTTGCGGCCGTCCTTTGGGCATGTATCCAGTTCCAGCGTTCGCCGTACGTGACATATGCGGGAGTGGCACGTCCGCAGCCTGCGCCCTTCAGCCATCAGCATCACGCCGGCGGGCTGGGCATTGATTGCCGTTACTGTCACACGTCAGTGGAAGTTTCAAGCTTTGCCGGGATACCACCCACCAAGACCTGTATGAATTGCCACTCGCAAATTTGGACGGGGGCGGCTTTGCTTGAGCCGGTGCGGGAGAGCTTCCGTAGTGGGAAATCCTTAGTGTGGAATCGGGTGAACGACTTGCCGGATTTTGTTTACTTCAACCACAGCATTCATATCAATAAGGGAGTGGGCTGCAATACCTGTCACGGCCAGGTAGATCGCATGCCGCTGATGTACAACTACGCGTCGATGCAAATGGAGTGGTGCCTGGATTGCCATCGTGCGCCGGAGAAATACCTACGGCCTCGCGATCAGGTCTTTAACATGCGATACGAAGTCCCTTCAACGGCGACGCCGGTGACGTTCAACGGCAAGGAATATAAGGATCAGACGGCGTTGGGATTAGACCTGGTCCATCAGTACAAATTGCGCAGTGTGTACGACATTACGAGTTGCTCGACGTGTCATCGGTAAGACGGGCATGAAGATGGAAGACATTAAGAAATCGCACCACGAGGATGTATGCCCCAGCAAGAAGGGCAAACTCGATCTTGATTCCGCGCGCGCGCATATCGCAGCCGTACAGGGGCCGGAGTACTGGCGGAGCCTCGAGGAGCTTGCCGGCAGCGAAAATTTTCAGGAGATGCTGCACCGGGAGTTTCCGAAGGGAGCTTCGGAGTGGCTGGATACGGTTTCGCGGCGGGGCTTCCTCAGGTTGATGGGAGCCTCGCTGGCACTGGCGGGGATGACGGGCTGTACGAAGCAACCGCTTGAGCCGATCGTTCCCTACGTGCGACAACCGGAAGAATTGATCCCCGGCCGGCCGATGTTCTATGCAACGGCCTTCACGCTAAGTGGATATGCAAGTCCCCTTCTCGTCGAAAGCCACATGTTCCGTCCGACGAAGATTGAGGGTAATCCGGAACACGCGGCCAGCCTTGGTGCTGCGGATATTTTTGCGCAAGCATCTCTTCTCGATTTGTACGATCCAGACCGCTCTCAGACGATCACGAATCTGGGCGAAGTAACCACGTGGGGAGCGTTTGTCAATGCCATTCGCGGGCCGTTAAGCACACAGAAGGCGGTGCAGGGCTCAGGCATTCGGGTTCTGACACAAACGATTTCTTCGCCAACTCTGGCGGAGCAACTGCGTGCCATGTTGCAGTTCTATCCGCAGGCAAAATGGCACGTGTATGAGCCTGTTAACCGTACTGCGGTACGCGCAGGCGCTCGGATGGCATTTGGGCAGCCAGTGGAGACCTACTACAAGCTGGATGCAGCCGATGTAGTCGTTTCTCTGGATGCAGATTTTCTGTACGCAGGATTTCCGGGCTTCGCCCGTTACGCACGCGACTTTGCAAAGCGCCGCGATCCCGACGGAAACATGAATCGCATGTACGTGGTCGAATGCGCACCCACATCGACAGGAGCGAAGGCAGATCATCGCTTGCCAATGAGAGCAGTCGAAGTTGAAGAGTTTGCACGCGGGTTGGCATCGGCGCTTGGAGTCAATGCCGGTTCAGGCACTCTTCCTGGTGATCCGCAGAAATTCCTCGAGGCTGTAGTTCAGGATCTGAAGTCGCATCGAGGTGCAAGCGTCTTAATACCGGGTGAGCATCAGCCTCCAGCAGTTCACGTCCTCGCACACGCGATCAATGAAGCCCTTGGAAATGTTGGACGAACAGTCATATACACAGACCCGGTGGATGCGAATCCTGTCGACCAAGCTGCGTCGATCAAAGAGCTTGTGGGCGATATGCGTGCGGGGAAGGTGGACTTGCTTGTCATTCTGGGAGGCAATCCCGCCTATGACGCCCCGGCGGATCTGAATTTTGCGGATGCATTAAAGAGCACCAACATCCCCTTGCGTGTTCATCTCGGCATGTATCAGGACGAGACCGCTGAACTTTGCCAGTGGCATGTCCATGAAGCTCATTTTCTCGAAGCCTGGGGCGATACTCGCGCCTATGACGGGACCGCGAGTGTTGTACAACCGCTGCTGGCGCCGCTCTACGGCGGAAAGAGTCAGCTGGAAGTCGCCGCATTCCTTGCAGGACAAAGCGAACCCTCAGGACACGATCTGGTGCGGGCACATTGGCAGAAGCAGCATCCTGGAGCGGACTTCGAGGGATTCTGGCGCAAAGCTCTGCACAATGGCTGGATCGATAACACCGCCTTTGCACAGAAGACGGTTAAGTTCACAAACAGTATTCCTCCGGCCACCAAGGCTGACGATAAAGTCGAGATCAACTTCCGGCGCGATGCGTCGATCTACGATGGGCGCTTTGCCAACAACGGA
Organism: Terriglobales bacterium; assembly: GCA_036558645.1. Classification (GTDB taxonomy): domain Bacteria; phylum Acidobacteriota; class Terriglobia; order Terriglobales; family Acidobacteriaceae; genus DATBFG01. Next base: position 25,234 of record DATBFG010000039.1, read on the forward strand.
TGGCTGCAGGAACTGCCGAAGCCGATGAGCAAGATGACATGGGACAACCCCGTGCTGATGGGCCCGAAGATGGCGGAGGCGTACAAACTTCAGAGCAAAGACGGAGTCGAGCTTGAACTGAATGGCGTGAAAGTTCGCTCGGCAGTCTGGATACAAGCAGGGCATCCCGATAACTCGATCACCGTAACGCTAGGTTATGGGCGACGACGGGCCGGGCGCGCCGGCACGGGAGCAGGTTTCGATCTTTATCCGCTACGCGCGAGTGGAGTGGGTGACTTCACCACGGGAGTTCAAATTCGCGCGACAGGCGAGGTGTATCCGCTGGCCAGCACCCAGGGTGAGCAAACCATGGATACTCCCACTGGGGCCAGGCCGCTCGTGCGCGCTGCGAGTCTCGACGAATACAAGAAAGAACCAGAGTTCGCGAAGGAAGAAGAACCAGAGCCAGAGTTGACGCTTTATCCCGGGCAAAAGGAGTTCAACTACAAGCAAGAGACGTATGCCTGGGGCATGGCGATCGACATGAATAAATGCGTGGGCTGTAACAGCTGCATGATCGCCTGCCAATCGGAAAACAATGTCCCGATCGTGGGGAAGGAGCAGGTCATACGCGGACGTCACATGCATTGGTTGCGTGTGGACGCTTACTACCAAGGCGACCGTGCGGCTCCCCGAGCATATTTCCAGCCAGTTCCATGCATGCAATGCGAAAACGCGCCTTGCGAGGTCGTCTGCCCGGTTGGAGCGACCGCTCACAGTACCGAAGGCTTGAATGACATGGTGTACAACCGCTGCGTCGGGACGCGCTACTGTTCGAACAACTGTCCTTACAAGGTCCGGCGCTTCAATTTTCTGCTGTTCCAGGACTGGACGACACCACAATTGAAGATGATGCGCAATCCCGATGTAAGCGTGCGCAGCCGTGGAGTCATGGAGAAGTGCACCTACTGCGTGCAGCGCATCAACCAAGCCAGGATCGATTCGGAACGCGAGAACAAGCTGATTGGCGACGAACTGCAGACGGCATGCCAGCAGTCGTGCCCGGCAGACGCGATCAAGTTTGGCAACATCAACGATCCGGCGAGCGCCGTGTCGAGACTGAAGAGTCAGTCTCGCAACTACTCATTGCTGGCAGATCTGAATACCAGGCCGCGGACCACATATCTGGCGGTTGTTGGCAACCCCAACCCTGAACTGGAATCTTGATGGAGAACAGATAGGCAATGGACGAGCAAAGAGTGGCGATGGACAAGCCGGCGCCGGTGATCGAACCGGGGCACACGTTTGCCACCGTTACGGACAAGATCAGTTCGATCGTCCTGACCCGCCCGACCTCAGTTGGGTGGCTCATCGGGTTCGGCATTGCGTTCATGCTCACCATGATGTTGCTGTTTGCGATCAGCTATCTGTTCGTAAAGGGCGTGGGCATTTGGGGCGTAAATATCCCGGTTGGTTGGGGATTTGCCATTGTCAATTTCGTCTGGTGGATCGGTATTGGGCACGCAGGAACTCTCATCTCGGCCATCCTTCTGCTGTTGCGGCAGTCGTGGCGCAACTCGATCAACCGTTTCGCGGAAGCGATGACCTTGTTCGCGGTCTCTTGCGCGGGATTGTTTCCGGTATTGCACCTTGGACGTCCGTGGCTCGCGTACTGGCTGTTTCCCTATCCCAACACCATGAATTATTGGCCGCAGTTCCGCAGCCCGCTGGTGTGGGATGTGTTTGCGGTTTCGACTTACTTCACCATCTCTCTGGTGTTCTGGTTTATCGGCCTGATCCCCGACCTCGCAACCCTGCGCGACCGCTCGCATAATCGCTTCACACGCGCCATCTATGGATTTCTCGCAATGGGTTGGCGCGGCTCCGCGCGCCACTGGAAACGTTACGAAACCGCCTATCTCTTGCTCGCAGGTCTGGCAACGCCCCTGGTCCTCTCCGTTCACACGGTTGTCAGCTTCGACTTTTCCATCGCCATTGTTCCTGGCTGGCATAGCACCATCTTTCCCCCCTACTTCGTGGCCGGTGCTATCTATTCCGGTTTCGCTATGGTGCTGATGCTCGCCATTCCGATTCGTGCCGCTTATGGGCTGGAAGGCTTCATCACTCTTCGACACCTGGAGAATTCCGCCCTGGTCATGCTCGCCACTGGTCTGATCGTCGCCTACGGCTACATCATG
>DATBFG010000040.1:0-9076 GCA_036558645.1 Terriglobales bacterium
CTGACGCGGAACATGGCAAAGGATTAGAAGGCCAATACGCGGGTACAGAAGTACCATTACCTGGAATGTCCTCAGGAGTGAGAAACGAGACCTTGCAAAATAAGGCTTTAGACGGCCTTGTTCTTAGAATCTTCTAATCCAGGTGGGTACTTCTCAAAACTGGAACAACTATTGTTCCCAACGCCGGAACAGGAGAGCTCCATTCGTTCCGCCAAACCCGAAAGAATTTGACATGGCGTACGTGACCTCTGCCCTTTTCGCAACACGGGGTACGTAGTCTAAGTCGAAGTCCGCGTCGGGCTGTTCCAGATTGGCGGTTGGAGGAAGAATCTGGTCTCGAAGTGCGAGAACTGTGACGCCTGCCTCAAGTCCGCCGGCACCGCCAAGCAAGTGACCGGTCATCGACTTCGTAGAACTGACGTGCAATTTGTACGCGTGTTCTCCGAAGGCACGCTTGATGGCGATTGTCTCCAGGCGATCACCGATGTCCGTTGACGTGCCATGCGCGTTGATATAGTCGACCTTCTCTGGTGCGATCTTGGCGTCCTTCAAGGTATTTAGCATCACGCGGTACGCACCATCGCCATTCTCAGCAGGTTGGGTGATGTGATAGGCGTCGCCGCTCATGCCGTATCCCACGATTTCAGCCAGGATCTTGGCGCCACGACGGCGCGCAAATTCCAACTCCTCAAGAATCAAGATGCCGGCACCTTCCCCGATGACGAATCCATCGCGGCCAACATCCCAGGGCCGGCTGGCTTTTTCGGGATCGTCATTGCGGGTTGAAAGAGCCCGCATTGCGGCAAAACCACCTACACCCATGGGAGTGATCGCAGCTTCGGTGCCTCCGGCAATCATGACATCGGCGTCGCAGCGAGAGATGATCTTGTACGCATCGCCAACCGCATGTGCGCTTGAGGTGCAGGCTGTGCATGTGGCCTCGTTTGGCCCCTTCGCGTTGTAACGGATGCTCACATGTCCGGCGGCCAAATTGACAATGGCAGCGGGAATAAAGAAAGGAGATATCTTGCGCGGCCCACCATTCAGGAGATTGTTATGCTCCCGCTCAATGACATCGAATCCACCGATACCCGAGCCGATATGGACTCCGACGCGGGTGGAAATATCGTCACCGACCTGCAGACCCGAGGTTTTCATGGCTTCATCAGTCGCCGCTAGCGCGAGGTGGATGAAGCGTCCCATTTTTTTGATCTCTTTTTTCTCTACAAACTGGAGGGGATCGAAGTTCTTCACTTCGGCTGCAATCTGGCAGGCAAATTGGGAAGCGTCGAACGAAGTGATGCGGGCGACGCCGCTCTTACAAGCCAGGAGATTGCGCCAGACGTCTTCGGTGGAATTTCCGACCGCGCAAATCAGGCCAATACCGGTAACAACAACGCGTCGCTCCAAAACTACTTTCCACCTTTCGCGTGCTTGCCGATGTAGTCCGTGGCGTCCTGAACAGTGCGGATCTTCTCGGCATCCTCGTCAGGAATTTCAATTTCGAAGGCCTCTTCAAAAGCCATAACAAGTTCTACCGTGTCGAGCGAGTCCGCGCCAAGGTCATCCACGAACGACGCATTCTGGGTAACTTCGCTCTCTTCCACCCCGAGTTGCTCGACGATAATCTGTTTTACTTTTTCATCAACTGATGCCATTGAATCTCCTCGTACCACATTGGATGTGGGAACAGGTCAAACTGGTCCACCCAAATAAAGGCAGCCGGCGGCTGCCTCCTGCAAATCAAGTCTCAAATAGGATTATTTGCTGACCTTGGCGTGCTTATCGATGTAATCGATTGCATCCTGAACTGTGCGAATCTTTTCCGCGTCCTCATCGGGAATCTCGAGATCAAATGCCTCTTCCAGGGCCATTACTAGCTCTACCTGGTCGAGGGAGTCAGCCCCCAGGTCATCCACAAATGACGCGCTGGGGGTTACTTCGCTCTCGTCGACACCCAGCTGCTCGCTGATGATCTGCTTTACCTTCTCCATTGCTTCTTTCTTACCGTCGGCCATGTTTTACCTCCTGGGGATAAAAAAGGGAACAAATAGTGTACTGGGGTGGGAGGATTTGTGCAAAGCCGGGGGACGCAACGAAAGCATACATTTGATGTAGCGAGACAGCGGCCTTAGGTACGCGTTTATACTGCGCAACGTGTCCATTCTTGAGATCTCCGGGCAGATCCGGCGAGGCGGAGTTTCGTCCCTCGAGCTGACGGAGACATGTCTGCAGCGCATAGAGAAGCTAAACCCGGTATTGAACGCGTTCATCACGGTTATGGCAGATGAAGCGCGGGCACAGGCCCGTCAGGCAGACGCGGAAATTCAAGCAGGAAAGTATCGGGGGCCGCTACACGGAATTCCAATTGGGCTTAAGGATCTGGTTGACACGGCAGGGATCCGGACAACGGCGGCGAGCGAATTGTTTAAAGACCGCGTTCCAGATTCGGATGCGGAGGTGGTACGACGCCTAAAGGTGGCGGGTGCTGTACTGATCGGAAAGCAGAATCTCCACGAGTTTGCATACGGGGGTAGTTCCCTAGTCAGCTATTTCGGCGACATGCACAATCCGTGGGATACGAGGCACATCACGGGTGGATCGTCGGGAGGATCGGCTGCCGCGGTCAGCGCAGAACTGGGTTACGGCGCGATTGGGACCGATACCGCCGGATCAATCCGTGAGCCTGCAGCTTTGTGCGGGGTGGTCGGCCTGAAGCCGACTTATGGACGGGTCAGCGCAGCGGGAGTCGTTCCACTCTCCCTGTCGCTGGATCATGTGGGCCCAATCACAGCGAGCGTCGCGGATGCGGCCATCATGTTACAAGCGGTAGCGGGATTCGATAAGAACGATCCCAGCACTGTGGATGTTCCAGTAGACGACTACGTTGCGGCAATCGGGCGTGATGTCGGTCCGCTTCGTATCGGCGTGCCACGCGCATTCTTTTACGAGGATCTGGATTCCGAGGTTTCTGCAGCGGTAGAGCACGCACTAACCGTGCTTGCACGGCTAATAGGGAACGTCAAGGAGATCGTGCTGGATGTATCTACGGACCGATCTTTGCAGAGCGCCGAATCTTACAAGTATCACAAGTATTGGGTGAAGGAATCTGCGCAGCTTTACCAGCCTGAAACGCTGCGGCGGATTCTTGCCGGTGAAAAGGTGAGCGAGGCAGACTACGCCGAGCGGCAGCGCGAATTGGAACAAACGCGGCACGACATCGGGAAGGCGTTTGCAGATTGCGACGTCCTGGTGATGCCCACGATGCCAATGCCAGCGCCAGCGATCTCGGATTTGAAGAAGGACCCCACGATGCTCCGTCCGAGCGAGATTCGATTATTACGCAATACGAGGCCCATCAACGTGTGGGGCTTGCCGGCAATTTCTGTGCCATGCGGATTCACGAATTCCGGCCTTCCTATTGGACTGCAAATCGTGGGACGTCATTGGGAGGAAAGCACAGTAATTGCTCTTGCTCATGCGTATGAACAGGCGACTGCCTGGCACAAACGAAAGCCTCGGCTCGAAGAGTTGGCGGATGAAGTGCCGACTATAGCTTCAGCCAATTAGATTGCTCAAAAGCCCGTCGCGTCGGAACTCTTAGTTCACCGTGCGTACATCCTGGGGCAGGAGCAGGGTGAACTTGCAATCTCCCGCTAATTTGGAGCAGGAGAGAACTCCGCGACGCAGGATGCGAGCAGGAGCGCTGTCGGGAAAGGGCACGTTGTACTTGGCGGTGCGTAAAGCTTCGTTGAATATCTTCAGACTCTCATCGCCGGTGATGAACTTTACGCCATCTACCGTGACACCAGAGCCATTGTTTGAAAACAGGACAAAGAAGTCGGCAGTGCTATCGTTCTTGGCTGCCTTGCTAAAGGTCACCGTTCGAATCGAAGATAGCGTGTCGCGATTTCTCTCAACAGCCGTGTCTGCTTTTTTTTCACTGCCAGCGGCGGAGACGAGGCGAGCACGGGTTTCAGCCGTGGGTCTCGGCGACGCGACCGCCATGGCATAGGCACGGACGGCATCTTCCTTCCGTCCCTGCTTTTCGTAGATCTGCCCAAGATGGTCGGCAACGTCGGTGTGCTGGTCAAGGTTCCATGCGGCTTCGACGTATTTCTCCGCTTTGTCGACATTTCCTTGCTGGAAGAGTACCCACCCCAATGTATCCCAGTAAGCCGCCAAAGACTGGACCACTCCCAAGTCGCGCTCCGTGAGCTGATCTAATGTGAGGTTTCGAGATGCGATGACGGTGGCATCGACGGCAGAGTCGGCGTACTGTTGCGCCCGATCGAGATGCGCGCTCTTCAAAGATAGCTGGTACGCAATGTTATTGCGTACGCCAGGAGAATCTGACAGCTCGATCGCATGATCGAAGGCTGCTAGCGCTTTGTCATCCTGCCCGGCATTCAAGTACGCATCGCCGAGATTGACGTGCAGAAAGGCATCATTGGGACGAAGGGAGACGGCCTTCTCCATCTCGGGCACGGCTTTATCGTACTGATGGGCTTCGGAGTAGGTTCCACCGAGTGCGGCGTGAGCATAGAAACTCAGGGGGTTGATCTCGATTGCTTTCTGATACGCTGCTACCGCCTCGTCGTATTTGCGATCGGTTGTATAAGCCCATCCCAAGCTATTGAATGCATATTCATCGTATGGATTCATCTCCGCCTGCTTGTGGAAAGCCTCTATAGCGTGGCCGGTATCTCGCAAGCCCATGTAGGCACGGCCCAAGCTGACCCAGGCGGTTTTGCTCTTCGGGTCGGCATCCAATACGCGTTTGAACAGATCGACGGCGACCTGAAAATTCTGCCGCTCTAACGCAGCATTGGCGGCATCCGTTAAATCGTCTCCCTTGAGATCTGCCAATGTGGTAGGCATCGCCGCCGCTGTGCTATCGACTGAAATGCGCTGGGCGATATCTGTGAAAACAGCGCGACGGAAGGCAGCGTAGTCGCTCACGCGAGCCGCTGGCAGTTCACGTACAAACGTGTTGAGCTTGCGCTCGGCGGTGAAAACTGTGCCATCGACCTTGTAGGCCACGTCGTATTGCGCATAGTCCCGCTTCATGGAAAACGGCAGCGGCGGGCGGACCGAGTATTTTGCAGGAAATTCGATTTTGAAGTGATAGGCGTACTCAGTCGGAGAACCGAACTCTATCGCGTCGTTTGAAGAGTCAGTATTGTCCTCATTCGCGTCCACCAGATTTAACTGCGACAACGGCAGGCTGATATCGGCTTTCTTTTTGGCCCAGTCGTAGAAATTGTTCACCACAACCTGATATTCCAGACGAAGAGGCCCATCCGTAGCCACGGGATCGCCGATCTTTACATTTGTGACATCGCCTTCAAGGCCTTCCAAGGCCGAGATGCGCGCAACCATCCGCTGCCAATCGGCGTTAGGGATGCGCCGGAAAAGCTGCCGGACGAAGAGCTCGCTATCGCCACGAGACGTCATGGTGACATGGGCAGTCAGCTTTCCAAAATCGTTGACCTTCCCTTCGAATGTCTGTTCTTCGCGGTTCGGGAAAGGCGGGTCGGCAGGAGTCTCTTCCAAATGGGGCGCGCCGCTCGGAGGGATTACCAATGCCTGTTTCTTGCGGATGGCCGGGGACAACATGCGAAATGGCGCTACCTCGGCAGTGCTGTCCATCCATACTTCTTCTTTGCCCAAGGGCACCATGCTGATGACGTGGTCGAATTGAGAGGGCGAAGGGACGTCGGGATCCAGCTTGCGCGTGGTGTTAATCAGCACCGAGGATGCGTGATAGCCCGACGCTTCGAGCAAAGCAGCCAGCAGCGTGTGCTTGTCTTTGCAGTCTCCGTAAGAGTTATGCAAAACGTCCAAAGCCGGGTGAGGCTGATAACGCCCAACGCCGAATGACAGGCTAATGTAGCGGAAATTGGTCGCGACGAAATTGTAAAGCGCCTCGATTTTCGCCAAGTCGGTTGTCTTGCCAACAATGAGTTCCTTTGCTTTGGCCTGAATCTCAGGAGTAGGCTGACGCCGGTCGTGCTCTAAGTCGCCGTACCATTTACCCATTTCCTCCCAAGTGGCAAATGTCGTCATTTGGACGGGCGGCTGATCCGGTTCCTTACGCTTGCGGGCCTTCTTTTTTGATTTGTCATCATCGTCGTCACGCTCGCGATGAGAGCTGGTCCAGTTGTAAGTGCGGCGGCTACCATCGTCACTGATGATTGCGTCCGAGCCAAGTTCCGTTTTCAGCTTGACCTGCCGATCCCGGGGAACATTGATCTGCAGCTTCTCATCCAGGACGATGCCGGTCTTGAAGAAACGGTGTTCCACCCAGAATTGTCCCGGGGCAAGCGGCGTTTGATGCACGAGCACGCTGTACTCCAGCGTGTCGCCCGGACGCAGGCCGGGCACTGTGACGTGCTTTTGGCGGAAGTCGCTGTACAGCGGCGCTTCTTTTTCGACCGGCGTGGAGAGGTCCTGAATAGCGTCAGCACTGGCGGTGATCGTGGTGCCGTCGGACTTCAGCACTCGTACGTAAGGGATCTCGACTCGTTCGTTTGCCGAGCTATATCCCAGCACTACCTGGCCCCACTGCTGCACTCCTGCTTCGCTTTGCACCTTGACGCGCGCATAAAACTCGCGCGTCCCTGTGCCATCGTTTTCAAATGTGTAGGTGGTGTACCACTTTTCAACGACGTATCCTTCCTGGGAGTAATCGATCTTGTCGGCAGGCTTGGCAGGCAGGGGAGGCGGAGGCAGCGGTACGACCTGAGCATAACCCATAAGAGACAGAGAAAGGCAAAGCCCCAAAAGGAAACGGCGCAACATTGTCATGTTGCGCCTATTATCCCATGCTGTGGAATGCCTCTGGCAGAAGCTGTTACTGACCTGCCGGGAGTGACTTGTCCATGAATCCGGCCTGGTCGGCCTTCATCTTCTTCAGCCCTGCGACCGGGAGATATATCATGTGCCCAGCATCGTAAGTGGCGAAAGAGATGTTCTGACGGTACTTCTCTCCCAAATTCAGGTGATCGATGGTGTAGTTGGCGGCATAGAAGGGCGTCGCTAAGTCGTAGAAGCCCTCCATCACCAAGACCTTCAGGTAAGGATTTTTAGCAAGAGCCTCGCGCAAGGCCGCCGCCGTGTCGGGAAATCCCTGGATGCCGGATCCCCAGTCCCACTTATCGAACCCAGTCTGGCGGGCAAAGACGGTGTACGGCATATCCGTTTTGTAACCGAGTTCCGTGCGGAGATAGTTGTTCAATACTGACGTGTATGGCGGTAAGGTGGCGGATCCAGTGGGATCGTAGAAGGGTGTGTCGAGGAGTCCATTCGGGTCGGGTCCGGTGTAGCGGCCGTCGAGACGACCGACGCGGAGTTTTTGATCGAGCAAAAGATTGTGAGTGAACTTGGGAACGTCAATCCGAAGATTCGCGTTGTCGATCAACTTGGGATCGAGACCGGTGTAGCGAGCCATCTGCGCAATGACCTGCTGCCGCTCATCGGCGGTCATTGCGTCGCCCTTGGCAAGTGCCTGCGCGTACGTTGTGGTGGCCCATTGAGTGGACTCCTGCCGGGCCTTGTGAATGTCCTGCGCTAGATCCGAGGGCAGCTTGTGATGGTAGCCTGCGATCATGGTGAAGGTGGGGATGAGCATGATGTACGGCTGATCGTTGGTGTTGGTATCAACCAAGGTCTGGAAATTCAAGACCATCGACAGCAAAGTGATGCCGTTGAATGAGATTCCGCGGTCGGCAAGATAACCAGCGATACCTGCGGCACGAGTCGTTCCGTAGCTTTCGCCCAGCAGGAAGAGTGGCGAACTCCAGCGCTCGTTGCGCGTGATGTACAGGCGGATGAACTCGCTGAAGGCTTCAATGTCGCCCTGAACGCCCCAGAATTTTTTTGATGTCTCTTCGTCGGCAGCGCGACTAAAGCCCGTGCCGATGGCATCGATCATCACCAAATCGCTCTTATCGAGGAGCGTGTAGGGGTTGTCTTCCATGCGATACGGCGCCGGCGGCATGAAGCCGTCCTGCTGCAGCACGACTTTTTTGGGTCCTAGTGCACCCATATGCAGCCAGATAGTGGCAGAGCCTGGACCACCGTTAAACGCGAACGTCAGTGGACGGCGGCTTGCCTCCTGACCATCGAGTGTGTACGCGACAAAGAACATTTCGGCTTGAATCTTGCCGTCGGGACGCTTGATGGGAAGGCGTCCGGCAGTGGCGGTGTAGCGCAGGAGTTTGCCTTCGACAGTAGCTTGATGATGGGTGACGATGGGTGCGGCTTCGGAGACATCGTAGTGCTCGCCCTTATCGCCGCCCTCGTGCTCCTTGGCAGCTTCAGCCTTGTGCTCCTCGGGCGCCGTCGCCTCGGGAGACTTAGTGGCGGTAGGAGTCTTCTGCTCCTCGGCCTTTTGCTGGGTCTGTGCCTCAGTTTTGGATTTTTTGGGGGCGTTTTGCTTATCGGAATTCGATTGTTGGGCGAAAGATCCTGTGAACAAAAAACATGAGATCACCAAAGCGGTGAAGAAAGAACGCATGCTTGTCTCCTGAGGTTTGTATGCGAGAGCATCTCTGTGCGATGACGCGACATTATAGCCTTTAGACGTGTCAGGCACTGTATCGTCATGGGCGAAAAGAGGGGGAACATCCCGCGCGAAAGATGAGCGACCACGTTCACGGGTTGTCATCGCATTTTGCGACGCCTCGATTAACATGTCTCAGTGCCAAGTAAAGCGACATTGAAACCAACGATTCTGAGGGCGCCCACTCTCAATGGAATTCCCTGGCTGATTCACGGCTTCAGTACCAGGAATGGAGGCGTTTCTCGCCCTTATGGAGGAGGCACACTCAACCTCGGGCTCACCAAAGAGGACTCACGCCGCGCGGTTGGGATAAACCGCGCAGCATTTTTGAAGAGGCTTGGTGCAGTTCAACGGGGGCAGCCGTTTCTGCTTGTAACGCTCCGGCAGATTCATTCGGACATTATTCATTGCGTGGGTGATGTTCCCTCCGAGCCGTTAGTTGGAGACGGGATAGTCACGGAACATCCTGGGATCGTGTTGGCGATACAGACGGCCGATTGCTTGCCGGTG
>DATBFG010000041.1:0-29037 GCA_036558645.1 Terriglobales bacterium
GTGTCCTGCGCCGGTTTAATCACGCATGTGTTGCCGCAGACGATGGCGGGTAGGAGCTTCCATGACGGGATTGCCATCGGGAAGTTCCACGGCGTGATCATGCCGCAGACGCCGACCGGTTGGCGGACAGCCATGGCGAACTTGTTTGGCAGCTCCGACGGAGTAGTCGGGCCAAACAAGCGGCGTCCTTCGCCTGCCATGTAGTACGCAGTATCGATCGCTTCCTGCGTGTCGCCGCGGGTCTCTTTCAGTACCTTACCCATTTCACGGGTCATGTCGCGCGAATACTCTTCCTTCCGTTCCAGCAGCATTTCGGCGGCGCGAAAGACAATCTCAGCCCTACGGGGAGCCGGAACCAGGCGCCATTTAGCGAAAGCCCGCTTTGCGGCATCGACTGCGGCATCGACGTCAGCCTTGGCCGACTTCTGGAAGATACCCACGACGTCACGAGTGTCGGCGGGGTTACGGTTCTCAAACGTCTCTCCCGTTGAGGCTTCGACCCACTCGCCGTCGATGAAGTTGTTGTAAACACGAGTACGGGTGGCAGTTCCGCTAAGAATGGGCTTGGTGAGGACGTCGGTAGCCATAAGATCTCCTGGGAAAATGATCGAAACTAATATGCTACAGGCCAGCTTAAAGGGCGGCAAGTGGACGGAGCCTATGGCGAGGCTGGGATCGTGAACTGATTTTGGGACGAATGCTGTCGTAAGATGAGAACCAACCAAAGTCGTGTCTAAGGAGTTTTCTATGGCAGCGAGCTCCTATTTCTCACGCCGGTCTTTTATGCGGGTTTCTGCGGCTGTATCCGCAGCGGCATCCCTGCGCGCCTTCAGTGAACCTCTTCTGGCAAAGGCTGCGCGGCCTCTTGATTCCGCAAATGCAGTTCACATCGATTCGAACGAGAACCCACTGGGACCTTCGGCGGCAGCGCGCGCTGCGGCGGTCAGCATCGTGGCGCAAGGCGGACGTTACAACGATCAAGTCACCGAGAGTTTCGAAGAACTGTATGCCGCGCAAAATGGCCTTAAGCGCGATTACGTTCGAGCCTATCCCGGATCAAGCAGTCCGCTATGCTATTCGGTCGTAGCATTCACGTCAGCCAAGAAAAGCTACGTCACGGCGGATCCCGGGTATGAGGCAGGCTTCTTCACTGCCGATGCAATAGGCACACGTATCGTCAGAGTGCCGCTGACGAAGACCTACTCTCACGATGTGAAGTCGATGATCGAGCAGGCGCCGGATGCCGGACTGTTTTACGTCTGCACTCCCAATAACCCTACCGGTACGCTGACAAGTCATTCTGATGTCGAATACCTGCTCGAGAACAAGCCGAAGGGATCGATTGTCCTTGTGGATGAAGCTTATATCCACTTCTCCGATGCACAATCCTGCTTTGACCTGGTGAAAGCCGATAAGGACATCGTTGTGCTGAGGACGTTCTCCAAGTTGTATGGCATGGCCGGTCTGCGCTGCGGAGTGGCGGTCGCTCGGCCCGATCTCTTAAAAAGAATCGCGACCTACGGTGGATGGAATGCCATGCCCATTACCGCTGTTGCGGCAGCATCTGCAAGCCTGAAAGAGCCGCAACTCGTGTCTGAGCGTAAACGAATCAACGCCGAGATTCGTACGCGGACATTTGAGTGGCTCGACAAGAACGGTTTTACGTATGTTCCGTCAGACGCGAACTTCTTTATGCTCGATATGCGGCGTCCGGCAGAGCAGATCATTCAAGCGATGGCCCGATCGAATGTGATGATCGGACGAGTGTGGCCGGCGATGCCGAACTGGAGTCGCATAACGGTTGGAACGCAGCAGGAAATGGATCAGTTCCAGGCGGCTTTTCAGCGGACGATGTCCGGTAATGCTGTGGGATGGTCGCTGCCCGAGGTGAAATCAGGCCGCCAAAGTCTGGATGGCTTCATCGTTTCCTGACCGGCATAGTCCAAGTGTTCGTTTCCGGTCGCGGACGTCCACAATCGGACAGACGGCTTCCAGCAATTCCTTTATTTGATGGTCGTAAGATTGGCCTTTCCATTGCAATCATCAAGGCAGTAGAATCCCTACACCCAATAGGTAGACACTCTACATGCCACCAAAAACTCGATACCAAAATCGCATTGAACTTCTTCAGGGCACCCTGGACCTTCTGATTCTGCAGACCCTGCTCTGGGGGCCGCAGCATGGCTACGGTATCAGCCAAGCCATTCGTCTGAACTCGGGCGAAGTGCTTGACGTTGAGACAGGCTCCCTGTACCCGGCGCTTCATCGTCTGGAACGGCAGAAGTGGATCAAGGCTGAGTGGAAGACCTCGGAAAACAGACAGCGGATAAAAGAGTATCGACTGACAGCTGCTGGAAGGAAACAACTCATAACTGAGCGTTCGCGCTGGACCAAGCTGTCGGACGCAATCGGCGGGATACTCAATCCGGTGGCGGGAGAGTGATATGCGATGGTTCCGGCGCAAGGAGCAGGAATTGCAGCGTGAGATCGAATCTCACCTCGCGATGGCGGCACAGGATCGCATCGAACGGGGAGAAAGTCCGGAACAGGCGGCGCAAAAAGCAAAGAGTGAGTTCGGCAATGTAGCTCTGATCGCCGAAACTACACGTGAAACGTGGAAGTGGGCGTGGCTGGAACATTTCTCGCAGGACGTGCGCTACGGAGTGCGCATGTTCGCAAAGACCCCCGCGTACACTGCAATTGCCATTCTCACCCTCGCGCTCGGCATCGGTGCGAACACTGCGCTGTTTTCTGTAGTCAACGGCGTTTTGCTGAATCCCCTACCTTTTCCTGATCCCAATCAGCTAGTCATCATCCACGAGAGCAAGCCAAATTTTGATCAGGGTTCGATTTCCTTTCCGAATTTTCTTGATTGGCAGCGCGATAACAAGAGTTTCTCGGCCATGGGTGTATCGCGCGGATACGCATTCATCCTTACTGGGCTGGGAGACGCCGAACAGGTAAACGCGGACTTCGTTTCTAGTGGATTTTTTCCGGCACTGGGGCTGAACCCGATTTTGGGACGCAGTTTCTTGCCCGGTGAAGACCAAGTGGGCGCTGCGCCCATCGTGATGATCAGCGAGGGTTTCTGGCGCCGCAAGTTTGGAGCGCGGCCGGATGTGCTGGGCCGGGTCCTGACCCTGGATGCGAAAAACTACACCATTGTCGGGGTTGTGCCGGCGAGCTTCCACGGAGGGATCGCAGGGATTCGTGAACGGGAGTTGTATGCCCCGGTGGGGCAGTGGAGCAATCCTATTCTCATGAATCGAGGAGCGGGCCTCGGTTTCCATGGCGTGGGACGTCTCAACCCGGGCGTGTCGTTGAAGCAGGCACAGGCCGATATGAACGTTGTTACACAGAACCTGGCTGCCGCATACCCGGATGTTAACAACGGTGTCGGCTCGAAACTGGCACCGCTCAAAGAGCAAATTGTCGGTGATGTACAGCCCTATTTGTTTGTCCTGCTGGCGGCAGTAGGATGCGTGCTTTTGATTGCGTGCGTGAACGTAGCGAATTTGTTACTGGCGAGAGCTAACGGACGTACGCAGGAGTTGGCAGTACGCGTCTCTCTAGGCGCAAGCCGGGCAAGGCTAATCCGCCAGTTGCTGACTGAGAGCTGTTTGCTTGCATTGGCTGGGGGATGCCTGGGATTTCTGATTGCGGCGTGGGGAACACATACGGCTTTGAAAATTCTTCCGGTCGCATTACCACGCGCGGATAACGTCGGCATCGATAGTCGAGTCCTGATCTTCACGACGGTGCTTTCCATACTGGCGGGAATTCTTTTTGGACTTGTGCCTGCACTCAAGGTTTCAAGACCGGATTTGCACGAGACCTTGAAGCAGGGAGGCAGGGGCGGCAGCGGCGTTCGGCACTCCACGCAGAGTGTATTGGTAGTGACCGAAACCGCCCTGGCGCTTGTTCTCTTGGTTGGTGCCGGGCTCATGTTGCGCAGCCTTGCAGGGTTGTGGAAGGTTGATCCAGGATTCGATCCTGAGAACGTTGTGACCTTTGGATTGTCATTGCCGCCCACGACAATGAATGCAAATCCAGATGCTATACGCGCCGCCTTTCGCGAATTTGACCAGAGATTGCGGGCGGTTCCGGGCGTTACTGCCGTCTCGCAGTCGTGGGGCGCGGTTCCGATCAGCAGCGACGATGAGCAACTGTTCTTGATCGAGGGCCAGCCCAAACCAGCAAGCGACAAAGACATGAATTGGGCAATCGGCTACATCGTCGAACCGGAATACCAGAGCGCTATGAAGGTTCCCCTTCTACGTGGCCGCTTTCTTTCGGAACAGGACAACGAACACAGCCCCCGGGTGGTCGTGATCGATGACGTTCTGGCAGCCAAGCACTTTCCACATGAGGACCCAATCGGCAAGCGAATCCAATTGCAGCACAACCAGGAGTGGGCCCAGATCGTGGGCGTCGTTGGTCACGTCAAGCAGTGGGGTCTGGAGACGGATGACACCGAATCTGTGCGGGCGCAACTGTATATCCCATGTATGCAGATGCCGGATGAGTTTATTCGCATGACTCCTTCCGGTTCGACCGTGCTCGTCCGATCTGACCGGATGAATGCGGGACTGATCGAGGCTGTCCGAAACGCGAGCCGTGAGATGAGCAGCCAGCAGGTCATTTTCGGCGTCGAGACCATGAATGGAATTATTTCGGAGTCGCTCTCCACCCGAAGATTTTCCATGATCTTGTTTGGGATCTTTGCCGCGGTTGCTCTGTTGCTTGCAACCGTCGGGATGTACGGGGTGATTTCGTTCCTCGTCGGACAGCGTACGCATGAGATTGGGGTTCGCATGGCCCTGGGAGCAGAGCGTGGCGACGTGCTGCGCCTTGTCCTGGCACAAGGTGCGAAGATGGCAGGCTGGGGAATAGCCATCGGCTTCGTTAGCGCACTTCTCGTCATGCCGCTCCTGGCCAACCTATTGTTTAGCGTGAGACCGGCGGACCCTGTAACCCTAGTTACCGTTGCGGTGCTCCTGTCCGGCGTTGCGATGCTGGCCTGCTACCTCCCCGCTCGCCGGGCTTTGGGAGTCGACTGCATGGCAGCTTTGCGCTACGAGTAGATTCCCATTAGAAACAGTGCAGTGACTTCCGTAACGGCACTTCTTGTGACCCAAGTTGATAACCCTCCGGCCCATCGTTAGGCTTGTGATAGGGTTGAAATTACCCCATATTCTCTAACTTCGGTTGGACCTCAGTGGCCTTGGTGTCGTCAAACAACAAGCCCGGAATCCACATCGCGTGGAAGACTGTCACCTATCGCAGCGTCATCCTGGTGATAATGGCGGTCTTGGGTATCTTCCTGACTGGGATGTACTTTGCCTTCCCGCAAGCTGCCGGGACGGCTGTGAAGTCGGTCAATAACCTCGCCGGAAACCTTCTGGACAAGATAGCCAGCAACGCTGCGGCGGGGAAGTCAACCGTTATGAATTCGCAGCAGGCGCACATCACTGCTCTCGATGGGACGGTGCGCGTCAAGAAAGCCAATTCCAATAGCTGGGTGCTTGCCGACTATAACGTTCCCCTCGACAAAGGCGATGTGGTGCAGACCGGATCCGAAGGTATGGCCAAGATTGCCTTCAACGACGGCACCAACTACACCGTAAAACAAGATTCACTAATTGTGATCGAGGAAAACTCCGCGAACGACCAACAACAGACGAACGTTGCGGTCGCGATCAGTACGGGTACGGTTGATTTAGCGACGGCTACTTATGTTCAGGGTTCGAAGTCGCAGGTAATCGTGGCGGGCGCCACCGCTTCGCTCGCCCCGGATAGCGCCGCGCAAGTTTATAATGATCCTAAGTCCGATCAGCACGAAATCTTGTTCAAGAAAGGTACTGGTGACGTCACCCGTAACGGGGAGGTCGTACACCTGTCCAGTTGGGAGAAAGTGTCTTTTAATGCCGAGTCGCCACGGATGGCAAAGTTGAAAGAAATCGGCCCTCCGACCCCCATTTCACCCGCGAACATGATGCCCATTTTCACCACCGGGGATCCCAAGCCGGTCGAATTCTCATGGACGCCGATGGCAAATGCCGTTGGTTATCGCCTACGGATCTCGCGAAACCCGTACTTCTCTTCGACGGTTGTGGATCGCAAAGTCGATACCGCGGATGTTCTGGTGTCGGGCCTAAGTCAAGGGGCCTATTACTGGATGGTCCACTCCTTCGACGCACAAGCGAAGGAATCGGTTGAAAGCGAAAAGAATCGCTTCACAATTATTCCGCGCGGGAAGGACGCGACTGCAGCCATCAATCTGGAAGTAGAGCCTTTCATTCAGCACGGACACGTCATCGAATTGACGGGCCGCACAGAAATCGGCGCTCGGGTCATGGTGAATGGTCGTGAGGTGCCGGTGATCGGGGCAGACGGCAGTTTCCACTATTTCACGCCGTCGCTGGCTCCAGGTGAGAGCGTGATTACGATCACTGCGCAGAACGCAAAAGGTGGGGTAAACACACTACAGAAGAAGGTAGTCATGCAGTAGCGAAACGTGTTCTTCCGTGACTGTCAAACAGGGACGAAACTTTAGTTTGGTTCGGTGAGCGACGATTTCGCCTAGAATTACGAGCGTTCGTCCATAATAGACGGCAGGAACCGGGTAAAACTCGAAAGAATCGTAGTAAAGATCATAAGATCGCAGACAAAGAGAGACGTTTCCCGTATGTCATCGAATGGTTTTCATGCCAGCGCAACGCGCATGCACAATCTGAGGTCGCTGTTCAGCATCTTTTCCAGCGATCTCGCAATTGACCTCGGCACTGCTAACACGCTGGTCTATGCACGCGGCAAAGGGATCGTTGTCAACGAACCCTCGATCGTCGCTCTCAACAAGAACACCAACGAGGTCGAAGCAGTTGGCAAAGAAGCTAAGGAAATGCTCGGACGCACACCGGGAAACATCGTCGCCATCAAGCCGATGAAGGACGGCGTGATCGCTGACTTCAAAGTAACGGAAAAGATGTTGAACTACTTCATTCAGAAGGCGCACAACCGCAAGATGCTGGTGCATCCGAGGATTGTGATCGGTGTTCCATCAGAAATTACGCAAGTGGAAAAGCGTGCCGTCATGGATTCGGCATATCGCGCCAAGGCGAGCGAAGTGCACCTGGTCGAACAGGCGATGGTGGCAGCCATCGGCGCCGGTCTTCCTATTACTGAACCCAGCGGCAACATGGTGGTCGACATCGGCGGCGGCACAACCGACATCGCTGTCATCTCTCTCAGCGGTATTGTTTATTCGCGCTCAGTCCGTATGGCCGGTAATCAGATGGATGAAGCCATCATGAATTACCTGAAACGCAAATATAACCTGCTAATCGGCGAGCGAACGGCGGAACAGATCAAGATTGAGATTGGTAGCGCCTATCCGCTCGACAAGCCGCTCACCATGGAGATCAAAGGGCGCAACTTGATTGAAGGCGTCCCCAAGACCATTACCGTGGACGATAGTGAGGTCCGGGAATCCCTCAGCGAATGCGTGTCAACCATTATGAACGCCATCCGCGTGGCCCTCGAGCGGACGCCGCCGGAACTTTCGGCCGACATCAGCGATCGTGGCATCGTGCTGACTGGCGGAGGGGCGTTGCTGAAGAATTTGGATAAGCGTATACGGGAGGAAACTGGCCTGCCGGTTTCGATCGCTGACGATCCTTTGTGCAGCGTGGTGCTGGGTACCGGCAAAATGCTCTCGGATTTCAAGCTGCTTCGCAAGATTTCGATCGAGTAACAGTTTCGAGTTTCAGGTTTCGAGTTTTGCATCGTTGGGAAACTCTGTTATGAGACTTGAAACTACGGGCTTGGAACTGCTCCCATGGAATCGGTTTTTGGGCGTTATCGCAACATAAGCATTCTGGTCGGAGTGCTCTTCCTCCAGGTATTGGGGCTGGCCGTTCAGGTCAAGCGCAATACCGACAATAAACCAACGCGCTTGCTTCGCGTCTGGACCGTCAGCACGGTTGCTCCCTTCGAAAAAGCGATTGTGTGGGTGCAGAGTGGTTCCTCCCACCTTTGGCACGATTACCTTTATCTGCGCGGTGTACGACAAGAGAACCGAGACCTGAGGGCTCAAATCGAGCGCTTGCGATTGCAGGAGGTTCGGCTAAAGGAAGATGCGGAGCAAGCCCGGCGGTTACAGGTCTTGCTCGGATTTAAAGAGCAGTACATATCGCAGACCTTGGCCGCCCAGGTGATTGGCTCCTGCGGAAGTGCCCAATCCCGCTGCGTCTACCTCGACAAAGGGACAAACGATGGGCTCAGTCCCGATATGGCCGTGATTACCGCCGATGGGATCGTGGGGAAGGTGTTGCGTACGTTCAGCTCGACGTCGCAAGTCTTGCTCATCGATGACCAGACCAGCGGAGTCGGAGCTATTCTCGAGAAGTCGCGGCTGCAGGGGATTCTGCGGGGAACCGCTTCCGGAGACGTGGTCCTGGAAAAGGTGATGTCTGATGAGCAGGTCCAACCCGGAGAGAACGTTCTAACCAGCGGAGGAGACCTGGTTTTTCCAAAAGGGATGCCAGTCGGAACAGTGATTGCCGTCGACAAAGGATCTGAATCCTTCCTGAACATTCGTCTGAAGCCTGCCGCCAACCTCGCCAAGCTCGAAGAAGTCCTAGTAATCACGAAGAAGGAATCGAAGACGCCAGCTGTGGCCGACATGGGATCTGCTCGCGCCGTCGACATCCTGGCACAGCGTTTGCCGTCGGTTCCACAGCAAGCCGCTACCGATCCCAACGCTCCACCGCCGCCGACCAGCGGTCTGAAGATTACTCCTGCCCCGGCGATTTCGTCAGCAGTCTCTGCGGCTGGGGCGAACAATTCAGCTGCGAAGCCGTCCCAAGGCGTCACAGGTCAGCTGAAACCCCCAGTTCCTGGAACAGACTTGAACACGACTCGCCAGCCAAAGCCATCTGCGCCTGGTGCGACGCCAGCAGGAGTTCAGCCCGTTTCGCCTAGGGCTGCAAGTTCGTCCCAACCGAATGCTAGCGCTCCGGCGAAGACAGCAACGTCTTCACCCGCAAATTCAAATCCCGTTTCGGGTTCGGAAACCTCTCTGCAGAAGAACGTCGTGAATAGCGCAGGTTCCACCCAGAACCCGCATGTGTCTCCTGCGCAGCCGGTTCCACCGAAGCCGCAACCCACCACACCCGCCCCGGTTCCTCCGTCGGAGGACAAACCTCACTAGCGTGCCCATTACCTACACATCGCAGGAGCAGGTTGAGGTTTACCGTTTCAGCATTCCCGTAGCGATAGGGATATCTCTTCTTGCGCTATTTCTGCAGGCTTTTGTTCCGCTCAGGATCGGCTTCTTCTCTGTCTTTGACCTGCCGCTTCTCATAGTGATCTTTTTTGCGTTGGCGCGCCGCAGCCCTGTGTCCGGCCTCCTGACTGGAGCGGTCATAGGCCTGCTGCAGGATGCCCTTACACATCAGCCAATCGGCGTGTTCGGGATCGCGAAGACGGTTGTCGGTTACGGGGCTTCATCGCTGGGAGTGAAAATCGATGTAGAGAATGCTGCATCGCGATTTCTGGTGACGCTAGGGTTCTACATTGTCCATGAATCGGTGTACTTCCTGATTGCGCGGGTCCTGGTGCAATTGTCGTTGCAGTGGAGTTGGGTGCACGAATTGACATCTGCCCTGGCGAACGCAGCCATGGCCGTCGCACTATTTGCCTTGCTGGATCGCTTCAAGCAACGAACCTAGGTGGGAGGTTCGGAGCGCGGCGATTCTGTCCCGCGCGGGTGGATACCAATGAAAACTAAGGAAGAAAAAAGCTACGAGAAGGCGCAATCCTTCCGAACTGCACCTTCTTCGTAGGGTCGTCTGTTGGCTGGCAGCGTCTGTCTGGGCTAAACTCGCGCCAGGTCGAAGCGATCCAGATTCATCACCTTGTTCCACGCCGCAACGAAGTCCTTTACGAAAGACTCTTTCGCGTCATCGGATCCATAAACTTCGGCAAGAGCCCGAAGCTCGGAGTTCGATCCGAAGACGAGGTCGACGCGGCTGGCCGTCCACTTGGGCTTGCCGGTGGCGCGGTCGCGTCCTTCGAAAACAGGCCCAGAGCCGTTGGATTCCTGTGACGCCTGCCACTTGGTATTCATATCGAGCAGGTTGACGAAGAAATCATTCGTGAGCGTTTCCGGCCGGTTGGTGAAGACGCCGTGCTTGGACTTTCCGTAGTTCGCATTCAGGACACGCAGGCCTCCGATAAGAACTGTCATCTCGGGAGCAGTTAACGTCAGCAGCTGCGCGCGATCAATGAGCAGTTCCTCGGCGGACATACCTCTTGCGTCGTGAAGGTAGTTGCGGAAGCCGTCTGCAGTCGGCTCCATCACCGCGAAGGAGTGCACATCGGTCTGCTCCTGTGAAGCATCCGTGCGTCCCGGCGAGAATGGAACCCTCACGTTGTAGCCGGCCTTCTTGGCAGCTTCTTCAACGGCTGCGCAGCCACCGAGAACGATCAGGTCAGCAAGAGAGACCTTCTTCTTCCCGGATTGCGAGCTGTTGAACTCCTTCTGGATCGCTTCCAGCTTAGGCAGAATTTTCCCCAGCTCAGAGGGATTGTTGATGGCCCAATCCTTCTGCGGCGAGAGGCGAATGCGAGCCCCGTTTGCGCCACCACGCTTATCGGAGCCGCGGAATGATGCAGCCGCAGCCCATGCGGTCGTGACGAGTTGGGAGATCGACAGTCCGGATTTGAGGATCTTTGCCTTCAGATCGGAAATGTCCTGATCGCCGATCAACTGGTGATCCACCGCCGGAACAGGATCCTGCCAGATCTGGACGTCCTTGGGAACCAGCGGGCCCAGGTAGCGAGGAAGAGGTCCCATGTCGCGGTGCGTCAGCTTGAACCACGCCTTCGCGAACGCGTCTGCGAACTCTTGCGGGTGCTCGTAGAAGCGGCGCGAGATCTTCTCGTATGCCGGATCGAAGCGCAGAGAGAGATCCGTAGTCAGCATGGTTGGCGCGTGATGCTTGGATGGATCATGCGCATCCGGTATGGTGGCCGTGCCATTCTTCGCTGTCCACTGATGCGCACCGGCCGGGCTTTTGGTGAGTTCCCACTCGTACTTGAACAGGTTCTCGAAAAAGTTATTGCTCCACTTGGTCGGCGTTGTGGTCCAAGTGACTTCCAAGCCGCTGCCGATAGCGTCGCGGCCCGTGCCCGTGTTGAACTTGCTCGTCCAGCCGAAGCCCTGCTCCTCAATGCCGGCAGCCTCGGGTTCTGGGCCGACATACTCACTCGGAAGAGCCGCGCCGTGCGTCTTGCCGAAGGTGTGTCCACCGGCAATTAGTGCGACAGTTTCTTCGTCGTTCATCGCCATGCGGGCGAATGTCTCGCGGATATCCCGTGCCGCAGCGACTGGATCCGGCTTGCCGTTAGGTCCTTCGGGATTCACGTAGATCAATCCCATCTGCACGGCAGCCAGCGGATTCGCGAGGTCGCGCTCGCCGCTGTAACGCTCGTCGGCCAGCCACTTGCCCTCTGGACCCCAGAAAATGTCTTCCGGTGCTTCCCAAACGTCGGGGCGACCGCCGCCAAAACCGAAGGTCTTAAATCCCATCGATTCCAGCGCCACGTTGCCAGCGAGAATCATGAGATCAGCCCATGAGATTTTCTTCCCATATTTCTGCTTGATCGGCCAGAGCAACCGGCGGGCCTTGTCGAGGTTCACGTTGTCGGGCCAGCTATTGAGAGGCGCGAAACGTTGTGTGCCGGAGCCTGCGCCGCCACGGCCATCGCCGATACGGTACGTGCCTGCGCTGTGCCATGCCATACGGATGAAGAGCGGTCCGTAGTGGCCGAAGTCGGCAGGCCACCAGGGCTGTGAGTTGGTCATTACGGCATGCAGGTCCTTCACCACGGCATTCAGGTCGAGACTCTTGAATTCCTTGGCGTAATTGAACTCCTTGCCCATCGGGTCAGAGAGAGGAGAATTCTGCTGCAGAACCTTCAGGTTGAGCTGATTCGGCCACCAGTCGGCATTTGCCTGGGCCTTTCGGGTGCCATGCATGACTGGGCACTTGGATTCGGTTGGATTAATTTGTTCCTGACTACGGGGGACAGTCGCCCCCGCTGCGGTGGCGAGTTCTTTTTCCATAATTTTTTATCTTCCTTAAGGATTATTCAAAAGCTGTAAGGAACCACCAAACGTTACGGGGTTCAGGTTCGCACAACTAGGGTCGGGGCCGCGCTTGCAGCGGCGCATTTTCTATTCAATATCCACGCTTTCCGGACCTTAACGGGAAGCGTTCCGGGGAGCACACTTCGTACACAGCCCGCGAAAAATGAGTTCTGTCTCGCGAAGGACCCGCTTGCCGAGGGAGCCCAAGGCAGGTCTGGGGACGTCACACCAATCTATATCCTCAACATTGCCGCATCGGTCGCAGATGAAGTGATGATGCCGGATGCCTTTAGCATCGAACCGGGCAGCTCGCCCCTCGACGGCCACTTCACGCACCAAACCGGCATGGACCAGGTCCCGCAGGTTGTTATAAGTAGTTGCCCGCGAACAGCGCGGATCAAGGCGATTCACGGCTTCAAAAATTTCCGCCGCTGTAGGATGTCGCTTGCATTCCATCAAGAATCCCATCACGGCGTAACGCTGCGGAGTACAGCGCAGACCACTGTCCTCGAAGGAGCGTTTAATAGCCGCGATGTCCATTACATATTTAGAATATATCTAATCTGACACTTTGTAAAGTGTGAGCGGAAAACATCAAGGATCAGGCCGGGGCAGGCCAGAGACAAGACAGGGATGCTGCGCGCAACTGGAAAGGCAACGCTGGAACCTCGAGGCCAGCGACTAGAAGCGCCCCTTGGTTATTGTTGCCTTCTCCAGCATATCTTTCCACAGGCACTCGTCATCGGGTAGCCGTTGCACGGCAGCTTGGTACTTTTCGTGTCCTCTCGAATCACGCGTCCAGATCACACGAAACCGGGCTGTTTTTTCACCATATTGAATGGCCATCAGATCTCCTGTTCGTAACCTGAATGCAAGACCCGAGACGAGCGCACCGCCGAGGCTGATATTGCGTACCACCGCGTCTTGCATATGAGACTGACCCTCGGCATCAATTCCGCGCACCTTCACCGGCAGTTCCGCCACGACGCGTGTGGATTGGCGATCTTCTGGCATAAGATGGGCCTACTTTTTGAATTATCGGCCAAGCCGATGAAAGTGATTAGTTGGCGACGAAGCGGATTCTGGTACCGAATTCCGGCTTAAGGTGTGGTAAAACCGTGCGGCTATGCCCTTCCGTCACCTGAAAGAGTAACGTTGTTTTTCAGCTACAAGGGTTAGAATGGAGTTAACTCCACCAACTCTGTCCCAGCAGTCCCCCCGTTCCCGGCGGAAGGGTGTGTGAGCGAGCGAAAGGAATTGCGTCAGTTTTTCATGACTGACCCCAGGTAGCGGATGTTCGGGCGCGACGAAAAAATATCGCCGATCCGTCTCACGGCGGTGCAGTACGTCATTCTCGGCGTTTTCCTGATTCTGGCTTATGGACTGTGGCGGCTGCAGGTCGCACAGAGCGACATGTATACCTCGCTTGCGGAAAAGAATCGTATCAGGAACGTCCCCATTCTGGCGCCGCGTGGAAAGATTCTGGATCGCGAAGGTCGGATTATCGTCGACAATTATCCTTCGTTCACCGCGCTTCTCCTGCGCGATTCTTCCCGAGACCTGTCGGCGGATGCCGACCTCATCGCGCAAGGCTTGCACATGGATCCGAAGGAAGTCCACGACCGCATCAAGCGGTTTGCCGGGATCCCTCAATACCAGCCGATTTACCTGAAAGACGACATCACTCCCGACGAGCTTGCCTTCATTGAGGCCCATAAGAATGAACTGCCCGAACTCGACACGATCATGGTGCATCGGCGCTTGTATCCGAAGAATGGTTTCATGGCACACCTGATCGGGTATGTCGGCGAAGTCAGCGAGTCGATGCTGAATCAACCGCGGTGGGAACTCTACAACCCCGGCGACGTGGTCGGACAATCGGGTGTCGAACTGGAATACAACCAGATTCTGATGGGTAAGAACGGTTCGCGGCGTACCATCGTCAACAGCCGCGGAAAAGAAGTGAGCCGCCTCGATGAAACGCCCGCAGAGCCGGGCAAGCCGCTCAAGTTGACCATTGACCTCGATCTGCAGATTGCAGCGGAACTGGCGCTCGAAGGCAAGAACGGCGCGATCATTGCGATGGACGCGCGCAACGGTGAAATCCTGGCCATGGTTAGCCGTCCGACATTCGATCCCAACGACTTTGCGGTTCACATTTCGCGCACTGAATGGAATGCGCTGGTAAATGATGAGAACCATCCGTTATTGAACAAGGCCATCCAGGCGCAACTTGCTCCGGGATCGGTCTTCAAGATCATCATGGCGACGGCGGGTTTGCAGGAGGGAATCGCTCAGGACATGCGGGTCATGTGTAACGGTGGCGGTACTTTCTACGGACGCTACTTCAAATGCTGGATCACAGCGCAACACACGATCCACGGAGTGGTCGACATCAGCAAAGCCATCTACCAGTCCTGCGACGTCTTCTTTTACACCCTGGCGGAGAAGTTGGGCATAGGACGCATCGCTAAGTACGCGACCGCATATGGGCTGGGGCAGAAAACTAACATAGATCTGCCACAGGAAGTCAGCGGCGTGATGCCGTCGGAAGAATGGAAGATCAGAAACTTCAAGCAGAAATGGTTCGCGGGAGAAACGATCTCGGTCGGCATTGGTCAGGGTGCAGTGGCGGTCACTCCCATTCAGTTGGCGCGAGCGATTGCCGGAATCACCAGCGACGGAGCGATGCATCGTCCTCACGTTGCGTTTCCCTCGCAGCTCCCTCCAAACCTGCAGCCGGCCGGCGATACTCCTGATACGGTCAAGGTGCCGATCGATCCCAAGAATTGGGAAATCATTACCGACGCGATGGCGAATGTGCCTTCACCCTTGGGTACGGCGGGGAGTGCGCATCTTCAGGGAATAGACTTTGCGGGAAAGACCGGCAGCGCCCAGACAATCAGCAATGCGTTAAAGGCAAAACTGGCGAACGGTAAGGCGGACTATAAAGACAACGCTTGGTTTGTTGGAGTGACTCCGCGACGGAATCCTGAAGTCGTCGTGGCCGTCCTGTTTGAAGGCGGCGAGCACGGCCAGTTTGCAGCCCGCATTGCCGCGCAAGTGATCAAGACATATGTCGAGAAGCAACGTCGCCTTCCGAACAAGGTTGCGCAGAAAGACAACAAGGTTGATGTAGGTGCGCTGTGGAATACTCCGAGCGAAGGCAACGGCATCGGCGCGGGTCACTTTGAATTGCCTGTACCAAAAAAAGCGGTGCCGTTCGCGGCAGTCGCCCCAGGAGTGAACTGAAACGCAAGCAGAGTTCGCTGACTTTGAAGTCGAATGGCTGATGGCTAGAGACTGACGACTCATGTCCAGATACATTTCATACCGCGATTTTGATTGGTTGCTGCTGGCCTTCGTGCTTCTGGTATGCGGCCTGGGAGTACTCGAGATTCGCAGCGCGACTGAACATTCCAAGTTCGCCGGTGTCCACGTTAGGCAGATTTACTGGATCATTGGGGGCGTGCTGGCCATGTTCCTCGTCAGCCTAATAAATTACCAGGCCTTACTCGACCGGGTGCACTGGATGTACATCGCTGCCCTGGCGTCCCTGATATCGGTGCTGATTTTTGGGCAGAAGTATCTTGGTGCGCGGCGCTGGATCAAAATGCCCGGTGGAATGCACTTTCAGCCTTCAGAATGGGTGAAGCTGATCCTGATTCTGGCGGTTGCGAAATATTTTGCGGATTTGCATCAGAGGGAACTCTCCTGGGCGGATTTCCTGAAGGCGGGGGCGATCGTGGGAGTTCCGATGTTGATGGTTCTGGGACAGCCTGACCTCGGGACAGCGCTTACTTACATCCCGATTGCCCTAGTTGCTCTTTTCCTTGGCGGAATGCGCTGGAGGCAGGCGGGGGCCGTGTTGCTGGTGTTAGCCCTGTGCATGCCGCTGGCTTGGCACCATATGAAGGACTACCAGAAGCAGCGGCTGGTTAGTTTTCGCGACCCGGATTCAGATCCGCGGGGAGCGGGATATCACGTTAATCAGTCGTTAATTGCGGTCGGTTCAGGTGGGCTTTGGGGAAGCGACTCAGGTTCTCAGACGCACCTTGCCTTCCTGCCCGAACCGCATACAGACTTTATTTTCGCGGCTTTTGCCGAGGAACATGGTTTTGTGGGTGCGTTAGGCGTTTTACTGCTATACTTTATCGTGCTGATGCGTTTGACTCAGAACGCGCAAACGGCGCCCGACCGCGCCGGCACGTTCGTGGTGATGGGTGTGGTCGCGGTGCTTAGCTTCCACATTCTGGTCAACGTAGGCATGGTGGTCGGTTTTATGCCGGTCACGGGAATACCCCTGCCATTAATGAGTTACGGTGGGTCTTCTGTCCTGTTCATGTTTTTGGCGCTAGGTATCGTGATGAATGTTCGTATGCGCCGTTTCGTAAATTGAACCGGAAGAGACGCAGGAAAGGATTGCCGCCCTTGCCGTTTGCGGCTAACAACAAGATTACGATCGCCCTCGCGTAAAGAGGGTATTCATCGGCCAGAACAGCAGTTGGCCGGACAGGATTGAAGCAGAAAACGCTGCCGGGCGGGTAACGGCCCCCCTAAAACTCTCTGCGAAGGATAGTTGGGAGAGCGGTCACAAACCCAGTGCAGCGTAGTGCGATCAGTGCGACAGACTTTTACTCCACTGTTACGAAGTTGGACCCGGAGACATCTCCGAGGGCCGAGCCTCGTCTCTCTATTGAGGCTATCGCAATGCTAAATCCTCTCCGTTCCTCCTGCCTTTGACCCGGTGACCTCCGTGGACCGTTGAGCGGTCCCGGAACCGGAGTATTGCATGACAAGAGAATTGTTTGTGTCTTCCACCCCGCACGAAACCAAGGTGGGCCTGGTAGAAGACGATCAGCTAGCTGAGATTTACCTTGAACTTGAAAACGAATATACCCTCGCCGGATCCATCTATAAAGGAAAGGTGACTCGCGTTCTTCCCGGAATGCAGTCAGCTTTCGTTGATATCGGCCTGGAACGCGATGCGTTCCTATATGTCTCCGATTTCATGGATGTGGAAGAAGGGGAAGACATCGAAGAGGTTCCAACCAATCGGGCACCTTCTCCTGAAGCCGCCCGTGTATCGCAAAGCCAAGCCCCGCCACGGGCAGATCACGAACCTGTAACACGGACGGAGGGCGAGTCGTTTGTCATTGAAAGCCCAGACTTTGACGAGGCCAAGCAGACCTCGGACGACACCAAGCCTGAGCAGGCGGATGCTGGCATAGAAACCAGCCGTGAATCAAATGGTGGGAATGGCGGCGACAGTCGAGGTGGTTTTCGCGGGCGGCGCCGTCGCCGTGGACGCCGCGGTGAACGGATGCCGGAATCGAAGTTTGCGCGCTCAGGAGACCTCTCGCGTGAGTCACCCCCTCGATCGGAGCGTTCCTCCTCTCGATCCGATTACGGTCCGCCGCCCGGATATCAACCGATCCTCCTTCCTGGCGAGTCCATATCCAAATACCAGCGGCTTGCGCAGGCGAAAACCTCAGCTCCGTTAAAAGAAGCCGAAGCGACCGCAACTCCTAAACCCGCTCCATCGCTTACGTCGAGATTCCCAGAAGATGAGCCACTGTTCGCAACACATGAGGAGGTTCAAGAAACAAGTTCCTCTGGAGCGTCTGCCGCGCGGGTCGAGAGCGAAGGGGAAACTCCTTCTGAGCATGAGCGCGACTACCAGGACGAGCAACTAAGCCACGAGACTGTTGCAGCCTTCGATGAGGCAGTGGACGACAGTTTTTCCGAAGACGAGCATCATGAGGAACCAGTGCAGTCGACGGTGGCCGCCGCAGGTCATGCCGGTACCCTGGAAGAAGAAGAGATTGAGGAAGACGAAGCAGACCTCTCCTCCTATGTGGAGGAGCTTGATGAAGACTCTGCGTTTGAGGAAATGGAAGAGGAAACACACGCTGCGGACGAATATGGCGCGAATGGGGCCGGCTATATTGCAACATCGAGCGAACCTTCGGATATCGTCCCATCCCAAGAGAAAGCGATCGTAGACTCGCACGACGTTGACGAGACAGAAGAAATCGTCGAAGAAGCTACAGCGGAAGAGGATGATGAGGCTGCTGCAGAGGCAGAGATTGAGCAGGCACAGGCCGAGGCTGAGGCTGCATTGGAAGCCGAAGCTCGCGGCGACGGCACCATCGATGCCAGGGCTGAGGTTCGCGCACCGGCTGCCACGGCAGGTTATACGCAGCGGGCCGCACGCCCATCATTCGATCGGCGTGGGGGTGGGCGGGGACGTCGCGGGGGGAAGCGCTTCCATCGCCGCCGTGAGCCGCAGCAACTGCCGCAGATCACCGACCTCCTCAAGGAAGGACAGGAGATTCTGGTTCAGATCGCAAAAGAACCGATCGGGAAGAAGGGGGCGCGGATAACCAGCCACATCGCGCTGCCCGGACGCTTCCTCGTGTATATGCCTACGGTGAACCACACCGGTGTCTCACGAAAGATCGCATCAGAAGAAGAACGTCAAAGACTGAAGCGAATCATTCTCAGTGAGCGGGAAAACGGCCACGGCGGTTTTATCGTTCGAACTGCCGCGCAAGGGGCAAACGAAGAAGAACTTCGCGCCGATATCCGCTTCCTCAAGGGGTTGTGGACGGAAATTCGGACTCGTGCCGAAAACGGAAAGGCCCCTTCGCTGATCTATCACGATCTCAACGTCGTCGAGCGGGTATTGCGAGACCAGGTCACTTCAGACTTCTCCGCGATCTGGGTCGATAGCGAGCAGGAATACGAACGCATCCTTCGCTTTGCGAACCGTTTCCAGTCGGCGCTGGTTCGACGTGTGAAGCTATACACGAAAGAGACTCCGCTATTCGAGCAGTTCGGTCTGAAGGATGAAATCGACAAGGCGCTGAAATCGAAAGTGTGGCTGAAGAGCGGCGGCTACATCGTCATAAACCAGACCGAAGCGCTGGTTGCAATTGACGTCAACACGGGAAAATACGTCGGCAAGACAGCGCGTCTTGAAGACACCATCGTGAAGACCAATGTCGATGCGATCAAGGAGATCGTCCGCCAGATTCGGTTGCGCGACCTGGGTGGCATCATTGTCATCGACTTCATCGACATGGATGAGCGCCGCAATCGTCAGAAAGTTATGCAGGCGCTCGAAGAAGCCTTGCGGCACGACCGGGCGCCGTCAAAGGTGCTCCAGTTCAATGATTTTGGACTGGTTGCGATCACTCGCAAGCGTGTGAAGCAGTCGCTGGAGCGCACCATCGGCTCGCCCTGCCCATACTGCCAATCAACTGGCTTCGTGAAGTCTGTGAATACGATCTGCAACGAGATTTATGTCGAGTTGCGCAAGGTTGCGAAACACATCGACTCTGCCGATGTTATGTTGCGGGTCAATCCTGAAGTCGCGAAGGCGTTGAAGTCGAACAACGGCCGCGCCCTGAACGAAATGGAAGAGCTAACCAAGAAAACGGTCATTGTGAAGAGCGATCCTGCTCTGCACCAGGAACAGTTCGACGTGAATTAATCGCAGGAAGATCTGCAGTCTGAGCCGGGCACAAGCCCGGCTTTTCTTCTATCTCTGCTCGTAGTTCTGCGCAAAAGCTTGCATATTGACAGCCCCGGGAAGTCCGGGGAAACTGCTAACACCCGTTTCAAGCGCCTGTCCGCAGCTGGCTTCCGGCGCAGCAGTTTCCACTCCGGGTTTAAGGACTGATCTCATGAAGCGTTCACCCGCCCAATCCCTTTGCGCGTTCACAATTCTTTGTTTCACTCTTGTTTCCACTGCCCAGTCCCAAATTACCGATTGGCCGCAATGGGGCAGAAGTCCACAACATGCCGGATTTATCCCCGCTACTGGACAAAGTCCAAACCAGAAGATCACCAGCGTGACCTACGACCCTTTTGTTGCCCAGGAATTGGCACAGAGCGGAGGCGAACTGCTAGTTCACTATCAGGCGCCCCTGGTGGACAAAACCCAAGTATTCCTAGAGTACAAAAGCGGCACTTATACCGGCCCCAACTCGTGGAATTCGCAGATCTGGAACGAGCGCGCCTACGCATGGCAGGGAAACGACCTGGTGCAACAGTGGAACTTCGAGAGCGATTGGAAGCCGGTGCCGGATGGCACGCACCTGGGGGGCTGGGAGCCGGTCTTCCATGCAGCTATTGCAAAGGGTTTTGTTTATGTGCCTGGCTTTGGCGGCTCAATCTACAAGGTCAATGAGGCGGATGGCACTGAGGCCGCACACTATCGTCCCTTTGGCCCGACCGACGATCCCAACACGTACGTTACCGGGCCGCTCACGGTGGACACTGCTGGCAACGTCTACTACAACGTCGTGAAGCTAGATGCGAACGACGCCTGGAATAACGACGTCAATGGCGCCTGGCTGGTCAAGGTCACCGCGCAGGGAGTAGCCCACAAGGTGAGCTACTCGGTTTTGGTTCCTGGCGCTCCGAACACTTGCGACGGTGCACCCTGCGGACACCAGCGTCCTTCGCTCAATGTTGCGCCGGCCGTTTCGCTCGATGGCAAGACCGTCTACACGATCGCCCGTGCCCACTTCAACTCCGGGTTCGCCTATGTGGTTGCGGCCAGCGCCAACCAGTTCACCCCCATGTGGAATACGTCTATGCGTGGGCTTGCCGGGCGCACCTCAGTCGCTTATGCCTCAGATCTTTCTTCCTCCACCCCGGCGGTCGCTCCCGACACCAGCATTCTCTACGGAGCGGTCGGCAATAACGGCGGTCGCGGCTACTTGCTCAAGTTGGACGCCAATGGAAGCTTCGTGACTTCCTATGACTTCGGTTGGGACGAAACGCCAGCAATCTATCCGCATGACGGCACTTACTCGGTGATTCTCAAAGACAACCACTACGGCACCGGAGGACCTTTTTACATCACCCGACTTGATTCAAATCTCGATCCCGAGTGGCACTACAGGAACCCGAGCGGAAGAGAGTGGTGCGTCAACGCCCCGGCGGTGGATGCCACTGGCACCGTGTATGCCAACAACGAGGATGGATACGTGTATGTGATCAATCCTGACGGTTCTCTCAGGGGGCGCATTTTTCTGAGGCTTGCTCTCGGTGCGGCTTACACGCCGATCGCTATCGGGCGCGATGGCAAGATCTATACCGAAAACGCTGGAGACATGTTCGTGGTGGGAAATTAGGACGAAGGTTGATATCTCTGAACGGGTTTTCAAATGACTGTGCCGGGCTACGGTTTACGACTGGATGAGGTACGAGGATATAGCCTGGTTACTGTCAGAGGTCGACGGGTGCAAACCCGAATACCATAGGGTGCACTTCCGCACATCGTGGCCTTTGTATGATGTGATACGTTACATCCTGTGAGGCCACCTTCGTTCATCTACAGGGTTCTTCTGTTTTGTTTAGTTCTTGGCCCAGCGATTCCAATCTCGGCCCGGGTCGATCAGGGTTCCGCTGCCGCCGCGACCTTCGACACTGTGATCGATGCCTTCTTCGACCTCTATTTTGAGTCCCATCCCAGTGCTGCCACCGCGAATGGCTTTCATCAATATGACGCGAAGCTCGAGGACTTCAGCCGTGCTGGCGTCGACCGTGAAATTTCAGCCTTGCACGAGTTCATTCCGAGAATCACCCAACTCCGCAGCACGAAGCTTTCTCAGCAGAACGCCGCTGACCTGGACTTCGTTGAAAGTCAGATCCACGCCCGCTTGCTGGAGTTGGAAGAGATTCGTTCCTGGGAGAAGGATCCCGATCCGTACGCAAGTGGGCCTGCCTACAGTCTGTTCTTGCTGATGGAACGCAACTTTGCCTCTCCGGAAGTTCGTCTGCGTTCCGTCATCGCGCGTGAGAACCTGATTCCGGCTGTGCTAGACGCGGGACGACATAACCTCAAGTCTCCGCCGCGTGTCTTTACTGAAGTCGCCCTTGAGCAACTTCCGGGCACGATCGACTTCTTTCGCAAGAACATTCCTGAGGCTTTCTCCTCGGTCAAAGACTCGAAGCTGAAAGCTGAATTTCTCGAGAGCAACGAACGCGCTATCTCGGCTCTGCTCAAGTATCAGAATTTCCTTCGAGAAGACCTTCTGCCGGTATCGCGAGGCAACTTTGCCATCGGAGAAGAGAACTTCCGCAAGAAGCTCCTTTACGAAGAGATGGTCGATATCCCCATTTCGCGGTTACGGGAAATTGCGTATGCAGATCTTCGTCGAAATCAAGCGCAGCTAAAGGAAGTAGCCGCTCGGCTGGCGCCGAACAAGCCGTTATTCGATGTGCTCGCGATGGTCCGGAGAGATCATCCTGCGCCGCGTGACCTGATTCCAGACTTTCGCAAGACGTTGGCCGGTCTGCGCCAATTCATCGTCGATAAACAGATTGTCACCATACCTTCGAAGCAGGAACCGGTCATCGAGGAAACCCCGCCCTTTGCCCGAGCGCTCACTGCAGCCGCCATGGAGGCTCCCGGACCCTACGAGACCGTTGATACGCGGGCGATCTTTCAGGTCACGCTCCCCGATGCCAAGTTGAGTCCAGCGCAAACCGAGGAATACATGGAAGGATTCAACCGCGGCACAATCATCAGCACGGCGATCCACGAGGTGTATCCGGGACACTTCGAGCAATTCCTATGGGCGCAGCGCGCTCCATCCAAGGTACGCAAGATTCTCTATTGCGGAACCAACAGCGAAGGTTGGGCGCATTACACGGAACAAATGATGCTCGACAACGGCTATTCTGATGACCCTCGCTTGCGCGTTGGCCAGTTGATTGATGCGCTGTTGCGGGACTCCCGCTTTATTGCTGGGCTGGAGATGCATACCGGCAAGATGACCCTGCAACAAGCGCAGGATTTCTTCGTCAAAGAAGGATATCAAGTCTCACCTATCGCGAAGCTGGAAGCCCGCCGCGGGACCAGCGATCCAACCTATCTGGTCTACACGCTGGGCAAACTCCAGATTATGAAACTTCGAGAGGATTACCGGAAACAGCAGGGGGATCGGTTCACTCTTAAAGAATTTCACGATCGCTTTATGGAGCAGGGTGGGTTGCCAATCAAGATCATTCGTCGTGCCATGCTGGGGGACGATAGCCCTGCACTATAGTCTTAACTCTTCGAAAGTACGACCACTGCTTCCTCGCTGCGCTGACGAAGTTTCTCAAGAGAATTCTTGATCGCTCCAATGTCCTCTGGGGTTCCGTGTTGAGAGGTCAGGGAAAGCATGTGCTCCGCATTCCGACTGAGAACTGCGCCTATTTCAAGAAGGACCACAAGATAGTCGGCATGGAGCTTCCACAGGGATGTGGAACGTTCATTGCGTTTTAGTTCTTCGAGTTCAGTGCTCACACGTGCCACAACGGCCACAATGCGCAACAGGGTGCGGGCAACGCCTGCTCGGATGCTCTTCTCCTCAAGGTAGTCCGCGCAATACGCGTGAGCTTCTGCGGGTGTGAGGATCAGGTTGAAGAATCGCATCGGGACGATCTGGCGAAATTTGGGGTCGGCGACACGTACAAAGATGCGTATCGATTCTTCAATCTTGCATAGCTTGGTTTCTTCTGCCGTGATCTGCGCGGGAGTTATGGATTTGCGAAGTGTCTCGAGATCAACCGCCACTTTCCGCGCTGGAGCTGCGGCAGCGGCAGTACCTGCTGATCGGGCGCCGCGAGCACCCACAGGGATACCATGCTTCATCGGAGGACGTCGCTCCAGCGTTCGTTTCAGCCGGGATACGCGGCGAAATTTGTCCAGGGCGATATTGTAGTCCATCTTCAGAAGCTGAGCTTCCTCCATCGCTGCGACATGCTCCACGGTTACATCGACGCCGTCCACATTTCCTAGAATGCTGCCGCCCTGCTCCTGCAAGGCATCCGCGAAGCTCTTGATCTCAAAGGTCGCAGCGTGGAAGAGTTCGTCGAATTTCTTGCCAAAAGCCGAGTTGTAAGGCGCAATTGTGGCAAGAACTCCAGGATGGTAGAACGATTGATCGAGCCCCTGTTTCAACTCACGCACACGCGCAATGATTCCCGAGTCCAGCAGGGCATTCAGATCGTGAAATCTGTTGAATTCCTCCCGTAGCGGATCGAAACGTCGCAACATCTGCACATGTTCTTCCGGCAAGGAAGGAACGTCGGTGTCGGCCAGGATCTCTATCAGCGCAATCTCAAACGGCGACAAGGGAAGTGCGCCATCAAGCCCGTACCCTCGTTGTTCCCACTGGCCGGGCACGCGCGGATGACGATATAGGAAGGTTGCTACCAGGTCAGTTTTGTCGCGGTTGTTGTCGCTGCCATCCTTGCGACGGGTTAAGTATCGGAGTACGGCTTCGGCAATTTCCGGATCGGTGTCGGGTACGAAGGCTCTCCGTAGCATCGCCGGGGTGATGGCCATGTCAAGCAGACGGAGCCATCGCCGCATTTGCTCGAGAGTCTCATGAATGGCGCCATCACTTTGTAGCGAGATCGCTTCCAGCCCGCTGGGAACTGGAACTTCTCCTCCCACGGACTCCTGCAGGAGCTTCTCGTAGAAGCCCTGTACTGTAGCCAGGATGGCTAATTCCCACTTCGGATCCTCAACCACAGTCCACTCCGTGCCAGCGCACTTTGATGGGTAAGGATTCAGTAAAGATCAAGCCGGCAAACGACACAAGTACCTACTGGACTGGCACCAAAGTCACTCTGAGGAGGATCGATAACTAACCTTTTTTCAGTAGGTTAAATGAATTCAGGGTGGATTTCCGCTAGGTGAAAACTACCGTCTTGTTTCCGTATAGCAGAACACGATTCTCGATGTGCCAGCGGACGGCGCGCGACAGGACAACCTTCTCCAGGTCACGGCCTTTTTGCAAAAGATCGTCCAGGGCATCACGGTGCGAGATACGCACGACGTCCTGCTCGATGATGGGTCCATCATCCAGAACTTCTGTGACGTAATGACTTGTGGCGCCGATGAGCTTAACCCCTCGAGCATAAG
Source organism: Terriglobales bacterium (assembly GCA_036558645.1). Lineage (GTDB taxonomy): Bacteria > Acidobacteriota > Terriglobia > Terriglobales > Acidobacteriaceae > DATBFG01. The sequence continues at coordinate 25,092 of DATBFG010000041.1, forward strand.
CCTGGTGGTAAGGCTTAGCGCCGATAAAGGCAGGGAGAAACGAGTGATGGATGTTAATAATGCGATGCGGGTAAGTGTTTACGAAGGCATTGGTCAGGATCTGCATGTACCGGGCAAGAACGATGAAATCCGGTTGATGCTCGGCTAATAGAGAAAGAATTCTTTGCTCAGCTTCCTGCCGATTTTCCTTTGATGCCGGGACATGGAAAAACGGAACCTTGTAAAAAGACGCAGTCGGCTCGCTGTTTTCGTGATTCGAAATGATCAGTGGAATATCGCAGTGCAACTCTCCACTTTGATGTCGATAAAGCAAGTCAACCAGGCAGTGATCGTATTTTGAAACTAGGATCGCCATGCGTGGCCGATGCGCGGACTGCGCCAGCCGCCACTCCATTGAAAAGTTCTCGGCGATCGGCGTAAAGAATTTACTGAACTCTGCTAGGTCAAAGTCGAATCCTGCCGGATCGAACTCGACTCGCATCAGGAACAAGTTCGAGGTGTCGTCCCGGTGCTCGTCCGCGTGAAGAATGTTGCCGCCATGCCGAAAGACGAAATCGGAAATGCTCGCAACCAGCCCTCGACGGTCGGGGCAGGAGATCAGCAGAATGGCGGAGTTTGTCATGAGGTTATATTCAGGAACGTCGGCTTCCCCCAGCGGCACTGCTACGGCTCGTTATCCCTTCATACTTTTCACAATCTCCCGGGCCGCATTGGCGCCTGAACCACCCGTCAACCCTGCCCCTGGATGAGTGCCCGATCCGCACAGGAACAAATTCTTGATCGGGGTTTCATATCGGGCCCAATCGAGCAGCGGACGCATGGTAAAAAACTGATCGAGCGCCAGTTCACCATGGAAAATGTGGCCTCCAGTCATCCCGTAAGTGTCTTCCAGATCCTGAGGGGTAATGATTTGGTGGCTCAGTATCAATTCGGGCAGGTTGGGTGCGTACCTGGCCAATGTCTTCACTATCGTGTCGCCAAGAGCAACGCGCTGTGTCTCCCAGTCGCTGACCTTCAACTTGAACGGAGCGTACTGCATGTAGATCGACATGACATGCTTTCCCGGTGGCGCGAGAGAAGGATCGGCCACCGTCGGAATGGCAACTTCAAGGTACGGTTGACGCGAGAAGTTGCCGTACTTCGATTCATCAAATGCACGCTCCAGGTAATCAATCTCAGGGCCAATATGGATGCGTCCACTCAGCGCCTCACCTGTCGCCCCATTCAACGCGGTGAAGTTCGGCAACCCGGAAAGCGCCAGGTTGACCTTTGCAACTGTGCCGGGTGTCCGGTAATGCTGAAGCTTCATCACAAAATCGGGGGTTAGGTGCATCGGATCGACGAGCTTTAGCAATGTGCGCTTTGGATCGGCATTTGACACGATTGCACTGGCGCTGATTTCTTCACCAGTAGAAAGCACCACGCTGGTAGCCGCGCCGTCCTTCACACGGATCTCGATTACCTCGGCATTGCTGCGAATTTCGGCCCCGGCCTGTTGTGCAGAAGACGCCATCGCCTGGGTGATGGCACCCATCCCACCAACGGCATAGAAAGATGATCCGGCAGGATGCGAATCACCCGCGGCGCGAATCAAAAGCACCAACGCGCTACCCGCTGACCACGGTCCAAGGAAGGTTCCGAAGATTCCGCGGGCTGCAACGGTGGCTCGCAATAATTCGGTTTCGAAATATTCGGCAACCAGGTCGGCGACTGCCATGGGTCCCCAACGCAGCAGCCTGTACATGTCATTCTTTCCAAGCTTGCGAATGGATCTTCCCGTTTGCAGCATGCCCCATAAATCAGACTTGCTGGGATCATCGATATCGGGCGGAGGAAGCCTCAGCGCTTCGCCGATCACTTTGCCGATACGCGCCAGAGACTCGCGCAACTCGGGGTACTTGGTTGCATCTTTCTGAGAAAACTTGGCGATCTCGGCTGCCGCCTTCTTGGTGTCGTCGTAAAGGATCAAAGCGCGTCCTTCCGGCGACAAGGCGACAGTCGCGACATCGGGTGTGATCAGTTTCAGCCCGTGACGAGTGAGCGACATGTCGCGGACGATCTCGGTGCGGATAGGGCCCGCGGTGTGCGCGAGGGTGGAGCACTTAAATCCCGTATGGAATTCATCGGTGATGGCACCGCCGCCCGGTTGGTTGCGGCGTTCAAGGACGAGCGGCTTGAATCCGGCTTTGGCCAGGTAAAAGGCGGTGACGAGCCCATTGTGGCCGCCACCAATGATGACGACACTGCGATTCTGAGCCATGGCTATGCCGCCCCCTTGAAGTCTTTCAATATTTCAAGCGCCGCCAGCCTCCCGTTGGCTCCCATAATGCCGCCGCCTGGATGTGTGGCCGATCCGCACATATAAAGATTCTTTACCGGGGTTCGATATTGTGCCCATCCCGGTACGGGACGCAGGAAAAACAACTGTTCGAGCGACAGCTCGCCTTGAAAAATGTTGCCCTCGCTTAACCCAAACTCGCGTTCCAGATCGAGCGGAGTGACGAACTGCTTGTGCAGAATGATGTCCTTGATATTGGGCGCGTATTCCGCGATGGTGTCGATCACGTTGTTGCCAAAGGCTTCACGCTGATCGTCCCAGTTCAATCCAGCGCGTAGTTTGTAAGGCGCGTACTGCACGAAGCAGGAAAGGATGTGTTTTCCGGGCGGCGCCACCGATGGATCGGTAAGTGTGGGAATCACCATGTCGATGTATGGACGCTGCGAGAAATTGCCGTACTTGGCGTCGTCGTAAGCTCGTTCCATGTATTCGACAGCGGGCGAGATCGACATCGCGCCCCGCAGATGCGCGCCAACGCCCGGCATGCACTTGAAGTTCGGCAATGCATCGAGAGCCAGGTTGACTTTGCCGGACGATCCACGAAATTTGTAACGTCGCACCTCTTCGAGAAATTCGTCGGGAACATGTCCTGCATCCATCAGGTTGATGAATGTCTGCCGCGGATCGACGCTGGATGAAATAACGTCGGCATAAACTTCGTCGCCATTCTTCAAAACAACGCCTCGGGCTTTACCTTCAGAGACGATGATCTTTGAAATGGGTGCCTCAGTTCGGATTTCCACCCCAGCCTCTCGGGCCGCGCTTGCGATCGCGTTCGAGATCCCTCCGGTTCCGCCACGGGAGAATCCCCACGAGCGAAATGCTCCGTCGATCTCCCCCATATAGTGATGCAGTAGCACGTAGGCTGTTCCCGGAGAGCGCACGCCGAGAAATGTCCCGATAATTCCCGACGCCGACATCGTTGCCTTGAGCACATCGGTTTCGAACCACTGGTCAAGGAAGTCGATGGCGCTCATGGTCATCAACTGCACCTGGTTGTACTTGTCCTCACTGGTCATGCCCTGGAATCGTCGACCGATGAAAAGCAGTTTCATCAGTTCACGCGGGTTCAGGGTGGCGGGATCCGGCGGAACCATGCTGAGGATCGGCTTCACGAACCGGCACATGGCCTGCATCGCTTTGCCGAACTCATCGTAGGCCTCAGCATCGAGTTTGGAGTGGCGGGCAATCTCGCGGTGCGTCTTCCCGTGGTCATTCACGCGCCACAGGTAGTCCCCGCTCGGCATGGGTGTAAACGTACCGTCCAGTGGAAGAATCTCCAGGCCGTGCCGGGGAAGATCAAGATCGCGAATGATTTCCGGCCGAAGAAGAGAGACTACGTATGAGCACACCGAAAACTTAAACCCGGGGAAGACTTCTTCTGTCACTGCCGCCCCGCCAAGCACATAACGGCGTTCAAGGACTAAGACTCTTTTCCCGGCCTTCGCGAGATAGGCGGCATTTACAAGACCGTTATGACCGCCGCCAATGACGATGACGTCGTATTTCGACTTAGAATTTGCCATATAAACCCTTAGACTTCAGAACTTGATCGGTGAACGTTGGTTCTGCAGCAATCGTCGCAGAGAACTATCGCGGCTGCTGACT
>DATBFG010000042.1:0-9770 GCA_036558645.1 Terriglobales bacterium
TTCCGCACGCCGGAGAGGTGGCAGAGTGGCCGAATGCGGCGGTTTGCTAAACCGTTGTACGGGCTAAAACCTGTACCGAGGGTTCGAATCCCTCCCTCTCCGCCAGCTTTTTCCTTTCAAAGACTTAGCCCCGCTTTCACAATAACGAATCGTCCTCAAATTGGGTTTCTAGTGTCCGGAAGGTGTCCAATTCGAGAAATTTTCCGACAACAAGCGCAACTCGCATCCAAATTCGGCTTTCACTTAGGAGAAAAAGAATCATGGCAAAGCAAATTGTGCACGGCGAAGAGTCGCGGCAAGCAATTCTCCGCGGCGTCAATCTTTTGGCAGACGCCGTGAAGGTGACCCTCGGTCCCAAGGGCCGCAACGTTGTTATCGACAAGAAGTTTGGGTCCCCCACTATTACCAAGGACGGCGTCACGGTCGCAAAGGAGATTGACCTGCAGGACCCCCTCGAGAACATGGGCGCCCAAATGGTGCGCGAGGTTGCCTCCAAGACCTCCGACGTTGCTGGCGACGGGACGACTACCGCCACTGTTCTAGCTCAGGCTATCTACCGCGAAGGCGTCAAGACCGTCGCGGCCGGGGCCAATCCCATGGCCATGAAGCGCGGCATTGAGAAAGCAGTGAACGTGATTTGCGGCAATATCGATCCCAAGACCGGTAATCGCGGCAAGGGCGAACTGGACAAGTTCTCCAAGCCGGTCACCGGCGAAATGATCGCTCAAGTCGGCAGCATCTCCGCCAACAATGACGAGACCATAGGCAACATCATCGCGGAAGCAATGAAGGAGGTCGGCAAAGACGGCGTGATCACTGTCGAGGAATCGAAGACGCTCGAGACACAGCTTGAAGTCGTGGAAGGAATGCAGTTCGACCGCGGCTACCTGTCTCCTTACTTCGTCACCGATCCCGAGCGCATGGAAGTCGCCTTTGAGAACGCCTACATCCTGATCAATGAAAGGAAGATTAGCTCGATGAAAGACGTGCTCCCTCTGCTGGAACAGATTGCCAAGAGCGGGAAGCCGCTGCTGATCATTGCAGAAGATATCGAGGGTGAGGCCCTGGCGACTCTCGTCGTCAACAAGCTCCGCGGCACGCTGCAGGTTGCTGCCGTGAAAGCACCCGGATTCGGAGATCGCCGCAAAGCGATGTTGCAGGACATCGCAACACTGACTGGCGGAAAGGCCATCACCGAAGATCTAGGCATCAAGCTTGAGAATGTGGAGATTGAGGATCTGGGACAGGCAAAGAAAGTCACCATCGACAAGGACAATACGACCATCATCGAAGGCAAGGGCAAGCACGCCGACGTCGATGGCCGGGTCAAGGAAATTCGCGGTCAAATTGACAAGACCACGAGCGACTACGACCGTGAAAAGCTGCAGGAGCGTTTGGCGAAGCTCGTTGGTGGCGTTGCGGTAATCAAAGTAGGTGCTGCCACTGAAACCGAGATGAAAGAGAAGAAGGCCCGTGTCGAAGACGCCATGCACGCTACCCGGGCCGCGGTCGAGGAAGGCATTGTCCCGGGCGGGGGCGTAGCTCTGGCCCGCTGCATACCCGCATTGGAGAAGGTGAAAGCCGAGGGCGATGAACAAATCGGCATCAACATCGTTAAGCGCGCTCTGCAAGAACCGCTACGCCATATCGCCGAGAATGCCGGCGAAGAGGGCGCCATCGTTCTGGGCAAAGTTGCCGAGTCGAAAGACTACAACTTCGGCTACAATGCCCTGACCGGTGAGTACGAGGACCTAGTTAAAGCAGGTGTGCTAGACCCGACCAAGGTCGTGCGCACCGCACTGACTAACGCTGGCTCAATTGCAGCGTTGATGCTGACTACCGAGGCACTCGTTGCTGATATTACTGAGGAGAAGCAGAGCGCTTCTGCCGGCCTTGCTCGGTAGAGGTATCGGCATTTGCGATCTGATGTTTGTTTATGGCACCCGGCCGGGGCACCACGCTCAGAACGAAGTGAACCACAGCCCACAAGATACTAGCAGGATCAGATATGGGCACAAGCGCATCTACGGACTTCAAACTCCATCGGGCAATTTCGCATCGAGGATCCCAGCCACCAATAGTGGATTCAAAGTGAGGCAACGGGAAACTGCTCGCAGCAAAGCCATATAGATTATCTCTCGACGAACATCCATGCCAGAGCCCCGTCAAACTAAACAGCTGAGGCCCTAATAGGGATTGCTGAAGGTGATCTCCTTGGTGTAGTTTGCGGAGCCGGCGAGCTAGACGGCCGGGGTAGATGCAGGCGAAGGGCCGCGTTGGGGGAGTTGACAATATAGCGCCGAGTACTTTATGTCCTCTCACGCCGCAAAGTCAACGCAAAGCGGTGGTAAAAAAAGTAGACTTTTGTAAAGCGGTTGGGTCCGTAAGAGACTTCCGGCGTACCTCATTTTGTTGCGACTAAGGAAGGCGCCGTGATCATTCAGCTCAGTGGCAATGGCAAGTTTCAGACCGATTATTTGGAGAAATAGAGGGTGTTAAGCGTGACGGATCGGGGGCGCCGCCCATCGTCTCAACCAGCCCGTCGATCCATGATGACAAATCTCTCTTTCACGCAAAAATGCCCCGGCAGAGTCCATGGTCGCCGCTAAATCTCGATTGCGCTCATTGACGCGATTCGCTACGCGGCGTTGCGTTCCGGGAAACGAAGCACACCCTGTGAACTGAATCGATCCGGCAAGGGTTCTACATCGATGTGGAACATGGCTTGTTCTCGTGCCAGCTTTGGACCAATCACACTGGTTAATCTCTCGAGCGTCGTGGTCAAGTCTTTGGCGTCCATCTGCCGCAACTCGACCGTAATCGTGATGTCGAACAACCCGTGTTCGCCTTCTTGAGATAGCTGCTCCCGATGAGCAAACAAACTGCCGCCGAGAATCCGAGCAAGACTTACCAGAGACCGACCATTGCAGGCCGGGCATTCCCTTCCCTGGCTATTGCTGATCCCCTCACAGTCAAGGCAGAAGACGGCATTCAAGATAGGAAGGCCGTCTGCGTATGAGCGGCTCTTTGTTAGGTCAGACATTTAGCACCAACCCTGTCTCCGGGAAATGGGACGCAACATTCGAGACCATTATCCATCACTTCTAGAACAAGGGGTACAACGCCCATCGGATCCATAGGGCCCCTTCATCTTCGCCGATTATGCAACTCTTGAGTGAAATCGCCTGGGGCTTAGTAGGCAGTCAATAAAAGATCAGGGTCTTGCTTCCTTGATCTCGTCTGTTAGTGTTCTTCTACTAGGGTTTTGAGACAACGGAGTTGAATGAGAGCATACTTCGCTGCATTGAGTTCATCGGGGCTGATATCACCACTTGATGAATCCTGTAGACGGGCGCTGATGGCGTTTTCAGCCACGGAGATTAGGTTCTGACTCGGCATGGGCGCAAGGATCGCTGCCACATAATGTGAATGCCAAACATACCTGTGCATACCTGTTCATCCGTTCTCACACCCCGAAAAAGAAAGGCCGTGCTCACAAGAAGAGGCCGCCTCCCAGGTCCAAAGGCTCCATTGCTCATAGCGGCCTCTCCGTCACTGTCTAGCAGTTTGGGCAACTTACGATTATCGGGAGGAATACATGCCTGCAGCTGTGTCGTCTACTGACAAAAGCGGAAAGTGTCAGATCTTACAGGGCTGATTGAAGAGGCTGGTGATTGGCGCTAAATCCCGATAACACTCATTGACTGGTCTTGCAGCACTCATTTCAAACGCTTGTTCTCGCCAGCGTCCCAAATGAGGTGTGATATGCGCCATGTTCCATCTGCTTGACGCTTTAGCAGAAATAAGAAACTGCTGTCGTTTTGCCAATTCTGCGTTCCGCCGTTCTCAGATCTCCACTCAACATCGCTGGTGCCACGAGCGTAGGCGAGCTTTTCGTCGCCACTTACTTCATCGAACTTCTGAACAAACCTGGTAATCGTCGTTTTGGTCGTGCTCCGAGGCCACCAATATTTCTTAATTTCAGTCAGACCCTTGACAGGTGAACCGCCATGAGCCGGCATGAGGATCGCATTTTTGGCGAACGTGGAAAGGACACCATTCTGGCCATTGGCGAGCCAAGTGGTGCGATAACGCTCAAGCACCGCCCACACTGCGACTGAATCCTCGGCAGACAGAGGCGTGTCATTTTGAGGATAAGAATTGCGCACCAAAATCAGACAAATGGCCAGCGACGAGAAGACGGAACGGAACAAAACAAGAGACATGGAGACCTCACCTCAGAGTGGACAATAAATCCTTGGAGAGGTTAGCCGTAATCTGAAGGCGAACGAATCGTCCCGATTGGTGAAAATCGCGATTCCACTCATTGACCGAGCTGACGTCGCGAATCGACTCCGGCAGCCACAACTGGGGCTACGGAACGTATGGGCAAAGTACCATCGCCCAAGCCCTTGAACACTGCAACTGTTGACCAACGGCGATTCGTCGCGACTGCATCCAGAATGCCATCAACCTGCGACGAGATGAAGATCCTTCTCGGAGAAAACCCAAGATCTTTGCGACCCTCATCGTTTTCTCGATAACCTTGCAAGCGTCCCACACGACCGGCGCGCCCGTCACCATCCTGACTTTCTAGAGGTTCTATCTACCCCTGGATTTCCAGTCCCAGGCACTTCGGGCGGCAGTAAGAGGCAAGGCTGCTGGGTCCATTTAAAGAGATGCCAATTTGGTTAATAGGACGCAAACGGAACTTTGATTTCCTATGGTTTAAATAGGGCGGAAGCGAAACTTTGATTTTCCTATGCTTTGAACGCTCTGAGTCCTTAATCGGCTATGGAGTTGCTGCTCTTGTCTTTCCTCCTGCAGAAGCTGCTGCTGTTGCGATTCCCGTCTCAAAGACACCTGCGTACAGTGCTCCTCCAATGGCTCCCCCGATGATTGGCGCTATCCAGAACAACCAAAGTTGACCGATTGCCCATCCTCCCACAAAGACAGCGGGACCGGTGCTCCGTGCTGGATTCACTGACAGGTTCGTGACAGGAATCCCAATCAAGTGAATCAACGTCAATCCGAGCCCGATCGCGATGGGCGCAAAGCCCGCTGGAGCACGCCCGTCCGTTGCTCCCATGATGATCATCAGAAAAAAGAAAGTCAGCACGACTTCCGCGACAAAGCATGCTAATAGGGAGTAGCCACCAGGCGAGTGTGCAGCATAACCGTTTGACGCGAACCCACCACTTAGGTCGAATCCTTCCTTTCCGCTGGCGATCAGGTACAGCACGCCTGCGGCAGCTATCGCGCCGATCACTTGAGCGAGGATGTAAGGTACGAGTTCCTTGGCCGGAAACCGGTTACCTGCGACCAGACCAACAGACACTGCTGGATTGAGATGGCAGCCTGAGATGTGTCCAATGGCATATGCCATGGTTAATACGGTGAGTCCGAAGGCCAATGCCACGCCGTAGAATCCAATGCCCAGCTGTGGAAAGGCTGCAGCCAGCACGGCGCTGCCACAACCGCCGAACACCAGCCAAAAGGTTCCGAAGAACTCTGCTGTTGCCCGTTTCGATAAACTCATGGTTTCCTCCTTACCAAAAAATTCTTTCGACACTTGGTGTCAGGTTTCACGCCGTGATGGAATTCCGACATTCAAGCCATACGAAAAAGATCATCCTGCTTTCTTCAGTTCAATTGCATGAACAAGATCTTTGGAACCCGATCCCCACCGGGAGACGACTTTGACAGCCTGGGTAAATGGGATGTTCAGCGGATGCACCCGGTCTGACGTAAGAATGTAGACCGCACCAGCAAAGGGTGTGGGGATCGATGGGACGAACACGGTGAAACGGCCGTCGTCTAATTCTTCGATAATAAATCCAGGAACGAGGGCGTCTTCAATTTCGACGAGGGCGGGTCTCCATTCTCTGCCCTCGCTCTCACCAACAACTCTTTGGGTGAGGCTCCGCAAGAGTTGATACCCAGGAATCCTTTGAAATAACGACTTCTCACTCTGCTCCCAAATCGCTCGCCCGATCCGGGTGCGAATCAGATACCCAGTGAGGACGCAGGCGACTAGCACAAGAAGCAACGAGAGAAACTGAGCCCCGGGTAGCCAGCCTGGAAGCAACTTGGCGAGAGGCCCCGCTATTGTGCTCAACGAACGCACAGCTTTGAGCATCAGCAGGACGGCCAAGTAAATTGGTGCAAGGACGAGCAAGCCAGCGACGAACATGCTCAATACAGATCTGCCGAACTTCTGCATGGCACAACCCGTCCTTTGCGCTCGAGAGAAGTTGTTGCACGGGCTGGATGGAACCGACGCTGCAAGCAGTAGCCAACCCGGTCAGACTGTGTACATGGGGCCGCCAAGCGAGTGTGTACCCGTTGGTGATGTGATCTTAGCGGGGCGTGCGCAAAGAGAAATCTGTCAGTTCTGCTAGTCTTTCCTCGAATCGTCGGGAGTCCATTCTCATAGGGCGATGAGAGCACTGTTCTTAAACCGCTACCTCTGAACGTATTTCCAGTTGCCCCACGGCAACAACTGAGTATTCTGGGTTCCGCATTACACTCCATGATTTGCCCCTGCTTTACAGTGGGGGCTTTTTATTGCTCCTCCTCGTTGTGCGGCGCAATTGGAACGGAGCTATGACTTTTTGTTGTTAAGGTCGTCATCCTTGTAGTACTTCGTGCCTTGCAACGTTAACTGAAGGGCAAGCCCATTCTTCGTGATCTGGTAGACCCATACTCCCGGAGCTACCTCCACTGCTCCCGAGTAGGCTGCGCCCTTGTCCCCGGCCTTTGCGGCGGCGTCGGATTGTGCGGAGCCCGACCAGCCGGAATCGAGGAATTGTGAGAAGGCTTTATCGTTCTCGAACACAAAAATTACTCGATAGTCCTTCACCCCAATCCCCAAACCAGCACCGGCTGAAATCATCTTCATGAATGTTTCCTGCTTGCTCTTGGAGTTGACAGCAATTCCTGCCCCGCGAGCGGTGCTCAACAGCAACAAGTTGGTTCCCATATTGTTGAAAACGGCGTATCCAGCAGCCTTCTGGATGGCCGCTTGGGCTGTGGGCTGAAGCTTGTATAGTTCTGACAAGGTTTGATTCGCCATCTTCCGAGATTTATCGCGTTTCTCATCAGGCGAATCCCACGCGGGGGCCAAACAATTCCCCAGCAAGATCACAACAAGAGTTGTAGCAACCGTTCTGAGTCTCATCACTGCTCTCCTATCTCCTAAACTTTCAATTGTGCGAGCTGATTGCACCACGTTGTTTGATTTTTAACTGATACGGTCAACCGTCCTGCATGCAGATGCGTATCCGAGGTTTACTCTGTGTCGGCTTCATTTACTACAGCTTGAGAGAGTAACCTTCCAAGCTTTCATGGTTTTGCACAACTTAACGACTTGCTCGCAGCCACGCACAGTTCACAGCAGAAAGGGGTAACAGCCATCGCCTATTGCAAGTCGTAAACGGCCGTACCCTTGAACTTCTTGCCATGGGAGTCGGTTCCCCGCGACGTTACCGTTCGGGTCTTGCCATCGTCGGACACCACAATTCTCCCACTGGTTGTAACCGTCATACCTTTTTTTGCCGTGAAGTCCAGTTCGTGGATACCCTTTCTCTTGTATGCGCGCGAATCTGAAGTGGGATCGCCAGTCACGGGATAGTCTTTGCCATCGAACTTGCCCGTCCATTCGTTATGGGTCGCATTGCCCGCGTTGTCGGTGCCATCTACCGTGACCTTCATATCGACCCCTTCTGTCGCATAGATGACCGTGCTGTTCTTCGGCATTCCGGGTGCGAATTTAGACTTTGCCTCATTCAACTTCCAAGTGCCCATAAAAGGGCTTTGCCCGAAGGACATCGTCACTCCGACGAAATACAGGGCCAGAATCACTGTGATTCTCTTTCCCTTCATGTCCCCTCCTGAGAAGTGCCAGATTTTTAGGTGTCAATGAGAACGACCACCGGATGCGGTAGGGCTCCTTGCTCCATTGCTTATTCTCAAAAAATAAAGGAGGCCGCCAATTCCTAGGCCGGAAAGCGGCCTCCAGGTCCAACTGCAGTGTGTAGTGTTGGATTTGGTCGTACTCGATGTCATTGTTTTCTGTGCTGCGTGTTTGAGTAGCCATAAGTAGAAATCACTTATGCTACTTAGCCTTCTCGATCGCGTCGAGTAACCTTTCGCCGTCGTCGCGCTGTTGGAGAGAGAGAGCAACTCGTTATCGGCGTCGTCTACTCGTTAGAGAAGAAACCCATTGGTTCAGACCTCCAGTGGAAAGCGGAGCTTCAAACCTCTGGTAGAAAACGGAGTCATCGCGTGCGATTCGCCGCCTTGATACTCCTCCGCTTAATGGTAGTCAACTGGCAGAACTAGAAGTGTCATAAATTACAGGTAGTTCTTCGTTCTTGCCGCATTCCAGCGTGATTCCACTCAACTGGGCAACAGCTCTACCAAGCTTTGTTCCTGACATCTTTGCCAGATCGCCTTGCTTGCAAATGGAGGCGCAACAACAAAGGGCTCCCGTCTTGCGTGTTAAATGAGAGCCTTTTTTAGGACAACAAGTCCTGGTTTGTAAAACAGGCACAAAAAAATGCCCCCGCCCATCGCAGGGGCAAATTCAACCAAGGAAATGCGCAAAAGAGCAATACTCACTCACGGCCGGGGAGGCAACTGGCAAAACCGGCAATCACACCTAATCGTCATTGCGCTCTGGTTGCAGCACCTCTGTGGAAGGCCCATGAGTGCGTACTTCGAACATTACATGTTGAAAGGTAAGTACCTGAATTGTGTGTTCTCTTCTGGCACCACTGTTGTTAGTGACAGTTGCTCTTTGTAACTGTTGCAGTTAGTAACGTCAGAATGTTCCCCCCCCAGTACGTACAAGCTCGCGGCGCTAGGCGAAATGGGCGAAGAAGTCCTTGGGCGTCGGCTCGAAGATCGAATCCGCATGCTGGCCACAATAGCTGAACTTTTTCCGAATGGCTGTTCCGAACGTCAAAGAATCACCGAACGGATGAAGGTTGAGATTTCCGAGTATTTTGAGCGCGAGAAGAACCCACAATATAAAGCCGACCGGCGCTCCTTGTAGAACAATCACCGCGGAGTTTACGTAACATCCAGGATTACACTCATTCGATGGACGTGGAATCTCACTACTGCGCTCTCGCCTTCTGCAGGCGACGCATATTCAAGCATCTGATGGCGCCAAGTGTCGCATTTCACGGGCCAGCATCAGATCTTCGGCCATCTTCCGGTACGCCTTATCAATGTCAATCTTCGGAGGCTTGCCCTTTCGCCCTCTCGGATGTGCGCGAGTTTTCGAGGGCGATGCTGGAAATCACAATCTGACTGGACTTCGCCAAAATGCTGCTCTTTGAGGGCTTGATCTAACTCTGCCGTGAGTGCGGCTACTTTTCTGGGATTGCTCTGTAGGCAGAGTTCAAGAGGAATTTCACGCCAAGGACGGGAAGACGGTCCGCATACAGAAACTCCCCGTAGAAATGCTACACCTTGGGAACGAGGGCGGAAACCTCTTTAGCAGTGGGGAGACCAGTCGGCACCGACTAAAAACCCGTCGCTAGAATGCCCACCGTAATGAGAACGTTTCGTTGTTGGCATGGAAGTAGCGGGAATCCGTGGGACCAATGAATGACTTTTCACCATACTGGTAGTAATTCCACCCAACTTTTGCTGTGAGGTTGTGCCCAATGTCCACGGCTACATTGGCAAGCGGCTGGTGGTAGTTGTACTGCAGCGAGCCGAACGGCTGCAGGCTGTTGAACTGCGGAGTCTCTCCGCCA
>DATBFG010000043.1:0-16957 GCA_036558645.1 Terriglobales bacterium
AATTTGTTCTTTGGTTAGCTTGCCTCGCACCTGCCCGAGATAAATGGCAAATAGGTAGAGAACTGCCATTTGTGCCGTAAATGCTTTCGTGGATGCAATGCTGACCTCGGGCCCAGCATAAGTGCTCAGCCGGCCATCGGCCTCGCGCGCGATGGTCGAGTCCTCGACATTCGATATTGCAATCGTGTGCGATCCTTTGGCTTTTGCCTCGCGTTGCGCGGCAGTCGTATCCGCAGTTTCTCCGGATTGAGTGATCACGATGGTCAGTTCACTGGGACCTATGAGAGGATTGCGATATTCAAATTCGCTGGCATAGTCGACTTCGACTGGGAGATCCACCAGCTCTTGGATCATGTACTGCCCCGCCATCCCTGCATGTCGGCTCGTCCCGGACGCTACGATGTTGATTCTGCGCAAGGAGTTCAGTTCTCGCTCCCCGATGTGGACATCCTCCAGCTTCACCATTCCCTCATCGAGAGACACCCTTGGCTCGATCGTGTCTCGCAGACCCTTGGGCTGCTCGAAGATCTCCTTCAGCATGTAATGAGGAAAGCCACCTTTATCTGTCATCGTCGCTCCTGAGAACTATCTCGTGTGGCTCACGTTAGGCAATCTGTCCGCTCACAATTGCTTTTAGCACTCGACCAGCGCTATCCATGACGACAAGATCCGCCACTGCGCCGGCCATCAAGGAGCCTCGGTTTTGTAGGCGTGCCACACGCGCTGGATTTGTGGTCGCGGCAGTTAAAGCGTTTTGCAGATTCCATCCAGCAAACTGCATGCAGTTGCGAACCGCTTGGTCCAACGTGAGGACACTACCCGCGAGAACGCCGTTGGCCATGCACTTGCCGTCTTTTACATCGAACTCGAAATCGCCCATGGAATAGTGCCCCTCGGGCATACCTGTTGCGGCAGTCGAATCAGTGATGAGGACCGCCCCTTCAGGCCCCTTGGCACGCAGGAACAGCTTAACAACCGACGGATCGGAGTGGACTCCGTCGGCGATGATGTCGGCTGTCATACGCGAATCAGTCAGTACTTCTCCGATTATCCCCGGATCCCGATGCAAAAAGGGACGCATGGCGTTAAACGTGTGGGTCGCATGGCGGGCTCCCGCATCTATCGCGGTTCGCGCGGTTTGTAGATCAGCATCAGAATGCCCAATGCTGACAGTAATACCGCGCTTGACTGCTTCAACGATGATCTCCATAGCTCCGTCCAACTCGGGGGCTATCGTCATAAGTCGAATATGACCACGAGCCGCATCCCAAAGTTTGTTGAATGTACCCATGGTCGGAACAAGCAAGTCTTTAGGCGGATGCACTCCCCGACGAAGGGGACTGAGAAATGGCCCTTCGATGTGAATGCCAAGCGGCTTGGCCCGGGAAGCGGAATAGCCCTGCTTGGCAGCAGACTCGACGGCATCTGCGAGTCGTTGCAAAGCTGCACAGGTTTTCTCGATGGGCGCGGTTACGGTCGTTGGCAAATAACCAGTGACACCATGTACCAGCAGATGTGACTCGATCGCGGTGAGTGCGCTGGAGTCTGATTCCATGACGTCGTGTCCGGCACCGCCATGGTTGTGGAGGTCCACCAACCCCGGGACGATCACGCCTTCGGAAAAATCCAGAACGCGAGCATTCTTGGGGATCTCCGCCGAAGTTCTGGACTTGACGTCTGCGATCAGACCATCATCGATCAGCAGGATCGGGTCCTCGATTCGGTCCCGAGGAGTCAACAGTGCTGAGGCAGTGAGTGCAATCATGAGATGCGTGAAGGCTCATTCTATAGGAATGGGCGCGAAGGAAGCCGAACTCAAGGTGCACTCTTGTTACAAGGCAACCCCATTTGGGGACGCCCGGTCTACAGTTTGCCTAATGACGATTGGCTCATTGGTGTTATGGACGAATCGCGAGCTTATCATGCGAGAATGTTATAATTTCATTCTCGATTATTGTTTGCGCGGGCCGTAGTTCCTTCACGAATACTTCCGCGCTGTGATCAGTTTTTGCCTCAGTCGGGGAGTGGCTCAGCCTGGTAGAGCACCTGGTTCGGGACCAGGGGGTCGGAGGTTCAAATCCTCTCTCCCCGACCATTTATTCTCTCGCCTGTCAGCAATTTGCAGCTGACCTCGTTACTACTAGCCTTTCGATTTCCAGCAAATTTCGGGACTTGAAGAAATACATCGAGTCTCTCGGAAGCCGATCGCACGGTTCTCTTTAGTTTCTCGGACTCTGGATCACATCCGACAGCCGGGCACGGACTTTGCCTTTGTCACCGCGAATGCATTATTAGTCCGAGCCGTTAGTCACTCCGCCGCCGACCGATCTTCAACACTTGCGCCCCAACCTAGGCAACGTTCTACTTGTCAGGTTTTGATGGCAGGGTCGGCGTTCCGAGTCTGGAGCCGCCTTGTGATCGGAGTCGTTCGGCCTCAATACGTTCTTGACGTGCCTGTGCTGTTTGCCCGGTTTGACTGTACGCGTCTGCGAGAATGCTGTGGGCGTCAATAGAGTCGGGACGGAGTTTTACGGCTTTGCGCAGATACGGCAATCCGTCCTGTCCTTTTTGCCCTGAAACCAGCATTCTGCCTAGCATTAGATTGGCGGGAAAACTTTGAGGATCAAGATCGATGGCCCTCTGAAACTCCTTTGCCGCATCCTCGCCACGTGCTGTTCGTTCGTAAACCAACGCCAGATAGAAGTGCATGACTGACAGGCCTTGCATTTGAGACACTGCAACCTCAAATTGCGGTGCAGCTTCGTTCCAGTTTCCTGTCTTCACCAGGGCGCACCCAAACTCGTAACGAGCAAAACCATCCTCGGGCTTCATCGCCACCAGCCTGCGTAGTGGATCAACCGCTTTGTCATACTGTTTCAGTGACATGTAAGCTCGACCGAGGTGTAGAAGGGCTATCGGAGTCTTAGGCTCCTTCTTTAATACGTCCTCCAGTATTGGCACTGCCGCCTGATACTGTTCACGTTCCATATCCACGAGCGCGCCGTAAAGGGTATTGGCGATCTCAATTTTTTCCTTCGGATCAGGACCACCGGCAACTTCAGAACTACCGCGAGTTTCGGGACTAGATCCCACGTAACCTAGAGCATGGAGGCTCTCCGTCTGCTCGATATTTAACTTTGTTTGTGGTGATGTTCCTCCCCTCGTTTGGCGGAAGAATTCCGCCAGTTGAGCTGCAGCCGTGTCGGCCACTGCCTTCGCATCGGCGGCCAAGTTGTGCGTGGCCAGCGGGTCTATCCCTTCCTCGTACAGTTCCCGCTCTGGCGATTCCACATACAAATATTTTCCAGAACGCCATGCTTGCAGTGGGCTCCAGCCAAACGATCGATGTCCGTAATCGCTCTCTGAATAAATAGAGCGCCGCAGGCTGGAGTCATTGGCCTGAGCAGGCATGGCGCTTCTGTCGTCCTTGAAGAAGTTTCCGAGTGTCTTGCCCTGCATCTGGCTCGGAACTGAAAGTTTTGCTTCCTGCAGTATGGTCGGGGCGACATCCACGAGCGCAACGCGGGCATCGACCGTTTTCCCGGATTTTTGCCCAGGAAGCTTGAAGAGTAGTGGGACGCGAATCGTTTCATCGTAGAGAAAGATGCCGTGATGTTTCTCTCCGTGCTCGCCAAAGGCCTCGCCATGGTCGGCCATGACCGCGATCAAGGTCGCATCAAATAGGTGGTGCGACCGCAATCCGTCGAGAAGCTTCGCGACTGCAGCATCTTCATAGGCAATCTCACCATCGTAGAGCTGCGACTGAAACTTGGTCTTGTAAGGCTCTGGAGGATCGTATGGGTCATGTGCATCGTACAGATGTACCCACAGAAAGAAGGGCGCAGCGCGATTCTTATCAAGCCAGACGAGTGCACGGCTCACTACTTCCTCACCACGCCGTTCCAAAGTGCGATATCGATCCAGACCTAATCGGCGGTGAAATCCTGCGTCGTAAACGTCAAAACCTCTCTCGAAACCAAAGGCAATGCTCTTGGGTTCCAGAGCCAATGCGCCGACGAATGCGGCTGTGCTGTATCCGTTCTTGTGAAGAATGTCTGGAAGAAACGGCAGTTCTTTTTCCAGTGGATCCCCCATGTAATTCACGTGATTGAACTGTGGATACGTTCCAGTGAGAATCCCTGCGTGAGACGGAGTGGTCAGCGGCACTTGCGCGTAAGCCCTGGAGAAAGCCACTGCCTCTTTAGCCAATGTATCCAAATTCGGGGTTAACTTGCGGTCTGACCCCAAGAAGCCCATGCGATCGGCGCGAGTAGTGTCTAGAGTAATCAGGACAATGTTCGGCCGCGGAGTAGCGGTACGAGGGCTGCGACTTTCCCCCGTAACATTCGCAGACTCGGCAAGCAAGAGGAAGAGCAGCAAGGTTTTCCGGCCCGGGCCCATGTCGGCCAGTTTACCTCCCTCGCTGCATGCCAGCAGCTTCTTTCGTCTTGACTCTCAATCTTGTGTGGCATATTCTTCGCGCAATTTGTTGGGGCGTGAAAACCGGTTAGACAGCGGCGGTCCGATTTTGATTTTGCTGTGTGGAGCCCTCCATGAGAAGCAAGATCTTTGTCGTCGCATTCGCTAGTACCTTGCTCATCGCGTTTCTGCCGACGTCCGTGCACGGGCAAACCACCTTTGGAACCATCCTCGGAACAGTTTCCGATACCTCAGGAGCTGTAGTGCCGAATGTCGTCGTGACGATTACCAACCAGGGAGAAAATACGTCGCGTGAAGTACGCAGTGACGCGCAAGGAAATTACCAAGCCGAAAACCTGAAGGCTGGCATCTACACTGTCACCACTCAGGCAACTGGATTCAGCAGCGTTTCGGTGAAAGATGTGCACTTGGAGGCACGACAGATCGTGCGGACCGACTTGAAGCTGACGGTCGGTGGCGCGACAGAGAAGGTCGAAGTTGAGGCAAAAGCCGAGCTCATCAACACAGAGTCTTCCACCATCGCCTCCAGCTTCTCGAGCTCGGAAGTGCTTTCCTTGCCGGCGAACTACCGCGGTGCAGGAAGTACCAGCCCGTATGCGCTCCTCGCCTTTCTTCCCGGCGTTCAGGGTGATACCAATGGGGAAATTTCTGTTCAGGGTGCGCAGCCATTTCAGGTTGAGTACACCGTGGATGGCATCTCGACCGCCAGCGTCCGTTATAGCGGGCCACAAAGAGAGATGTTTCCTTCGGCCGAAAACATTTCTGAGATGAAGGTCCAGGGTGCTGGAGATAGTGCTGAGTATGGTCAAGTCGGAGACATTACAACCACCAGCAAGGGCGGCACCAACTCATTTCACGGTTCGGTGTTTGAATACTTCCAGAATGCCGCTCTGGATGCGAAACCATTCGGAGCGGTCGACAAGCCGGCCAAGAGCGCGAACACATTCGGATTCTCCTTCTCGGGGCCGATCTTCAAGAATCGGACCTTCTTCTTCGTCGACTACGAGGGCATGCGTTACCGCACGCAGACCACGCTGCACGACAAGGTACCGACGGAAGCGATGCGTAACGGCGATTTCAGAAACCTGTTCTACAAAGACGGCCGATCGGTTGAAATCTTCGACTTTGATGGATTCACTCCCTTTCCCAACAACATCATTCCTCCGGATCGCATCAATCGTGTTGCTCCCATCATCCTTCGTTACTATCCGCTGCCCAACCATTTTGACCCAAGCATAGGCGGGCTGGACGTCTTACAAGACAACAACTACGTTGCCAACGTTCCCAATCCTATTCTTTCCAACCAATTTGATATCCGCATCGATCACACAATCAATGCGAAGCAGAACATATTTGGGCGCTGGACACATAATAAGCGTGACATTACCACCGCTACTGATCTGCTCCTGCCACAACAGGCAGATACTGACCGGCAAACGCAAGTGGTGATCGCGCACAATTACGCCATCACCCCTAATTTGGTGAACGAGTTGCGCGGCGGAATAAGCCGGGGAACGTTCGAAGGTGACTTTCCAGTGGACGGTCCCGCGCTGATGCAAGAGCTTGCACTCAACGGACTCGGACCTTTTCCACAAGGTGGCTTCCCGCAGATGGTACCCGGATTTGGAGCGTCGTCAGTTACCCGCATCAATCACGGCCGCCCAAATGATTTGCTGTCCAGCAATTTTCAAATCAACGAGAACCTTACCTGGACTAAGGGAAAGCACACCATGAAGTTTGGCTTTGACTTCAGGAAGCTCCGACTGACTAACATTTGGTCCTCAACGACCGGAGATGACTACGGGGATTTCTGGTTCAATGGCCAGTACACTACTGACTATTATGGCGGGACTCCTGAATCGGGTTATGACTTCGCCGATTTCCTGCTGGGCGCTCCGTACTACAGCGACGTTACTCACACGGCGCCTGATATCGATGGGAGAACCAATCATTATTATGCCTATGCTGAAGACACCTTCAAGGTCACGCCCAAACTTACGTTGAACTTCGGACTGCGATTCTCGCGGCTTCCACCTTTCGTTGATCCAATCAATCACACGAACTTCGACCCCAGCGTGCCGCTCACCGGCCGCGTTGTCATTTCTTCAGACCCAAGGTCGCTACAAGCTACTAATCCGCTCTTTCTGCAGAACATCAATGCTTGTCCAAACCCTGACGTCGTCTTTCCTGACGGAACGACCGTACCGTGTACACCGTTTCTGACGGCACATCAGGCTGGTTGGCCCGAGGGCTTGCGCGAGACCTATTCTGATTGGGCGCCCCGGTTCGGTTTCGCCTATCGCCCATTCTCCGGGAATAACACGGTGATCCGCGGCGGGGCTGGCGTCTATACAGTGACTACGCTGGGCACCGTTTTCTATTCCATCGCAGGCGTTCATGATGGATATCAGGCTTCGTTTCTGAATGGTTGGACCAGCAGCGGTCCACTCTTGCCCTTATTTACGTTTCCAGATGTCCAAACCGGCACTCCGCTAGGATTGTCGCTTGGTACGCAAAGATTCGAAACCTCGAATCAATTCGACAAAGCAGATCCCTACACTATTCAGTGGAATCTTACTGTCGAGCAGACTCTGCATGGCAATACTGCCTTGCGAGTTTCTTATATCGGAAGTCGAGGTCTACAGCTTACTTGGGCACCAGACCTGAACCAGCCTCGGCCATCAACAACGGATTTTGGTAGTCGTCCGGCAGGAGACTTCCCATTCCCCGTCTGGTCTCACATTTATTCGAGAGCCGCGGGAGCAACCAGTACGTATCACTCCATGCAGACGGAGCTTATTCACAGATACTCCAACGGTCTCACATTACAGAGCACCTGGACATGGGCACACAATCTCTCTGACACTGCGTCGTTCACTGGCTCATCTTTCGGTGGCGAGGCGGGCGAAGGTCGATCGCTTGACCGGTTCAATCGCGGCCGAGATTGGGGTGAAGTCGGAGGGACACGCCGTCACCGATGGATCACAACGTTGCTCTATGAGCTCCCGATCGGCAGGGGCAGACGTTTTTTAGGTGACGCCAATGGTCTTGTAGATGGACTCCTTGGGGGGTGGCGCGTGAGCACCATTGCGTTGTTGCAGACTGGGCCCTATCTCACTGCATGGTTGCCAGGAGACTCCTCCGGCACGGGATCGCAGGCAAGTCGAACTGCAGGTCAACGTCCCGATGCTTTTGGCAACGGCAACATAGATAATCCCACGCCAAGCGATTATTGGAACCCGAATGTCTTCGCCTGCCCCGGTGATGCTCCGGGAGTTTGGGATTGCGGCGGTGACACTCCGATTGGTCGTTTCGGCACAAGTCGAGTCGGAAATCTGATTGGCCCGGGGACGATTAACATCTCGCTTGGACTTGCCAAGGATTTTAGGCTTTCAGAGCGCGCAACCTTGAAATTTGAGAGCAGCTTTACAAACTTGCCGAACCACACAAACTATAACGATCCGGAAACCAATTTAAACGACTCGAATTTCGGCAAAATCTTCGATGACCGTGGAGGAGATAGCGGCGGAACGCGTGTAGGGCAATTCGCACTTCGAATTGAGTTTTAGCAGACGTTTCGTGCTAGGAGCAAAAGTCCGATTCTTGATCTGAGCAGGCCCGGCTCTTTCAGTCGAAACTTGCGTAGTCAATTCTGAGATGTTCGGAAGCGAAGAGCGAATGGTTGTTTCCTTGGGCTGAAAATGCGTTGCTAGCACCGCAAGTCAAGATTCTGATCATTCTGCACGGCGTAAAACTTGCCTAGTTTTCAGCTGACATGGTTAGATTGTCGCCGTTCCAGTTTTTCAACTAGTCATCGTCACCCTCGACTCAGCTCTTTAGGTCGGGGAGTCTCCATCATCAAAGCCTGTCATTTCTTACAGTTCAAACACCTGCTGCCGACCAGTAAACGGAGTAAGAAGATGCCGGAGATAAGTGGCAACACGGGCGTGGGGATCTCGCAGGTAGAGGCAGGGACTGCAAAACGTTCGGCGCTGGAACGCTTGTTGTCACCCATCGCGGAAGTTCGACCCGGCGAGGCCAAGAGCGCTTTGCTGATGGCGCTGGTGATGTTTCTCATCCTGGGCGCGTATTACATACTGAAGACGGTTAGGGAGGCGCTGATCCTTTCCGAAGGCGGTGCCGCTATAAAGAGCTATTCAGCTGCAGGCCAGGCGTTCTTGCTGCTCTTCCTGGTGCCGGCGTTCGCGGCATTTGCCTCACGGGTCAATCGCATACGATTGGTCCGGTGGGTGACACTTTTCTTTGTGACTCATCTGGGGCTCTTCTTCCTGATTGGGAAGTCCGGTGCGCGTATTGGCATTGTTTATTTTCTTTGGGTGGGCATCTTCAATGTCATGGTCATTGCCCAATTCTGGGCATTTGCCAATGACCTGTACACGCAGGATCAGGGCAAGCGGCTATTCCCGCTGATAGGGTTGGGCAGCAGTGTGGGCGCATGGGTGGGATCTCTTTATGCAGGGCGCCTCATCGGCGTTCTGGGAACGTATCCGCTGCTTCTGGTGGCTGGTGGAATTTTGGCCTCCACGGTTCTAATCGCCTCACTGGTGCATAAGTCGGCTGCACAACTCGTGCCGCAGGGGCATGCAGCTGTTGCCGAGCAGCCGCTGGGCAAGGAAGGCGCCTTTGAGTTAATTCGGAAGGACAAGTATCTGTTGTTGATTGCGCTTTTGGTTGTGCTGCTGAACCTGGTAAACAGTTCCGGCGAGTACTTGCTTGGACGCTACGTCGTCACGGACGCCACTTCAGCGTATGGAAACAGCCCCGCAAGCAAAGCGAGTCGGGAGGAATACATCGGTGAAACCTACAGCCGCTTTTTCAGCACCGTGAACCTGACGGGGTTTTTGCTGCAGCTGCTTGTCGTATCGCGTGTCTTCAAGTTCCTGGGAGTAGGAAAGGCGCTGTTCATACATCCCCTGAGCGTTTTCGTGGGATACGTGACCATGGCAGGCAACCCCTCGATGAGTAGAATCTATTCGCTGAAGGTGGTCGACAACAGCCTAGACTACTCGCTTGGCAATACGTCCAAGCAGGCCCTTTGGCTGCCGACCAGCCGGGAGGCCAAGTATAAGGCCAAGCAGGCAGTGGATTCCTTCTTCATGAGGGCGGGGGATGTTTTGCAGGCTGGCGTTGTGTTCGGTGGCGAACGTCTCGCCTTGACCACTTCCCAGTTCTCGGTCATGAACCTGGTAATGACTGGCGGGTGGCTGTCCGTCGTTTTGATGCTAAACCTACTTCTGAATCGGAAGGCGCGTGAGGCAAGCACAGCCAAACTCTGATGACGGAGCAGTTCATTCACTCTTGCCAACAGAAGTCAATTACAGTTTGAATTGAGAGTCCGAATGATATGTTGCGAATAATCGAGCGATGTTGCGTAGCAGGGCTGGGCCTCTGTCTGTCTTTCAGCGTGTCGGGGTTCGCACAGCAGGATGATGACGCGAGCAGAACCGGCGAGCAGACTCGTTTGCAGTCTGAGAAGGCCCAAAAGCTGAAGCCGATGACGGAGAACAAGGCTGAAGAAGTTCTTCACAAGGTAGAGAGAACAGGACTCGTTGGAGGGGCTGCGCCCGGCGGTCTTTATCCCTGGTTTGGCAGCATTCTTGGTGGAGGCGGTGTGTCGGTAGGAGTGGGATACCGCGTCCGCTTTAGTGACAGCGGTGCCTTTAACGTGCTCGGAGCATGGTCATTTCAGAACTACAAGATGCTCCAGTCCGGGTTGGAGTTCCCTGAGTTTGCGGACCGCCGCGTGAAGGTGAACCTTGGTGTGAAATGGTTGGACGCTCCGAAGGTCAGCTTTTATGGCATTGGCAACAAGTCGAGCAAAGACGATAAAACCAGCTACCTATATCGCCCAACACGGGTAGGTCCAAGTGTGACTGTAAAGGTGGCAAAGTGGTTTTTCGTCGGAGGCGGAGCAGAGTATCTAAATGTCCAAACCGATTCCGGCGATGAAGGTCGGTCTATTGAGCAAGTATTCACTCCGCCAACAACTCCGGGGCTTGGGCAGGATGTGTCGTATGGAGTAACTCATGCGTTCGCGGCCATCGACTGGCGTCAATCACCGTTCTATACACGGCGCGGAGGGCTCTACCGCGCCGAGTTTTCGAACTTCAGGCAAAGTGGCAGTGATGATTTCAACTTTCGTCAGCTGGATCTTGAACTTCAACAGTTTGTTCCCTTGCTCCGTGAGAACTGGGTCCTGGTCTTTCGCGGCCTTAGCAGCATGACCATGACAAGCGGTAATAGCCAGGTTCCGTATTTCATGATGCCGTACCTGGGGAGTGGCGAGACGCTGCGGGGCTTTCAAAATCGCCGCTTCCGTGATCGAAACATGTTGCTGTTTCAAGGCGAATACCGCTGGACTCCTTCACACTTCATCGACATGGCTCTCTTCGTAGATACGGGCAAGGTGGCGGCAACTCGTGGCGATCTTAATTTTGATGGTATGAAAACGGATGGGGGCATTGGCATCCGTTTTCATGGCCCCAAGTTCTTGGCGCTTCGTGTCGACTTGGCCAAGAGCAATGAGGGCTACAACTTGATTTTCTCTACGGGCCTATTTTA
The DNA here is from genome assembly GCA_036558645.1 of Terriglobales bacterium. Taxonomy (GTDB): domain Bacteria; phylum Acidobacteriota; class Terriglobia; order Terriglobales; family Acidobacteriaceae; genus DATBFG01. The sequence goes on from DATBFG010000043.1 coordinate 11,023, forward strand.
GGGAGAGGAACGAACCGACATGAAATCACCCGTTCCCATCATGCGAGGCAGCGCACGATTTATCGGCATCAGCCTCGCGACAGCCATTTTCTTTTTTTTGGGCCTGTCGTCGGCAACAAAGTTTTATGACGACGATCCGCTTTGGCAGGAGGTTGATTCCCAGGACGCATCTGGAGTCAATTTTTATGAGCCTGAACTTATTTATGATTTAGCTGAGAACATGTTCGCTCGTCCGGGAGACAAGAACTTTAATCGGCGGGCCCAGAACATCAACACAGTCGACGAAGTTCCCGACGGAAGCTGGTTCACAAACAGGGCGGGGCGCCGAGCGCTTACCCCTGACGACGTAGCCCGCGGTGGCAACACGAGCGACGGGCCAGCGGCTGGGAAGTGGACGATCATTGCTGCAAAGACCGATGGTGTTACACCCGGCTTTACAGTTCGGGACTCATCGGGGCGAGTCTGGTTCCTCAAATTTGATCCGCCGCATTACCGCGGAATGGCTACCGGGACAGAGGTGACGGTTGCGAAGCTCTTTTGGGCGCTCGGTTACCACACGACTGAATACTACATTTCGAAGCTGCGCCCCGATGATTTGGTTATCGACAAGAGCGCTCGTTTCACTCCTCCTAGTGGCACTAAGCGCGAAATGCGTCTCGGCGATGTCCATTGGATGCTGAAGCAAGTAGAGCGTGATCCGGACGGAACTTACCGCGTCATCGCAAGCCTGGCAGCGCCGGGAAAGATGGTTGGAAGAATTCGATTCTACGGCACACGTCCCGATGATCCGAACGACCTGGTTCCACACGAGAACCATCGCGAGCTCCGGGGATATGGCGTATTTGCCGCCTGGTTCAACCACGTGGATGCGAAAAGTATCAATACCATTGACACCCTCATCAATGAAAACGGGCGTGGAGTCGTCCGGCATTACCTGTTGGACTTCGGGTCGACACTTGGCAGTGCCGGAGTAGGACCACGGGATTACTGGGAAGGATATGAATATCTGCTGGAACCTGGGTCGCAGATCGGAAAGGGAATCGCAGCCTTTGGGTTCTACATACTTCCCTGGCGAACAGACCCGTTCTATGAATCTCCGGCCGTCGGACGGCTTCCCATGAACAACACCGAATGGGATCCGGAAAAATGGAGGCCGAGAGTTGCTAATCCCGCTTTCATTCGCTCCAGGCTCGACGACAAATTTTGGGCCGCACGAAAGGCAATGGCTATTACGGACGACATGATTCGCGCGGCGGTGGCGGAAGGCAAGTTCGGAGATCCAGCGGCGGCACGATTCCTGGCCACCACACTCATTGATCGTAGAAATTCGATTGGCCGCCGTTATCTACCGGCCATCAATCCAACTGTCGACCCTGCTTTAGACGCATCTGGTGTGTTGACCTTCGGCAACGCGGCGGTAGAAGCCAACTTTGCAGCGCCTCCGGACATTTATAAGGCCACTTGGTCGACCTTCGATAATGCCACCGGGGCAACGACTCTGATCGGCGAGACAACAAGCAAGGAACAACGAATGCAAGCGCCCGCGCAACTCTCGTCTTCGGAGGGCACATACATCAAGATTGAGTTGAGTGCAGTGAGTGGCGCACATCCCACGTGGGCTCAACCCGTGACTTCCTACTTTCATCGGCAAGCGGATGGATGGCAGCTTGTTGGCTTCGAGCGAATGCCCTGACGTGAACGTTACTTGTCCTTACTAGATTGCCATCATGGGTTCATTTACACGCCAGATTCTCATCGGACTCGGATTGGGTACTGCTGCCGGGCTTTTCCTTGGTGAGAAGGCTGGTCTATTCCAATATGGCGTGGATGGGTTTATTCGCCTTTTGCAGATGACTGTGCTGCCCTATGTCACCGTGTCACTGGTTGCAGGGATCGGCAGTTTGAATGCTGAAAAAGTGAAGGTCCTGTTCACGAGAGTCGGAGCGCTGACTCTTGTGCTCTGGGCTCTTGCATTAGGCGCCGTTTTCCTGATGCCTTTGGCCTTTCCGCACGTGCAGAATGCCTCCTTTTTCAGCACGACCTTGGTTGAAGAACCTCCGCCCTTCGATTTTGTCTCACTTTATATTCCATCAAATCCGTTCTACTCCCTGGCTAACAACGTTGTTCCCGCGGTGGTTCTATTCAGCAGCTTCTTAGGCATTGCGCTGATGGGCATTGAGCGTAAGGATCGCCTCATTGAAGTGTTGTTGACACTGGAGCGGGCATTGGCAAAAGCAAATCGGTTCGTAGTGCGGTTAACACCCTTCGGGCTGTTTTGCATCGCCGCCTATACCGTAGGCACCGTCAATCCCGAGCAACTGGCCAAGGTAGGTGTTTACCTGATCAGCTACGGATCTATGGCGCTGCTTCTTACTTTCTGGATCTTGCCCGGGTTCGTCGCATGTGTCACTCCGATTCCTGTGCGTCGGGTTCTTGCTACTACGCGCGATGGATTAATCACGGCGTTCATGACCGGCGACCTCTTTATTGTGTTGCCGATCCTGATTGATCACTCGAAGGAATTGCTTAGCCAATATGAATTCGATCAACCTGAAGAAAGTAGTTATCCAGATGTGATTGTTCCGGCGTTTTACAACCTGCCGCACGCAGCGAAAATGCTGACGCTGAGCTTTGTGCTCTTTGCTGCGTGGTATTCGGAAACCCTGCTTCGTCTAAGTGACTACGTAGTTCTTGCGTTGGCAGGCGTTGTCAGTCTGATGGGAAGCGTGAATGTTGCCATCCCATTTCTCTTGGACCTGGTGCACGTTCCTGCAGATACCTATCAACTGTTCCTGGCGACGGGTCTCCTGAACTCACGGTTCGGCACATTGACGTCGTCCATGTACATGATCACGCTTGCCGTAGCGGGAACATACGCCTTGGCCGGGAAACTTGAGCTCAGTTTCTCCCGAATTCTCCGTTACATTCTCATCACGTTGGGAGTAACTGCGGTTACGATGCTGGCGCTGACTGTCTCTCTGAGGATATTGGGCGCTGGCACGTACGACCGAGATCGCATGGCGATGGCGATGAAGCTTCTGCACCCTTCAGAAGTTGCGACGGTCGTATTGAAAGAAATCCCCGCCCAGGCCGATCAGCTGCCAAAAAAACACAGTAGTGTTCTTGATGCAGCAAAGGCGAGAGGCAGCCTGAGAGTGGGTTTCATCATTGCCCCGCCCTACAGTTTCTTCAACGATAGGGGCGACCTTGTCGGTTTTGATGTGGAAATGGCGAACGTACTGGCGAGAGAACTGAGCCTGGGGCTTGAGTTCGTACCGATCCCTCGTGACCAAGTTCCTCAGGTTCTTGATGATGACCTTTGTGATCTCATCGTTGGAGGGATCGTCCTAACGACGGATCGTGCGAGACGGATGGCGTTTTCTCGTCCCTACATGGATGAAACTTTGGCGTTTGTCGTTCCCGATAGTCGCCGCGTTGAGTTCTCGAGCGCCGAGACGATCCGAAAATCGATGGGACTTCGCATCTTAGTTCCGGACATCCCCTACTATTCGCAATTGCTCCAGCGTGAATTCCCGGGAATTACTATCGTGCCCACCAAGAACTGGGAAGATTACTTTAAGGGTCAAGACTCATCGGTCGATGCTATGGCCTTTCCTGCCGAGAGAGGTTCTTTCTTAACATTGCTCTATCCGGCTTTCTCGGTGGCTGTTCCTCACCCACTGTCAGTGCGCATCCCCTTGGCCTATCCTGTGGCAAGGCATGATGAGGAGTTCGCCAGGTTTCTTGGTTCCTGGCTCGACCTCAAACAAAAAGACGGTACGATCCAGTCTCTGTATGACCATTGGATCCTCGGACGTGACGTAAAGCCACCTCGGCACCGCTGGTCCGTTTTGGCGAACGTCCTACACTGGACCAAGTGAGCAAATAACTAAACTTGGCCATTTTACTGGGATTTAGAATTCTGGAGAGGTTTATGGGAACTCTCAACGGCCTTTCACGAGCGCAAGAGTCGATAAGGACATTGGGCGGAAGAGTTACACGGAAATCTCGGCTATCATCGTGTACTGCTTCTTCGAATGTCGGAACACCGCGGTACATGCTGGTGATGGCCGTCATCCTATTAACGGTTTGCAGCCTCGCTCAAACAAATGGTCCAAGTTCCTCTTCAGGATTGCCTCAGGATACTCCGCCGGAATACACCAGTCTGAAGCGGTTTCCCCAAAATCTGGGCGGCAACTTCCTAGCGATGTTCAGCAAGAAGAACATCGTGCCATTATTGATCGGCAGCGCCTCAACAGGGGTCATTTCTATCTGGGACGATGACATCCAGGAGCACTTTTCTGTCCAGGACGGATCGTCGACTGTGGGGGAGGTTGGATCGGCCCTGGGAGGGCTCTACGTCGTGGGACCAGTCGTTGGGGGTCTTCTAATCGCCGGGCATCGATCGAAAAATGACCGGTTTCATTCCTTTACTTATTCATTGGCGCAAGGCACGGTTCTGGATCAAGGCCTCAATCAGGGAATGAAGTTCGCGATTGGTCGAACGCGTCCCGATGGAAGCGATAATCAGTCATTTCCATCCGGACATGCATCGACGTCATTTATGATTGCGACCGTTGTGCAACGATACTACGGTTGGAAGGCAGGAATTCTCGGTTACGGTGTGGCAAGTTTCATCAGCGTTGCCCGCATGAGAGACAACAAGCATTGGGCTAGCGACGTCACCGCCGGGGCGACTCTCGGTTACATCGTGGGTAGCAGCGTCTCTCGTCGAACCGGGATCTCACTTCGAGGAACAAAGTTTTCAATTACGCCCACCGTTGACGTGGCGAACCACAGATTTGGAGTGCTCCTTACCCCGAATTAGCTGGATTGCCACCGCTCTTTTTCTCCTCTGTCAGCAATGAGGCAATAATTGAACCTGAGACTGTGCTCACAATGCACAAGAGCGACACCCAAATCGGAATCTCTTGCATCAGCTTGTCATCCACTTCGGTTCACGTGTGCGACGACGTTTTGGGGTGTAAGACTCTCATGAGAGGCGAGGACCAGCCTTTAGCCGGCCCTCGATTGTTAGCGCAATCTTCCTGATGAGGTGAGCCTAGTCTTTCTTGACCGGAGGCGGATAATTTTTCAGGAGTTTTTGCACCGCTTTTGCCAGGTTCTTCTGCTGTTTCTCCGGCTTGGCTTTCGGATCGATTGTTTTGCTCACCACGCCGCGCCAGACCAAAGCGTGTCCCGTCGAATCGTACATGTCCAAGGCCAGTTGACCTTTGTAGATTGTGGATGTAGATCCGTAGGTGGAGGTTGAACCCATCCCACCATACCAGCCTCCTCCCCAGCCGGGCCCATATCCCCACCCCGTGCTGTAGGAATTGAACTGTTTCTCTTCTCCAATCGCTGGCTGATATCCGATGTAAAGATTGGCATCGTCAGTATCGACCTTGGTCAAGCCCTTCGTCGCAAGCTCGGCGTCGATCGCGTCCTTGATTTGCTTATCTACGAGATCGCTAGCCTTTGCTGCGTCTTTGATCGGTACCCATTTGTATGTTTTGAACTTTGTAAAATCGGCGTTCTTGTCAAAGTTGTAGCGAACATCTTGAGCTAGGGAAGTGCCTATAGCCAGAAGCAACGCAACAACCGATAAAATAGAGAACTTCTTCATAGTTGAATCTCCTTGAGAATGAGCGATTGGCTTTGTAATTAGCCGTCCGCCGTAATCAGTACTAAGACTCCGTAATACCTCCATGTCTAGAATGCCCACCGTAATGAGAACGTTTCGTTGTTGGCATGGAAGTAGCGGGAATCCGTGGGACCAGTGAATGATTTTTCGCCATACTGGTAGTAATTCCACCCAACTTTTGCTGTGAGGTTGTGCCCAATGTCCACGGCTACATTGGCAAGCGGCTGGTGGTAGTTGTACTGCAGCGAGCCGAACGGCTGCAGGCTGTTGAACTGCGGAGTCTCTCCGCCA
>DATBFG010000044.1:0-31229 GCA_036558645.1 Terriglobales bacterium
AGTTCAGTTCTATTTGTCCAGCGGCTTCTATGCCGAAGTGCATCTCGACAGCGGCCAAGACCAAGCTTGCGCTGATCATGCGCAAGGGAACATTCGGTCACGCATGAATGTTGTGTAACGTTGTGGGAGGATTTGTCCGGATGCTTATAAGTCAGTGATTTTATGGCGTCCCCGACGGGATTTGAACCCGTGTGACCGCCGTGAAAGTTCAAAAGAGGCGCTTTGCAATCGTTTGCACCTGTTGATCAAGGGTTGCATTTCGCTAGAGTTCATGCGGGTAAACTGCATATTTGGCATTTGACTCCTTGGTTCGCCTTGGGAGCGATTTGCATCAAGTTACGTCCCCGTTATGTCCCCATGAATTGCACCAAGGACGCTGCTCAGCCGCCCGTGGAGTATATTTGTGCGTCGAGAGTCCCGGACGCGAATGGTGATCGGAGTAATTTCCGATACGCACGGCCTGCTCCGTACCCAGGCGGTCAATGCACTCCACGGCAGCGACTTCATCATTCATGCTGGCGATATTGGCGGCCCAGACATTCTGAAACAGCTTGAAAAGATGGCCCCGGTTACTGCAGTCCGCGGCAATGTAGACATGGAGGATTGGGCGCGAAAAATTCCCTTATCCGACGTCGTAGTAGTTGACGGCGTTTGGATCTACGTGCTGCACATTCTAAATAAGCTCGATCTGAAGCCTGAAGGAGCAGGCATTGCTGCAGTAGTCTACGGACACAGTCACATACCCAAACAGGAATTCAAGAACCAGGTTCTGTATTTCAATCCCGATAGTGCCGGTCCTCGGCGCTTCGATAGGCCGGTGAGTGTAGGGAGGCTCCTTGTGGAGGACGGCAATATCCACCCAGAGCTAATTCATCTGGACGTTTGACGGCAGAAATCGGAGCCTTTCCGCAGCATGCGGTCCTGGAAACGACTCTCGTGGAGAACTGATCTCCTCACTCATACCTCAGTGAAACCATTGGATCGACCTCCAACACGCGCCGAGCAGGAAGATACACTGCCAGCATGGCAACCATTCCCAGCATCAGAACGACCACTCCAAAAATAAGCGGGTCTGTCGGTTTCACTCCGAAAAGCAGACCTGCCAGGACCCGGCTGGTTGCGAGAGCGATGACAATTCCAATCCCCAGTCCGAGGCTCACTATTACAGCGGCTTGCCGAAGCACCATGGCCATCAGTTGCCCATGCTTTCCTCCCAGTGCCAGGCGGATGCCGATCTCTTGCGTTCTCCGCCCCACCAGAAACGACATCACGCCATACACTCCTACTGCGGCCAGTAACAACGCAGTGATTGCGAACATTGCGAGCAGCAGCATGTAGAATCGGCGCTCAGCCAACGATTCCACTAACACCGTTTCCATCGTAGAAACGTTGGTGACTGGCAGACCCTTATCGATGGCGTGCACCTGGTCTTGTACTGCTGAGGCCAGACTCGCCGGGTCCCCGTCGGTGCGGATCATTACACTGAAGAGCGAAATCCCCGATTGATCGGCGAGCAGATACGCATCCGGCGGCGGCTCAAGATCAAGGCCAAAATCGTGAACGTCACCTACAATGCCGATCACTTCGCCGCGCAGCTTGTCATACCCCATGCGGGCACCAAAGCTCATTTCTTTTCCCAATGCATCGCCATTCGGGAAAAACTTTCTTTCCGCACTCCGGCTCAACAACAGCACCTGAGGGCTGCCTCGATGGTCTGCGTCTTGAAATGGCCGGCCGCGCAATACCGGAATCTGCATAGTTGAGAAATAATCGCGGCTCACAACGCGTAATTGCGCACTCTGCTCTTCTCCCGGGGGCGCAGCCGGCACTCCTTTGACATCAAAGCTGCTGCTGAAGTCGTCCCCGCTGAATGGCTGAATAGAGCTGAGCCCGACCTTATGAACGCCGGGCAGCGATTTGAGCCGCTCTAAAAGGGCTTGGGAAAACGCAGCAGTCCGGTCGCCATCAGGATAGCCTGCTTCAGGAAGGTTCAAGTTAAAGGTCAGCAGCTTAGATGGGCTGAATCCCGGGTCAACTGAAAGCAGGTTGGCGAAGCTCCGCAGCAAGAGCCCTGCTCCTGTAAGCAACGCAAGAGAAATCGCCAGCTCGCACGCTATTAATGAGGAGCGAAGCCATTTTCCTCCCGGATCACCCACCGTCTGTAAGCCCGATTTCAGAGATCGGGTGAGGTCAGGCCGGGAACCACGGAGCGCCGGCATCAATCCAAAGATGACGCCGGTGATGATCGCAACTACGCCAGTAAACGCGAGGACTCTAGTATCGATGTGAACTGAGTGTATCCGTGGAATGTCTTGCGGGCCGTGTGCCAGGATGGCGGCGACGGCCCAGTAAGCCAGCAACAAGCCTGCCAGTGCACCGAGGCTTGATAACAGTAGACTTTCCGTGAGAAGTTGCCGTATCAAACGCCACGGAGCAGCGCCCACGGCAGTACGGATCGCGATCTCCCGCTCCCGAGCTCCGGATCTCGCCAAGAGAAGATTCGCAAGATTGGCGCATGCAATCAGCAACACCAAAACAACCGAGCCCAGCAGGATCAATAACGCCGGTCGAACGTTGCCCACGAGGACGCCCCGGTAGTCGTCCGCGAATGCCGTCCAGCCCTTGTTTTTATCAGGGTAAGCAGCTGCCAATCCAGCATGGATCCTCTTCAGTTCTGCGTTAGCCTGCGCGAGCGTGACATCAGATTTCCGTCGCGCCACCACGCCGAGATAATGCGCGCCTCGCTGTGTGGCCACGTTCGCTCCGAAACTTAGGGGAATCCAAAGGTCGGCGCCAGAGATAGGAAATTGGAAGTCACCGGGCATCACTCCGACAATTTCGTAATTCTCACTGTCTAGTTGGATCGTTTGCCCGATGACCTTGCGGTCTTCTCCAAACCGCTGCTGCCAGAGCGCATGACTTAGAACGGCAACATGGTCCCGGCCTCTCTCACCCTCTTCGGGTGCAAACGTTCTCCCCAGCATGGGAGAAACACCCAGAACTGGAAACAGGTCGGGAGTTGCGGTCACAGCTTTCAAGCGCATCGGTTCGCCTCGCCCGGTCATCGCGACCGGATTCGGAACGAAGGCTGACATGCCGCTGAACACATGGTTTTGCTCACGCCAGTCAAAAAAATTGGGCGGCGACGCGCTGAATCGGTCAATCCCTCTGGCAGGATTCGACTCAAAAACCGCAACCAGTTCATTTGGGTTAGTGAATGGCAGCGGTCGCAATAGCACACCGTTCACGACGCTAAAAATAGCCGTAGTCCCGCCCATGCTCAGCATGAGACAGAACACAGCTGTGAATGTAAATCCCGGAGATTTGCGTAAATGCCGGATAGCGTAACGAAGGTCTTGAACGAGAGTATCCATAATACGCGCCCCCATGGATCAAGAACAGCAGGATGAGCAACTGACGATCCAAAGTCGCTGGCGTGAACAGAAGCACTTCGGAGCAGGAGGAACCGAGATGGTGTTCAAAAGCACTATGCGCTGTCCGTAAGCGAACAGGTGTTCGACCAATTCACCTGCCTCTCTACTGCGCTTGGCATGGATTCCGAAGAGAACTGGCGCCAAACCTCAATCGCTTAGGTGTGGACGATATAGGGAATTCCGCCATAATGCGACGAAGCCCTGTGTCGACAACTCATAATCACTACATCAAAATTGCATCGCCCAGTTCGGTTGCGGCCATGAAGCAGTTCTCCGAAGCCTCATTGTGCTCCACTTGTGTGCTCTAGAAGGTGGGGACTGAACCCAACAGTTCGGTACATTAAGAGCAAGGATATGTGTTTTCTCTCAGTGAGCTGGAGGAGAGGGAAAGATTCGTCACGTGTGGCGCAGACTACTCCTTCCGAAGACCAAGAACAACGAGAGTCGTATTGTCTACCTGAACCATTTGGCGCTTCAAGCTTTGCATTCGTTGCCGAAACCCGCAAATCCCACCGATCTCGTTTTTCAGAATGTCCGCCCCGAGTGGGTGAGCGTGGCGTTCTCGCGCGTGTGCCGGCTCCAGAAGATCGACGATTTTCGCTTTCACCATCTGCGTCACACAGCGGCAAGTTGGCTCAGGATGAAGGGAGCCGACATCCACACGGTCGCTCAACTTCTCGGCCACAAAGATCTTCGGATGACCGCCGGTACTCGCATCTGTCGCCCGGATTCCTCGCGGAAGCGGTGGGAAGTCTCGATGTAGCTTTCGGAAAGTTATGTCCCCGTTATGTCCCCACGCAAGAACAGCTTCATCAGTCACCGACGGTAAGTGTTTGATTTGTTTTGGCGTCCCCGACGGGATTTGAACCCGTGTTACCGCCGTGAAAGGGCGATGTCCTAGGCCGGGCTAGACGACGGGGACTGAAGAGGCAGGCCTACCAACAAGCATTCGATAGTAGCAGTGCCAACTGCGAAGTGTCAAAGCTGAGAGGAAGCAAGGTAGTGACAGGTTCTTTTCTGAAACGACCATGTATTTATTAACGATCTGAACTTGCCCTTAAATTGCAATTGCGTCGTTAACGCCCGCCTTCCACGCGGAAAAATCGCGCTTCATCATGGACTCGAGTTCCTCGACTTCGGGAAGAAACCGCTCATAAAGCCGCAGTGTCGTATCTCGCGATAGATCCGTAAACGGCGGGCCACCTCCGAGAAAAAGCTTTATCAGGGGCGATCGCTTGACGGCGACGACAACCTTGTCGAGGCGTCGCGCCTTGAACCACTCGGCCATCACAGTCGCGCCTCGTGTCCGGTAGTAATTTTTGGGGTGCGTCATCGACTCGGAAGCATGAACTCGCCCGGCTTGCGACGGCGACAGCTTAAAGCGCGGAATGCCGATGAAATCCGTCAATTTATCAAGGTAACTTTGCGGCTCATCACGCAAGTCTTCATATACCGTGGCTAGAATCTGATCATGACCGAAGGTGTGCTGCCAAGCCTTTAGGTTTGTCGCATAGCGGCCCGACTCCAGGAGTTCAGGATCCTTCACGATCGCCTGATCAAAACTCCACGGAATCATTCCATAGGCTCGTTTCACACGATAAAGAGAGAGCACCCGCTCAACCGGATTGCGAAACGTGCAAACAATTTTCGCGTCCGGTATGGTTGCGGCAATTCGTTCTCTTGCCTCGTTCGACGCAAAATAGGTTGGCGCAATTTCGCCCATGTTTTGGTTTTCATCGGACTGCGGAAAATGCGCCTTGTACCAATCGATCCCGCGATGAAAGTGTGTATCAAAAAAGCGAGTCTCTTTGGTCGGATTCGGCAAGACTACGTGGCTGCCCAAGATGTCGTGCAGCCAACTCGTGCCAGTACGTGGCGGGCCCACTAGCAAAAACGAGGGTAGCGATCGCATGGATGTTCGGGAACTCCGGCTCGTTAGCTCGGGAACTAGTTTGCTGCTTTCGGTCTGGCGAATTGGCGCTGTATTGCAGTCGGCATCTTCGTTGTGCTCAACCGCGCTCATTGCCATCTCCTGGACCAAACGCTGCCGAGCACCTGCGCCCTATTCATGGCATCTTTATGAAAGGGGGAGGCTTACACGAACACCTCCAGCCGGTTGCCCCGCTGAGCGCGTCAGCAACCTTTCGATGGTCGACTACCAACTATGGTTGCCGACCATGAGCTCTGTTTTTTGGAATGGGTTGCCGCAATTTCCACAGAATCTGGCGAAGAATGCCAAGCCATGCCTCCGCATCCCGTTTCTCCAGGTTGAACCGGACGACCATGCGGCGGGTGAGGTCTTGGATCCGCGCTTCCATGCCCCTGTGTATATAGTCACTTTCACGCAAGGCCTCGAGCAGCGCAGATGTGACGCGCTCCACATCTCCGGAACTGGCCAAAGGGAATTTTTTCTCAGGCGGTGCCGAAGCCTTTCCACTGCGGATGAGTTCGTAGAGGCAAACCGCTACTGCTTGCCCAAGGTTCATCGATCCATGCTCCGTCCGCGTAGGGATGCGCATGAGCCAATGGCAATAGCTCAAGTCCTGTCTAGATAATCCGAATCTCTCAGAGCCGAACAGCAAAGCCACCGGCTCCGCGTTCAGATGCTTCCGAATTACCCGCCCGCCGAGTTCGAGCCGCTTTAAAGGGTGATTTACCTCGCGATGTCCGACGGCCGTCGTCCCAACCACAAGCTTACAGTCGGCGATGGCTTCGGCGAGGGTATCGAACTGTTCGGCCTTGGCGAGAAGTTCGGAAGCCCCTACCGCAGAACGAGCTGTGCGAAACGCCTTTTCATAAGGGTTCACTACGCGCAGTCGAAAAAAGCCAAAATTGCTCATGGCACGGGCCGCAGCGCCAATATTCAGGGGATTGCGGGTTTCCACCAACACCACGCGTAGGTGATCAAGTTTGGAGTTGGCGGGCAAGCATCCTTATTCTAAGGCACGGCTGAGCTGAGGCACCTTCGACATAGTCCCTCTGTGAAGAAAGTCGAAAGATGTTTCATTGCCTATCAACCCGCCATCGCGTAGGCTTTTAGCTCACACTGTTGAACTCCTTCCATGCTCTACGTCCGCCCAAGTCGAATCCAAGGCAAAGGACTATTTACTGACGCTCCGATTCGCTCCCGCAAGAAAATTGGCAATTTTACCGGGGAAGAGATCTCTGTTCGCGAAGCCCGCCGACGCGCTCACGGCGCGGAGCGAATCGCCATCGTCGAAGTCAGCGCGACTCGCGCGATCGATGGTAGTGGGGGAGACAATCCGCTCCAGTTTGTAAATCACTCGTGTGATCCCAACGTTTTCATTCGAATTGCTTATAACCGCGTCGAGTTTTACGCGCAGCGAAATATTTGCGCCGGTGAAGAACTCACCTGCAATTACGGAGAGTCGCACCACAACGGAAAGCTTCCTTGTCTATGTGGTTCAGAGAAGTGTGAAAAGTATATCTAAGCGTCGTCCCAAGCGAGAGTTAACAACTCAACGACTGTAACCGAAATGAAATGCCGTACCCCGTGCGCCAACACACGGAGTACGGCATCTCTTCGCCCCCCACCGACGTTATGCGCCTTCCGACGAATGCAGGACTCGGAATGTGCTTCCGCCATTGGACCAGATCAGCAGCAGTGCATCCTGTCCCTTAGGTATGTTAGAAAGTTGCTCTTGTACATCGGCTGGCGATTGCACCTGGTGACGATTTACGCTCACGATCACGTCCCCCGGTTGCAGCCCGGCATTATCTGCAGGACTGCCCGGCATGACTCTCTGGATCACAGCACCCTTCACGTCACTCGGTGCCTGCAGTTGTTGCCTTACATCGGGTGTAATCTCGGCCAGTCCGACTCCCCAGCGAGGCTTACCTTGTCCGGCACTTGCGCTCTGGTTGTCGTCGCCGTCACGGCTGCCCATGGCCTCGAGAGTTATGGGAACCGTCAAGTTTTTTCCCTCACGCTGTACGGCGAGTTTGATCGTTGTACCGGGCTTCTTTTGTCCCACATTCACCTGAAGCTGACCGGCATCGGTTACCTTCTGCCCATCCAACTCCGAAATCACATCTCCCACTTTCATTCCAGACTTGGCCGCAGGAGAATCCGGTTCAACCTGCGAGACCACGGCGCCGGTAGCCTCCGACATTTGGAAGAATTTTGCATTCTCCGGAGTAACGTCGGTGATCCCCAGTCCCATGTATCCATGGCTGATCTTTCCATCTTTAATCAGCGTTTCAATCGTTGGACGCACGATCTGAGTAGGAATCGCGAAGCCCATACCTGCAAAGCTGCCGGAGCCAGAGATCAGGAAAGTATTGATCCCAACCACTTCGCCTCGCGAATTGACCAAGGGTCCGCCGGAGTTGCCAGGATTGATGGCTGCGTCGGTCTGGATGAACTCACCGGGCTTGCGCCGGTCATCCGCACTTGGGTTCGGACGGTTCAACGCGCTCACAATGCCGCGCGTAACCGTAAAGCGGAAGCCAAACGGATTGCCGAAGGCGAGCACCGTCTGTCCCGGATGAAGAGCAGTTGAATCTCCCCAAGGAGCGTTTGGGAGGTTGCTGCCTTCCACCTTGATCACGGCAAGATCGGTTAGCGGATCGGACCCGATCAGCTTTGCCGGAAGGATCCGTCGGTCGGTCATGGTGACCCGAATATCGGTGGCGCCGTCAATCACGTGATTGTTGGTCACGATGTAACCATCGGGCGAGATGATCACACCGCTGCCAATGCCGTGTTCAAACTGCTGTTGCGGACGCGACCTCCGCCCGAAGCCGAATGGCCCAAAGAATTGTTGCATGTCGTCGGGAACCTGCATCTGCGCGTCATCAGCTTTGGCCTTGGAGGTCACGGCGACGTTGACGATGGCTGGAGTTACTCGGGCTGCGAGCGTCTCCATGGCCCGGTCCATGGCCAGCAGCGCGCTGACGCTGTTGTCATCGAGCGGGCTGGTTGTTGGTGAAGCGCTCGCCGCCTTCGCTACCTCGGGTTTCAGAGATTCATATGCGAAAAACGATCCCACCATCGCGACTGCCAGCGCCGATGCCATCGCCTTCCGCATAAGTATTTTCTTGAGCTTGTTCCACGTATTCATCTTTACCTTTCCTCAGGGATTAAACCCTGTTGTGTAACTAAAGAATTAGTTCTTTAGGTCAAAAAAAGAGAACATCTGACCTCTCTTCATTACGTCGATTTGGAATGCATCGCGGGCTCCATCGGCTCCGCCGGTTGTTGTCGGATCACTGTCACGCGCCAGACAGTGAAGGTCCATACCGTGCCATTCGGTCCGGCTTCGTCGTACTGCTGCCTGGTTTGCATCACGACGAACGTCGGGTAGGGAACTGGAGCATGGGCCGGTGCATTGATTCTTGCCAGACGAACTGCATTCGTTTCCTGCTTGCGAGCGGGCTTCGTTTTCAACGACGTTGTAGCTGGTCGCCTCGTATTCTCAGCTTCAGGCGCTTTGTACTTCGCGGCAACAACCTTCACTTCAGTATTTTCTTTTTGAATCGGTATTATTGCCGGAGCAGGCCGGGAAGTTGACGCAACTGTAAGCTGTGGAACCTCACCGCTGAAAGCCACGATAGGTGGCATGTGCGGAACCAGCGCCAAGCATCCACCAGCAAACACGATCACTGCCACCACCGCAGATTTCGAGATCAGCGTTGTACCGCGCTGATTCCGGTCAAGAATCTGCGCCAGGCGCTTCGCCGTCTCACTCGCACGATGAACTGCAGCTTGGGCCAAAGCGATACCACGCCGCATGAAGTTTCTTTCCGCGAGCAACACCAGGCATTCTGCGTATGCTCGGGCATCTGTCTTGGCCAGGACGAGTTCGTCGCATGCCATCTCGCGCTCGGTCGAGAGCTGCTTCTCAATCCACCATATTGCTGGATGAAAGAAGAAGAGAGCTCGAAACACCTTCTGTGCCAGGTTGGTCCAATCGTCCCATCGGCGCAGATGCGCCAGTTCATGCAGCAGCACGGCATTTAGTTCCACTGTTGACAACTCTTCAAGCGCCCATCGGGGCACAATCACTGCAGGCTTCGTGAATCCAACTGCAGTCGGGACCTGTAGGACTTCGGAAACATGAATTGCAATCTTGCGCGAAGCCTGTGCTTCAGCAATGGTCTGCTGCAGCAGCGGATCCAGTGTGTCCACATCGATCGGGACGCAGTTCCGCCGCAGTTTCGCCAGATGCCACAATCCGACGGCCACCCGCATGAGAGCGAAAAATGAGATCAGCACCCACGCTCCTAGCGCGTACAGAGCCCACGCCTTCGGCATTGAGATAGGGGCAGGAGTTGAAGCGATGAGAGGCCGATTGGGGATCAGGCTTACAAAAGGCAACATCACGATTGCCAGCAGTGTGCAGAACCACACGGCAAACTTCGTTCTGGAATTCCCCCGCCCCATGACTTTCAGCAGGAGGTGCGCAAACAACGCAATGGCGACGCCCTGGGCCATGGTGTTCACAACGCCTTGAGTCGAAATCTGTGCAACCTGATGGAAGTCGATGATCATGCGTCAGCGAACCTCGTCCAGCATTTTGCGCAGCCGATCGATTTCCGCCTTGTCGAGGCTCTCGTCATTTAACAGATTTAGTACCAGGAGTTCACGCGAATCATTGAAGAACCGGCTCACCAAATGCCGAATCTCGGAGCGCGTGGCCTCTTCGCGATTCAGCAGGGGACTGTATACGTGCGCGCGTCCATCCTTCGAATGCTTGACGCATCCTTTCTTTTCTAGGATGCGGACAATCGTCAGCACAGAGTTGTAGGCGAGTGGCTTGCTGCCGGGCATTGCCTCCAAAACCTGCTGCACGGTCGCGGAACCTTTCTCCCAAAGCACCTGCATGATCCGCAGTTCAGCCTCAGTTAGGGTTGCAGATTGGTGACGCGGCACCGCCATCCTCCTGGAAAAATCGCTTCTTCAGATTTGACGCAGAGCATTCTAAAATGTCAACTAAAGATTTAGTTGCGAAGAGAAAGAAATTGGTTGTTTGGAAAGATAGGTTCTAAGTGTCTGATCTAAGGCAGGTTGGCCGCAGTGCCGGAGACCCAAAAGGCTGGGGCGGATCTATCTTTAATGCGCAGATTGCATCTGGGGGAATCTGACCAACTCTCCCACATCCGGTGTTACCGGCCGGAATGCCGCCACGTCAGGTAAATACTTCTTCAGGCATCGCGGACACGGCGTAAATCCCTGCTTCATAGCATCCGACGCCGTCAGACTCCGCTCGTGTGCCTTGTCGTGAATGAATCGGCACCCCGGCGTATGAAACAGCTTGCTGCCCTCGGAGACCACGACCACCATTTGCGCGGGGACGTTTTTCCCTGGCTGAGCGTGCGGTAGACGTAATTCCTGAGTAGCGTAGGGCGCTGAATTAGCCATCTCTATGCTGCCCACGACCAGCAGGGCCGCTGCAGCGGCAATCATCCATCCGAGGTAGGTTCCCCGGGATGGTCGTACATATTCCTCTAGTCGTGTGCGCAACCGGCGATCAAACCCTGTAGGCAGTTGAATGATGCGCTCATCCGCGTACAAGGCGATCACATTCTTTGTGCCCGCCAGAATAGCGGTGCAATGCTTGCACCCACGAATGTGCTCTTCGACCGCGGCTCGCAACCCGGGTTCGATGTCGCCTTCCAGGTAATTTGATATCTCGCGCCATACTTCTTCGCAACTGACTACCATGGCTTATTCCCCTTTGCAAACAACAAGCGACTGCTCCAACCCCCACCCAAGCCGGGAGAAAGCAAATCGCGCAACATCAACCGCGCCCGTAGCAGGCGCGTCTTCACCGCGGCGGCAGAGATTCCCAGTGTCTTGGCAGTCTGTTCAATGCTCAGCTGCTGCATATCCCGCAAAACAAATACTTCACGGTACTTTTCTCCCAGCCTAGCCAATGCTTCGGCAAGCTTTTCGCGAACTTCCTTGCGCTCCAGCGTCTCCGAAGGAATCTCACGCCAATCCGCGAAATCACGCGGCGTGTAGTTTCCTTCTTCATCCTCATGCTCTGTCATCGGATCCTCTACGCTCGACCGGCCTTTTCTTTTACGCATGCGTGCTTCATTGACGGTGATCTGCGTTAGCCATGTGCTGAAGCGCGCCTCGGAACGAAACTGCGCCAGGTGCTTGAAAGCCTTGAGAAAGGCCTCTTGCGCAACGTCCTCAGCGTCGGACTCATTTCGCATGATGGCGAAGGCGGTGGCGTATACGCGCTGCTGGTAGGGCTTGATCAGGTCGTAGAACAGCTCCGGCTCGCCGTTTTGAATGCGTCGTATGAGGATTTCTTCGGACTTTGGCGCCGGATTCAGCGAAGCGGTTTGTGCTGACATGTACTGTACCGTCTGTTCAAGTGCACGCGTGGGAAAGTTACTTCGAGCCGTAGTCCGGGCTCTTCTTCCAACCCGTCAGCATGGAAACAAAATTGTTCCAGCCATGTAGAACAACCATTACCAGATGACCGAAAACAAACGCTAGCAGGAGCCACATCACAATGAAGTGCCAAACACGCGCCCAATGAAATCCGCCCATGAGCCAGGCCAGCCACGAAAACTGTATAGGTTTCCAAATGGCAACCCCGGTAATAACGGACAGAAACCCTAAGACAATTGCAGATGTGTAAGCGTGCTTTTGCAGCGGATTGTAGGCCTCGGTCCCTGGAGGCTTAGGGCCAAGAAAGAAGTAATGACGCACCATCGGCCATACGCCAGGAAGGTCTTTTCGCGTGAACAAAATTTGCCGATAGTTGCCGCTGAAAATTTCGTATCCGAGATACAAGAGGCCGCTCCCGACATAAATCCACATGAAAGTCAGGTGCCACTGCAGAGCGCCTCCTAGCCAACCACCGATGGCGAGAGACTTGGGCCAATGAAGGAGGTCCTTTTGTGGAATTTTTGCCCCAAAGCTCGGAAACGCTTTGAAGATCTGCAAGCCGCTTCCCACCATGACGAAGAGGGCCACAGCATTCACCCAATGGCAAAGCCGTACGATGAACGGGTGCTCGTACACCGCGAGAATTTCTGTGCCATTCTTACTGTCTTCGATGACGATTGACTGGCTTGCCATCACACTTTCCGTCATAAGCCGTAATAATCGGAGTATCCCTGATCTTCCCAGTATCCGACGTGCTCCACCACGTGACTCACCTGCAGATCAGTCAAATACTTTGCTTGCTTGTATCCGATCTTGGTAGGAATGGTCAGTCGAAGGGGAGCGCCGTGCTCTCTGGTCAGAGGCCTGTCATACATCTCGTAGCAAAGCAATGTCTGCGACTGCAGTGCCGTAGGCATATCCAGAGATTCGTAATAATCGTCCGCGCATTGCACCGTGATGAACTTCGCCGTGGGGTCAGCCCCAATCATGGCTAGAAAATCGGACAGACGTGCGCCCCCAAAACGGCCGATGACGTCCCAACCCTCCACGCAAACATGCCGTGTGTTTTGCCTTACTTTCGGCAACGCCTGAATCTGCGCCAACGTATATTCACCAGGCTTTTGCACTGCTCCACTCACGGTTAGGGTCCAGTCGTCCAAAAAGATGCCGGGATCATCCACATCGTACGTATTAAGAGGGAACTTTTCGAAGGGCGTGAGTTCAGAGTGTCGAAACGTCGTGGCCAGATGATGGCTGCGAAACATCTTCGCGGAGGCCCAGTCGCTGAAACCGAGGCCGGCCTTCAGCAGGGACTCCTGGAACTTGGGGATGGCGAATGCTCCAAGGGCCAACACCGGGGAAAGTTTCAGCAGCTCGCGCCGGTTCATGCCTTTGAATTTGCGTGGATCGGTCTTCATACTTCTCAGCCAAACCCTTCCGTCTTGTGTGATGCGCGGATTATGGGAAAGTTACAGAGCGAAAGGGGACTCCGTCAATCGGGGGCCTCGGGCCAAAAACGCCAGTCGCGCGGACTCTGAAGGAAATCAGGCTCCTTCTTCCCGACTTTGAAGGTGCCCTTTGTATATACGTTTGTATATACGCTGTTCGACTTCCACCTACCGCATGGTACATTTCCGGCCAGCATGAATGCTGCGGTTTCGAGCAAAGCTGCTACGAATGTGAGTGAGTCAACCTCGCCCCGATTGACGCGGCAAATCGGCCTCTTCCAGGCCACAATGGCGGTCATGGGAGGCATTGTCGGGGCGGGGATCTTTATGAATCCCTATGTGGTCGCCCAGCAGATACACACTTCTGTGCTGATTCTGGGGGCCTGGCTTGTCGGCGGCATTATGGCGATGCTTGGAGCCTTCATCTACGCCGAGCTGGCCGACCGCATGCCGGCAGTAGGCGGGCAATACGCCTACTTGCGCGAAGCCTATCACCCAGTCGTGGGCTTTCTCTATGGCTGGGTGCTTCTCCTTGTGGTTCAAACAGGAGGCATGGCCGCGGTTACGGTCACCTTTGCCCGTTACTTCGCAGAGCTGACCGGGCTGGCGGTTTCAGAACGTCTTGTGGGCATCATCCTCATATCGACCTTAACCGTAATCAACTGTCTGGGCGTCAAGCTCGGGAGCCGTGTGCAAAGCACTTTGATGTCTCTGAACATCATTTCGATCGCGGTCTTAGTTGCGGCGGGACTATTCCTCCTCTCGTCCCCGCACGCAATCCTACATCCCGCTCTCGACCAACCCGTTTCGCTTGATCTCGTTTCTGCGTTTGGGAGTGCCCTGATTCCCGTTTTCTTCGCCTATGGAGGATGGCAAACCACCAACTTCATTGCGGGCGAAATCAAGGAGCCTCGCAAGAATCTTCCGCGTGCATTACTGATCGGCGTCGCCGGGGTCGTGGCGCTCTATCTCAGCGTGAATCTGTCTTGTCTGAGAGCCCTGGGACCCGAAGGCCTGAGCGAGTCCCGTGCCCCCGCGACTGCTGTCATGCGGCTGGCGCTCGGAGATCGTGGCGCTCTGCTCATTGCATTCGGAATCACCATCTCGACCCTCGGATTCCTTAGCCAATCCGTTCTAACCGCGCCTCGCGTTTACTTCGCTATGGCGGAGCACGGAGTTTTCTTCCGTAGCGTCGCCAAGGTAAACGCACGAACCCGAGTACCGGTCGCCGCCATTATTCTTCAGAGCGCATGGGTGATCGTCATTATGTTGTCGGGACGGTATGAGCAGATCCTGAACTATGTGGTGTCGATGGATTTCGTGTTCTTCGGATTGACCGCCACCTGCATATTCGTGTTCCGCCATCGTGCGTCAAAGGCTGAGCAGAGCGAAGAAAGTCCGGGATTCCGTGTTCCGGGGCATCCCTGGTCAACCATCATCTTTATTCTGCTATCTTGGCTGGTGGTGGGAAATACCATCTATCGCTATCCGGCCAATAGTCTACTCGGCGTGTTCATACTGATTCTCGGACTTCCCGTATACGCATTCTGGCAACGCCGCCAAAGATCGGAATCTCGCTCGCAATGAATCCTGGAAGAACTCACAGCCGCTCTGCGTACATGGAATGGGCCAAGCTGCGGTCCGAGGCGCGTTTCAATCTCGCTGCCAGTGGCATGATGGCGTATCCCTTGTCTGAACTGCCCGTCCGCATAGAAGACCTGCAGATTAACGGCCAGACTATCTATGGATACGCTCCGTTGCAGGAGCGCTTGGCTCGCCGGAGTGGCGTCTCTCCAGAGCATGTAGTATCCGCAACTGGCACCTCCATGGCGAATCATCTCGCAATGGCCGCCATACTGGAGCACGGAGACGAGATCCTGATCGAAGAACCGACCTACGAACTGCTCTTGAGCACTGCACAATATCTGGGGGCGACCATTCGACGTTTTCCCAGAAAATTTGAAGAAGCCTTCCGTCTCGACCCCAGAGAGGTCGAGAAGCACATTACTCCTCGGACACGGTTGGTGGTCCTTACGAACTTGCACAACCCCAGTTCAGCCCTTGCCGATACTCCTACTCTCAATGCAATCGGCGAAGTCGCACGCTCTGTGGGAGCTCGCGTACTTGTCGATGAGGTCTATCTCGAAACCCTATTCGATCAACCCGCGAAGTCCGCGTTTCACCTGGGAAACCATTTCATCACGACCAGCAGCCTAACAAAAGCCTTCGGGCTCAGCGGATTGCGCTGCGGTTGGATTCTTGCCGATGCCGAACTGGCCGAACGCATCTGGAGAATCAACGACCTATATGCCGCCACGCCAGCGCATCCGGCGGAGTTGCTGAGCGTGATTGCGCTCGACAACCTGGATCGCATAACCGATCGCGCCCGCCAACTGTTAGATAAAAACCGCCAAGCGTTGAATGCGCTTCTCGACTCACGCGAGGATCTAGAATGTGCGCGCCCGGAGTTCGGAACAGTAGTATTCCCCCGGCTTCGAACAGGTAGCGTCGATGAATTCTGCTCGCTATTGCGAGAAAAATATGAGACCAGTGTTGTTCCCGGACGCTTCTTTGAAATGCGCCAGCAGTTCCGGCTTGGTATCGCCGGAGAAGAGAAGATGACCGAGGAGGGCCTCAGGCGCGTTGCTCATGCATTAGACGATTTCTCGAAAAACTGAGTCGACCAATTCAGGTGGTGCTGCTGCTGGACTCCTTTGAAGAGGTAAGGGGCCGGCCTGTTGGCCTAGGGTGGTGCCAACTGTATTTCCGGACTTATTTCGGCCAGCCCCTATTAGGTTGCGAAACAATATAGAGACATTTGTGTCAACTGCCAAGAAGAATTTAAACATCTGTTTCTGAAAAGGGAACAAAGTCTAACTTTGAGACTACAAACCAAATAAGTCAGCTCCTATTCGAAACAGCCCAGGTCACAAAATGTGACCGCTAGGTCTCATATGGGATACATGTCCCCGCAGATAACGGTGATTACCGCTTTTAGTCCAAAAAGGTGGAAGGGCCCTCATTTCAAGCACGATTGAACAGTATCCACTGTTCAATAGCCGTTCTCGTGCACTGCTACTTGCTTGCCGAGCTGGCATTGCACAGATTGAGGTCGCCACTGATGTGAGTGTCTTATGTGAGACGGATCAATCCATGGTAGGCCATCCCACCGGCGCTCGAGCCCTAATACGCATACCTCCCCCAAAGTTGACTTTGACATAAGCTGGAGATAATGTTCTCCCAAGAATAACGGCCGTACGGAGCCGTTGTGCTCATCCCCCGACATCGCTAGCAAAGTTTTCCTAAGGGAAGTCACGTGACTCCAGAGCGTTGGGAGCAAGTTAAGGAAGTTTTCAATGTTGCGATCGACCTTGATCCGGATACGCGTTCGGGCTATTTGGACAAGGCCTGCGCAGGTGCCCCCTACCTTCGCAAAGAAGTAGAGTCCCTCCTGGAGAACTACTTGCAGGCCGGCAATCTTATGGAAAACCCGGCCCATATCACATCCAACGTGGAAGGGGTTTCCGAGCAAGACGCCTGGGTTGGCCGCCACATTGGTCCCTATCTCACGATCGCCAAAATCGGGCAGGGTGGGATGGGTGCCGTCTATCGTGCCGTTCGGGTCGACGACCACTATCTGAAGCAGGTTGCAATAAAGATCGTTCGCGGCGGCCTTGTTACTGGACAACACCTTCGCCGTTTCAAGAACGAACGCCAGATCATGGCGAGCCTTGATCATCCCAATATTGCTCGCCTCCTTGACGGAGGTGCTACCGAGGAGGGGCTGCCTTATCTGGTGATGGAGTACATCGAAGGGCAGGACATTGATGCATTTTGTGACTCGAACCACCTGAATACAGTGGCGCGCCTCAAGCTGTTTCAACAGGTGTGTTCGGCCGTGCAATATGCTCATCAAAACTTGATCATTCACCGTGACCTTAAGCCGGGCAACATCCTCGTAACAGCCGCCGGCACTCCCAAACTCCTCGACTTCGGTATTGCCAAGCTGCTCGATCCTGAGTTGTTCTTCCAGACGATCGACCCCGCCGCCACCATGTTCAAGGCGATGACTCCGGAATTCGCCAGTCCAGAACAGGTGCGGGGTGAACCGATCAGCACAGCCAGTGACGTCTATAGCCTTGGCGTCATTCTTTATCGGCTGCTAACAGGACATCCGCCCTACAATGTCGATTCAGCCGCTCCACTCGAGATGATTCGCGCTATCACGGAGTCTGAACCCGAAAAACCCAGCACCGTAATCGATCGGGTAAGGGAAGTCACCAATCGCACCGGGGAAGTGGTTCAGCTTACTCCGGAGTCGGTGAGCAGCAGTCGCGAAGGACGCCCCGCGATTCTGCGGCGAAGACTTGCTGGAGATATTGACAACATCGTATTAAAGGTCCTGCGCAAGGAACCGGGACGGCGATACGCTTCGGCCGAGCAGCTGTCAGATGATATCGGCCGCTACCTGGAAGGTCTACCCATTTATGCCCGCCCCGATACGATTCCGTACCGCACGGGGAAATTCATCCGACGCCACAAGACTTCAGTAGCGGCTGCGGCTCTGGTATTTATCACGCTCATCGGCGGAATTATCACGACCATGCGCGAGGCACGCATCGCCGAACAACAGCGGGCCCGTGCGGAGCGCCGCTTTAACGATGTCCGCAAGCTCGCGCGCGACTTGATGCTCGATATCCACGATTCCATCCAATATCTTCCTGGGTCCACGCCTGCCCGGAAACTGATCGTTCAAGACGCTCTTGCGTATCTCGATAGTCTTGCCAAGGAATCGGAAGATGATCCGTCGCTCCAGCGTGAACTGGCGACCGCCTACGAGAAAGTTGGCGACGTGCAAGGCTTGGAGACCCGATCGAATCTCGGCGATACCGCCGGCGCACTGTCGAGCTTCCAGAAATCGCTAGCCATTCGTAAGCAGCTTCTGGCCCAGAATCCGAGTGATCCGCAGTCCAAATCCGATCTTGCCGAAGCGTATGACAAGCTGGGTAACATCCTCGGACAAATGGGACATAAAGATCAGGCACTGAGTAGCCTCGGCCAGGCACTTGAGATTCGCAAGAAGTTGGCCGAGGCTTCTCCATCCGACATGATGGCGCAATATAACCTTGCAAATGCGTATGATTCCTTGGGTGATGTCTATGCCGACCAGAACGAACTCGATCGCTCGCTCGAGATGGTGCGTTTGAGCCTTGGCATCTTCGAGATGCTG
Source organism: Terriglobales bacterium (assembly GCA_036558645.1). Taxonomy (GTDB): domain Bacteria; phylum Acidobacteriota; class Terriglobia; order Terriglobales; family Acidobacteriaceae; genus DATBFG01. Next base: position 18,484 of record DATBFG010000044.1, read on the forward strand.
TTAGTCAAAGATCCGCAGAACGAGCGCTACCGCAGAGACACTTCCATCGAGCGCAAAAAGGTTGGGGGGATCTTCGAAGAGCAGGGGAATTTCGAATCGGCTCTCGAACACTACAACCAATCGCTCACGAATGACGAGGCCGTCGCCGCAGCGAATCCGAATGATTCCTTGGCACAGAGGGACCTTTCCATCGACTACAGCAGTATCGGCGATGTCTATTTAAGAAAAGGCGAACATTCGAACGCCCTGAAGTATTACCGCAAAGCAGAGGCCATCGACGAGGCCAGTGCGATTGCAGATCCCAAGGATGCCTGGGCCCGCAAGTACGTCGTCTACAACAACAAGCGCATTGGCGACGCGCTATTAAAGCTCGGCGATCGCGGGGGCGCCGAAGCCGCCTACGGCAAGGCCATTGCAGAGGCGGAAGCTCGCGCGAAAACAGATCCGACCAACGCGTACGCGCAATCTGACTTGGCCGAGATGTACTCGCGCTTGGGGGCCTTGCATTTTTCGGCTGCAAGCCAGTCTAAGACGTCTTCCTCGGTTCGTCGGACGAACCTGCTGGCTGCACGCTCCTGGTATCAAAAGAGTGTCTCTCTGTGGGGGACATTGAAAGAGAATGGGACTTTGCACGCAATCAACGCTCCGGAGTCCGACAGTGTAGTTGCCGAATTGGCTAAATGTCAGGAAGCACTTGATCAGCTCGGTCATTGAATCCCTTTCGCCACACGCCGATCTTGTATAGCCCGACCTTGAATCCAGGCAGATGCAATCTCTCGCGCCCAGAATTCCGTAAAGTTTTGTAAATGATAGATTTGCCAAAAGTTTGTGATCCTCCCCGACTCCTTTCTCATCTATAAACAGTGGTTTTATGTGCCTGGAATTGAGATTTTGATTACGACGCCCCGAGGATTGGTCTAGGGCTCTCAGTTTGCAGTAAGGTTTCTCACCAACATGTGGATCGTTCGACTCGCCTTACGGCGTCCATACACATTTGTTGTGCTTGCGCTACTCCTGCTCATTTTGGGGCCGATTGTCATTCTGCGTACGCCGACCGACATCTTTCCCAACATCAATATTCCCGTTGTCAGCATTCTCTGGAACTACACGGGACTTAACGCACAAGAGATGAGCGACCGTATCGTTTCTCAGACCGAGCGAGCGTTGACCACAACCGTCGACGACATTTCTCATAGCGAATCCCAATCACTCAACGGCGTGGCCGTAGTAAAGGTTTTTTTCCAACCCACGGTGAAGATTGAGAAGGCGATTGCGCAGATTACTGCTATTTCGCAGACCCAGCTTCGCCAATTGCCGCCAGGAACCACACCGCCTCTGGTCATTACTTATAGCGCCTCGACAGTTCCCGTGCTGCAGCTCGCGCTCTCCGGACAAAAGCTGTCGGAGCAGCAACTCTTCGACTATGGTGTGAATTTCATTCGTACTCGGCTGGTCACAATCCCGGGTGTGGCAATTCCTTATCCGTATGGCGGCAAGCAACGTCAGGTTCAGGTCGACCTCGATACCAACGCCCTTCAGGCAAAGGGTCTAGCTCCGATCGATGTGGTCAACGCGATCAGTGCTCAGAATCTGATTCTCCCCGCCGGCACATCCAAGATTGGATCGTTCGAATACAACGTCGATCTCAACGGAAGCCCACAAACTGTCGCCGAACTCAACGACCTTCCTATCAAGACGATCGGTACGAATACCATCTACATTCGCGACGTAGCGCATGTACGAGACGGATTTCCGCCGCAAACGAATATCGTCCGAGTGGATGGGAAGCGTGCGTCCTTATTGACGGTTCAGAAGAACGGCAATGTTTCTACCCTTGACATCATCGCCGGAATCAAGCAGTTGTTGCCGCAGATTCAATCAGGACTGCCGCCTGAACTGAACATCCAGCAGTTATCGGATCAGTCTCTTTTCGTAAGGGCCTCTATTAACGGTGTTCTGAAAGAAGCAATCATTGCTGCATGCCTGACTGGCATCATGATCCTGATTTTCCTGGGAAGTTGGCGCAGCACCATTATTATTGCGGTCTCCATCCCGCTCTCAATTCTGACCTCCATCATTGTCCTTAGCGCGCTGGGCGAAACCATCAACATTATGACCTTGGGGGGATTGGCGCTCGCAGTGGGAATTCTCGTCGATGACGCCACGGTCGAAATCGAGAACATCAATCGGAATATCGCACTCGGCAAAGAGATTGAGCACGCGATTCTGGACGGCGCTCAGCAGATTGCCGTTCCTGCATTTGTATCGACGCTCGCCATCTGCATAGTGTTTGTACCGATGTTTTTCCTGACTGGCGTTGCACGCTACCTCTTTGTTCCGCTGGCCGAAGCCGTGGTTTTCGCCATGATGGCTTCGTACCTGCTCTCGCGAACACTGGTACCGACCATGGCCAGGTACCTCTTGCGGGGACACGAGGAAGAGGCCGGACACCTCGGCACGACTGCAAATCCATTTGTCCGCATGCAGCTGAAGTTCGAGCATGCGTTCGAGCGATTCCGGGAGCGATATCATCAATGGCTTCAGTCGTGCCTGGATCATCGCGGTGTTTTCCTGACAGCGTTTTTCGTCATTTGCCTGCTCTCTTTAGCCGCTCTGGTTCCTTGGCTCGGACAGGACTTCTTCCCCGCGGTGGATAGCGGACAGTTTCGACTGCACTTGCGTGCTCGCACTGGAACGCGCATCGAGGAGACTGCTCGGCTCTGCGATCTGATAGAACGATCGATTCGCGAGCAGATTCCGCCTGATCAGATTTCCAGCATCATTGACAACATTGGTTTGCCATACAGCAGCATTAATCTGTCATACAGCACGTCTGCTCCGGTTGGTCCGGCCGACGCCGACATCTTCGTAACGCTTTCGAAGGATCACCGACCCACGGCGAAGTATGTTCACGATCTCCGCATGAACTTGGCCCGCGAGTTTCCCGGAGTCACGTTCGCATTTCTGCCCGCGGACATCGTCAGCCAGATTCTCAACTTCGGATTGCCGTCGCCGATTGACATCCAGGTTGTCGGTTACAACACGACAGACAACCGGCAGTTTGCCACCCAGCTGCTTCAGCGCATCAAGTATGTCCCCGGTACGGTCGACCTCCGTATCCAGCAGCCCATGGATCAGCCGTATCTGCATATCAATGTGGATCGCACCAAAGCTGCCCAGGTGGGGTTTACGCAACGAGACGTTGCCACCAATCTGTTGGTCTCATTGAGCGGAAGTTTCCAGACATCCCCCACGTTCTGGCTGAACCCAAAGAACGGAGTGAGTTACTCCATCGCGACTCAGACTCCGCAATACCGCATAGATACGCTACAAAGCCTGGAAAACGTTCCGGTCGCGGGGAACAATGCGAATCAATCACTGATATTGAGCAATCTCGGGTCGATCACTCGCGGTTCGGGCGCAGCGGTGGTATCGCATTACGATATTCAGCCGGTTATCGACATCTTTGGTTCAGTTCAGGGCCGAGACCTGGGCGGAGTCGCGCGTGAGATCGATCATATCGTTCAGGAGGCACAGAAAAATCTGCCACGTGGTTCACAAGTAGTGGTCCGGGGGCAGATCGATACCATGCGCTCTTCCTACATAGGATTGCTGGGCGGCTTAGCCTTTTCAATTCTGCTGGTCTACTTGCTCATTGTCGTGAATTTTCAGTCGTGGCTTGATCCTTTTATTATCATTGCCGCGTTGCCCGCTGCCTTGGCTGGCATTGCCTGGTTCCTTTTTCTGACGCAGACCAGGCTGAGTGTTCCGGCTTTGACAGGTTCGATCATGTGCATGGGCGTTGCGACAGCCAACAGTATCTTGGTGGTGAGTTTTGCCAAGGAGCAGCTCACCGAAGGAAAGAACGCCGTCGAAGCTGCATTGGCCGCTGGTTTTACCCGCTTTCGTCCGGTGCTAATGACTGCCTTTGCCATGATCATCGGTATGGTTCCGATGGCCCTCGGCTTGGGTGAAGGCGCCGAGCAGAACGCGCCCCTGGGTCGCGCCGTCATCGGCGGTTTGATTTTCGCGACTATCGCCACACTGTTCTTTGTGCCGACCTTATTTAGCATTTTGCATGGTCGGCGGGCACCGAAAGCTGAGTTGTATCGCTAGCAGGGCATCTATATGAGAGAGCGCATCAGAGTTGAACCTAACGTAGAAGACAAGGAGCAACCCGTCATCTTAGCCGAGGTCAGGCACGCCCCTGAAGCCGCCCGTCCCAAGGGCGGGCGGCGTTGGTGGATCGCTCTGCTCGCACTGGTGGCAGTGATTGCCGCAATCTTGTCCAGCGTCCTCCCGCGAATTCAGGCCCGGACCCAAGTCAAGACGGAGACCCAGGATCTCGCCATACCCTCGGTCGTTGTTACCCAGCCTAAAAAGGGTTCCGATGGACAGGAAATCGTATTGCCGGCAAACGTGCAGGCTTTCAAGGATGCTCCAATCTATGCCCGCACGGATGGCTACCTGAAGAAGTGGTACGTGGATATTGGTGGACATGTGCGAGCCGGACAGTTGCTTGCGGAAATCGATACACCTGAAGTCGAACAACAGCTTCGCCAGGCGCGGGCGGATTTGGCAACCGCGCAGGCAAACCTGAATCTTTCGAAGATTACGTCCGATCGCTTTGCAGGTCTGTTACAGACCGACTCCGTTTCTAAGCAGGAAGCCGACAATGCCGCGGGTGACTATGCCGCCAAGAAGGCGACCTTGCAGTCGGCGGAATACAATGTCAAGCGCTTGGAAGACTTGCAGTCCTTTCAGCAGATCTATGCTCCATTCGACGGGATCATTACGGCTCGCAACACCGATGTTGGAGCGCTGATTAACTCTGGCAGTGCAGGTGGACCTCGGGCTGAACTCTTTCATATCGCGGCGCCCGGCAGATTGCGCGTCTATGTGAACGTGCCGGAAGGTTACTCGCAAGCAGCCAAGCCAGGCATCAAGGCCGATTTGACTCTCACTGAATTCGCGGACCGGCGCTTCCAGGGAACTCTGGTTCGCACGGCATCAGCGATTGATCCCGGCACGCGAACTTTGCTGGCAGAAATCGATCTCGATAATCCTACGGGTGAGCTTTTGAGCGGCTCTTACGCCCAGGTACACATCAAGCTTCCACGAGGTTCATCTGCATTCACCATTCCCGTGAATGCGTTGCTGTTCCGTTCAGAAGGATTGCGTGTTGCGACGCTGCCCGACGGCAAGCACGTCAACCTTCAGCCGATCCAAATTGGCCAGGACTACGGGAGTGATGTCGAGGTCGTTGCCGGTCTGAACGGAGACGAAAAGATCATCGTCAATCCGCCTGACTCAATCGTAGCTGGAGAAGAAGTCCGCATCGCCAGCGGAACCGCCGCTGCGGGGACGTCACAATGAGGCATGCCGCGGCGTTCACGGGCGCGTTATCCGCGTTGCTGATGATCTCGGCTGGATGTGCGGTAGGCCCGCGATATGCGCGTCCCTCGGCCACTACCCCACCGCAGTTCAAGGAAATTCCGGAGAATTGGAAAACAGCTCAACCAAGTGACTCTATATTGCGTGGCAAATGGTGGGAGGTTTACCAGGACCCGCAACTGAATCAGCTCGAGGAGAAGATCAACCTCTCAAATCAGACCTTGAAAGCTGCACAGAGTCAATTCATGCAGGCAAGAGCGCTGGTACGCCAAAGCCGCGCCGATTACTATCCAACGGTTAGCGGCGGAGCGGCTGTCTCACGTAACCTGCAGTCCTCCAACCGGGCCCTGTCCAGCCTTACAACAACGACCAATTACACGGATATCACTTTGCCTCTCGATGTTTCCTATGAACCCGATTTATGGGGACGCGTCCGCAAGTCAGTGGAGGCGGCTCGTGCGAACGCCCAGGCCAGTGCTGCTGACTTGGAATCGGTGAGCCTCAGCCTGCATTCCGAATTAGCACTCGACTATTTTGCCCTGCGAACACTCGACGCTGACGCACAGTTGCTTGAGTCAAATGTCGCGGCCTTCGAGAAGGCACTCGAATTGACCCAGAATCGCTATAAAGGAGGGGTCGCTTCGCAAGTGGATGTGGCCTTTGCGAAGACCCAGTTAGAAACGACGCGGGCTCAAGCGATCGACGTTCAGCAACAGCGTGCTGCTTTCGAACATGCCATTGCCACCCTGGTGGGCGAACCAACCTCTACGTTTTCGCTCGCTCGTTTACCGTTGGATATCGCTCCTCCCATCATTCCCGTGGGAGTGCCCTCGCAACTGCTTGAGCGTCGTCCTGATGTTGCCGGCGCAGAGCGTCGCATTGCCGTCGCAAATGCGCAGATCGGAGTCGCGAAATCTTCGTACTTTCCGCTGCTTTCTTTGACGGGAGCAGGCGGTTTCGAAAGCAGCACCATTGGAAACCTATTGACCGGCCCTAGCGGCTTCTACTCGGTTGCGGCAAGTGTCGTTGAAACGGCCTTTGACGGAGGCCGCCGCGCCGCTGTTTCCGATCAGGCCTGGGCGGCCTACCATCAGTCAGTCGATATCTACCGGCAGAGCCTGCTCACGGCGTTTCAGGAGGTCGAGGACAATCTGGCGGCTCTGCGAATTCTCGAGCAGGAATCTCATACGCAGGACGAAGCCGTCGCGGCCGCTCAGCAATCGCTCCAGCTTGCCAACAACCGATACAAGGGTGGCGTCGCAACCTATCTTGAAGTCATCACTTCGGAAAGCTTGGCGCTCTCCGATCAGCGCACCGCAGTCGATATAGCAGGGCGGCGCATGAGCGCCAGCGTTCTTCTTATCAAGGCGCTCGGTGGAGGTTGGGACGCCTCAAGCCTACAAAACATCGATTACAGCGAGAGGCCGGATCACATCACCGGACAGTAACCCTAGGTCCTACCGCCCACCCGTGGCGGGCGACGATCCTTTCTTCACATACACAAAGTCGTACCCGGTGATCCACGTTTTGCCACCGTCAGAAGAGGACTCCCCAAGCTGTCTTACGCGCCCTTCGCTCAATGGCGTGAACGTCATCTTTTGGATGACGTTTAGGCCGTTGGTTCCCGGTTGCTCCGCGTACCGCATCTCACCACCGACCAAATCGCCGACGTAGAGAGTCGTATTTCCGTTATCTGAGACCCAGAATTGCTCCCATCTTTTCAGGCTTGCGTTGTACTTGTTAAAACTCTTTCCATCGCCGCCGGCCACCGCTTTCCAGTTCTCGAAGACCACGCAGTCCTTCAGGATTAACTGCACACTGCTGGTTCCGACCAACTGCGTGCCACTGAAGACATCCCAATCGCCTACCCAGAAGTCGAGTTGCCGATATTCGGAATGTCCTTGGGCATCTTTGCAAGGCTCGTTGATGGCTTGAGCCTTCTTCTGCAGCTCCTGAAACCTTGGTTCTGCCGTAAGGCTTGCCAGGTCAGGGTCTCCACTCATCGGAATCTTGACCTGTTTCTCCACCAACTCCGAGAGCAAGTCCAGGGCACGCTGCCTGTCTCCTGACCGAGCATAAGCGCACGCCAGGTTGTATTTGCCATAGGGTGACGCGTAGCCCTTATCAATTGCCATCTGAAAACTGTGGATGGCTTCGGCATACTGGCCCGCCTGGTGGTATGCGCCGCCGAGCGATTCCCAGGCATTCGCATTGCTGGGGTTAGCGTCCACCGAGGCCTTATAAAGCGTGATCGCTTTGGCAAAGTCACCGGCTGCCAGCGCCTTCGATGCGTCATCATTGGCCTGTCCCGCGCAAAAACTGGCCATCGCAACCACGAACATCGCGAACCACCGCAACCTCGTCATGATGATGATCTCCTGTGTTTAAGACGAGAATCGTACGTCACCGATTGATTAGCGAATCACAGTCTGGGATCAATGGTGGCCAGAGGGCAGGGAACATACGCTCTTCGGCTTTGGCTGCTTTCACATCACATACACACAAGGTGTTCGCAGTTTTCTAAGAAATCTGAGTTTATCCGCTGCGAGAACCTGTATCCTGAAAAGTTGATTTCCAGGTTTTCAACAGATACTTACCAAAGCATGTCATCAAGAAATACTTTCACCTTGGACCCTTCGTCGACACGTTCGGCGGTACTCCGCGAGGCATCGGTTTGGGCCAAGTGGTTTGCGATCTCAGGTGTCATCTGGCTGTTGTTTTCGGTGTTCTCTTCGTTGCAACAGCAGCGCATCGACATCTCGTACGGGCGAGAAGCGATGTCGTTCTCTTACTACCTCCACATCGCTCTCGTGAACAATTGGATCTATGCAATTCTGGGGCCCCTGATTGTCGTTTACACCTGGAAGATCCACTCCAGGGTCCAGCGAAAACGGACGCTCATCCTGCTTCACGTCGCCGGTTATCTTTCGTACACAACCTTACATGCCCTTTGCCGCTTTCTTTTTGCCGCTTTACACGATCCCCGAACCGGCGAAGTAGTGCCACGCAGCCTGCAGTTGTACGGCAGAACCTTCCTCGTCTTCGTAATCGATGACATCTTTATGTACTTGACTTTCGCGGCGGGAGCATTCGGATATCACTACTACCGTCAGATACGCGATCGCGAACTATCGGAATCAAGGCTCCAGGCGCAATTGGCCACAGCGCAGCTGCAAATCCTCAAGATGCAGCTGCAGCCACATTTTCTGTTCAATACCCTGCATGCCATCTCCACGCTGGTGACGCGAGACGCCAAGCGCGCGCGCAAGATGATCGTCTTGCTCAGTGAACTTCTGCGTATTGCAATCGACTACGGCATCACCCAGGAAGTTCCTCTCAAGGAGGAAATCGATTTTGTCAGCAAGTATCTCGACATCGAGAAAATGCGGTTCGAAGAAGACTTGAACGTTCACTTCGACGTGGATCCTGAAGTTCTGCATGTAATGGTTCCGAACCTCCTTCTCCAGCCGCTCGTCGAAAATGCTGTCAAGCACGGGGTCCGTGTGCTGGCGGGCGAGGGTGTCATACATGTTGGCGCCCGGCGGGACAAGGATTGGCTGGTATTGCGAGTCACAGACAATGGCCCCGGCATGCCGCAGCACCCAGAAGTCTCGGGCGGCCTTGGCCTCAAGATTACGCGTGCACGTCTGGAACAGTTGTATGGAAACCGACAGTCCTTCCTGATCGAGAACTTGCCCCCAGGTGGCGCCTCGATTTCTATCCGTATTCCGTTTCGCACGGATGTTCAGCACGACCGGGAACTCGAACAGGAGAAAGCCGTCGAGCAATGATTCGTGCGCTGATCGTCGACGACGAAAGCTTGGCCCGCGAAGCTCTACGAGACATCCTCTCCGAAGACGCTTCTTTCCAAATCCTCAAAGACTGCAAGAACGGCAAAGAGGCCGTTGCTTCCATCCAGCGCGATAAACCAGACGTGGTCTTCCTGGATGTCCGCATGCCCGTGCTGGATGGCTTTGGCGTGATTGAGCGCATCGGCGTCGAAAACATGCCGCTTACCGTCTTCGTCACCGCCTACGATCAGTTCGCTATCAAGGCTTTCGAATCGCAGGCGCTCGACTACGTACTTAAGCCGTTTGACGAGGATCGCTTCCGCAAGACCATCGACCGGATGAAGCGTCAGTTGCAGAAAGGCTCCTACTCGGACCTGGAAGCGCGGCTGCGCTCGATGTTGAATCTTACGAAGCCGAAATACCAGGACCGGCTTCCGGTCCGCAGCGGCGGCAGAATTATCTTTCTGCAGATGAGCGACATACGATGGATTGAAGCTGCGGGGAACTACTTGAAGTTTGTCACCAAGGACGAATCTGTCCTGATGCGTGGCACGATGGCCAATCTCGAAGGAGAGCTCGATCCTGAGCGGTTTATTCGCATTCATCGTTCCACCATTGTGAATGTCGCGCATGTCAAAGAGCTCCGTCCCTGGTACACGGGCGAATACATCGTCATCATGAACGGAGGGAAGGAACTAACCCTGGCCCGCAAATATAGACATTACCTGAAGAGATTTGTGCAAAATTAGACTCGATCGGCACGCTCGAGTCAGTCTGTAAGTCCGCCTTCTCCCGGCCTTGTCATTGCCGTTCGGATGTCGAACCGTTGTATTTCCATCCCGCCCTTCCCGCCATTCGTCCCAGCGCTACCTGATTTTCAGAACTGCTGGACTAGACTGCACCAAATCGTGGCTACCATAGCCATCTTCACGAGGTGAATGTATATGGCTTTCCCGAATGCTTTTGGAGATCTATCTGGATCGGCCCGTCGTCTTCCCGTCTCATCGCATTCTCCGCATGCGGAAGAAGTCGTCCGGCGTGCCTGGGAGGAATTGCGCTCACTGCGTCACCAACGCGCCGAGATCATGAAGCGCATCGGCACCGTACGCCAGACGATTCTCGGTCTCGCTTCACTCTTCGAAGGCTCGATGACCGACGATGAGCTGCTCGACCTGAACGGACGCAAGGCGCACGGCCGCCAGACCGGATTTACAAAAGCCATCCGCATTGTGTTGATGCAATCGCCCACGCCATTGCGTGCTTCGGAAGTACGGGACCGCCTGGATACTCATGGCATTTCGCTGATCCATCACAAGGGACCTCTGGCCAGCGTAACCACCGTTCTCAATCGCTTGGTGCAGTATGGGGAAGCCCAAGTCGTGCAGCGTAATGACGGCAAGCGCGCATGGATCTGGGTGAAGCAGGCCGGCAACGGGGAGATAGAACACGATTCCGTAGCGTAGTCTCACGCTGGCGCCGAGGTTGCTTCTGAGGGCTCCCCCACCTCTGCTCGCACTCTTCACGTCTAATACAAAAACACTATCAAGTCATTGAGGCTTGCGTTTGCTTGTAGTGGAGCGAGCGCGCGGTGTATTCTCGCCGTCACAATTCCATCGCTCGCGTGGACCGACCACATGGATGGCAGCCATGTAGTTTTCTGGCTCAGGGCGATGATTGTTCCAGGAGTGATTTCATGAATCGGCGAAGTTTTTTGCAGTCGACCGGCGTGGCCTGTGCGGGACTGGCGATCACCAATGTGCTACCGGCATTTGGCGGTACACCATCTACGGCCGAGTGGCGCACTTTTGAAGTCACCACCAGAGTCGAAGTGCTAAAGCCCAAGGGCATAACTCACATCTGGCTTCCGGCAGCTCTGATCCACGACGCGACATTTCAGAAGACGCACTTTAATCGATTCACTGCTGATGGTGGAACCGCGAAGTTGACTAAAAATAATCAGAACGCTCTCGGTATCATATCGGCCACGTATCCCGCCGAAAGCAAAGCAGTGCTGATACTCACCAGCAGAGTCTCGCTGAAGAACTATGCTGTCGATCTTTCCACGCATGGGCGAAGCACTCGTGCTTCAAAAGAAGAGCTGAACTACTTTCTACAGCCCAGCCGCTACGTTCCTACGGACGGTATTGTGAAAGAGACCGCACTAAAAGCAACCGCGGGAGCAGCCACAGAGATCGACAAGGCTCGGGCGATCTATGAGTGGGTGGTCGACAACACCTTTCGCGATCCCAGGGTGCGAGGCTGCGGACGTGGCGACATCCGCGCCATGCTGGAGTCGGGCGACCTGGGCGGGAAATGTGCGGACTTGAATGCGCTCTATGTTGGCTTAGCACGCTCGGCGGGCCTGCCGGCCCGCCATGTCTACGGTTTGCGCATTGCGAAATCGGAGTTGGGATACAAGAGCCTGGGAGTTGCGACCGATAAGGCCACCAAAGGCCAGCACTGCCGCGCCGAGGTCTACCTTCACGACTATGGTTGGGTCCCGGTGGATCCGGCCGACGTGCGCAAGGTTGTCCTCGAAGAGCCGCCGGGAAATCGTGCCCTGAATGATGAAATGGTCTCGAACGCCCGAAAGCGCCTCTTCGGTTCCTGGGAGATGAACTGGATGGCCTACAACTATGCTCATGACATAGCATTGCCGGGCTCGAGCGGCCAGCCGCTCGTCTACTTCATGTATCCCCAAGCCGAAACGGCCGACGGACGAGTGGACCCGTTCGATCCGGATAATTTCAAGTATGAAATTTCGGTGAAGGAAGCGTAGGTATCTACCTGAACATGTTGCTGTGACTGGCACCGTGTCCGTGCCAGCCGTGTTCGACGCGTGCCTTGATGTCCGCGTATGCAGCATCAATGAGCCTGCTCACCACTCCAGGGTCTATCTTCGTTTCTGGTCTCAGCTTTAGGTGCCGCATGAACCTGCCGCTGCCCTGCAGCAGGCGCCCCGGATCCGGCAGCGCTGCTCCGTGAAAGAATCCCACGTTCACATGCGAAGTGAATACATTAACGTAGCCGAAGGGCGCATCTCCCAAACAAGCCACCGGACAGCCGTCATGTAAGAGCTCCCGGACTTCATCGCCACATTGACGCATTACCTCGAACCAGTGCTGCGCGATGCCTCCTAAGTCACCAGCGTGATCTTCCATCCACCGATCAATGGCAGGATCCCGCTCGATAGCGCCGTTGAATCGCAACAAATCAGTTGTCATCGTCGCATCATTTTATTGGCGGAAGCGAATGGGAGTCGAATCCGTTAGAAGACGTAGATACAACAACTTACAACGCAGCAGACGGCATGTTTTGGCACCTGTTCGACGTAGTTTCTCGCGGACGGCATGTGAAACGGCATGTAACTTCCTTTGGTTCTTCTCTGTTTCGCATTAGGAGGCCACCGGATTAGAATCCTCCATGAAAATCTACTCGCACTCTTCGTAGCCTTCCCTTCATGCATGTAGCCCTGCGTTGAGCTTTCTCTTGGAGAGGAACAGATCGCGTTCTGGGCATTTTGGAACACACTGACTCGTCAGCCGAAAAGCCACAACCAGA